>NZ_CP021647.1:127500-727500 GCF_002208135.1 Pseudoalteromonas piscicida
CTAAGGTAGCGAAATTCCTTGTCGGGTAAGTTCCGACCTGCACGAATGGTGTAACCATGGCCACGCTGTCTCCACCCGAGACTCAGTGAAATTGAAATCGCAGTGAAGATGCTGTGTACCCGCGGCTAGACGGAAAGACCCCGTGAACCTTTACTACAGCTTGGCACTGAACATTGACCCTACATGTGTAGGATAGGTGGGAGGCTTTGAAGCGCAGACGCTAGTTTGTGTGGAGCCGACCTTGAAATACCACCCTTGTAGTGTTGATGTTCTAACTTAGGCCCCTGAATCGGGGTTGAGGACAGTGCCTGGTGGGTAGTTTGACTGGGGCGGTCTCCTCCCAAAGAGTAACGGAGGAGCACGAAGGTTTGCTAAGTACGGTCGGACATCGTACGGTTAGTGTAATGGTAGAAGCAAGCTTAACTGCGAGACAGACACGTCGAGCAGGTACGAAAGTAGGTCATAGTGATCCGGTGGTTCTGAATGGAAGGGCCATCGCTCAACGGATAAAAGGTACTCCGGGGATAACAGGCTGATACCGCCCAAGAGTTCATATCGACGGCGGTGTTTGGCACCTCGATGTCGGCTCATCACATCCTGGGGCTGAAGTCGGTCCCAAGGGTATGGCTGTTCGCCATTTAAAGTGGTACGCGAGCTGGGTTTAGAACGTCGTGAGACAGTTCGGTCCCTATCTGCCGTGGGCGTTTGAGAATTGAGAGGGGCTGCTCCTAGTACGAGAGGACCGGAGTGGACGAACCGCTGGTGTTCGGGTTGTGATGCCAATTGCATTGCCCGGTAGCTACGTTCGGAATCGATAACCGCTGAAAGCATCTAAGCGGGAAGCGAGCCTCGAGATGAGTTCTCACTTTGACTTAGAGTCAACTGAAGGGCCGTTGAAGACTACAACGTTGATAGGCGAGATGTGGAAGTGCTGTGAGGCATTAAGCTAACTCGTACTAATTACCCGTGAGGCTTAACCATACAACGCCAAAGTGGTTTATAAGCGACAGAAGTTAATAGACTAAAGTAGACAAAAGAATTTAATAAGCTTTTTCCGGATTTAAGAATTAAACAAGGTGACCAACCTCAGCGGTATCGCGAAATCGGTTCACCTTGCGCAAATGGAATGCTCGTGCGAGGCACGATGTCATTAGACATTTGCCCCCAGTTTTCCTGGTGACTATAGCGTTTTGGAACCACCTGACCCCATGCCGAACTCAGAAGTGAAACAAAACAGCGTCGATGATAGTGTGGATTACCCATGTGAAAGTAGAACATCGCCAGGGCCAAATTTAATATAAAAATAAAAACTAAAAACAGTATTTTCCTGATGACCATAGCGTTTTGGAACCACCTGACCCCATGCCGAACTCAGAAGTGAAACAAAACAGCGTCGATGATAGTGTGGATTACCCATGTGAAAGTAGAACATCGTCAGGGCCAATTAGAGAAACCCGCTGCAGCAATGCGACGGGTTTTTTGCTATGTGCGATTAAAAAAACCTCGCAAGCCAATCAACACATCGCGAGGTAAACTCGCTCCTACCACAGTATCAGCACAGCGCAACATGGTAGGAGGTGGTTTATCCGTCGATGGCTTGCAATTAAGTTCCCGCAAAAAACCATGTATTCCAAAACCTGTTGCAGCAATACGACGGGTTTTTTGTTTGGGGTATAGAAATTTGAGATATAAAAAACCTCTCAAGCCAATCAACACATCGCGAGTTAAACTCGCTCGCACCACTGTATAAACATGTATCGTGTGAGGCGGTTTACCCGCCGATAGGGGCTATGAAGTTCCAGCAAAAAAACATGTACATCAAAACCCGTTGCAGTAATACAATGGTTTTTTTGCTGTTTGGGATATAGAAAATCTCGCGAGGTCAACTCGCTCCCACCATATACACATTGCTAGGGTTTGAAAAAACTCCAGGCGATAAAACGGCTTGTCTTATTACCTTGTTCCATCTCGATCACTTTCACTTGCTCTGCAGCGACCTGTTTAAGTTGCTGTTTAAGTGGTTTTACGTTGTCTTTATTCGAGATAAGGGAAGTAAACCAGTAAACTTGCTCTTTGAAAGTGACACTTTCAGAGATCATATCCAGTATAAAGCGCTTTTCCCCACCTTTACACCATAACTCTTGAGCTTGGCCGCCAAAGTTTAGCGACGCTTGTGGTGCTCTGTTTAGGTTTTTCCACTTTCTTTGCGTGCCCTTGTTTGCATCTGCTTCACTGGCATGGAAGGGCGGGTTACACATTGAAAAATGATAAAACTGGTTTGCTTTTATTATCGTTTTAAAAAAGTGATTAGGCTGCTTTTGTTGCATCACTTTTACCGGCAACCTATTTAGTTCTGCGATGGTTTTGGCACACTTCACAGCAAGAGGATTGATATCAGAGGCCACAAAGCGCCAGTTATACTCTCTTGATCCTAAGATGGGATAGATCAAATTAGCACCAGTGCCAATATCTACGCCTTGCACCTTATCGGGCAAGTTACTTTCATCTAATAGATCTTTCAGCGCATGGATATAGTCTGCTCTGCCCGGAACTGGAGGGCATAAAAACTGTGTGGGGATATCCCAAACTTGTATATTGTAGTATGACTTAAGCAGTGCTTTATTCAACAGTTTTACGGCATCTGGATTAGTGAAGTCGATGCTTTTTATGCCATCAGCTCGATTGTAAGTAAAGTTCTTTAAAGCGGGTTCAATCGCCATCAGCTTGTCTAGATCATAGCCAGAGTTATGCTTGTTTCTTGGATGCACAGGATTCTTCGAATAAATAAAAAGGATTATAACACTTTTAATCGAACGCTTAAGTCTTGAATACAGGCTTTATATTAGAGGCATATCAGCCTTTTTATTTGCCTCGTTTAAGCGTTTACTTATCAATCAGTCAACTGGTACGATGAGGTTAGTGTTCAAAGAAAAAACAAAGAAATGATAGAGCAAAAATCACTATTAGTAGATATAGCAGATGGGCATAAACTCCACCTCAGATATATAGCGAAACCGGATAGTAGCGGCCCCGTTGTATTTTTCATGCATGGTGCGGTTGAAAATGGCAAAATTTTTTATACTGAAAGTAATAAAGGACTAGCGCCTTTTTTAGCTGAGCACGGCTATCGCTGTTTTGTTGGTGATCTTCGTGGACGAGGGGGGAGCATACCTAAAATCGACGCTGAAGCGGATTATGGTCAAACTGAGTCAATCTTGCACGAAATCCCTGAAATGCTGAATTTTATCGAGCGATATACCGGATCTAGAGCACAATATTGGATTGCACATTCTTGGGGAGGTGTATTGATGAATAGTGTTTTTGCACGCTTTCCTGAAGAAATTCAGTATGTTAATGCATGTGTTTATTTTGGCTCTAAGCGTAGTTTACATAACAATCATCCGAGTAAATTACTGAAAGCAAACCTGATATGGTTTAACGTTGCGCACTATTATTCGAAAAAGCATGGATACTTACCTGCGAAAAGACTTGGTTGGGGGAGTGATGATGAGTCTTTAAAATCTCATGCTCAAAGCGCTGACTGGGCACAGAAGCACCCATGGATTGACTCCGACGACGGTTTTAATTATGCCGCAGTATTACAAGACATGACGTTACCTCCAATCTTGCACATTGCGGGCGTTAAAGATAAAGCACTGGCACAACCTGTCGATATTCAAGCATTTATTGGTGAATCTGGAAAGGGGATGCAAGAACTCAGAATTTATGGGAAAAAGCACGGCCATCGGCACAATTATGGGCACATAGACATGTTAACCCATAAACATGCACATGATGATCAGTTTAAAGATTTGCTGGCGTGGTTTGATCGCTTTGCGGTTGAGCAATCATCTTCTCAATAAACGCTTCATAGCGCTGCCACTTTTCTAGTGGCTGCGTGCTGATTGGCTTTCTGACCTGCGCCTTACTTAAGGTATGCACCGGCTTTTTAGATTTGTGAAACTCCAAGCATTCTGGCTCGTATTTTTGATATAAAAAGCTTAAGCATTGTTTAATAGTCTTTTCAGGCTCTGCAATAAGTTGTTCGTAACTGAGCGTAAAAATATCTCTTTTCATAAATTGGTTAAAATGTGACATCAAGTCGCTTTGCGCTTGCGCATACAAGGCAAATTCACTTAAGGAGCAAAAGTAGGGCTCGCTTTCGGCGAAATGATTACTGTAGACAGACCACGCTGTCGCATTGAGATTACGAGTTAAACGAATAATTCGTGCCTCAGGGAAGAGCTTGTGGATTAACCCCAGATTTTGAAAATTAGCTGGAAGTTTATTGATCACCACTTCTTCCGGCACTCGATGCCGCTTTATCTCGTCGACATAGAGTATGCGGCAATGATCTAACATAGAGTTACTTAGTTGGTCTAAACAAGCAGGGAACTCTGCATTATTGCGTTTACTGAGGTAAGGGACAATTTTATCGCTTATCACGGTATTCTCGCCTAGTGTACCAACGTGTGAATGTTGCACTAGCATTTGTTCTAGGAGAGTCGAACCAGTTCTTGGCAAACCAACAATAAAAACAGGCGTAAATGTTGTCTTAACCCTATCACTAGGTTTATCAAAAAACGCTTTGCCACAATGCTGTTTGATTGATTCAAAAAATGGCAGCATGTCTACAGTACGAAACTCGCTCATCAGCAGCTGTGTATCATTCGCTAAAGCATAGTTATCTTGAGCTGCATTAAAGTTACCTAATTGTTCATGACACTTAGCAAGCGCATAGTGGATCACGGTTTTTAGTCTCGGTGCTTCAAACTCATTTTTCAACTTTTCTAAAATCGCTAAGTATGCAGGTAATTCTTTGGCTGAGGACATCTGTACCAGTTCGTACAGCATAAAGGCAGTCACTGTACTACGAGGACAATCTAACCCCGCTTTAAAGACATTTTTAGCTTGTTCAATAAAGCCATAGTCCAGATAAAATTGACCGAGTTGGTAATGGGCTTGGGCATTATGTTTTGCCACGCTTAAGGTGTATTCAAGTACGGTTTTTGCGTCAACCGGTGAACCTACGGCTAAAAACGCATCGGCCAATGCGAAGAGCGGCTCAAGCATTTTTGGTAAATGTTCGCATGCTCTTTTTAAATAGTAGATTGCGTTATCGTACTGCTCTAAACGCATGCAAATGCGGCCTAAACCAAATAGAGCAGGACCGTTGTTAGGTGACTGTTTAAGTACAGACTTGTACATAAACTCTGCTTCTCTAAGCTTGTTTTCGGCTAATAATTCGTTGGCTCGCTTTAATAACAACATGTTTGTATTCAAAATTAACTGCTTTGTTATATAGGATAAAAATAAAAAGGCGAAATAGCTAATGCTAGTTCGCCTTTGTTTCTGGGTTACAGTAAAAGTTAGAACGTATAGGTTGCTTTCACATAGTAGAAACCACCATTAATACCGTATGGTGAAGTTTCGTAGTATTTGCCACCCCAGTTGTTATTTGGGATACCTGTAGCGTCAAAGAAGTCTAGCTCTTCAGCATCTTGGTCAAAGATATTATTTGCACCCACAGATAGACTGATTGAATCTGTTGCAAAGTAGGTAAGCTCTGCGTCAAATGTGATTGTTGCATCCGCTGTTTTTGCCGTTGCATCATAATCTACGTGAACGCCTTGGTATTCTCCAAAGTAGTTCGTACGAACAAAACCTGAGAAGTTATCCCATTGCTGAGCCCAAGTTAATGTACCTCTGTGCTTCGGTAAGTCGTTTTCTAAACGAGATACCTTGAAGTCACCTGTGATAGCAGAGAAGCGGTCTACTTCAGTTTCATTCCAGTTGTATGCTGCACTGAATGTGGCATAACCACCCAGCATATCCATGGAGTAGTTACCAACTAAGTCGATACCTTGAGTCGTGGTATCGAAGTCATTAGTAAAGAAGCTCACCTGTGCTAGGTTGTCAACGTTAGGAACACCCGCCGCTTTAAGGGCTGCTTTGTCAGCATCACTTAAAACGATTTTTTCAGACTGGCTTAGGCGGTCAGTTACTTCAATGTTGTAATAATCTAACGTAATAAATAAGTCGCCAGAGCGGTATACCGCACCTAGTGTATAACTTTCTGACTCTTCAGGAGTCAATTCAGTACCACCAAGCTGCTCTGAAACAGGGTTTGTTGGTGGTAATAGTGCTGAATCCACCAATACACCACTGCTTAAGTTTGTCTGTACGTTAGATACGTTAGCTTGACCTACTGTGGGTGCACGGAAACCGGTACTGATTGAACCACGAACTGAGAAGTCCTCTGTAACGTGGTACTGGCCCGTGATCTTAAAGTTAGTAGTCGAGCCAAATGAATCATAGTCTTCATAACGCAGCGCCCAGCCCATCATAAAGTCTTCAGTAAATGGCGTTTCAATATCCACATAAGCGGCATAGTTACGGCGAGTGTACTCACCTGCTGCAGAAGGTTTAAATCCAGGGAAACCGTTCGAGCCAATACCAAAGCCTTGTTCTGTTAGCGGTCCTGCAATAAATGACGCTTCATCACCCGAAAGTACTTCAAATGTTTCTTCATGCCACTCAAGACCTGCAGCAACGTTTACATCGTAAGCTAGGTCAAAATCATAGCCTTTCGACACATCAAAGTTAAAGTTCTTTTCTAGCTGAATATACTTACCTGGACTAAAGTCCATCGGAGTATCTGGACCTAATGAGGCATTCACCGTGTTAGTAATAAAATATCTAGATTCGTTGCGGCCAACAGAGCCACTCAAATCCCAATAGGCTCCCTCTAAGAAGCCATCTTTAAATTCACCTCTCACACCCATAGTTAAAGATGTATCTGTTATATTACCACCGAAGTTTGGTGTAAATCCTGCTGGAAGGATTTGGTTGAATGCAAAACAGTTGGCAGCATCCAACTGCCCTAATGCCGTTGGATCTGGCAATCCATTCGCTTGAAGTTCGACTACTGGACAGTCTAATTGTGCATCAAGGCCACCATCTAACGCACCTACTAACACCGTTGGTGTTGCCGCATCCCACAATTTTTGCTGTGCTTCGTCTGTTGCACTCCTTCTCATCGGTACGCCATTAACGAGTCTGATTGTACCGCCATAAACTCCGGGGCGAGTGGTTGGGTTTCGATAATAGAACCCACCTTTTACATCCCGTTCTGAGTAGTTACCGAACATGTAGAAGTGGGCGTTATCTGTAACGTCTACACCAACATTACCAAAAATACTGATGTCGTCTTTGATTTCGGGTGCTCCCCAAATTTGTGCTGGATCTGCAACACCTTCTAAGCCAGCTCCCGCAAATGCTGCTGCATCAGGACGCTGAACACTGCGGCTAGTCGCATCGGCCTCTTTATATTGAAAGCTTAGGTTAGCAAAGCCATCATCCGTAAATGGTAGACCCACGTTACCTTCGATAACCGTTGTATCGCCGTCACCTTCGTAGTATTCACCTTGACGAATAGAGAACGAGCCCCCTTCGCTTGCGTCTTTTAGTACAAAGTTCATTACACCCGCGATAGCATCTGATCCGTACTGCGCGGCAGCACCGTCGCGAAGTACCTCCACCTGTTTAAGCGCGATACTAGGGATCACTGAAATATCAGGACCTTGAGCACCATCGTTAATCCCACCGCCTAAAAAGGCAATAACCGACGAACGGTGGCGACGCTTACCGTTTAATAAAATCAGCGTACTATCCGCAGGCAATCCGCGTAAGTTAGCTGGCCTTACTAACGTTGCTGCATCACTGATTGGATTCGCGTGTACGTTCAAAGACGGTACAGACCCTTTCAGTAACTCAAGCATGTCAGAACCTGCCGCCTTTGACATGTCTTCTGCACCGATGATGTCAATAGGTACCGGTGACTCACCAACAGAGCGAGGCGCTGCCCGAGAACCTACAACGGCGATTTTTTCGACTTTTTCGTCTGTTTTAACTTTTGTTTGGTTGGCTTCTTCAGCCATTGCGGTAGTGGTAAGAAGTGACGTAGTTGCTGCTGAAGCGAGCGCGAAGCGAATTGCACGGCGCAGCGTGTTACTTTTTAGTTTCATCCTGTTTCCCCAGTTGATTGTTGTTGTCATACCAATAAAAAAGGCCATTTATAATATTTTTACCTTTAATACACATATAATTTAATTTGCTATGTGTTGGCAAGCGCTTTTTTAAAATTAGCAGCGATTTTTAAAACTGCAACTTTCTTAGTAACTTTTTGTTTAGACTAAGAAGAATTGCAAAAATTGAATGGTAAGTTATTGTTGAAGATGAACTTTTGAGCACTTTAACTGCTTTTTGAGACAAACACCCAGCTGCCTAAAATTTGTTGTTAAAAAATTTAGCGAGATAACTGAAATTTCATTGTTCAGTTTTTGTAGATTAATTAAGCAACGCTGATTGCTGGCCTTTGTGTGAGTGATTATTGTACAGTTTTGTGCGGTCATTGGAGTTGGTTTTATTCTAGTTTATTGTTTTGCACACTTTACTTATAATTTTGCTCGGTGGAACGGGTAATTCGTACCAATGGCTAATAGCTAAAGTACTAATAATTTTGATAGACTCTGGGTACTACTATCTTTGAGTTTATTAATGAAACTGATCAAAGTTGTCCATAAAGCACCGATGCGCGTTGCTCGGATCAGTAAACGCAGACAGCAAATAAGATTGCGCAGGGCAATGATTGCGCTCAAATGCGCTTTAGAACAAGAGAAACAAGAAACTAAAGAAATGCTTGAGATATACAAGCGATATACTTTAGGACGAGCGCATAAGGCAGAGCTCAAAACAGCAAACGCTCAACTTGTGGATATTCTCAAAGGGTTAGGGCTTGGTGTGTTCGCGGTTTTACCTTTTGCCCCCATTACCATTCCAATAATCGTAAAGGTTGGTCAATTAGTGGGCGTGGATGTTTTACCGAGCTCATTCAATTTGAAAAAAAAGCCAACAAAAACCAAGGATCAGTGAATTTTCTTTTTAGCCTTGGTAATCTAAATACGAACTTAATAAATTTGAGGCCTACATGAACAACTTACTCGTTCACTCTGCTATGGGTACACCCATTTCTATCTTCTCCGCTGCAGAATTAGCGTCATGGCAAGCGCAGCAGTCAAGCACGACACAGCTTTTCGTAAAAACCGCGCAACTTCAGTCGCAAAAAAACATTCTTATTCCGAATGCTGATTCTGGAGAAGTAGAGCGAGTTATTGTTATTGCTGAAGAAGATGATTTTTGGTTATTGGGCGACCTTGCAAAGCAATTACCAAAAGGCACTTATTTTATAGATATCGCTTCAGAGCACCTTGAGAGCCACGCTATTGCGTTTTTACTGGGGGCGTATCAATTCTCTGCGTATAAAGAGTTGACGGCGATTGTCGCAAAGCTTGCTATTGAAGATGCTAAGACATATTCCAAAGTGAAAGCGGCTGTCGAGTCTATTAATCTTGCAAGAGATCTTGTAAACACACCGGCAGCCGATATGATGCCTCAGCACATGGCTGAAGTAATGGAAGAGCTCGCTGAGCAATATGGGGCTTCATTTGAGCAAATCATTGGTGATGAGTTATTAGAGCAAAACTATCCAACGATCCACATGGTGGGCCGTGCGAGTGATAATGCTCCTCGTTTGCTTGATTTACGCTGGGGTGATGAAAACCATGCAAAAGTCACTTTAGTTGGTAAAGGCGTATGTTTTGACTCTGGTGGTCTGGACTTAAAGCCAGCGTCCGGTATGCGCAATATGAAAAAAGACATGGGCGGAGCGGCACATGTTATCGCGTTGGCCAACATGATTATGGCTGCAAGGCTGCCAGTTAGGTTACGCGTACTTATCCCAGCGGTAGAAAATGCGGTGTCTCGCAACGCCTTCAGACCAGGCGATGTGATCAAAACACGTAAAGGTATTACGGTTGAAATTGACAATACTGATGCTGAAGGACGCTTGGTTTTATGTGATGCATTGGCTGAAGCGCAAACAGAAGCGCCAGAGCTACTGATAGATTTTGCAACCTTGACCGGTGCGTGCCGCATCGCGCTTGGCACTGAACTGCCTGGTTTTTATTCTACAGATCAAGCTATTGCTTCTGAGCTAATGGAAATCGGTCTGGGTAACGCGGATCCTATCTGGCAACTACCTTTGTTTGATCAGTATAAGGCGCTGTTCAAGAGTGATATTGCCGATATTGCTAACTGTGGTTCGACACCATTTGGCGGGTCAATAACAGCCGCACTTTATCTAAAAGAATTTGTTGAGCCAGCTACTACACCTTGGCTACATTTTGATGTAATGGCGTGGAACGTTAGAGCGTTGCCGGGTAGACCTCTTGGTGGTGAAGCATTGGGCCTTAGAACTATGTTTAGCTATCTTGAGAAAAAGTTTGGCTAATCGCTAAACCTGAAATCTATTTAAAAGCCCAGTTGTATATAAGCTGGGCTTTTTGTTTATTAACCTGAGTTCAGGTTAATAAACTTTGATTAGTTCTCTTACTTTTCAGGAATATTTTCTAAGATCCCTCTCATTTGCTGCCAATACAGACCAACGCTTGAAATTTCAACCTTCTCCTCAGGAGAGTGTGGAAATTTGATGGTTGGACCAAAAGAAATCATATCCATGTTCGGATAAGGTTCTTTGAACAAACCACATTCAAGACCAGCATGAATAACCATAATATGCGGTTTTTCACCGTAGATTGATTCATACATGTCGCGGAAAATAGCTAATACTTCTGAGCTTGGATCAGGTTTCCAGCCCGGGTAAGCACCACTAAATTCAATGTTAGCTTGCGTCAGTTCAGCCAGTGAACGCAACACCCCCTCGACATCACTGCGACCAGAATCAATTAATGAACGGATCAAACATAGGACTTCTAGACTGTTGTCTGTAGTAGAAATTACGCCCATATTAAGAGAGGTTTCAACAACTCCAGGAATATCGTCGCTCATGCGTACAACACCATTAGGGCAAGCATTGAGAAGCGCTAGTACTCTACTCTTAGAAGCTTGGCTCATTGGTAATGTGGTACTTTTTGAAGTGCTGAGTGCAAATGTGATCCCGGTTTCTATGGCACATAACTCTTGCTTAACAATGGTTTCATAAGCTTCAATCAGCGTTTGGAACTCGTTTATTTGCGTCTCATCAAAACTAATGACTGCGTATGCTTCGCGCGGAATTGCATTTCGCAGGGAGCCGCCTCTGATCTCGATAAGTCTTAGATCAAAGTCTGCGATATGGTGCTTTAAGAATCGTGCGAGCAATTTATTGGCGTTGGCACGACCGGTGTGAATATCTACACCAGAATGTCCGCCACGTAACCCTTTAAGAGAAAGCTCAAAGATTTGATGGTGCTTTGGCAACGCTTCTCGCTCTAATTTTAGAGTCAAGGATGCATCTACGCCACCTGCGCAACCCATGTAGATCTCGCCTTCTTGCTCTGAATCGGTGTTGAGCAGGATTTCACCTTCTAACCAGCCAGATTGCAAACCAAACGCGCCGCTCATGCCTGCTTCTTCATCAACGGTTAGCAAAACTTCAAGTGGACCGTGTTTAATGTCGTCAGCGTCTAATACAGCCAAACATGAGGCCATGCCGATACCATTGTCTGCACCTAACGTAGTGCCGGTTGCAGTTACCCAGCCATTATCAATATATGGTTTGATTGGATCGGTAACGAAGTCGTGTGCTGTATCATCATTTTTTTGTGGCACCATATCAATGTGCGCTTGCAATACAACGGGCTTACGATTTTCCATGCCACTTGTCGCAGGTTTTTTGATGAATACATTACCTGTTTTATCACGACGTACGTCTAAATTTTTGCTTTTAGCCCAGTCAACAATAAAGCTTGCTAGCACTTCTTCGTGTTTTGAAGGATGGGGAATGGCACAAATTTGGTCAAAAAACTTCCAAATTGCTTGTGGTTCTAATTGACTGATCTCGGTATGCGCTTTGAGCACAGTAAACTCCTTGGATGAGCGATAATAATATTGCAATATTACCACCCACCCAAGGGCAAGATCGAGTAATTAACCCTAACTCGGGGGAATGGGCTACTTATTGAGCTTTACTTGCAGCAACTGCCGGTGCGATCAATTCAAGGCCTGTTTTATCGCAATCAGGCAAACATGCATCCGACACCGTAATTGGGGTTGTTCTCTCGCCCCATTTTAGATAGCTAGCAGCCCAGGTTAAGCCTGCGCCAAATGCTGCTGACATAATATTAGCGTGCGGTTTAATAAGACCATTTTCTACAGCTTCACACAGTGCAATTGCGATTGTTGCAGCTGAGGTGTTACCGTATTTGTCGATATTAACCATGACCTTATCATCTTCAATTTCCAAGCGATTTTGGATGGCTTGAATGATGCGAAGATTAGCTTGGTGCGGGATAAGTACATCTATGTCTTCTAGTGATAGCTGTGCTTGGCTAAGCACATCATCGCAAGCTTCACTCATACCTTTTACAGCACGCTTGAAGATTTCACGTCCCTCGAAAGAGAGGTCAGAAGGTCCGGTGCCTGCACATCGGTCCATATCAGTACCATAGTTTGGAATGTGTAATATACTTCTATCTGTGCTATCACAGCCAGTCTTCGTGCCTAATAGTCCGGTTGGTTCATCACTTGCTTCAAGCACAACCGCACCAGCGCCGTCGCCAAATAATACCGCGCTGTCACGCTTTGCCCAGTTTACGTACCATGTCATGCGCTCAGCAGCGACAACAACGGCTCTTTTAATCATACCTGCTTGGATCTGTGCAGTAGCATTTTGCAATGCATACAAAAAGCCCGAGCAGGCCGCATTGGTATCACATGCTGCAGCACCAACAGCTCCAATATTCTTTTGTACTAAAGAAGCGGTATTTGCCACCATAGTTGACGGTGTACAGGTTGCAAGCAGAACAAGATCGATATCTTTACCTTCAAGTCCTGCACATGCTAACGCGTGTTGACTTGCAACTGTTGCAAGTTCGGCTGTGCTAACATGGCTAACGCGTCTGGATTTGATACCTGTTCTTGTACTTATCCATTCATCATTGGTGTCAACGATAGTACTAATTTCATCATTGCTGATGCTAGCTGGTGGAATACACTTTCCCCAGCCCGTGATTTTTGCATAAACCATAGTGTCTCTTAATCTAATCCGACCAGTTGGCCAATCTTTTATTTATACCAAATCCTTCACAGTATTGCCATAAAAGCGAAGCGGTGGCTTGCATAGGAGGATATAACTGACCTCGATCACACCTATTTTTGCTAGATTAGGTATAATTCTTTTATCTTGGCTTAGTTCTATATTCTCATGAAAATTGCTTTTTCTCCCAGCTCAGCATTGGGCCAACTCTTGATGTTGCGCTCTGTGGCAATCGTTATTCAAATATTGATGCTTGCGATAGCCGCTGTCGTTTTTGGTAAACAATTTAATTTTGTTGCGGTGGTTGGGGTGGTAGCTGCGGAGTCGGTATTCCAACTATTAAGTATTTACGCTTACCGTAACACAAAAGAAGCCGCGTCTATTGGTATGACAATGCAATTGTTAGCGGACATTTTGTTTCTTACGGTTTTGTTGAACCTGACCGGCGGAGCGACCAATGCGTTCGTGTCCTTGTTGGTACTGCCAACGGTTATCGCTGCAGTAACTATTCCTACTATTAATATGCTGATGGTGTCGGCTGGGGCGATAGGGGCTTATCTCTATCTTTATATAAAAATGTCTCATGAACATGTCCACCATATGGACATGAGCACTCACTTACTCGGGATGTTAGTTAACTTCACTTTCACTATCATAGTCGTTGTTACCGTGGTGAGCATATTGGTAAAGCAAAATCGAAAAAAAGAGCGGGCAATTGCCATGTTACGAGAGCAGCAATTACAACAAGAGCAATTAATTGCGCTAGGCAGTGCGGCCGCACAAGCGACTCATCAGCTTGCCACGCCAATCGCACACTTGGCTCTCTTACACGAAGAGCTTGAGGAGTCGTACCCAAAGGAACCATGTGTTCAAGAAATGTCGGAGCCTCTTGGGAAATGTAAAGAGCAGCTTAACGTTTTTAGAGAATTTACAGAGTATTTGAAATCAGCGTCAAAGCAGGTGATAACTGCGGAACATTTTGCTGAGCAGCTAAAAGGGCTAACAAGCCTACAATTTCCTCAGCAGCATTTTAAATTTGATATCAACAATATAAAGGGATCACTGAGCGATGATCCCATGTTAATGCCTTCAATCTTGAACCTCATCAGCAATAGCGTGCGAGCGAATGAAGAAGCTAGTCAAGATGACATAGATGTGGTGATGAGCACAAAGTCGAATGAACATGTGATCACCATTCTAGATAGAGGAGAGGGAATCGCAGAAGAAAGGCTAGAGCAATTGGGGCACAGTGTGGTGAGTAGTGAGTCAGGGCTTGGTATGGCGGTGTTACTTAGTCATGCGACAATTGAACGACTTGGTGGACATTTACTCATCGAAAGCGACCTTACTTATGGCACAAAATGTACGATTAAACTACCAAGGGTGAATGATGAAGTTACTGCTTGTTGAAGATGATGTGCCTTATGCACAAACATTGATGAGACGCTTGGAAAAGCAAGGTTTTGGTGTTGAACACGTCACTTCAATTGAAAATATGCAGGTGGCTTGTAAACAAGAGGTTTTCGACTATATATTGTTGGATATGAAGCTTGGCGAGGCCAACTCAATAAACTTCATCGCACAAATTAAACAGCTTAATTCAAGTGCTCGAATTGTTTTATTAACAGGTTATGCCAGTATTGCAACTGCGGTTGAGGCGATAAAGTTGGGCGCTGATGACTACCTAACTAAGCCTGCAAGCACCAGTTTGATAGTACAAACGCTACTGGGAGAGAAAACTCAAGAAATCGTGGAAGAAGTCATGTCTCCAGAACGGCTAGAGTGGGAGCACATTCAGCAAGTTCTCAAGGCAAATGAAGGCAATATTTCTGAAACTGCACGGCAACTTAATATGCACAGAAGAACGCTGCAGAGGAAATTACAAAAGAAACCTGTTTATAAATAGGTTTTCACTTATACTCATTATTAAATAAAATGAAATATGCTGAGTTAGTCGATGATACTCACATTTGAAGCATTAAACCTTTGGGCAATTATTCTCGCCGCTTTGTCTTCTTTTATGTTGGGTGGTATTTGGTATTCTCCTATGCTGTTTCAAAAAGCATGGATGGAGGGGTGTGGACTGACAGAACTTGACTTACAAACTAGTGATCCCAAGATGACTTTTGGCGTCGCATTTCTGTTGTCTTTGTTGTCTGCAGTATTTATGGCGGTGATGCTTGATCTATCGCTCTCCTTGCTAGCGGCTACGGGAGTTGGTTTTGGTGTGGGGATTTTCTTTGTCGCCTGTTCGTTAGGAATAAGCTATATATTTGAGCAGCGCCCGATGAAACTGTTTTTAGTCAACGGTGGCTATCACGTGTTACAGTTTACGCTCATTGCATTTGTACTAAGGATCATGAGTTAATTCGGTATGGCAAAACCCAATAAAAAAGGCCCTGTTAGAACTGTCGATATCTATTGTGCTGGATGCCGCCAACAGCTATTTAAGTATCGTAAGGGAGGCAAGGGCAGCCTAGTTAAATGTTTTAAAGAACGGATCACCAAAGACTTTACTACGAACCAAATAAACTGCCCTCATTGTGAGCAAGAGTTTGCTCGCGATACATTAGTGAAAGGTGCGCCAGCACTGAAAATAATCGGTGGTAAGGTCACCTTCAAGTAGTTATTACTTCAACTTTCCTTGCTCACCTTTTGTTGTTATCAGACAAATGTCCTGTCTTGAATTTTCCAGTTTGTTACTATCTCGCCGTTTGGCTTTGCTGTTTCAATGAATGAAAATGACCCTTCCCATGGAGCTGGGCCAGCCTATTGGGTCTCGCAAAATGGAAAAAACATGATCGATTTAATGTTCGATATCATCGGTATGACAGGCACTTTCTTGGTCGTTGGTGCATTCTTTATGCTACAGCTGGAAAAGGCATCTCCCGATAGTTTAACGTATAACTTAATGAATTTAAGCGGTGCGATCCTGCTACTGATCAGTCTTTGTTATAACTTTAACCTTGCCAGCTTTGTGATTGAGCTATTTTGGATCGCAGCGTCTTTAATTGGTTTATTTAAATATTTCAAAGCGAGAAGGTTGGCATCTGCTTAGGGTCTAAAAGAAAAGGCTAATCAAAAACTTGCGTAGTGGCTAGGAGCAAGTATTATTAAGTTAATCATATGCTGCTACGTAGTTTAGAGTAATCTAACACTACGAGTGAAGTGTGGGAACATAGAGCTCGTATAATATGAAAAACTTAAGCGCTTTAATTAAAGTCACGCCATTATTAATTCCTTTTGCGGTAGTCGCTGAACCAGAAGCTACGGACTCCGACCTTTATCAGCTTTCATTTGAGGAGTTGTTGAATGTAAATGTCTCTATCGCAACCAAAACCGACGAAACGAGAGCATCGGTTCCCTCCAGTATTACTGTTTTTAATTCAGAACAAATAAATAGCCTAGGGGTAGACAATGTTTATGATTTAATGAACTTTGTACCCGGCTTTCAATCCACTCGAGGCGATTGGGTAGGGGCTGTGCCAAAAGAGCATACCCGCGGTGTGTACTTGGATACTGGGCACGTGTTAGTGATGATTGACGGCCAAAGGCTGAATGAGTCCTCATTTGGTAAAGCATCAGTCTATACACCACACATTCCTATTGAGATTATCAATAAAGTTGAATTTATCCGAGGTCCCGGTTCCGCCCTTTATGGTAGTAACGCCTTTCTTGGCGTGATGAATATTATTACCAAAAAACGTAATAATCAGCTTTCTGTTGGTTATGGTGAGCACGGCAGTGCGCAAGCAGCATTGAATCTTTCAAGGCAAGTGTCGGATGAGACTCGCCTCTATGCCAATCTAGCATTTAATAAACGCTCAGGAGATAGCTATTTTGGAGGCATAGTAAAAGATCCGTTAGAATCACTTTTTGTTGTATTTGGAGGTAGCCATCAAGCGTTAACATGGCAAGTGAGATTTAACCGCACTCAACTTGATGAGTTTTTAAATCTTTCCCGTTACTCCCCTGAAAACGAGCATAAAAGTGAGAACTATGCGACAACATTTGAGTATCATTGGCAAGCTACTGAGCAACTTGAATTAACGCATAAGCTAAGCTTTATTGAACATAATATTGAAAGTGCAGGACTCATTGTTACAGCAGAAGAAATTGGTATAACGCAAGGCGGAGACTTCTTAGTTGGCCCTGCTTGGCAATCTAGAGACTTAACTTATAACCTAGATGGCGGTTATAAACAAAATGACCTTTTACAGTGGAATTTTGGCGTTGAGCTCTCCAAAGAAGAACAAAGTAAAGCAGGCGTTAGAACTTCATATTACGATCAAAGTGCCGGTGATATTATCATCTATAACCACACCTATTTAGGTGGCATTCAAACCATATCTGATTACGCTCCTTTTTATCCGCTGCGACAAGACTTTGATTCATATGCTGGGTACGTTCAAGCAAAGTATCGATTTAGCGAGCAACTGAGTATGTTCGCGGGTGCACGATATGATGAAGTGAAAGACATAGATGATAAGTTATCGCCTAGGCTCGCGTTCGTTTATGGTTACGATGAGGCTAACACTTTTAAGTTGCAATATGGGGAGTCTTTTCGTACCCCTGTTAGCAATGAACTTAACTCAAACGATGATGTTACGTCAGGTAATTCGGAGTTAACTTCAGAATATGTAAAAACGACAGAGCTTGTTTGGCACTATCAAGATGAGTCTAAACAGTTTGATGTTGTGTTATTTGACAATGAGCTGGAGGACTTCATTAATCTAGTACCAATAGATGATGAACAAGCTGAGTTTACATTTGATAACGTATTTGAGACGAGCATGCAGGGTATTGAAGTTAATGCTAATTTTAATCTGAGTGGCACAACTTGGATACAAGGCGCATACACCCAGTTATTTGACGAGCCATTAAATGGCAGTTTTAAAAAGTTTGCTGCACTTGCATTTACTCATAAAAGAGAGGCGGTAGAAGTAACTTTAAATGCAATTTGGCGAGACACAACATTTATACCTGCTCCCCCTGAGTCAATTGTCGATGATTTCGAGCAGTCAAGTTATTACCTCATCGGCGGCACCGTTTCTTTCAATTTGGATAATAATGCTAAAATTCAACTGAAAGCTGAAAATCTTTTTGATAAAAAATACACCGTATTTGATCCAAGATTGATTGATGGTCATGTGCCACAACAGGGCAGAAATGTCATGATTCTGTTTGAATATCGCTTTGGGTTTAAATGATAATTAAAACCACCATTTATGAACTAATGGTGGTTTTATTGCTGTTTTAGAAAGGGTCAGGACATTTTCCTTTACAAGGGTAACCATTCCATCTTAGGATGATATTTCGCGATGTTGAGGATGAATAACCATCGTTATCACGAACTTTAGCCATTACATTGAAAGAGTCTCCATCTTGTCCCTCAAGCTCAGTGGATGAACCACTTTGTTTTACGCCATTAACCCAAAGCTCCTGAGAGTCAATCGAACCATCTTTATCTCTGGCAACGATATAAACATGTTTATTAGCACTGCCAGCTATGGCACTATGCCAAATTTCGACCGATGGCTTATAGTCACATACAGTTTCAAAAACGGCTTCCGAATGAGAAAAAGGGACATTATGTGCTGTACAAGATACTAAGTGAGTTTCTCGTAAGCGTGCGCCAGTAATTCCGGTAACCCACTGTTCTACTAATTCTCGTAGCTGAGCGCTATTTGAAGTTTGTAATGGTATATACTTGCGATTTGTAACGAAGTTATCCTCCACTACATGACAACTTCCAATTCCAGAGGGACATGTGCTGTAGGCATATTCACCTACGCATGAAGCTTCACCTTCATAAAAATTTTTAGTACCTGTTTGCTCACTTCTGCAGTTAACCGGTTCGTACTCTACGGCATTTGAGAGGCATGAAACACACATTAAAATTGAATAGATTATTGCTTTCATACGTTTTCCTTGTTGTTTTTATATTACATACAAAAGATATATTCTTATTTATTAATTGTAAATTTTTAGTGTCTTTATTTTCTGGTTTTATAAAGTGGTGATCGAAATGGCTTTGGCTTATAAGTTAAAGAATAGGATAGACAAGATGATTTCAACTGGAAGCTTCTCATACCCTTTATTAGTAGGAGTTTCTGGCGTTCAGGGCTCTGGTAAATCAACACTAAGCTATTCTCTTTGTAAGCAACTTAGGGAAGTTGGCATTACCTGTAAGTGTGTGTCGCTTGATGATTTTTATTTAGACCCAGAAGAGCGGGCAGTGCTTGCTTCAAAGTTTCATCCGCTGTTTCAGCAAAGAGGCTTGCCTGGTACTCACAATCTGCAACTATTACAAGATGTTATAGACAGATTTAAACGCGGCGAAGCATTCACTTTACCTGCATTTGATAAATCAGTAGATAGGAAGTTGCCAAATTCAAAATGGCGAAAAGTTGATGCGGGTTTACAGGTACTTATTATCGAGGGGTGGTGTATTGGTGTGGAGCCGCAGCCTAACGATGAGTTAGCATCTCCCGTTAATCAATTTGAGCAAGAATTTGATAAAGACGGTTCATTTCGCCTAAAAGTGAACCAAATTTTATGTGAAAAGTATCAAGCTATTTTTTCACAATTAGATAGTCTCATTTATTTAAATGGAATGAGCTTCGACAGAGTATATCAGTGGCGCCTGCAACAAGAGCATATGCTCAAAGCATCGACAGGAAAAGGGATGAGTGATGAGCAAGTTAGACAATTTATTCAGCCATTTCAACGCCTATCTGCGTGGGGAATGCAAAGCTTACCAAAAATCGCAGATATTGAAGTGTGTTTGGGAGAGGGTAGAGAAGTGCTGAAAATAAACACTCAGCTTGGTGAATAAACAAGCTGAGTGTAATTTTGCTAAAATTGACGAGTTAGGCTGCTAGCTCTTCAACACCTACGATTAGCCAAGGCGCATCTCCTGTCGTTTTACGCTCTAAATGCCATATTTCGTGGATAGGTTCTTCTTGCATGTCGCCTAGGTCACGATATTTACCAGTAAACTTAATGCTTACTTCCCAGACGTCAGGATGTGTATCTGCACGGACTAACTCAGCGTCAACAAACATCACTTCAGTGTTAACGTCGCCTTGCTGCTCTCGCTCACGCTTGAACTCTTCAACTAGCTCTGGACTCAAATATTCAGAAACTGTCGAAAAGTCGTTGTTATTCCATGCTGTTTGGATGGTGTGATAATGTTGTCTGGCACCTTGTAGGAAGCCATTAATATCAAAATCTTTAGGCAGATTCATAGGCACGCTACTTGCGCCAAAACCGCCGCTGATTGGCCCTTGACTTTGAAACTGCTGGGGTGGTGGAGTATTGTTGTAGCCACCCATAGGCGGAGCACCGGCATAACTTGGCTGCTGTTTTCTTGCAAGCATGCCCTTAACCAATTTGAAAATTAAAAAGGCAGCAGCTGCAAGCAAAATCATTTCAAGGAATTGAAAACCCTCAAAATCATCGCCAAGCATCGCGGCAATTAGACCACCAGCTAGCAAGCCGCCGAGTACACCGGCCATAATACCTTTTTTACTCGATTTAGGCTTTGCTGTAGATTTTGCATTTAATGCTTGTGTATCAGTTTGTTGCTTTTGCTGAGTCGTTTGCGTTTGCTGCGTTTTACCTGAGCTCTTACTACCAAACTTCTTTCTCGCTTCAGCATTAAAACTGGCTGTAAATAAAAAAGAAACAAGGGAAAGTAACACAATGAAATGTTTCATAAAGTTCCTATATACCAAAATAACTGCCGCCATTGTAAAGAACTAACATGGCTATTTAAATAGGTATGTACCTCAATTAAATTTGTAGTTTGTGAGGTTTAGTAAGGATATTGAGACACCGCCCCAAAAGAGTGGGGCGGTGGCGTTATAACCAGCGTAGTGAGCTTGTCACTTCTGATTGGAAGGTTTCAATCGGCGTGCCTCGGTTTGCCACCAATATGGTGTTTGCTTTACCATCATGAGCAATTAAGCCCTCAAATCGGCTATCACCAAAACTGTCTTTGCCGTCAATCGTACTTTGTTGACCAGCTGGCACGACAAAAACCGTGAGTGGACCAAACTCGGATTGCATAACCAAGTGAAGGCTTTTTTGGCCTTTAAAATTACAAAATGTCGCATAAACCACTTTACCCGGCAAGTTGTCGAACTTACCCCAAACATCGCGAGCTTCTCGTTCACGGTTTGCAGTGACACCGTTTCTTGCTTTTGCAGTGCATTTTCTTCGTAATACACATGAGCAAGCGCATGTTCACCGGTATCGACAGGGTGTCCAAAACCACCAAAGTAAAAGACCACGGCGGCAAAAAATACACTGGCTGCAATTGCAAATGGTGCAGTAGCGCGTCTAAACCAAGACATTTTCACTACTCTGTGTTCTTCCGTTTCGAGCTCCTTTTGCTTTGTAATTATCTTGTCAGCTAACCCCTCAGGCACATCTATATCGAGTGATTTTCCCAAGAAATCGTCAAAGGCTTGCATTTCATCTACCAATGCTTGCAACTCTGGTTGCTGTTCGGCCTGTTTTTTGACCTCTTCATCATGAGGATCAGCAACGAGGCGGCGTCGAAATTCGAGTTCATCCATCAGTTTGATGCCCCTTTATTGGTTCATATTCAGTCATTAAAGCGTCTTTCAGCTGGTTGCGAGCACGGTATAACCTTGTCATCACCGTGTTTTTATTCAGCTCAAGTATATCGGCGATTTCATCCCCAGAACATCCCATCACTACTTGCAGTAGCAGTGGTTCACGATATTCTGGTGCTAAGTTGGCTATTTGTCGCTGCACAACGGTTTGCTCCATTGCATCATCCAAAGCTGAACTGGTATCGTCGACCAGCGTATCTTGTTCAACCTCCGCGTAGTCAAATTGCTTGCGCTCAAAACGACGTGCATTTTCTCGTCTTAAAATAGTTAATAACCAAGGCTTTGCTGCATTTTCATCTTTTAATGAATCAAGTGCGCGCCAAGCCCGCAAAAAAGTTTCTTGTACTAAGTCTTCTGCTATTGTCGGATCGCCAGACAACCAATAAGCGAACTTATATAGCTCTTTGTGGTACATCCGAACCAGTGACTCGTAGTGATGTTGTTTACTGGCCATATCTATGAGACCTATCTTTTTGCAGGTTTATTTCAACAAAAACTCATTTTATTTTAGTTGATTTAGGGAGTGCATCTCACTCCAGCATAAATGATCTGTTAATTAGTTACTAACAAATCCAGTTCTTATTGCAATAAAAAAGCGCCCTGAGGCGCTTATTGGTATAGATTGCCTAAATTTTGGCTTTCATTTGTGTGAACCATGCTTTTTACACTGGTTTTAATTTCACCATATAGTTGAGCCAAGTCTACTTTTGCGTTATTGCCTCCATACAGCGAGCTTTGTAGCGTTTGTACCTGTGCTCGCAATGAATCAGGTTGGAGTGCTAGCCATTGTGTCATGGTGATATTTTGTTTTTTGGTATAGCTCAGTAGCGCTTGGTAAAAGCCTGCTGGATTATTTTGCTTAACCGCTTCTGCAAACGAAATTAAAGGTGTTGGATTTTCATCAGTTACCTTAGTTGTTATCGGGTTTGCGGCCGGTTTTGATCTAAGACGCCATACTAGTAATGTTATTAGCCATAATGTGTATCCACCAGTGGCGAGTCCCCACATCCACAGCGGGATAACGTGCTCTGTGATCACGTTGGTTTGCGTAGCCGTTGATGGATTTACGCTTGGACTTGAAAGCGGCTGCGGGATCGGAGCGGCCTGTGGTAAGGCTGGCTGATTTGGGTCATGAATCACGCTGACAGACTTGCTTGGTAATGTCGCAATCTCTTCACGTTTAGTGATGGTATTAAACCAAGGTAGTTTTACTTCGGGCAGTGCAAAATCACCTGCAAGTTGCGGTAGGTAGGCAAATGAAATAGTTAACTGTGAGATGACTTTACCATCTCGGGTAATTTGCTTACGTTCTGACGCGTCTGGATAAATTCTAAACCCATTAACGTCTTCAAGCTGAATCTCAGGAAGCTGCTCTTTAGTAACACCTACTGCAGTGAGTGTTAGTGTTCGCGTGATGGGCGTCCCAACCATAAACTCGGCATCTTTGGGCTGCCATTCTTCAGAAAAATTCAAATACTCACTTGGTAACCAGTTGTCAGCAGCGCTAGCTGGGATAGGGGACACTGAAAAGTCGATGGTATTGCCAACCGCAGAAGTCGCCATTCTACGATAGCCATCTCTGATCTGGCCGTTAAAGATCGGCGGCTCTATGCTGAAGTCACCACTTTTTTGTGGTTGGATCATATATTCGCGGGTGAGCACCATGTAGCGTCGGCCATCAATAACTTCGTATTCTTCATTGGCTTTGCCCAATTGTGTGAAATTAGCGCCATCCGAGATTGGGGCACTCAATTGACCATCTAGTAATTCTTTTCCCACATAGAGCTTAACAGTATAAAGGGCAGCCTGTTGGACATATAGGTTTTTTGTCTTGAGTTCGGTTTTTACGAATATATCTTCGCTTTGCTGCTTATCATCACGAGCGACAACTTTGATTTCAATCGGCTGGGTCGTTTCACCATCTACCTCTAACGCAGGAATGGTGTAAGTACCCGGAGTGCGAGCAACGAGCTGCATTTGCCAGGTAGTAGAGCTTGAGACGCTTCCATTAATGATACTGGTTCTAGAGCTGGTATTCACAGGGCTGGTGATAAAGTCGTTACTAAGGACTGAAACATCAGGAATGGTGCCTTTGACTTTGCCCTCAGCGATAATCGACAACGTGAAATATTCACCTGCGAGCACCGGGTTTTTGTCTACGCTTGCTGTGAGATTTTCCAATGCCAACGAGGCGTGGCTTAATATCAACAAAGACAGAAAAAATAGAATGCGTTTTACCATGATTTTTCAGCTCCTCTTGGTAGACGTCTTTGCTTGCGTTGTTGTGCTTCTAGTTGCATTTTATTTCTCAATAATATGGCTGGATCATCAGGCACCTTTCTAAGAAGTTGATTAAGCTGCTGCGCTTTTTCAATTTCTTCAGGGGTAAGTGGCCGACTATCTTGCATCATTGCTGCCTGTGCTTTTTCTTCATCCTGCGGTGATTGTTCGGGATCTGGCATTGGCGCAGCTTGTGCTTGCTCTTGAGTTTGTTCCTCGGCTGCATGCTGGTCTTGGCGAGCAGCATCTAGCTCTGGTTCGTTATTGTTTTGTTCTGACTCGCTTCCTGCTTGTGGAGTCTGCTTGTCTTGCTGACCTTGTTGGTCCTGCTGACCTTGTTGGTCTTGCTGACCTTGTTGGTCTTGCTGACCTTGTTGGTCTTGCTGACTTTGTTGGTCCTGCTGACCTTGTTGGTCCTGCTGATCTTGTTGGTCTTGCTGACCTTGTTGGTCTTGCTGACCTTGTTGGTCTTGCTGACCTTGTTGGTCTTGCTGACCTTGTTGGTCTTGCTGACCTTGTTGGTCTTGCTGACCTTGTTGGTCTTGCTGACCTTGTTGATCTTGCTGACCTTGTTGATCTTGCTGACCTTGTTGGTTCTGCTGATCTTGTTGATCCTTTAATAACGCTTCGACTAAGGCCTTGTTGTCCTTTGCTTGTGTAAACTCGGGGTCTTGAGACAATGCATTTTCGTAGGCAGAAATCGCTTCATCTAGCTTACCAAGCCTGGCTAGCGCATTACCTAAATTGTATTGACCCTCTGCAGAGCTTGTTTGTTGAAGTGTTTTTACCGCGCTTTCATAATCTCCGGCTTTATAAAGGGCGGCGCCTTTTAGTACCGGGTTATCGGCAAGCGCAGCCTCATCGAACGCATTATTTTGATAGGCCTGTAGTGCGTTTTGGTCGGTATTTTTAAACCACTGTGTCCATTCATTCGCCAGCGCTTTTTGCTGCGGCAACATAGCAAAAACAATCAAAGCACTGAGCATAACGGCGTGATTTCTAACCAGTAGCAGTGCGAGTGGAATAAGTGCAATCAGTAGATATATTCCAGCATCTACTCGCCACTTTGCACTTTCTTGGTCGCGTTTAACCACCGATGTATTTGCACCCAAGTTAGGCTTAAATGTCTCGATGTCGCTATCGTCGGCTGTGTAGCTGGCAAACTTTCCACCCTTTACTCTCGCGAGTTTTTCAAGTCGAGTCGGGAATAACTTTGGTACGACTATCTGACCATATTGGTCTTTTAAAAATCCGCCTTCAGGTAATTTGATTGGTGCACCTTGCGCCGTGCCTAAGGCATAGATACTTAGCTTAAATGGGCTGTCAGAAAGGAGTTTTTGTACATCTTCAGCGTCTTCTTGTTCAAGTCCATCGGTTACCAAAATAATGTCACCATATGTTGCACTTGCACCTGTTAACAGGCTAACGGCTTCTTCGATGCCTGCATACACGTTAGAGCCTTTTGAGGGCATGATCTCTGGACGAAGGCTTGGGATCAAATTCTCAAGTGTGGTGACGTCCGTTGTGAGTGGTGACACGGTAAAGGCATCGCCTGCATAGGCAACTAAACCCGTCTCACCTTCTTTAAATAGCTTGAGCATATCTAAAGTTTTAAATCTAGCTTGCGTTAAGCGGTTTGGCGTGAGATCGGTTGAGTACATAGAATAAGACATATCGAGCACTAATACTCTAGGTGCCTGCGTTTTAAATACCGGAACATCTTGTTTTTCAATACTCGGTCCCGCAACCGCAATAATGGCCAACAAAAAGAACACAATACCAAGCCAAGAATTACTTTGGTTTTGGTGTTTTTGACCTTCGGCTGCCATCACCACCTTCATCAAGTGCGGCGCGATAAGTTGTGCTGATTGCTGATTGGACTTTTTGGACCATTGCAATGCACTGTATATCACCCAAGGAATAAGCAGCCAAAGCAGATGTGGGCGAATAAATTCAAATTCCATCATATATTTACCCTCTTAATTTTGTTCTTAATACGACACTTAGCCGAGCCATAAAAAGCAAGCAGAGTATCGCAAGGAGAGGAATATAAAACAGTGAAATCTTAGGACGAAAAGTCTGTGTTTCATCACTTATCGGTTCTAGCTCATCAAGCATCGCGTAGATCTGTTGTAGGCTTTCCACGTCTTTTGCACGAAAATATTGCCCGCCGGTTTCTTTGGCGATATGCTGCAATGTTTTCTCGTCGATACTACTACCAGCCATGGAGTTAAAACCGAATAAACCAAAACCACGTCTACCATCAGAGCCAACGCCAACTGTATAAATTTTAATGCCCTCTTCACGGGCCAAGATCAGTGCTTCTTCTGGTTGAAGGTTACCAGCGGTATTTTGACCATCGGTCAACAAAATCAAAATCTTGTTACTTTGTTCACGTTCACCAAAACGCTTTACCGACAAACCGATAGCATCTCCAATCGCTGTGGCGCGTCCAACTAAACCAATTTGTGCCTCACTAAGCATTTGACTAACCGTTGCTAAATCGCGGGTGAGTGGTGTTTGCAAAAACGCCGTGTCACCAAACAGGATAAGTCCCAGACGATCTCCTTGGCGCGCTTCGATAAAGTCGCTAACAACGGCTTTGACAACAGACAATCTGTCCACTAAGCGACCTTGGTATTCCATATCTTGTTCAGTCATTGAAGCCGACAAGTCGACGGCAAGCATAATATCTCGTCCCTCATTTGGCACAACGATTGGGTCGTCAAGCCAAGTCGGGTTTGCCGCAGCGGTTACCAGTAGTAGCCAGATGAGTGTCTCCACTAGGCTTACTTTTGCGCGCTTATTGAGTTGATTTGTGCTCGCGAGTTGCAACTTTGCGGCACTTGGCATTCGAATATTGATGTTCGTCTGCGCAATACTTGGTTTAAACTTCGCAATTAGCCAAGGCAGAGGTAACAATAAAAAGGCAAGGGGCCAGCTAAATTCAAACATCGAGACGCTCCTTCACTTTGAAGGTACTAATCGCACGACATAGTTTATCGCTGAGTGCGGGGTCTTGAGTCGGTGCATATAACGAGTCGAGCTCTTGCTGAGTGAGTTCAACGCGTGTGAGTCTTGCTTGCAGAGTTAACCATTCTTGGCCCGACTTACTCGCAGCGGTATCACCGTAATAATGTTTTACTAAACGTTTGAGTATGGTGTGTAATGTTTGGGCATTATCCTGCGAATGACTCAGTTTTACGGCTTCCTTTTTTGCCTTTAAAAATTGCTGGCGACGATACAATAGCCAACACGTAGCCCCAAATATTGCGAGTAGCACACAAACGGCTCCCCACATTGGATAAGAAAGTGGCCACCAGCTCACGCTTTGAGGGATGACCACATCATTAAGCTGGTCGAGTGGATTGACTTGCATTTAACCCCTCATGATTTGTAATTCGATTGGTAAAGACGCGTCGTACTTTTGTAACGACATACCAGAGCGCTTAAGTAGCGCTAATCTTCGATTGAAAAAGTCAGACGCATTTTGCGAGAATTTGTCTCTAAATTGCTTGTCCATCAAGGGCAGTGTCCAGTTTTGTTCACCTGCTGAGACCTCGATCGCTTGATTGTATTCAGGAAGATGATGCTCAAAAGGATCACTCACCATACAGCCAATCACTTCGTTATGGCGAGTGGCACGCTCTAGCAATTTAAAGCTTTCATCATTTAATTCCGTAAAGTCCGAAATAAGGTAAATCAGGCTGCCGGGTTTGGCCAGGTGCACAAGTCGTTTTAAATTCTCATTGAAGCGATCCCCTGAGGGTTGGATCTCTTTTTGAATCAACGCTTGCTCATGTAGCGCGCAAAATTGGTGAGC
This sequence comes from Pseudoalteromonas piscicida, assembly GCF_002208135.1. NCBI lineage: Bacteria > Pseudomonadati > Pseudomonadota > Gammaproteobacteria > Alteromonadales > Pseudoalteromonadaceae > Pseudoalteromonas > Pseudoalteromonas piscicida. Next base: position 155,345 of record NZ_CP021647.1, read on the forward strand.
CAGTGCAAGCACCCCACGGTCGCGAGCAATCGGTTTGAGCTCGTGGTGATTGCTGTCATTAAATACTACACCACCAACACGGTCGCCGCGTTGGCACGCAGCCCAAGACACCAAAATGCCTAAGTGCGCCGCAAGCACTGACTTAAGTAACAGCTTTGAACCAAATAGCATGCTCGAGGAAAAGTCACAAAATACAAAAACGGGGCGCTCTTTCTCTTCTTGAAAGAGTTTCGTGTGTGCTTCACCGGTACGTGCGGTAACTCGCCAGTCAATGGCACGAATATCATCACCATACTGGTATTGTCTGACTTCAGCAAACTCCATACCCCGACCTTTATGCGGTGCAAGGTATTGACCTGATTGAGCACTTTTCACTTTTCCTCTCGGTTTTAGCGAAAGTAAATGCGCTTTTGACTTATAAAAAAGTAACTCTTTCAGGCCGAGTTCGACACCATTACTGTGGCTTTCATTAAACCAGCTGGCTGAATTAAACTGCTTGATGTCGTTCATAGTCTTATGGAACAGCAACCAATTCTAAAATCTTACTGATCACCTGATCTTTGGTGATCCCATCCGCTTGTGCTTCATAACTCAGCACGATACGGTGGCGTAGCACGTTATGCACCACAGCTTGAATATCTTCAGGTGTGACAAAGTCTCTGCCTTGTAGCCAAGCATGAGCGCGAGAACATTTATCAAGGGCAATCGTTGCTCGAGGACTTGCGCCGTAATCAATCCAGCTCGCAAGCGTTGCATCAAAGCGTTGTGGCTGTCTGGTCGCAATAATCAATTGCACAAGATATTGCTCTAGTGGCTCAGCAAGATGCATGCTTAGTACGGTTTTACGGGCCTCAAATAGGGTTGCTTGACTAATTGGTGTGAAGGTTGCTTGGTACTCCTCTAACGCCTCGCCACGAGTGAGGCGTAAAATATCGACCTCGGTTTCTGCATCCGGATAATCGATATTCAGATGGAGTAAAAAGCGGTCAAGCTGCGCTTCAGGTAGCGGATATGTACCTTCTTGTTCAAGCGGGTTTTGCGTTGCCATTACCATAAATAGCTCAGGTAACGGATACGTTGTTTTGCCAACGGTTATTTGGCGCTCGGCCATTGCTTCTAGTAGCGCTGATTGCACTTTGGCTGGCGCTCGGTTGATTTCGTCAGCCAAAATCAAATGATGAAAAAGCGGGCCTTTCTCAAACACAAATTCGTTGGTTTGTTGGCGATAGATATCTGTACCAGTTACATCAGAAGGCAATAAGTCGGGGGTAAATTGGACCCGTTGAAAGCTACCTTCAATGCCTTTAGCCAGTGCGTTTACTGCACGGGTCTTAGCGAGACCTGGGGGCCTTCCACCAATAAATGACCATCTGCTAAAAGCGCGATAAGCAAGGATTCGGTCAGTGCACTTTGTCCTAAAATTTGGGTATCTAAATATTCTTTTAGTTGAGAAAACTCGTTTACTGCCATGAGACTGCCTTTTAAGCCGACAAAAATAAAAATAGTTATATGGACGCTGAATGAATAATCAAGTTGATTAGACCCATAATTTTAGAAAAGTTCATAAATTTTAAATAACAATTTCAAATACTTTGAGATTGCTTGAAAAAACATCTAAAGTTGGTTTTCACGGTTTAAAAAGCGGCCATTTCGTGCTTTGCTATTGGCAACTTCGATTTGGTTGTTTAGAATCGGAGGAAATTAACAGGTCAGACCTGTCAGCGGGAGAGCAAAATTCATGTCTGAACAAAACATACTAAAAACATCAAAAGGCGACCGAATCGCTATCGTGAGCGGCCTGCGTACGCCATTCGCAAAGCAAGCTACCGCTTTTCACCACGTTCCAGCCTTAGATTTAGGTAAAATCGTCGTCAACGAAATGCTTGAGCGTTTGAACTTCGATCGTAAAGAAATCGACCAACTGGTATTCGGCCAAGTTGTACAAATGCCTGAAGCACCGAACATTGCGCGTGAAATTGTGCTTGGCACTGGCATGCCAGTTTCTGTTGACGCTTACTCTGTATCACGTGCATGCGCAACCAGTTTCCAAGCGATTGCTAACGTTGCAGAGAGTATTATTTCAGGCCAAGTGAGTGTCGGTGTTGCTGGTGGTGCAGATTCTTCATCTGTGTTACCGATTGGCGTGAGCAAAAAGCTTGCAGGTAGCCTTGTTGACTTGAACAAAGCACGTACGCTTAAGCAGCGTTTACAGATTTTCTCAAAGCTAAGACTCAAAGACTTATTACCAGTGCCACCGGCAGTTGCAGAATACTCGACTGGCTTATCAATGGGGCAAACCGCTGAGCAAATGGCTAAGACTCACGGCATCAGCCGTGCAGATCAAGATGCGATGGCGCACCGCTCACACACCTTAGCTGCAAAAGCATGGTCAGAAGGCCTGTTAAATAACGAAGTGATGGCTGCCCATGTTGAGCCATACAAAAGCTTTATTGATAAAGATAATAACATCCGTGAAAACTCATCCTTGGAAAGCTACGCCAAGTTAAAGCCTGTATTTGACAGACAGCACGGCTCGGTAACTGCAGCAAATGCAACGCCACTTACTGATGGTGCGGCGGCAGTATTAATGATGAGCGAAAGCAAAGCCAAAGCGCTTGGCTACGACATCTTAGGTTATGTGCGTAGTTTCGCCTTCTCTGCAATCGGCGTACACGAAGATATGTTGATGGGTCCTGCGCATTCAACACCTGTAGCACTTGACCGAGCGGGTATTACACTTGCTGATCTTGATCTGATAGAAATGCATGAAGCTTTCGCAGCGCAAGCGCTGGCCAATATGAAAATGTTTGGCTCAGACAAATTCGCGCAAGAAAAACTTGGTCGCAGTAAAGCAATTGGCGAAATCGACATGGATAAGTTTAACGTGCTTGGTGGTTCACTTGCATATGGTCACCCATTCGCAGCAACCGGCGCACGCTTGATCACGCAAAGCCTACATGAGCTTAAGCGCCGCGGCGGTGGTCTTGCATTGACAACTGCCTGTGCTGCAGGTGGTCTTGGAGCAGCATTCGTATTGGAGAGCGCATAATGTCAGTATTTTCTTATGAATTAAACGACCATAAAGTCGCCATCGTTACAATCGACGTACCGGGCGAAAAAATGAACACTCTACGTGATACATTTGCTGATGAATTATTAGAGATCATCGCAAAGAGTAAGCAAGACGACGTAACGGGTATGGTTTTTATCAGTGGTAAAGACGATAACTTTATCGCTGGGGCAGACATTAAAATGCTAGACAGCGCTAAAACGCGTGAAGATGCGTTAGCGATTTCGGAAATGTGTCATAAAACCTTCTTTAAATTGACTGATTTACCATTCCCAACCGTTGCGGCGATCCACGGTGTAGCACTGGGTGGCGGCTTGGAGTTTGCGCTGGCTTGTGATTACCGCGTTTGTACTGACGACAGCAAGACTAAACTGGGTCTTCCTGAAGTACAGCTTGGTCTATTACCAGGTGGTGGCGGTACACAGCGTCTACCGAAATTAGTTGGTATTCAAAAAGCACTTGAATGGATGCTAACTGGTAAACAAGTTAGACCTAAGCAAGCGAAAAAAGCGGGTCTAGTTGACGATTCCGTACCGCACAGTATTTTACTTGACGTTGCGGTGAAGCTTGCCAGAAAAGGTAAGCCTAAGCCTCGCAAGCCGAATTTAGACAAAATTAGCCAGTTGCTAGAGTCTAACCCGTTCGGACGCAATATCATTTTCAAAAAAGCACAAGAAAATGTTGAGAAGAAAACGGGTGGTCACTATCCTGCGCCTATCGCTATCATCAAAGCGGTACGTGCATCTGTAGAGCTGGACAAGCTTAAAGGTTATAAAACCGAAGCCGAGGGTTTTGCTGATTTAGTGATGTCTGAAGTCTCGCGAGCGCTACGTGGGATTTTCTTTGCGACAACGGAAATGAAAAAGGATTTCCAAGGTGAAGATCTTGCTCCTGTGAAGCGTGTTGCAGTGCTCGGTGGTGGCTTAATGGGCGCTGGTATTACCCATGTTAGTGCGGTTAAAGCAGGTACACCGGTACGTATTAAAGATGTTGCGCATCAGGGTATTAGCAACGCACTAAATTACAGCTATAAGATTCTTACCAAACGCCAGAAGCGCCGTATTATTTCAAAGGCAGAGATGCAATCAACTTTGAATATGATCACGGGAACAACGGATTACTCTGGTTTTAAACACACAGATATGGTGATTGAAGCTGTATTTGAAGATCTAGACCTTAAGCAGTCGATGGTGGCGGATATCGAGCGCGAATGTAGTGAAAATACGATATTTGCGAGCAACACGTCATCATTACCAATCGGTCAAATCGCGGCAAAAGCGACGCGTCCTGAAAACGTAATTGGTTTGCATTATTTCTCGCCAGTAGAAAAAATGCCGCTGGTGGAGATCATTCCGCACGACACCACCTGTGATGAGGTTATTGCGCGCACGGTGGCTTTTGCTCGTAAGCAGGGGAAAACACCAATCGTAGTAAAAGACAAAGCGGGTTTTTACGTAAATCGTATTCTGGCACCTTATGTTAACGAAGCGGCAAATCTTTTGCTTGCCGGTGAGCCGATAGAGAAAATCGATCAAGCTTTGGTTGAGTTTGGTTTCCCTGTTGGTCCTCTTGCGCTTCTTGATGAAGTAGGTGTAGACATTGGCTCTAAGATTGCCCCAATCCTAGAAAAAGAACTAGGCTCTAGATTTAAGGCGCCAGATGCTTTTGCACGTATGATAGATAGCAAACGCCTAGGTCGCAAATCTGGTCGTGGTTTCTATACCTATGAAGGTAAAAAAGGCAAGCAAGTGGACGACTCTGTCTATGAGTTACTCGGTGTTAGGCCTTCTCCTAAGTTGAATAAACAAGAAATCGCGAACCGCTGCGTTGCACAGATGCTCAATGAGGCAGCGCGCTGTCTTGACGAAGGTATCATTCGTAATGCAAGAGATGGTGATATCGGTGCTATTTTTGGTATTGGTTTCCCTCCATTCTTGGGCGGTCCATTTAGTTATATGGACAAAAAAGGCGCTAGCAAGGTGTGTTCAGAGCTATCAACATACGCAGCTGACAACCCTGTATTTACCCCTGCGGAGCCGCTACTTGCAATGGCTGAAGAAGGCAAAGCTTATTACGAGTAACGATACCAATTTATCTAGGGCCTGTTGACCTTCGCTGTTTGATTTTTGTTCTTCTGAGTGTGTTTTGATCGCGACGCTCGACTTGCCGCCTAGTAATCTAGGCAAAAGTTGAGCAACAATGAACAAAGCGCACTCAGGTGAACCCAAAGGGCAGCGCTTGACTGGCATTTCTACTGTGTTATCGCCAGGCTTACATAGAATGACTATGCTACGCAGGCTTTGCCTTGTATAAATACCAGTCAAACTGCTGCAAAAACAAACTTGAAAGATCAACAGGCCCTAATACTCGCTTAAAAATATCCTATCTGTAAGCCGCTGTAATGCGGCTTTTTTTTCGTTCTTAGGTCAAAAATTAATAGTTGTAATGGTATGTAATTTTCGTGCCATCGTCATGGATTCTACAGCACCTAGACAGCCTCTAATACCAGTTGTATTAAGTAAATGAACTATTTTGAAGCGTAGGAATAGCTTTAGTAGCTCCGCTCTCGCTTCCTGCTACCGCCAAGGTACCTATATCCATATAGGCGAGGCAAAAATTTTGCTATTTAGTTGTTCTAAATAAGAAGTTTTTAACGAAGCTAATATGCTATTTCACCCTTCAAATTGATTAGACAATTAATTCAATTGGTATAATTTTATCTTTTGTTTACTGCGGCCTAGGGGTTGCTGTGTTTGGACTGACATTCAGCATTGGCGTGACAGGATATGAGCTTATCGGTGAAAGCTTTAATCACAATCGGTGTTTTTAAGAAGCTGATTTAGCCTTCTATGAGTCGAAAAATTCAGGTCGAGATCGTGCTTCGCTTTATATTGCCCCGCGCAGTTCTTTAGACAAAAAGGCATAGTCTAAAACGAGATCTTTTACTTTAGCCGCTAAAAACTTTACAATTTGCGCCCAGTTTAGACTTGTGGCGGATGTTGATGCATAAAATAGAAGACCTCATTGCTGTTTTTAATGGGTTATTCCTGCACACGCTCAACACGGAGCTGGTAGTGGGCGACGATGAACCTATCTATCTACCTGCAAATGAATCACACCCTCATCACCGCATTATTTTTGCTCATGGCTTTTATGCTAGTGCTTTGCATGAAGTTGCACATTGGCTCGTTGCGGGTGAAGCACGTCGGCAACTCGAAGATTACGGCTACTGGTATTGTCCCGATGGACGAGATAAAGCGCAGCAGCTCGAATTTGAAAAAGTGGAAGTGAAACCACAAGCGATTGAGTGGGCGTTAAGTGTCGCGGCTGGTTTTTCATTTAATGTTTCCGTTGATAACCTCAATGGTGAACAAACTTGCCGTTTCAGCTTTCAACAACGGGTGCATCAGCAAGTGCTAGCTTTATTAGAAAGCGGATTCAATACCAGAACGACTCAACTGCTCAACGCATTAAGCAATTTTTATAATACACCTTGGCCGTTACGCCAGCAGCAATTTAACTGGGATATCCCCACAGAGCTAAGCATGGAGTTTGACAATGCAATTTAAGCTTGGACTTATTATCAACCCTTTGGCTGGACTTGGTGGGAGCGTTGCACTAAAAGGTAGCGACGGCCTAGAAACAGCCCAACACGCGTTGGCGTTAGGTGCAGAGCCTCGCGCTAATCAGCGAGCAAAAACGGCTTTGACACAACTGCTTCCACATCAAGATAACATTGAAATCTTTACTGTTAACGGTGAGATGGGTGAGCGTACGGCAAAAGAGCTGGGTTTTAACACCCAAGTGATTTACCAAACTCAAAGCACAGCAACTCGTCCTGAAGATACAGAGACTGCAGCGCAAAAAATGCAACAGCTCGGTGTCGATTTGATTTTGTTTGCTGGTGGCGATGGTACTGCCCGCAACATTTGCCATGCGGTGGGTGATTCGTGTCCTGTACTTGGGATCCCAGCAGGGTGCAAAATTCATAGCGGCGTATACGCTATAACGCCAAAAGCGGCAGGTAGAGTCGTTGAACTTTTGGTTACCGGAGAGCTTGTCTCCATTGGTGAAGCCGATGTGATGGACATCGATGAAGCTGCATTTCGTGACGGGACAGTGCGCGCCAAGCGATATGGTGAAATGCAAGTGCCGACCGAGCTGAGATATGTGCAGGCGGTGAAAAACGGCGGCAAAGAAAGCGATGAGCTGGTGTTGGCAGATATCGCCGCCTATGTGGTTGCCGAAATGGAAGAAGACGAAACCTATATTATGGGGTCTGGTTCTACCGTTGCGGCAGTAATGGAAGAAATGGGACTTGATAATACGCTATTAGGTGTTGATGTGGTGAAGGATCAAGCGCTGATCGCACAAGACCAAACCGCGCAGCAACTATTGTCGCTTGCAGGTGATAAAACAAAGCTAGTGATCACGTTAATTGGTGGGCAAGGGCATATTTTTGGCCGCGGTAATCAGCAGCTAAGTCCCAACCTCATTAAAAAAATCGGCAAAGATAATATTATCCTCATCGCCACAAAATCGAAATTAAAGGCCTTAAATGGTCGTCCTTTAATTGCTGATACCGGTGACGAACAACTTGATGAGTCTTTAGCTGGGTTTATTAAGGTGATCACCGGATTCAATGACCATGTAATGTACGCCATAGGCCATCAAGAATAATTTAGGAATAAATATGTCATTAGTAGAATATGTAGAGAAAGCGCAGCAGTTTTTCGATGAGCTTGTAGATAGAGCGAGTGATGATGAGCTATTTGCCGGCGGCTATTTACGCGGTCACTTTGACTTAGCGGTAGGTTATGCACAAGTAGAAGAAGCAGATCTTTCGATTGAAGAGTTAAATGCCAAAGTTGAAAGCAGCTTAGTAAAAGCATACCGAAATGGTGAGCTAAATGACGATGATAAAGCGCATGTGGTTTCTATTTGGGAGCAGGTGCAAAATCTAAAATAACCGCTCCTCACCTGAGTGTAGCAGATGCTAGGGCCTGTTGACCTTTGCTGTTTGATTTTTGTTCACCTGAGTGTGCTTTGATCGCGACGCTCGACTTGCCGCCTAGTAATCTAGGCAAAAGTTGAGCAACAATGAACAAAGCGCACTCAGGTGAACCCAAAGGGCAGCGCTTGATTAGCATTTCTACTGTGTTATCGCCTGACTCACATAGAATAACTATGCTACGCAGGCTCTGCCTTGTATAAATACCAATCAAACTGCTGCAAAAACAAACTTGAAAGATAAACAGGCCCTAGAAGTCTAATTTGCATCTGCTACTCAGCCTCGCTTGGCTTTACAGCAAAAATCGCCAATAGATGAATAACAGTGCAAAGCCCACTAAATAAGCCAGCCCCAGTCCCGTTAAAATCTTGGTGTACATTGGTTGACGGCGATAGATCTCACCTTTCACTAATCCTAAATTCATCCAAGCAAAGATGGGAGTAGTGACAAACGCTGAACTCATGGCAAACATCAGCATGCTCTTTAAGTCGGCTTTAAAAAACAGCACCACGGCCATACCAAGCGTTGCTTGTAGCAATAGTATGAACCTATAACTCTTTTTCGTTGTGTTAGGTCGTAACAGCTCAAGTGATTCACTTAGCACTCGGGAGTATCCGTCTAACACCGTGATCGTTGTTCCAAACATACACAAAAATGCGACGCCTGCAATTAGCCATCTGGCCCACTCACCAATCGTATTTGCATACATATCTATGAGCTGCTGTGAGAAGGCAACACCTGCAAGCTCCACCGGCTTATCTTGGCCATATTGCATTAGCATACCGAGTAAACAAAAAACGACTGCAAGACCCAGTGTAACAAAATATCCTACCTTAAAATCCAGTAGAATTTGGCTACTTGTTAATTGTTGTTTGGCCAGCTTCGTTTTTAGCCAAGCGGAATTAATGGCTGAAATTTCGATTGGTGCAGGCATCCAACCCATTAAGGCAACTAAAAAGCCCAGTAGTGCGATGTCATAGGGGGAAGTTGGATTAATGGGTGCAGGGTGAGCAGGTCCATTATTGGCCGCAATGGCGAGTGCTATGACCGTGGAAATGGTCAAAATTATCATCACCCATTTGCTAGTCACATCAAGTATTTTGTAATGCCCAATCAGTAAGATCGCCAAGCAGCTAGCCAAAAGCATAAAGCTTAACAATTCAATATTAATCGAAAATGGTAGCGAGTAGTTCAAGAGACTAGCGGTAAGTAATAGCACGCCCGCGGTATTTACGATAGCTGCGAAAATATTGAGCATTACAAAAACTTTAAATCCAAAGCGGTAATGCGCTTGATAACCTTCGGCGACCGTATGCTTCGAGTGGCTTGTGTACTCTACAGCATATTTGAAAAAGGGGTATTTGAGCAAATTAACGACAACAATTAGCCAAATCAATTGGCTACCAAATAGCGCTCCAGCCTGAGTTGACGAAACTAAATGTGAACCGCCGATCGCAGCAGTTGCCATTAATATTCCAGGCCCAAATATGGAAAATTTGCTTTTAAGAGATAGCAGCGCTGGCAATGTAAATTCCTTAACTCGTTGTTATTATAATTTTGCTGCCAGTCTACGAAGTTTTAAGAATTGCCGCAACACTGTCGTTAAGTTGCATTTACAAGTTGTTTTGGGTGTGAAAAACAGGACGCTAACCCGTTGCTTCATCCTGCTCTAAGAAGTATTCATCTAGGTCTTCTTTGATGTCCTGATAATCATCTTCATCTAAATTTAATACCCTCAATACATCCGCTTTCATTAAGTGCCAATCAGGCGCTGCAACAAACCGTTTATTGATGTGAACAAAATTTTCCGCCATTTTTAACGCTGCAAACGCTAATCTCTGTTCTTCGTCTTTACAGTTACCCAAAAACTCTGGGTCATGATGGCATAAAATCATCTGACAAATACTTTGCGGCAAATTCCAAGAAGCTGCCAGGAAATAGCCGATAATGGCATGATTGGTCTCGTACTTTTCTTCCTCGTGCTCGACTAACAACTTGTCATAATCTTTGTTGGCGGCAATAAGCGTTTCGATATAATCGGGGTATTTTACTGCCATAGCAGCAATCCCTGCGTCGTGAAATAAACCAAGTAGGTGCAGGTTTTCGATAGGGACACGTGATTTAAGTTTATTACCAATTACCATTATGCTATCCGCGATATCAGAAGCATTATCCCAAAATCGCTCCAAACTGATACAACACTTGCGTTGGTCAAAAGTTTGTTTGAGCAAAAAGCCTGTTACCAATTTACTGATAGAGTCTAGACCAAGAAAGACGACGGCTTGTTTTACATCAGTTACCGTTCTAGCCAAGCCGTATAGGGGCGAATTGATGATTTTTAACACCGCGGCCGAGGTGCTGACATCATGAGCGATGATTGTAGCAACATCGTTTAGATCTGGATCTGATGCAGCGAGTGCTGCTTGTAGCTCGCTTATCAGCGCGGGTTTAGGTGGTAAATTAAAACCATGTTTGACGTCAGCTAACACTTTATCGTCTAGATCTATCATCTAAAAATCCTTCATTTCAGACATATAAAAAGCATAGCGTAAATTCTTTGTTGAACACTGACTTGAGACAAAAAAGTGCCAACTCGACTACTAATTCGGCAAAGTGTCTCGCCAATAGGCACGTTTTCTTGCTTAACATGTAAATATTAAGTTATGGTTAAGCAATTTTTTTCTTAGGGCAATGATATGCACGAAACACAACAAGCGAACTCGCAAAACTCTGCGATCACCCGTTTTCTAAACGGGATAGAGCGGGTGGGGAATAAACTCCCTGATCCTGCAATCATTTTCTTATCAGCAATGTTGCTGATCTGGTTGCTATCTTGGTTATTTTCTGGCGTAGAATTTAGCGCTATCGATCCGAGAACTAATCAGGCGATTGTCGTCCACAATTTACTAGACCCACATGCGCTTGCCGGATTTATGGCGACGATGGTGAAAACTTTCACTGGATTTGCGCCATTAGGCGTGGTGCTAGTTGCTATGCTAGGTGTGGGTGTTGCTGAACATTCTGGCTATATTAATACTGGCCTGAAAATTATGCTTAAGCGTACACCTCAGGCACTACTAACTCCTTCTATTATTCTTATCGCAATTGTAAGCCACACCGCAACTGATGCTGGATACGTATTAGTGATACCACTTGCAGGTGTTATCTTCTATGCGATGGGAAGACACCCTCTTGCGGGTATCGCTGCGGCATTTGCTGGTGTGAGTGGCGGATTTAGTGCGAACTTTATTCCGTCAGGTATTGATCCCTTGCTACAAAGCTTTACGCAAAGTGCAGCACAGATCATCGACCCAGAAATCGCGATTAACCCACTCAACAACTGGTTTTTCACCTCAGCATCGAGCTTATTCATTATTTTATTAGGTTGGTATATCACCGATAAAATCATCGAGCCAAGATTAAAAGCAACAGAAATTGACGGCGATACAGAGAGTTTACCTTCGTTTGATGAGATCACTAGTAAAGAAAAAAAGGGCTTTGTGGTAGCGTCAACGGTGATGCTAGCAGGTATCGCGTTATTGGTTTATGCATCAAGCGGTGAAGACTCTGCACTACGCAGTCCGTCTGGCGCTTTAACTGATTTTAGTGCGCCGTTAATGCAATCAATTGTGCCACTTATTTTCCTACTGTTTTGGATCCCAGGTGCGGTATACGGCTTCGTTGTCGGCACATTCAAAACCTCAAAAGACATGATTGACGCCATGACTAAAGCCATGAATAGCATGTCTTACTATATTGTTATGGCATTTTTCTGTGCGCTTTTCATTAGTGCCTTCAGCCATTCAAATCTGGGCGCGCTGCTTGCCATTGAAGGGGCTCAAGTATTAAAAGCATTGGCGCTGCCAAGCTATGTTACTGTGGTTGGTATTATCTTCCTGACTGCATTTGTAAACCTATTTGTGGGGTCAAGCTCTGCGAAGTGGGCGTTGCTGGGGCCGATTTTTGTTCCAATGCTAATGCAATTGGGGATTTCACCTGATTTAACACAAGCGGCATATCGTGTTGGTGACTCTGGCTCAAATATTATCACTCCACTTATGCCTTATTTCCCACTGGTTGTGGTTTACTGTCAGAAATACGTTAAGTCGACAGGGATAGGTACATTGATAGCGATGATGTTGCCTTACTCAATTGCCTTTTTGATTGGTTGGAGCATCTTCTTATTGATCTACTGGATGCTTGGTATTCCGCTAGGTCTACAAGCGAGTTATGCATATCCAGCTGGTATGTAATTTGAGGTTTAGTAATAAAAAGCGCTGTTCAGTGAAATGACAGCGCTTTTTATATTCTGTTATTTGTACCGTGCTTTATGCCGCTTCATTGATACCCAGCCAAGAAAATGAACGATTTAAAAACGCCTCAGCGCCTGTTTCAATGCATTCACCATGGGCAATAATAATATATTGAGGTTGCCAAGCAGCCATCTTTGAAAAACATGCTCGGGCTTGTTGCTTCCCAAACATAAATGAAGTTCTCCAGTCTATGGGCGTTTTACCGTTAGGACTGATAATTCCCGTAATTTTCGCTAATACTTTTTTAAACCCAGTAAAGTGATTGGGGTGAAAGTTTTCGATAAGATCCGTCAAAATTAATGTACTACTCTCTCTGTGGAAGAACACCACTTCTTCCATTACCGCGCTACCTTTAAAAATGAGCTGATCAATATCGTCCTGCCACTCGAATTCTGCAATATCACCCAGTTGGCGCTGAAAAGTGAGGTCAGGACGTTTTTTGTCGACACCAGGAGAGGCAAACATAACCGCATTTGGAAACCTTTCCTGCCAATCTCCCATAAACAGGTGATGCAGTTTGTTGGGAGAAACTAGATATTTGACTTGTCCGAGTTGGGCTAACTCACTAAGCAATCCATCTGTTAGTTTGCCGGGAGAGTGGACCCACAATGCGCCAGTGGAAAGCTTTACTATGGTGCTTCGGGTAGTGTACGGCATGCCAAAGAATGGGACCGCGGGGCCGTTGTGGATCCAAATGTTTTTACCAATTGCAATTAATTCGCTCATCTGATTTCCTTGCTCTTGTTAGCGTGAGAGTAACTATATCAGGGAAATTTGTTGTTTAAAATATAGCCTTGTGCAAGTTTGAAAGAGATTTCTTTAAATACTTGTATTATTTATTATTTTGGAATGGTGTGATAAACCAAATTTGGCCACCTAATTCGGGTACTATCATGCACAAAGAGACTATTCGGTGACAATATGAACAAAAGACCAAAACGCAATTTCAGTCCTGAATTTTGGCTTGAAGCAGCGCAATTAGTCGTCGACCTGAACTACAGCTTCAGAGAAGCTGTAAATGCTATGAGCGTCAACCTTCCGAGCATGGATAAATGGGCTTGGCAACTTAACAGAGCGCGCGAGCGCGAATTTCTAAATATTGATATTCATTTGGTGCTGTGCGGCAACGTGCTGGATTTAATCCGTGATGAAATAGATACTCTATTTAAAATTTCCAACGAGCCACCGCAAGGCGTTATAGCTCGAAGCGTGATGAAGATAGAGCATTTAGTGGCGGCGTCAACATATATTGCGACCCATTCAATTACTACTCACCCCAAAGCATTAGTACAACACAGCTGAAGCGCTATGGGAGAACTGACGCTATAAGGCAAATCACACTCGAGTAAGGTTAGACACTGCGCTGCAAGGGCTGGGAACACAGGCTTACCTATGTTTGTAGCTAAAGATGCGTTAGCGTAAGGAGAGTTGATACAGGTATTACCGAAATGGCATTTTGAGACTCACTATTCAGGCGAGCTGTGGATGCGATATCCAGCTACCCGCCATATTCCTGCAAAGGAGAGTGTTTTTGCTGACTTTATCGTACAGCGACTGATGAAGACTTACTGATCTTTGTAATATTAAGAGCTCAATTAATTCTAACAATTAGAGCGAAAAGCGATAACTTAATGTTGCACTTGCTTGAACTTGTCTCAACTGTTCATCATCAAAGTGCCAGCTGCAGGTATTTTGAGTTGCAGGGTCAATATCACAAGTAACTTCTGAATCATTGTTTAGAAGGCTCACAATCCAACGCACTTCGGCACCTAGGTGGAAGCCCGCGCCGATATTATATTCAAGGCCTGTGTATAAACCAGTCGCGAAGAAAGTATCTGAGTCAATAAAATTGGGGTTAATGAAAGTCGCACCAAGCTGTGCACCCAGATAAACATCTAAGTTGTCTGTGAGAGGACGCACTACTGCGCTTTGAAATAGTAGGTATTCCATTTCCACTTTGTTTAGTGGGTAAGCAGTAAGTTGGGTCTCTGTTTTACCATAGTAAAATCCGTAACGGCCTTCTGATATATACTTGTCTAAGCTCACCCCAAAATGCGAGTCGTCTTCTAATTCGTATGTTTGGTGGCGAGAAGTTTCGATGTCACTGCTGTACGTTTTGCCACCATATATTGAAACACCAAAATCTCCGTAATCTGCGGCACTGACGTTGCTTGAAACAACTAACGCCAAAATAGTCACCAATGAAGCTACTTTCATAAAGTTCATTTCCTTGAGTTGGAATAATTTTTTAGATTTGAGCCTAAGTATATCAATGATGAAAGAAAATAATAACGAGGTTGGTCTATTTACTTGCATTTCTTTGGTTAGATTTTTATTATTACTTCGCTTATTTGATTTGGAAAAGTACTTTGCAAGTATTCTTACGTTTACTTATCACATTGCTCGTGGTGGCTACACTTAGTGGTCAAAACGCGGCTGCCTCTATGGCAGCATGTGAAATGCACGGTGCTACCAGTCATGAAACAAGTCATCAAATGCTTCAAAGTAACTTTCAATCTGCTGATCCACATCATCATGAATTGATGGTAGAGATGGAATGCTGTGACCCTCAGAACACAGCACAATGCAGCGATTGTACTTGTCCCACACATATGTGCTCCACAAATCTTGCCGCGTTTCCACTAAGAGATTGGCTCGCGGCTATTGTACTGAAAAACGATAAATTAAGCTTCACAAGTGGTCAGCTTAGCGACTACCCTCGCTCTCTTTATAAACCCCCAATACTCGCCTAACCTCAGGGCAGATCTGCCTTAATTTCAAAGTTTTGTATGATTAACCGCCGTTTTTGGCGTAATTTTCAACGAATTGATTGATACCAGTTGTAGTAATCCAATTGGTATTGCATGCGAGGTTAGCATGAAAAAGTTTTATTTAGTGGTGACGCTGTGGCTAATGAGTGTCATGGCATACGGTAAATCCAACGTCGAGTTGGAAGTCTTTAAATCTCCAACTTGCGGCTGTTGCGAACTGTGGTTAAATCATTTAACTGCACAGGGTATCGTACATAAAGCTACCGATCTAAATTATCTTGGCTCACTCAAGAGTAAGTTTGGTATTAAGCAAAATTATCAATCTTGTCACACAGGGATTTCTAAAAATGGCTTTATTTTTGAAGGGCATGTTCCTGCCAAGTTTATTAAACAGTTCTTGCAAGACGAAAAGCTAACTCAAGACACACAAAATATCGGCTTGAGCGTGCCAGCAATGCCACTTGGATCACCCGGTATGGAAGTTGGCGAGCGTTTTATGCCTTATCAAGTATTGCTACTCAAAAAAGATGGGAGCTATGAGGTTTTTGCTGAAATCGACAGCTATGAGGAGCAATTCTAATGACAATCAAAGTTTCCCTGTTTATCGCGACACTGATACTGCCACAGATAGCACAGGCCAATATTGCAACGTTAGAGCAAGCGATAGATGCCGCCATCAGCAACGATCCTTGGCTTAAATCTAGCCAATACAAGCGTTCTGCGATGCAGTCTATGAGCCGCGAAGCACTGAGCTATCCTGATCCCCAGGTGTCCATCGGCATGATGAACCTGCCTGTTGATAGTTGGGAATTTAACCAAGAGGGGATGACCCAGCTTAAAGTTGGCGTGATGCAGATGTTGCCGCGAGGAGATAGCCTCGAAATTAAGAGCCAGCAGTTAGCGCTTGATGCTAAAAAGCAACCGATTTTACAAGAGGACAGAAAAGCCCAAGTCCGCCGCGACGTTTCTCAGGTGTGGCTTGATATTGTACAAGCCAAAAAAACCTTAGAATTGATTGAGCGTGATAGTGTGCTGTTCGACCAAATGGTAGAAATTGCAAATGCCAGCTACTCCAATGCGCTGGGTGCAACACGCCAGCAGGATGTGATCCGTGCTCAGCTTGAGGTGATGCAGTTAGACGACAAACGTTCTGCGGCTTATCAGCAGCTTAATACCGCTAAGGCAAAGCTTTCGCAATGGCTTTTAAATGATGCATTCACTAATTCAAATGCGCTGAGTGTCCTTAATCAAAGCAAAGTGACACTGCCGTTGATCCGCTCAATTGCGCCAAAGTTAATGCAGCAACGCCCAGTTGATAGCCAAGCTGTAGTACAACATTTGACTCATCACCCGTTGGTTGTTGCAGCCGACGTTGATACATACCGCGCCAATCAAGGGGTAAAGTTAGCTGAGCAGGCATATAAACCACAGTTTTCCGTCAATGCGAGTTATGCATATCGAGATGATGCACCAAATCAAATGTCTCGCACCGACTTTTTTAGCGTTGGTGTGTCATTCGACGTTCCGTTATTCACAGATGGAAAACAAGATCAGCAAAAAGCGGCAGCAACTGCAAAAGTTGAGGCGAGTAAAACCGACCGGTTGCTGGTGCTAAAGCAGCTGTTTTCAAACTTAAATGGAGAAATTCAAACTATCCAACGATTGCAAGAGCGGCAATCGCTATACGCAAAATCAATTGTGGCACAAAGCGCTGAACAGGCCGAGGCTGCATTGACTGCTTATACCAATGATGATGGCGACTTTTCCGAGGTAGTGAGGGCACGCATCGCGAAACTGAATGCGCAGTTATCAGCGCTTTCCATTGATATTGCATTGTTAAAAGCGGTGGTACGCAGTAACTACTATTTGGCTCAAATTGAAGAGGGTGCAAGCCATGAATAACAACTTAAAAATGGCGCTGGTTGCCGTCACGACATTAACGGCAGGCGTGCTAGTTGGGATGAACCTCTCTTCAAGTAACGAGCCTGCGGTAGCGCAAAACGCTGAGAAAGCGCCGCTTTATTGGGTTGCGCCAATGGATCCGAACTATCGTCGTGATAAGCCAGGTAAGTCTCCGATGGGAATGGATCTCGTGCCTGTGTACGAAGAAGAGTCCACGAATGCAAAATTTGGTGAGGGGGTGGTGGAAATAGCGCCTCACGTTGAAAACAACTTGGGCGTTCGTACAGCGGTGGCCATGCGTCAAGCGATGTCTCACCAAATCCGTACGGTTGGGTATGTTCAGTACAACGAAGATAGCTTAGTTCACATTCACCCCCGAGTTGAGGGATGGGTTGAAAAGCTCTACGTGAAAGCTGCAGGAGATCCAGTGAAGCAGGGTGAGCCTCTGTACACCTTATACTCGCCGCAACTGGTCAATGCGCAAGAAGAATATCTTATCGCTAGAAAGCGTAATAATCAGGCGCTGATAAACGCAGCGCACGAACGGCTCAAGGCATTGCACCTGAGTGATGACTTCATCAACACGCTTAAAAAAACGGCTGAAGTGCATCAAAGCATCACCTTTTATGCGCGTCAATCTGGAGTCTTGGATGGACTCCAGATCCGAGAAGGATTTTATGTAAAGCCGGGCACAACGCTCATGAGTATCGCCAAACTTGACGAAATTTGGGTCGAAGCTGACGTGTTTGAGCGTGATGCTATGCTGGTCGCTCAGGGTCAAGCCGTTTCCATGAGGTTAGATTTTCTACCAGGTAGAACATGGCGAGGGCAAGTCGATTACGTCTACCCATCACTCAATGAAAAAACACGGACACTCAGAGTGAGGCTTAGGTTTGACAACCGTGACGCACTATTAAAGCCGAATATGTTTGCGCAAGTGAACATTCATGCCGATTCTCGTGACGATGTGTTGCAAGTACCGAGTGAGTCTGTGATCCGCACTGCCAAACAAAATCGCGTTGTCGTTGAAGTTGCACCTGGTAGCTTTAAATCAGTTGCTGTTGAACTGGGTCAAATTGGCGATGAAAACATTGAAATCCTCAATGGTCTTAACGAAGGAGACAAGATAGTTACGTCAGCCCAATTCCTTATTGATTCTCAATCGAGCATTACTTCTGACTTTATGCGTATGGCGCCAGTTACTGAGGCTAAGTCAGTCTGGATTGAAGGAGAAGTTCAAAGCGTGAACCACCAAAGTCGAGTGGTGAATATCGATCATCAACCCGTACCTGAGTGGGAATGGCCTGAAATGGTGATGGACTTTACCGTGGCTGAAAGTGTCGATGTTGACGCACTAAACGCTGGACAGACGTTGCATTTTGAAGCCACTAAACAAGATGATGGCAGCGTATTACTGACTGGCATTCACATTATGTCCGAAGGAAGTACGACCGAAAATACCTTACCCACAGCTACAGTGGGTGGCGTGATAAACACCATCACCCCTGACACCCGAGTGCTTAATATTTCTCGCGACGCCATTGAAAAATGGGATCGTCCCGCAACAACGATGGACTTTGTTGCAGCTGAGCACATTGATTTAAACCAGCTTAAGACAGGAATGAAGGTGACTTTCACCTTTGAAGTGGGTGACGAATTTGTGGTGACTGATATCAAACCTGCAGGTGAGATGTCGATGAATATGCACTCAAGTCACTAAGGAGCGTTTACAATGATCCAAGCAATAATTCGCTGGTCAGTATTCAACCGTTTTTTTGTGGTACTGCTGACACTTATGCTGGTGGGGGCTGGGCTATTTACTCTTAAAAACACGCCTGTCGACGCCATTCCGGATTTGTCTGATGTACAAGTCATTGTCAAAACACCTTATCCAGGACAGGCACCACAAGTGGTGCAAGATCAGGTGACATTTCCGCTGACAACGGCAATGCTCTCCGTGCCGGGCGCAAAAACCGTACGTGGTTATTCCTTCTTTGGGGATTCCTATGTTTACGTTATTTTTGACGATAAAACGGATCTTTACTGGGCGCGCAGTCGGGTGCTCGAATATCTCAGTCAAGTCGCACCACAATTACCTGATGCGGCAAAGCCACAATTGGGCCCTGATGCCACTGGAGTGGGTTGGGTGTATCTTTATGCATTAGTTGATAAAACCGGTAAACACGATATTAGCCAGTTACGCAGCTTACAAGATTGGTTTTTAAAGTTTGAGCTGCAATCGGTTGCCGGCGTGTCAGAAGTGGCGCCGATTGGCGGTATGGTGAAACAGTATCAAGTACAAGTTGATCCCAATAAACTGCGCGCTTACGGCATTCCACTTACGCATGTACAGCAGGCGTTACAACGCGGTAACCAAGAATCGGGTGCTTCTGTGATTGAGATGGCTGAAGCCGAATATATGGTGACAAGTACGGGATATATTCAAAGCGTTAAAGATATTGAAGCTATCCCACTTGGGCAAGCTGTCAAAGGCACGCCATTAACGATAGCAGATGTTGCGTCTGTCAATATTGGACCGCAAATGCGTCGTGGCATTGCCGAGCTTAACGGCGAGGGAGAGGTCGTTGGCGGCGTTGTGGTCATGCGCTTTGGAGAAAACGCGCAAAAAACCATCGATGGCGTGAAGCAAAAGCTCGCCGAACTCCAACAAGGCTTACCTGAAGGGGTAGAAGTGGTGACGGTTTACGACCGCTCAGAGCTTATCACCAAAGCCATTGATAACCTTTGGTCTAAGCTGCTTGAAGAGCTGGTGGTGGTGGCATTAGTGTGTGTGGTGTTCTTATTTCATATTCGCTCTTCCGTGGTTGCCGTGATCACTTTGCCACTTGGCATTCTGGTTGCTTTTATCGTGATGTATTTTCAAGGGGTGAACGCAAATATCATGTCTCTTGGTGGCATAGCCATTGCTGTCGGGGCGATGACCGACGGTGCAATCGTGATGATTGAAAACATGCACAAACACATGGAAAGAACGCCACTCAATGATGAAAATCGCTGGGAAATCGTCGCAAAGTCGGCTTCTGAAGTAGGTCCTGCGTTGTTTTTTAGTTTATTGATCATTACCGTAAGCTTCTTACCTGTGTTTATTCTTGAGGCGCAAGAAGGGCGTATGTTTGCCCCTCTGGCATACACCAAAACGTATGCGATGGCCGCCTCGGCGGGGCTTGCCATTACGCTTATTCCTGTGCTGATGGGGTATTTTATTCGCGGTAAAGTTGTGCCTGAGCATAAAAACCCAATTAATCGAATGTTGGTTGGCGCGTATACGCCGCTATTAAAGCAAGTATTACGCTTTCCAAAGCTGACGTTACTGGCCGCTGCGGCTATCACAGTCGTTGGGTTTTATCCAATGGATAAAATTGGCAGTGAGTTTATTCCACCTTTGGATGAAGGGGATTTAATGTACATGCCGACTACATATCCAAGTATTTCGATTGGTAAAGCCAGAGAAATCTTACAGCAAACCGATAAGTTGATAGCGACGGTGCCTGAGGTAAAAAATGTCTTTGGTAAAATCGGTCGCGCTGAGACGGCAACCGATCCTGCCCCGTTGACGATGATTGAGACCTTTATTCAATTAAAACCTAAAGATCAGTGGCGTGCGGGAATGACCACTGAAAAGCTCAAAGCGGAGCTCGATAAGCTAGTGCAGTTTCCGGGCTTAACCAATGCTTGGGTGATGCCCATCAAAACGCGTATTGATATGCTCGCGACGGGAATTAAAACGCCTGTTGGGATTAAAGTCGCAGGTCCAGATTTAGATACTATCCAAAAGATTGGTCAAGATGTTGAGCGCATTCTGAGTAAGGTCGAGGGTACGGCTTCGGTCTATTCAGAGCGGGTAGCTGGGGGGCGCTATATTAAGGTCGATATTCAACGTGATAAAGCCGCGCGATTTGGGCTCAATATTGCCGACGTTCAACAAGTTGTGGCGACCGCAATTGGTGGTATGGATGTCACGCAAACCATAGAGGGACAAGAGCGCTATCCAGTTAGTTTGCGCTACCCGCAAGACTTACGCGATTCTCCAGAAGCGCTGCGAAAGCTTCCGATAGTCACCGCTGAGGGGTTAAATATTGCCCTAGGCGATGTGGCAACTATCTATATTGAAAACGGGCCACCGGGCATTAAAAGTGAAAATGCTCGCATTAATGGTTGGACGTTTATCGATTTAGACGGTGTCGATGTTGGCAGCTATGTGGCAGCCGCTAAACAAGTGTTGAGCGAGCAGCTGGAGTTACCTGCAGGTTATTCCATCAGTTGGGCTGGTCAATACGAGTATATGGCGCGTGCTAAAGCTAAATTGACTTATGTGGTGCCGCTCACGCTTGGGATCATTATCGTTTTACTCTATTTGAACTTTAGAAGTGTTAGCGAAGTGGCAATCATCATGGCGACGTTACCCATGGCGATGATTGGTGGACTGTGGTTACTATACCTTGAGGGGTTTAACTTTTCGGTCGCGGTTGGCGTTGGTTTTATTGCACTGGCAGGTGTTGCCGTCGAAATAGGCGTAATTATGCTCGTGTATCTCAACCAAGCCATAAGCGAGCTTAAGGAAAAACAACCGTTCATGACTGCTGAGACCATAAACAGTGCCATTTTAGAAGGCGCGGGCAAACGTATTCGGCCTGTTATGATGACGGTGGCAACGATTATCATCGGGCTATTACCAATCCTTTATGGCTCAGGCACAGGCTCCGAGGTAATGAGCCGCATAGCCGCGCCTATGGTGGGCGGCATGGCAAGCGCACTACTACTTACCTTAGTCGTGTTACCCGTAGCATATATGTTGATGATCCGTTGGCGTGAGAAAGTTGCTAACTAACCCGAGGTTTGGATAATAAATTATCCGAATCTCAGGTTAATTAATCGATAGCGGAAAAAGTTTGCCTCAAGCGCCGTAATATTAAGCACTTGAACGGCAAAGTTTGGGTTGGCACAACCCAATTAAATCCAAAAAGTGGTTAAGGCCTTAAAGTTCCTAACCACACTTCCTTGGCGCAATTATTGCTGTACTAGAACCGCTAATGCAACAAGGAGCGGGTATGTACATTCAAAATTCACCCTATTCACAATATAATTCGAACGATCTTTATGGTCGAAAGAACAATAATGTTGTGAGTGATCAAGGTGTTTCTAATTCGGCGGCAAAAAATTCGGAAACACCTTCGTTTATGGAAGCCGCAAAGGCTGTACAAGAAAAAGCGCCTAACAACATCCAATCGACTTACCTTACCAAGCATTTTGAGCAAGCTGAAAAGCGAGCCCATGAATCGCTGGTGAGTTCGAATCACAAAATAGGCAGCCGTGAATATAACATCGAGATGTATCGTGAAATGATGACGAACATTGTAGAGATGCCAATTGAAGTAGAAATTGCACCAGAAGAGATGAACCAAGCGCTGTTATTTAATCATCTGGGATTGGACTTTAAAGAGTACAAAACCGTTTCAGTGCGTTCAGAGTTGTTAACTATGCTTGAGCAAAAAGTCGAGCAGGACAGTACACTGATCAGATCAGATAAAGCAAAATTAACAGCAATTATCGCTGATACGCAAGACAGGCTAGAAGAGACACAAGCTGCGTTACTTGAAGGTGAAGATATTACTCAGCGACTGCAAGACAGCAAAAAGGCAATCTATAGCGCTTATGAGCAACTTAAGCTTGGGAATGTAAGTCAGCGAGACCTGATTTCGACTTTGTAGTTATCATTGACTATGGAGAATTTAACAAAGTGAAGAAAAATGCATATTGTAGTCTGAAATGATTGAGGCTTATGTTTTATTCTAAAAAGTACAATTTTTTGTTCTGCCACATTAGTCGCTCTGGCGGTACGTCATTATGTAGTGTCCTCAGGAAAACGGCGCCAGACCTAAGGATGATAGGCAGCCAGCATGCGTCGCTTCTAGAGGCTAGAGCGGCATTGCCGGATGAGTTTGAGAGTACGTTTAAATTTGCTTTTGTACGTAACCCATGGGAAAGACTTGTTTCTTGGTATTCACTATTAGAGAAAGGTAAGAGTCTACACTCAGAAGTGGTATCTGAGAAACGTCATTATGATGAGAAAGAAAAGTTTGAACTATTTGTACAAGAAATGGTTACAGATCAGCACAGCGGAATGGCGTGGAGTCAATGGTCCCAGTTATCCGACCATTTGGGAAATTCACTCGTCAATGAAATTTGCCGCTTTGAAAACTATCAAAAAGACAGTGATCGAATTTTAAGGAAGTTGGGGTGCAAAGATTATCATTTGCCTTATTATAATCAGGCTTCAAGTAGGCACTACCGTCATTACTACTCAGACTTAGCGTTAAAATTGGCTGAGGAGCTTTTCCTAGATGATATTTATCAATTTGGGTATACGTTCTGATATGACGTCGCTTTGTGAGAAAAATGAAACATTACGGCAAGAAGAAAGTTGGAATAAATATTTGTATAAACCTAAAATTGTAATAATAATGTTTTAATTGTTACGTAAAAGAGCTTTTGAGTGTTTATATGGATATCATTGAGTTAGATGAAAAGGCATTTGTTGACGTATTTAACCTGCCGGAAAAAATTACCATAAAGGTTGCTAGTACCGCGGATATAGAGGAAATGGCCTTAGTGACCAAGGTGAGTTGGCAGGCGGCCTTTAGCGGGTTTTTACCAGAACACGTGCTCAAAGGGGGGACCGTCGAATTTTTCGCCACCATTTGGTCTGAGATTATCAAAAATTCAGCAACCCAAAGCGCACTACTTGTGACTGATGGCAGAAAAATAGTAGGCTGCGGTGCGGCGGGTAATTACCGTCGAATGTATAACCCGGTTAGCCAAAAAGTGTCGAGAATAAATGCGGGTGAATTGTATCGCGGTTATGTTTTACCGAGCCACCAAAACCGCGGGTTGGGTCAAGCGCTGTTGAAAGCGCGCTTATTAAAACTTTACGAGCAAGGCTGTCAAACTGCTTATACCTGGATCTATGAGCAAAACCAACAAGCGAGACGCTTTTACGAAAAGCATGGGGCGGTTAACCTCGACCAAGCCCAAGGGGTAACAATGAAACGATTTATGTTTGAAGAGGTGTGCTATGGCATTGAAGTGAATCGTGTTTTTGATTTTAGCTAAGGTGGAGTGAGAGAAGATTTCAAACACGGCATGGTCAGAGGTAATTGTCATCGATAAGCGGTGACAATTACTTCATACAGACTAACGTAAGTCGGCGGGTGTAGGGTAGTCTGGGTGCTCAACAATTTTGGGTGCCCAAACAGCTGGAATTACGGCCTCTCGTTTCTGTTTGATACGCTCTACTAGCGTATTTAAATCATAATTGGGTTCACCATAAACGGTTAGCCAATTATCAGGTACGTCTTCTGGGTCTGCAGCCTGAATAACGTGTGCCATCCACTGTTTTCTAAGCTCAGCCCATTCACTACTTTGATTCTCATTGACACCTGTAAGTGGTCGAAGCTCTACATATATTGTCCTTCTCGGACCTTCACTGCGTTTCGGCTCTGAGCCATGTAAAACCATCATGTCTTGAACTAAAATATCTCCGGCTTTAGCTGGTTGCTGTACAACCCCTGGAATGTTCCAGCCATATTCGCTTGAGAGTGAATAGATATCCAAGAGTTGGTGTTGAGAGTTAGGCAAGTAGCGTAAACAGCCATCATCTATATTCGCATCGTCAAGGTAGATACCGACATTTAAATAAGCAAAATTACGGGAATGGGGGGCATCTTGATGCCAGGCTATATGAGGGTGTGGGTGTGGATATTTGCAGACTAAGTCACATTGCAATGGGACACAGCCAGTACCGCAAAGATGCTCACTGATCGCTAACATTGCTGGTGTCGCGAGTAGTTCGATAATTAACTCGGGCGCTTCAAAAAGCAAATCATTATAACGAAAGAGTTTTGGCTCACCTGATTCATTTGATAAATGGTATTGAGTCGCTACCTTTCCTTCTTGCTGTGCTTGTTTTGCTTTACTCTCAAGCGCATTAGATAGTCGCTTCAGTTTTTCCAGCAGCGTGTCGGGTAAAGTTTGTTCAAATAAAACGAAGCCGTTGTTTTTGTAAAAATCGAGTTTGCTTTTGCTCACAATCGTCATGCGTGTACTTCCCAGTTATTTTGTTGCTTGTCAGACTGAAGAGTTGTTATTTGTTGAATATATTAACTTGCCCATCGAATAGAATTAGTCTCAGCTGCAATACTGGCCATAGTGACGTAAAACGATACCTAGCGCAATTACGGTGGGTTACATTGTGGAGTTTGTTTATACTAACTCAACCCGAATAAACAAAAACTTCCATTGGCACGGCTCTTCATCCTCAAGTACAATTAGCGTTTTCGTTTGCAACACACCGGAACCTTCCAATGGAAATCAAAGTAAATTACCTCGACAATCTCAGAATTGATGCCAAATTTGACGACTTTTCTGTCATTGCGGATCAGCCAATTCGCTATAAAGGCGATGGCTCAGCACCAAGTCCATTTGACTACTTTTTAGCTTCTTCAGCGCTTTGTGCTGCTTACTTTGTGAAGGTGTATTGTAATGCGCGTGATATTCCAACGGATGGAATCCGTGTGGCGCAAAACAACATCGTTGATCCTGAAAACCGTTATAACCAGATTTTTAAAATTCAGGTGGAGCTACCAGAAAGCATTTCTGAAAAAGACCGCCAAGGTATCTTGCGTTCAATTGACCGCTGTACCGTTAAAAAGGTGATCCAAACGGGACCTGAATTCCAAGTGGAAGCGGTTGAAAGCCTTGAAGATGACTCTCAGGCGATGCTGATGGTTGATACCAGCGAAAGCGACAGCACTTTTATCCTAGGTAAAGATCTTCCGCTTGAACAAACTATCGCAAATATGACTAAGATCCTTTCGGATTTAGGCATGAAGATTGAAGTCGCGTCATGGCGTAATATCGTGCCACACGTCTGGTCTTTGCATATTCGTGATGCCGCTTCACCAATGTGTTTCACCAATGGTAAAGGGGCAACGAAAGAAAGCGCGCTTTGCTCAGCACTTGGTGAGTTTATTGAACGTTTAAACTGCAACTTCTTTTATAATGATCAATTCTTTGGTGAAGAAATTGCAAATGCTGAATTTGTTCACTACCCGAACGAAAAGTGGTTTAAGCCTGAAGCTGATGATGCGCTTCCTACCGAAATTTTAGACGACTACACTCGTGAAATTTACGACCCAGAAGGTGAACTACGTGGCTCTCACTTAATCGACACGAATTCAGGTAATGTAGCGCGCGGTATTTGTTCTATTCCGTATACTCGCCATTCAGATGGTGAAACGGTGTATTTTCCGTCAAACCTAATAGAAAACTTATTCCTAAGTAACGGTATGAGTGCTGGTAATAACTTGTTTGAAGCGAAAGTGCAGTGCTTATCTGAGATCTTTGAACGTGCGGTGAAAAAACAAATCATCGAACAAGAAATTGTGTTGCCTGATGTACCTGAGTCTGTACTGGCTAAATATCCAGGTATTGTTGAAGGGATCAAAGGGCTTGAAGAACAGGGGTTCCCTGTTGTGGTGAAAGATGCCTCTCTAGGCGGTCAATTTCCTGTGATGTGTGTGACGTTGATGAACCCTAAAACGGGCGGTGTATTTGCGTCTTTTGGTGCGCACCCAAGTTTTGAAGTGGCACTTGAGCGTAGTTTGACTGAGCTGTTACAAGGTCGCAGTTTTGAAGGCTTAAATGATGTACCAAAACCTACGTTTAACAGCATGGCCGTATCTGAGCCGGAGAACTTTGTTGAACACTTTATCGATTCAACGGGTGTGATCTCATGGCGTTTCTTTAGTGCGAAGCATGACTACGACTTTGTTGAGTGGGATTTCACAGGCACGAATGAAGAAGAGTGCGATAAGTTATTTGGCATTCTAGAGGCGTTAGGTAAAGAAGCCTATATTGCCGAATTTACAGACTTAGGGATCGCTTGTCGTATTTTGGTACCGGGTTTTTCTGAAGTCTATCCAGCTGAAGATCTGATTTGGGACAACACCAATAAAGCACTGCAATATCGCGAAGATATTCTCAACATCCATTCTCTAGATGACGAAGCATTAGCTAACTTGGTTGAGCGTTTAGAAGACAGCCAGCTTGATAATTATATCGATATTATCACCCTAATTGGCGTTGAGTTTGACGAAAATACGGTGTGGGGTCAGCTTACAATTCTTGAGCTTAAGATTTTAATCTATCTAGCGCTTGGCGATATCGAAGCGGCCATTGAACTAGTTGAAACCTTCTTGCAGTTTAATGACAACACTGTAGAGCGTGGCTTATTCTACCAAGCAATGCACGCCACACTTGAAATTGCATTGGATGAAGAACTAGAAATTGAAGATTACATTCATAACTTTACTCGTATGTTCTCAAAAGACGTGATGGATGCGGTTATTGGTTCAATTAATGGTGATGTGAAATTCTATGGCTTAACTCCGACAAACATGAAGTTGGAAGGCTTAGATAAGCACCTCCGTCTTATTGAAAGTTATAAGAAGCTACATAGTGCAAGAGGCAAATTCGCTTTGTAATAGAATATTGTAAATTAGGGCGCAAAGCGCGCTCTAATTTACACATGATTGCAGGCCTAAGTAAGCTTTTGAATAAACCGCTTTATTCGGTTCTTTAACCAGCTTAAAATCTACCCAAGTCCAAGCTAATTCAAATTTTGACGATGACCATTGCTGTATCAGTGACGACTTCTGTTCAGTAATTAGTCCCGATGATGCAAGTTTCTTACATAGTTTATTCGATAATTCGGCCTTATTCCGTAGGAATGAAAACTTGTTGTTGAGCTCATCAAAATATACGGGGGAGCTGACCAATGCGAAATGGTCAAACAGCTGATCTCCGATAGCTAAGTCAAAAAATAAGTAGGGGCTATCATTTATATCACGCCAAAACAGTAGCATCTTCTCTACTTCCTTTACATCTCCAGGAAAATGCACTTTTTCCAAGTATTTTATAACTTCATCCTGATGCATAGAAATATATAGTTTTGTTGTGGCGGGTTTACGCTGCTGCATAAATGAGATGTGTATGATATGACCCGAAACCGGTAAGTGTTTGAATAATCGGCATAGCGTCAAACTCGCTTCTGAGTGATATTGTTGGCACAGACCCATAGAAAAAACATATGGTTTATAGTGGCTAAGCTGTGCATTTTTCTTTGCGAGTTGTTCCGGATACCCAGACTCTAGACAGTAATGCACACCGGGAGTTGCGACGGTTTCTGGCTTGTTTACCAGAACATTATCAAATTCAAGCCATAAAAATGGAGTAAATTCGTCAAGGGATTTCAATTTAGCGTAGGTGCTTCGTAAATTTTCTATTAAAGGAAGCCAACGATTATCGATAGTGTTTGTACGTTTTTTAGGGGATTGGTGATCGATAGCACAGAGTAAATCTAATCGACTTAATTCATGGGTAGCTAGATCTCTTATTTCTAAATAGTAGGATGAAAACAGCTGAGGAAAAAGGCTTGCAATTTCTTGCAAGCCTTCAGTTGTTTTCTTACCTAACAATTCGTGGAGAGACTCATCTAACACTCTGTTAAGTATAGTATTCACCGTATTACCAAATAATATTTGCGTTATCAGCTAAATTTTGCGAGATAATTTTAAGAGAGAATAATTCACGTACAAATTTCTCCTCATTACCTTTTATATCTCCAAACTGAGAGACCAACGAAAGTAGTTCATCTTTTACGTCTGCAGAGAGCTCCGCTTTGGTATTGCCATACTCTACGCTGAAGTTTGATATATAGTCACTTGGAGATTGAATAAATTCACTGTGAGACGTTTCTTCATATGCTATCGAACGTAAGAAATTAAGTAATGCTACGACTTCAACTCCCTCGCTGATAGAAGCTTTACTGCTTACTTTCTCGCCCTCGAAGTGAGAAAGGTAGTCACTGATAAAATCTTCATTGTTTAGTGCAGCAGAAAAGTTGCTTTTGATAAGTTGATTTTCTTCAGGTTGTTTGCAAAGTTTACTATTACCACCAATCGTTAAGCATTCTTCGGTGATATCTTTGTTTTCTACATAACCATTCAATGATTTTATTGGGTTGTCTTGACTATTTAATCTGAAGTCTAAATCAATATTTAATCTGTTTAGATAATCTATGAATGCATTGTTAGCCATTTTACTTTTCCTTAGGGTTTAATGTTATTTCTTTCATTGGGATACCAGGTATTCCACTGTTTATTAAAGTGAAATCTTTGAATCTTTCTGTCCATTTTATTTTATTTTCATTGTAATAATAATTTAGATTGTTATGGCAGCTTGCGCAATCAGACCCTTTATTTCTGATACTCTGAGAGACGGTCCACTGTGATTTGGGAATATCACATTTGCTATTAACCTGAGCTAAGAAAGGCTCAAACACCACACTTCTCACATTTTTGTCAAAGCGCTGGTATGACCCCGCGTTATCAATGTGTGGATATTGTGAGCCAATCAGTTGGTAATGTTGTAATACTGAGTTTTGTTTCTTTAGCTCAGAGCGATATTGATCATTATATGTTGCTGCTAGAGTGGGAATTGGTTCATCTCGAACAAGAGGTGTCGGTCTATTGGCTGTATATATATTGGAACAGCTATATTCGTCCTGAGCAATAAAGCTATATTGAATCGTTTTTGGGGTTTCACTTTCAAGCGTATCAACCTGCTCAAATGTCAACCAAGTCCAAGTCGGTTTATCACCTACTAATAGGTTTGAACTGGTGCCAACCCCGATATGCATGGCAATAAGTCCGAGTGTTTGTTTTTCCGCAAAACCATGCAACTTAATGTTTTCCATGGTGATGTATCTCAGTTTATCATCTTTGTTTGTGAGTATGCGCCAACCCAATTTTAACGCAATCTGAGGCAATTTAGCGGACGTGTTCCCTTGCCCACAACTGCCCCACCTAAATGCGAAACCCGCAAGGTCTTTAAGAGCAGGATTGTTATCAATTTCGTTCAGGTTTTCTTTGGTATCCCATAGTGCTTCCATCCATTGATCATTTACACGCCTTTCAAAAAATACAGGGTTGTTATTTTTATCTCTCAGACCCAGCATTTTGATTTCATCGCCATCTAGCTTTAACGACATATCTAAGTCTAAACAACCAGAGTCACATTGCCAGCTATCTGCCGTGGTAATATTTTTTCGAGTATCTTTGCTTTCAACAGAAACGGGCGTATTGAACTCCTTTAAATAGCCATTTGTGTAATTGACCTCAGCAAGTGTTGCGGTATTAATCCAGTCAGCCCAAGCGGGTAGTGAAAGCTTGCCGAATTGTTTTTGTTGGTTTATCGCGATAAAAGTTTGCCATGAGTATTCGTATAAATGTTCTGATGTAAACGTAAAATTGGCAATGGCATTGTTCGTGGCCAAATCACATGAAACGTCCGCAGGAAGCAAAGTTGTTGATGCACTCGCAACCCCTGAACAGCCCAATGCTATCAGTAAGCATGTTCTAGTTATCATTCCTAATTTCCTATTGTAAATACTTGTTGATATATCCAAGTGCCCCTTGCAATTCGGCGACTTCTTTAGCACTTTTTAATTGTTCTTTACGAGCGGATTCTGTAGTACACAGCATACTTTTAAGTCGATAAGCTTCTGGTAAGTAAAACGTATCAAGTTTTTCATGCGCAATATTGATAGCAATATTTAACTGTTCTGAAGCCTCTTGAGTATCTTCTGCAAGCAGTAAGCATTCACCATACATTGTTCGTAGCCAAGCAACATGGCCGATAGAGTCCGTTAACAGGTAAGCCTCTAAACCAGAACGAACGAGGGGAAGACCCTCAGATACATTGTGATCAAGGCACAATAGCCAGCCTTTTATTACATGGCCAATTGATAACCAAAGGGCGAATCCATGCTTCTCAGAAAGTGAAATGACCTTTTCAGCGTAATACTCGGCCAGATCGAGTCTTCTGGATATTACTCCAATGTAGGCATGACGGGCGTAAACGTGTACTTGATATGCGGGAATATCATCTAACTCAGTCAGTCTATCAGCTTCGATTCGCTGTTGATCAGAACGTTCGTAATCACCCATGAGCCAAGAAACACCGGCATGAATTGGCAGTGAGGATATTGCACAGTCAAATGGAAATGGGTAGTTTTTGAAGTATTCGTGGTGCTCATCATAGCTATAAAGTGCCAATGCCTGAGTAAAGGTTTTGTCTGCTAATAGCAGATCACCTTTAGCCCATTCGATCCCGCCTTTCAAATGTAGAGCTGCTATTTCCAATGCTGAAGAATTCTGCTGCTTAGCCATTTCAAGTAGTTGCTGTATCGTGTTCAACCCTTCGATATGCTCGGCTTTAACGACTTGAATTAATGCAATACTCCAAAAAGCTGAATACAGCTCTGGGGGGTTGTTGAGCTCGCTACAAAGTGCTCGGGAACGGTCAATATGAGGTGTGATACTGCTGCTTGCATATCCTAATGTGGTAGCCAAGTGCAGTGCTAGCGCATTTCTTATTAGAATTTCTGTGAGCTTGTTATCGTAACTGCCTGTACATTGCGTGAGAGTATTAAGTGCGCAGGTGTAATGTTGTATTGCAGAATTTATATCTGCTAACTGTGTACTTTTTTCTGCAGCGAGTTTCCAAAGCACGGTTGCGTCAGTATATTCAAGCGCTTTTTCATGATGAGTTGCTCTTAATGTGTAATCTTCACTTTTGTATGAGTTTAGTGTTTGAGCAACCACTGAATGTAACAAACGTATGCTGGTTTGATTAACACTTTCGTAAGCCGCATCCCTCACCAGCGCATGCTTAAAGATATAGCTATCGTTATCAACGCGGCGTTGGTGTACGATAAGGTCGTTTGCTATCAGCTCATTTAAGTCGTTTTGAATCTGGTTTTCGCTTAAGGATGACGCCGCAACGAGTAAATCATATTCAAACTCTCGGCCAATTGTGGCTGCTAGTTGGGCAGTTTCTTTGGCGTGACTAAGACTATCTAGTTTTTGTTGTAATGACTCTCTTAAACTCGTAGGTACTTGGTCAAGTTTATCTGGTGCGAGAAAGTCAATCTCTCCGCCTTTATCTCCAACTAATGCCTTTTGCTTAAGCATGTTGACGAGTTCTTCAATAAATAGCGGGATCCCGTCGGTGCGACTGGTAAGTAATTTGAGAACTTGCTCTGACACTCGGCGGCCATCAAACAAGTTAATGATAAAATCTTCGGTGGCTTTTTCGGTTAGTTTTTTCAGGCAGACATCGACTAAGGTGAGGTCTTTTAATTGAGTTGGCACCGCTTGTCTTGAAGTGCTTAGTAAAACATCACCTGAAGCTAGCGTGCCGACAAAGTGATGTAAAAACTCTAAGGTGGTGCTATCTGCCCAGTGAATGTCTTCGATAATGTAGAGCTTAAACTTGCTGAGTCCATGGCGGTTTGACAATAACAATGTACAAAGTCCTTTAAACAACACTTGCTTTTGCTCATCGGGAGAAAGTGTAGAAGGCGTAATTTCATCATCAAGTGAAATATTGAGCCAAACTAGCAACACAGGGATAGCCTGCGCTAAATCGAGCTTACTGTCCATGTTCGATAATACATAACTAAAAACGGTATTGGCTGAATGAGCGTCAAGCTGCTCGGTGTTAAATAGGTACTTGACCAGCGTTAAAATTGGATACAAAGCATTATTTTGATGCTCAGGTAAACACTGGGCGACTAAATGCTGATATTGCGGTGCATTAGCACGAATCTCTTGCAGCAGCCGAGATTTACCTATGCCAGCTTCGCCATGAATGTGGGCGATGCGGGTTGCGCCTTCGACTTCGTTATTAATGATTGATAGTGTCTGTTCAAGCTCTAGGTGACGACCAACAAGTTCGTGCTGGTTCTTTGTACCACGCATAAAGCCAAATGCTTCGATGCGACGCTCTCCCTGCAAGTTATAAACCGGCGTTAGTTCAAATAACGGGCCTATTTGTAATTGACCGTAAAGGTTAAACTCTGAAAAAGCATCAAGGAGTGAGCGTGACTCTGCGCTACATAAGATTTGGCGCTCGCCAGCTTCACGGGATAGTGCTGCTGCAATATTCGCGTGATGTCCTTCAGGTACGGCATTAGCATAGGTAATAAATATCCCAGTGTGAATGCCTATATGGGCATTAAGCGCGACTCTATGAGCTTCTTGCATTAGCGCGTTACGTTTGGCAAGCTCGCTTATCATTTCAAGCGCGGTACGGGCAGATAATCGCGCATCATTATCGCTGCTAACGGGGTAGCCAAAATAAAACAAGCTGGTATCGGCGAGATTACCCACATGATAAGCGCCGTAACGAGTCGCGATATCAATAAAGTGATTGCGTTGAGATTTATAAACGGTGTCGATGACATCGAAGTCTTTTTCGTTGTTGTCGAGTGCTTTGACACTTAACCTTACAGCAAGAACGGTGAGCTGTTTGCGTTCTGTAAGCGCGGTGTATTCTTGAATGGCGCGATGATTAGGATCGTCATCACGGATCATTACTGTGGTTTCGTCGTAACCATGTTGGGCTTTAACATCATTTAGCACACCAACAAGGTTCGATACGTTCATCCGAGCTAGTTCAGAGAATGCCTCGGTTGCGGTGATCACGCGTTCCAACGCACTTTTATTAAGTACACGCCTAAGCAGTCCCGCAAGGGGGTGGCCAAGTAGGGCGCTTGGAATGGGAATATGTACATCGCTTAATTGTTTGTGATAAATCGATGCGACACTTGTGCCAGTTACCGCAGGAACGCCGGTTAAACATTCTAAAAATACCAAACCCCAGACATACAGATCAGATTTAGCTGAGGCTGGCTCACCACGTAATTGTTCTGGTGCGCTGTAAGAAGGCGTGCCCAATGTCTCTTGTGTAAGCGTGATTGTTTCAAAGTCATGTTGGCGGCTTTCTTGCGCAAGTGTACCAATACCAAAATCAAGTATTTTGGCATAAGTCTTTGCACCAGACTGGCTAAGCATAATATTGGTTGGTTTTATGTCTCTGTGAATGATGCCTTGTTGATGGGCATGAATAAGTGCGTCTAGCACCTGCAACATGATGTCGGTTGCATACACAGAATCAATCGCGCCATTTTGACTTAGATAGTCCCTTAATGTTTGTCCTTCCACATACTCGAATACCCCGAGCATTAAATTTTCATTTAATTGTCCTTTATCTAATAATCGTACGATATTTGGGTGATTTAATTGACTACAAAGTAAGGTTTCACGATTGAAACGTTCCGCATATCTATGTTTTTTCGTCGCTTCCAGTTGTGGTTCTAACGCCAAAAATTTTAGTGCAACGATTTGCCCTGTGTTTATTTGGCGCGCCTTAAAAACTTTACCGAATCCACCTTCTCCAATTTTTTCAAGTAGTTGGTATTTGTCAGACTGGAAAACGTCGACAATATGGCTATCCGAAAACTGTGTCAGAGACATATGATTACTAATTCTTATTTTTTGTTAATGGTATAGGGTAATTGGAATGTAAATACTTGTCTAGCATGAGAATTTTAATTATTTTTTAAAATTGGATAATTAACAGGTAGGGTTGACAGTGTGTTTTTGTAAGTGTTTGAAAATATTTTGTTTTTATTTGAGTGTGTTTTTTGGAATATTGCTTGTAATGGAGTGTAATTCCTTCTGCTCGAAAAAGTTGGCATACTTTAGTTATAAGAATAAAAAGGAAAAATGAATGAAACGCCGAACGTTTATGTTTGCTGGTGCAGCACTCACGGTTGCATCAGTCTTACCTCCTGTTAGCTTTGCTAGACAAAGCTTCACTGCTTCTGGAGTATCTATAGATACAACGGAAAGGCTTCCTGAAAATCTATTGAATGAACTCGGTATTCAAGTACCTATCAGGGATGTTCTAAGCCCTTCAGGGGAACGAGTTTCTTTTAAAAAAAGAGCCAATATAATTAGGCGTTACGGAGATTCTCTCTACGTTTACTTCGAGCATGAGAGGGTGATCAGGGTTTTTGATACCCAGGGTAACCCTGCTTCCAATGAATTGCCTTTACCTAAATACATTAGCGATCTTAAAGATTTTGCTGTAGATCCGACACAACAACAGCTTTATTTATTGCAACCTGGAAAGCACCACATAGTGTTAGCCGACTTTAGCGGTGAAATAGTGGGCACTTTTGGTGAGTTCGGAATTGAGCAAGACTATCAACTTAATGGTCCAAAGAGCATCACCATTGGTAAGTCTAATCAGTTATTTGTTTTGAATTCTGGCAGTTCTAGTATCAAAGTTTTTGAAAGCAATGGAGTATTTTTAAAAAACTATACATTGAGTCAAAAGCAAAAACGCACAGTTACAAGTATCGATGGCGCTAATCAGATTATTATCAATGGTGGGAAGTTTTCAGATCGCCAATGGAAATTAGATCAAAATATTCGCAATTTTATCGAGGTGGACTAAGCTGAGTAAGGGCTTGATCGGATTTTACTTTTTTGCCACTTAAGCAGTTTGGAGCTTGAGTTACGTTAGTTATCTGTGAACTTAAGGATGGTTATGCCATATAGTAAGGAACGGTTAGCTTATTTTAAGCTTCCAATTTTTCTTGAACATCAACAAGTACTCGACGAGCTAGGGACGCTGAATGAGCTGGCCTGGACTGACCATGTAAATAAAGCAAATTACGACGGCGGCTGGGACGTAGTTGCGTTGCGTTGTTTGTCAGAGCATTTATCTGCTCACCCGATCTTACAAAACTTTGCGATTGAGTCAGGCACTCACTGGCAAAACCTACCTATATTAGAAGAAAAGCCGCTACTTAAATCATTTGTTGATAATTTCCCTTGTGAAGTTCTCTCCGTAAGAATAATGCGATTGAAAGCCGGTGCTTTTATAAAACCTCACAGAGATGGCGGCCTTTGTATCGAAAATGGTGAAGCAAGACTTCATATACCTTTGGTCATCGACACTGCTCTTGAGTTTGTTGTTGATGGTATGCAAGTACCAATGAAAGAAGGAGAGGTGTGGTACATAAATGCGGACAAAATACACAGTGTCGCTAACCGAGGAAACCTTGATAGAGTCAATATCGTTATTGATTGCAAAGTAAATGATTGGTTATTAGATTGCCAGTCAGGGTCAATGGGCGTTCCTTGTGAAGAGTATACAAGCTAAAAAAATGCAGTGTGTTTCGTTAGCAAGCGATTTAAAAATAATAGGTTGAAGGATCTGTAATGACGTCTGGCAGCGTGTACCAAGTAAAAAAATTGCTAGAGCACTCTCAAGCTTTGCTCCTAAATGATATTGATGCTGGGTTAAATAGACCTCACGCATTATCTATGTCTGAGGCTCTAGCTGAGCTAACTGGCGTATCCACTGACTTCGATATGAATGATTGGTCTGATATAAACACCGACAAAGGGGTCGCGATTTCACCTGTTCAGGCAGCTAAATGTTTACTAGAAACGCTACGTAGTCAGATATTTATGCAGGGCGTTGCGAGCGCGATACGAGATAAAATCAATCAGCAAGATAATATAAATATCCTCTACGCAGGGACCGGGCCATATGGTGTATTACTATTACCTTTTCTCGCGCTCCACAAAACGAGTCCAGTCTCAGTAACACTTTTAGATATTCATCCAGAAAATACGCAAGCAATACATGAGCTGGTAACTAAACTTGATATCGCTCATATGGTGAAACGTATAGTGCACGCAGATGCAACAACTTGGCTACCTGAAGAACCAATAGAGTTTGATCTCATTATTTCCGAGACCATGAATACCTTATTACGCAGAGAGCCTCAAGTATGGATTTTTAGTCACCTTCAACAGTTTTTAAAACCAGATGGAGAGCTCATACCTCAAGAAATTGAGCTTACTGCTTGGCTATGCAATCCAAGCTCTCTGACGAAAAGTGAGCAAAGAGTCAACCCAGCTGAGCTTGGTTCGTTTTTCCGTCTCGATAAAAACACGGCAAGTGCACTCAATGAGAATAACCTAGATGTGTTATCTGGTTCGTTTGAGGTACCGGATTGCGGGAAAGTTTATCATACACTGGAATTGAAAACGGAAATCAAAGTCTATAGGGAGCATAGACTCACCGAAAACCAATGCAGCTTGAATTTACCAATTAAATATCAAGATAAAAATCTAAAGGCCGGTGATCGGATTACTTTTGAGTATATTAACGATCCAATACCTGAGTTCATCTTTAGCTTCCCTGATGAAAGTTTACCAAATCTTCCCGCCTATCATGAGGTGGGTGAGTCTGGAATTTTCCAAATTAAACGTATCTTCGTTAAATGCCAATTAAATAAAGTAAATAAGCTTGATATTAACAACCATGAATGTGAGTGGTCTTTGGATACACAAATATGGGGTGAACTTGAGTTAAGTTTAGAATTGGTTTTAGAAGCCTTGTATCGGTTTAGGTTGTTTGAGGAATTTGAGTTTTGGCTGCTTGATAAAATTGGTAATCGACTTGATGATAAATTAGTTGGTGCTATTAATCGAAAAGTAGTCGGTTTTTATCGTTAAAATATAAAGGTAAGAGTGATGAAGTTTACGCCTCCAGATGGTTTATATGTTAGACCGTCAAAACCAGAAGATAAAGGCTTTCTGGAAAGCTTACACCATAGCACTCGGCAAGATTTGCAGTTGATTGATGGAGATAAGGATTTTATTGAGTCAATTATTGAAATGCAGTTTAAAGCGCAAAGTAATGGCTATGGAGATCAATTTCCAAACGCTATGTATTTCATTATTGAAAAACACCATGAGCGAATAGGCAAGGCGACAATTGACTTTGGTAATAATGAAGTGAGATTAATAGAAATTGCTTTAATACCTCAAGCTCGTGGATTAGGGCTCGGTGCAGCAGTTGTTCAATCTTTCCAGCAAGCTGCTGCTCAATCCGGCGTGCCGATGACTTTGTCGGTATTGCAAAATAATTACGATGCAAAGCGTTTATATCAAAAGCTAGGCTTTAAAATTGAATCAATTAAGGCTCCTTATGAGTTACTAATTTGGTATCCGCCAGCGTTGAGGAATATAGTTTTAGGTTAATTTAAAAAAGAGAGGTAATGAACGAAAGGTAATAAAGCGCCTCGCTTGATCATTGGTATTAATAACTGTTTTTTAGTTAACAAGAGCGAGTCTAACTTAATGAGCAAAGGAGCAAGTGTTGTGAAACTAACTAGTAGTTTATTTGAAGACTTAATCGGTCAGGATGTTGAAGTTTTTACGGCCGATGGCAAGCATAAGCTAAACGAGTTGCAAGTTGATGCTATTGATGAGTGCAAGCTAAACAGTAATGAATTTGAAGGATTTTCTGTAACGTTAACCGCCAAATCAAATTTTCCGCTTACTGATGATACGTATACATTAAAGCATCAAAAGTTGGGTGAAATGCCACTGTTTTTATCTGCATACGAAAAAGACAAGTATCAAATAATTATCAGCATAAAAAAAGAAGCATAAAGGAGTTTAATAATGTCAGAACCCTATATTGGACAGGTTACCCTCTATGGCTACAATTGGGCACCTAAAAATTGGTCTTTATGTAACGGTCAACTAATTCAAATTAGCCAAAATCCAGCGCTATATTCTCTCACCGGCACCGCGTATGGTGGTGATGGTAGAACAACCTTTGGTCTACCAGACTTTCGTGGCAGAGTGCCGGTGGGGCTTGGTAACTTAGGAAGCGCTAGTTACGATAGAGGCAATGCTGGTGGCGCTGAAAACGTAACGTTAACCTTAGCAAATATTGCACACACCCACAGCATGCAAGCAAGTACGAAAACGGCTGACTTTCCATATGCAAATTTTCCCACATCAAACCAAATGGCGACGCAGACGGCAGTGCCTATATATGCCGCAGCTACAAGTTTGGTAAATACCTCTGACTCCTCGGTATCAAGCATTGGCGGCGGTCAGAGCCACAATAATATGCAGCCCAGCTTATCTCTTAACTTTGCCATCGCACTAACTGGCATTTATCCAAGCCGAAACTAAGGAGGTCGTAAATGGAAGGGTTTATTGGACAGATAACGATGTTTGCCGGCAATTACTCGCCATTTAAATGGGCGTTTTGTTATGGGCAGATCACCGCAATTACGGGGAATGAAGCGTTATTCTCTTTGCTTGGAAATACTTATGGTGGTGATGGAAGAAGTAGTTTTGGGTTTCCCGATATGCGAGGTCGATTACCTATGGGGTTCGGCAGTGGTCCCGGATTAACGCCAACACAGATAGGAACAATGAAAGGGGTAGAAACGGTTACCTTAGATATCAATCAAATACCATCGCATAGCCATAATTTTCAGGTAAGTAACAATACCGCGACGGGTACAAACCCAGGTGGACAAGTGTTGGGTAAAGCTGATATGTACTGTGAACCAGCAACGACCCAGTATAATGATGGTCCTTCAGCTATGTATGACGACATTATTGCCTCTGCGGGAAGCAATCATGCTCATGAAAACAAAATGCCTAGCCTTGGGGTT
Source organism: Pseudoalteromonas piscicida (assembly GCF_002208135.1). Taxonomy (NCBI): domain Bacteria; kingdom Pseudomonadati; phylum Pseudomonadota; class Gammaproteobacteria; order Alteromonadales; family Pseudoalteromonadaceae; genus Pseudoalteromonas; species Pseudoalteromonas piscicida. The sequence continues at coordinate 194,904 of NZ_CP021647.1, forward strand.
AATTTTATCATATGCCTAAATGGCATGTATCCACCTAGAAATTAAGGAGAAGAATAATGGCTGATTGTTTTTTAGGTGAAGTTCGAATGTTTGTTTGCAATTTTACACCTGAGTGGTGGGCCAGTTGTAGAGGACAACTATTACCTATATCGCAAAATTCAGCACTTTTTGCGGTAATAGGCTGTAACTTTGGTGGTGATTGTCGCACCACCATGGGGGTGCCAAATTTAGAATGTAGAGTTCCGATGGGGACGGGCACTGGTCCAGGCCTGACACCAAATATGTTAACCGAACAGCAAGGCGACAATGAAGTTGTGTTATATGAGTCGAACTTACCTGCTCATACCCATACTTTTTATGGTACGACTTCACTAGGCGGAACGGTTGATACGGGGCAGGGGAATCTACTCGCGCAATCTTCAGGCGGTAACGTTTATGATAAAGCTCCTGATGAACAAAATCAGATAGCGATGGATTATGCTGCGCTTGGTACTAATGGCATGGCAAATGCTGGGCATGAAAACCGCCAACCATTTTTGGCGATTCAGTTTGCATTGGCACTAGATGGCACATTTCCACCAAGGAACTAGCTTAGTAAGACGCAAAGTATTGGTAAGAGATTGGCTTGTTGTCGCTGGTCCTTACTAATACTTATATTTTACGGCGGTAATTGAGTGTTATTATCGCTTTTAAATTAGTAACTTACTGTGGTGTTTGTAAGAGTGGTAACCAATGTGTAAAAAAGAGGTATGTCAGCTTTTTTATCTAACAAGATTAAAGCTGGTGCTGTGCTTTATATTTGTTGTTTTATCTATTGGTACGACGAATGCGCAGGGAATTGAGTTTGTTAATTTTGGCAACAAGATAAAGCTTGAACGGAGCAGCGCTGAACCTAAGAGAGTGTATAAGTTTGCTAACTCAGAACACTTGGTGGAGCTGAGCAACAGAATAATCATAAAAATAAAGGCTGGGATGGGCAGTGGCGTTACAAACGCCTTAAAACAAAAAATAGAGGTAGGCCAGGTAGCCGCCTTTGGGCCCTTTGCAGAGCACGAGTTTGTGGTGGTATCGCTAAAAGACGCACCCGCCAAGCGCTTAACTGCTGCACTAGCGATTGCCAGTGGTTTGGAGGGGGTAATATATGCTCAACCAGATATTTTACAAATAAAAAGTAAGCTCGAAGTTGAAAACAATAACGCTGCGCAATGGTTAACAAAAACCTTGTCGCAATCAGGTTCAATGAGAAGCTTACCTTTTCGTTTATTTCAGTTAGAGAAATGGCAAATACAACTACAACAATTGACTCAAGGCGAGGGAGTAAAAATCGTTGTTATCGATGATGGCTTTGATTTAAAACATGAGGCCTTAAGTAAAACTAAGGTATTACTCACCTACGATATAGAAAGAAGAGTCAAGGACGTACAGCCGCAAAGCGGTTTTGATATCCATGGTACGAAGGTACTTGGAGTGATTTTTGCCAGAGCAAATGACGCTTTGCCAGCTGAAATGGCGGGTCTTGCAATCGACGCAGGGCTTATTGCAATTAGACAAACAAAAAGCTGGACAAGCCATACATTGGAGTCGTTACATATCGCGCAACTAGCGCAAGCCGACATTGTTAACATGAGTTGGCAAACGCAGTTGCTACTGGAACCAATAAAAGATGCCATTGATGGCTTAGCACAAACCGGCCGGGGCGGGAAAGGGGTATTAGTAGTAATAGCCGCCGGAAACAGCGGGAAGATGATTAAAGCAAACAGTACAGAGGCGAGTATTGCATCTGCGGTGGTGGTGGGCGCAATGAATAGCAGCGGTATGCCAGCAAGCTTTAGCGGCTTTGGTAAATCGGTAAGTGCTTGGATGCCAGGTTACAGTGCTAGGGGTATCGCAAGAAATAATGCATACAGTGGTTTTGGTGGTACTTCTTACGCAGCGGCATATGGCACAGGCATGATTGCACTACTGTTGGCCGCTGAACCTGAATTATCGGTAAATAAAGTCAAGCAAAAGCTGGCTCAAGTGTCTGGTTTAGTGTTGGACAACCAGAGTAAGCAAAGTGATTAAACGGCTGTGTTAGCTACTTATAACACAACAAGTTGGATAAAGGTCGTTTCTACCTCGGAAATGAGCTTCTGGGTATAAAATGTGGATAAAACTATGGATACAGAACATAACAGCGCAGTGATATTTAGGCACAGTAAACTACAAACCCATATTAAGGCCGCATTGTTATGCAGTGCAGCCATTCAATTACCTGTGGCAGTGGCTTCATCAACGCTAGCAAATGCAGAGGCATTACAAGGTGGGGCGGCTCATACCAGTGTTCATCAGCAAGCACTAGAGTACGTGCAGTCAAGATTAACTAGCAAAGCCATTACGGTCACGCGCGATCCAAACTGGGGTCGGCTTGAGTTTTTGCAGTGTACAGGGGCTCCTGAATGTAGTGCTTTAGATAACCAGAGCGATTGCGAAATGCTAACTCCGCTTTGTAGTTGGGATCCTGGAACGCCTAGTAATAATCCTCCATCCTTTAACAGCAGCGCATCGACTAACTTTGCAGAAAATGGCACAGGCACAGTGCTTGATGTTAATGCTGTCGACGGTGATGGCGGTAGCAATGACTCAGGGATCACTTACTCTTTATCTGGTACAGACGCTTCGCAGTTCAGTATTAACTCAAGCTCTGGTGTCATCACGTTTAAGACTGCACCGGATTATGAATCGCCGGGAGACAACGGCGGCGACAATATTTACAATATTACGGTTACTGCCAATGACGGTGGAAGTAGCAACAACACGGCTACACAAAACATTACCATTACGGTTACAGATATCGATGAGGTTGCACCTACGTTCGATGGTGGAAACTCAACACCGAATGACAATGCGACAGGGGTCTCAGGAAGTAGTAGTATTACTATTGACTTCAACGAAAATATAGTCCTTGGAACTGGTAACATTACTATTCGTGACGTCAGTGGTAGTAGTGATTTTGAAGTGTTTGATGTCGCGACAGAAAGCGACGGTACGACGACTAGCCCAAGTGCAGGTCGTATTGGCATTACAAATGATAAAATTTATATAAACCCTACTAATGACCTAACAGGTAATCGCGACTACGCCATTCGTATTGATGCAACTGCTGTTGATGACTCTGCGGGAAACAGTTTTGCGGGGATCAGTGACGATACTACCTTTAATTTCTCGACGGCCAACACCGCTCCTGCAGTTGATTTAGATTCAACGAGTGGTAGCGATAATAGTAGTGCTTCATTTTCTGAAGGTGGTAGTGCGGTAAATATCGCCGCGAATGCTGCTGTGACGGAAGCTGATGGCGACACAATTACCACCATAACAGTAAGTCTTACTAACGATCAAGACGGTGCATCTGAAGGCCTGAATGTCAGTGCATCGGCTCAAGATGCATTGACGGGAATTTCGGGTTCATCTGATATTTCGCTACAAGATACAATTTCTATAACTGGTGCAACTGCTTCAGCGTCAGAAGTGCAAACCTTCCTACAGGCGATCACTTACAACAATACCTCCAGTAGTCCCAATGAAACCGCAAGAATCGTAACTGTTGTGATCAACGACGGTACGGTGAATAGTACTTCTCGCACTGCTACTATTTCCGTGAATAATGTCACTGCAGCAAGCAGTACCGCAGCCAGTTTTAATACAACAAACGGCACAAACTTATCTCCATCAATTACCTTTACCAGTGACGATGAAACACTGACTATTGCTGATACTAGCCACATTGCTGGTTCAACTGCGGATGGGGCGGAGGTACCGATACACTATTTGTAGTAACGGGCTCTAATCTAGCTAACTTTACGTCGCTAGCTAATTTTGAAACATTAACCCCAGACAATGACGGTTCTTTAACGCTGACCGAAGCGCAGCATGATGCGTTTACTACCATCAATGGTTCAGGCACGAACCAATTTACAATATCTAGCGCCGATGGAGATCAAACCCTAACCGGTGATAGCGATATTGAAACCTATGTGTTAGGTGCTGCAATGAACTTTACCATGGGAGCAGCAGCACAAAATGTGACGGGTAGCAGCGGGGATGACACGGTTAATGTAACCGGGTTTACGCCGTCAGGTATGCTCGCAGCTGGCGCAGGCACAGATACTCTACAAGCAGATAATGGTGCAAACATCAGTGGCGCTACGCTCAGCAGTTTCGAATCACTGACCTTAAGTGATAATGCGTCAGTCACTATGACGGAAGCTCAGCATGACAGCTTCTCAACAATCACAGCAGCGGCAACCGAGACGATTACAATCAGTGATGTGAGTGATGGTTTAACGGGTAACAGTGCAATTGAAAATTATATACTTTCAGCGGCTAATACCTTTACGCTTGGCGCTGCTGGGCAAAGTGTAACAGGCAGCAGTGGTGACGACACTGTAAATGTTGGTACATTCACAGCTACCGGTACTCTAGCAGGAGGCAGTGGTACAGATACGCTTTCAATTAGTGATGGGGGAAGTATATCTGGGGCGACAGTGAGTGGCTTTGAAAACCTTTCTGTAGCAACTGGTGGCTCTGCAACAGTTTCAGTATCTCAGTTGTCGTCATTTACTGGTACGGTTTCCGGCGGCGGCACTAATTCTCTAACTGTCTCTGGCAATGGCGATATTACAACGGTCTCAGCGCTTGAAAATTATACTTTATCCGATGATTCAACCAATTCAAGAACGGTGACCGTGAGCAGTGCGGGTCATTCTGTTACTGGTACTTCAACTTCAGATGCAATTACCTTCGATTTAGGTTCGCTTACCTATACTGGAACAATTACTGGCGAAAATACCACTGCCGATACTTTGTCGTTAAGTTCTGGTGCTGATATTACGGCAGCAAGTATAAACGCGGTCAGTAATTTAACGATAGCCTCCGGCGCGTCTGTTTCCATGACAGTAGCTCAACATGAAAGTTTTACTGGTAATATTTCAGCAGCTGGAACGCAAACTATTAATATTTCTGGTGATGGGATATCACAACTTTCTCTTCGGTTGAAGTTTATAGTGTTGGTGACGATTCTAGCAATACTAGGACTATTACCATCAGTAACGGTACCACTGATGTTTCAGCAACTGCTAATGATGATGCAGTTACCTTCAATATTGGTGGTAGCACCTATTATGGCGATTTAACTGGTGACACTAATGTAGCGGATTTGGTTTTAGCGTCAGATGGTGCGGATGTAACCGGAGGTGTGTTCCTTAATATAGGAAACCTCAGTCTATCCAGTGGTGCAACTGTCGCGATTGATACAGCCAATCTGAGTGATTTTGCGACGGCAATTTCAGGGGCTTCAGGCAGTGAGACATTAAAACTCATGGATGGCGGAACATTTGATTTCTCAACCACTTCAGTTTCTGCTATTGATGGCATTTCAATTGGCACAAATCACGCAGCGACAATTAAGCTCACTGATAACTTTAACGCTGATGGTCAAACTCTATCGGTTAGCAACGATAATGGCAGTGCAATCACTGCAGATTTGGTAATAGACGCTTCTGCATTCTCGGGAGATGTGTTAGAAATAACGGCAACCGACTTGGATGGCTCTGATACGTTTACAGGTGGCAGTGGCGCAGACGTCATACGTCCTGGTGGTGGTACAGATACCATGACAGGTAACGATGGTAACGATAATTTTGTCGGTGAGCAAAGTGCCTTAAACGGCGACACAATAGCCGATCTTGGTATCGGAGATAAGATAACCATTACAGGCGTCACAGGATTATCGACTAGCAATATTCGTTTCAACGGCACTAGCACGTTGGAGGTAGATACCAATGCAACCGATTTCTCAGGTGTAGAAGTATCGCTTTCACTTACGAATGCTCCTGGAAACGATCTTGCATTCACGGTAGCTGACTCTGGAAGTGATACGGTGATCACCTTTGAAGCCGCGAATGACGAGCCCATCTTTAGTAATTTAAATGGTGGTAATACCTTCACTGAAGGTGGGGCAGTTACTGTTATCGATTCAGATATGACCGTTTCGGATACTGAACTTGACGCACTTAATGGCGGAAATGGTAACTATGATGGTGCGTCGCTAACAATCTCACGCTCAGGTGGCGCTAACAGTCAAGATATCTTTAGTAACACAGGGTTGCTTGGTACGCTGACTCAGGGAGGCACGTTAAGTTACGATAGCACTGAGGTCGGTACAGTAACAACTAACTCTGCAGGCACACTGGTACTTACTTTCAACAGCAGTGCTACTTCCGTGCTAGTGAATAATGTGCTGCAATCAATTGGCTACGGTAACAGCTCCGAGGATCCAAGCTCGTCTGTAACACTCAACTATACCTTTAATGATGGTACGGCAGACAGTGTTGGCACAAATCAGGCGGCAGTTACTATTACTCCCGTAAATGATGCCCCTACCGATATTGCATTGACAGCAACAAGCATAGACCAATCGAATACCGGAACTGCTGCGGACGTGGCGACAGCCAGCACCACAGATGTGGAAAGTGGTGACAGTCATACCTATAGCTTGGTTACGGCTGGTAGTAGCGATGGTGGCACGTGTAGCGCAAATACGGGTAACGGCAGTTTCCAATTTTCAGGTGATACGTTACAAACGCAAGCATCAACATCTCCGGGTAACTATGTTATTTGTATTCAAACGAGTGATGGAACCGCAAGTTATCAAGAGTCATTCACGATAACAGTCAACGATGACGTGGCCCCAAATGCGCCATCGACACCAGACTTGGATGCGGCTTCAGACTCTGGGCTTCAAGCTCAGACAACATTACCAATGACACCACACCAACTTTCAGTGGTACTGCTGAGAGCGGGGCGACGGTTAAATTATATAGTAATCAAGTAGGTGGAGGCACCACGGTCATTGGTACTGGCACAGCAACAGGTGGTAATTGGCAAATTACAACGGATCCGTTGACTGCAGGGTTATCACATTCGATTTTTGCGACTGCCACGGATACGAGCACGAACGTAAGTATTAGCTCTAGTTCTTTAAGCGTAACGATCGATAATACAGCCCCTACTGCGCCAAGCACGCCAGATCTGACCGCTGGGAGTGATACCGGCTCCTCAAATGCAGATAACATTACTAATGATACAACGCCCACATTCACAGGAAGTGCAACTACTGGCGATACAGTGACACTAATTTCTGATCTTGATGGCGTTGTTGGCTCAGCCACAGCTGCGGGAAGTGCATGGACTATTACTCCAAGTTCAGCGATGACCAGTGGTACGCACGCAATCACAGCACGTTCGACGGACACCGCTGGTAATATTACCAATAGTAATAGCTTATCAATGGTCATTGATACGAATGTTTCAGCGCCCAGTATTACGACTCCAATTGAGGGAGATGGTAAAATTAATGCCGCTGAAGACAATGATGTCTTGATTGTTGGCTCTGGTGCGGATGCTAACGTGACTGTTAGTGTGAGTATAACTGACGGCTCAGCGACGCTAAGTAAAAATGTAACTTCCGATGGTAGCGGGAACTGGACTATTAGCGGCAGTGAGTTCAATGTTAGTGGGTTTAGCAATGGCGAATTGACTGTATCGGCGACGCAGACAGATACAGCAGGAAATATCTCTAGTGCAGCAAATACCACTGTTACATTAGATAATACAGCGCCTTCAGCACCGATAATTACGACACCAATTGAAGGTGATGGCCGAGTAAATGCAGCGGAAGATAATGATGTATTGATAGTGGGAACGGGTGCTGAATCGGGTAATAGTGTAACCGTTACTATTCATGACGGTGTAAATAGCCTGAGTCGAACGGTCACTGCGGACAGTGTGGGGACTTGGACAATAAGTGGCTCGGAATTTGATGTCAGTACGTTTAACAATGGCACATTGACGGTCTCAGCTACTCAAAGTGACGCCGCAGGTAATACCTCAAGTGCAGCTAGTACCACGATCACATTGGATAACTCTGCACCGTCTGCACCTGCGATCACAACGCCTATCGAAGGTGATGATTTTATAAATGCATCAGAAGATAGTGATGTGCTGATATTGGGGACGGGGCTGAAGCAAGCAATAGTGTAACCGTTACTATCCATGACGGTATAAATAGTTTGAATCGTACAGTGACTGCGGATAGCTCTGGCGGGTGGACAATAAGTGGCTCAGAATTTGATGTTAGCACGTTTAACAATGGCACATTGACGGTAACAGCATCGCAAAGTGATGCTGCTGGCAATACCTCAAGCGCAGCGAGCACGACAGTCACGCTAGATAACTCAGCACCAAGTGGGATTTCAGCTGCGATTGACCAAGATTTAATCAATGCAGGTAATGAAACTGCATTTAGCTTCACATTAACGGGCTTGGAATCTGCGGGCAGCTTTACCTATGAAATATCAGACGGTAGCAGTTCAGTATCTAGCTCAAGTGCGATATCTATAACGGGCACTACCCACCAAGAGACCGGAATTAATGTCACCTCATTAAACGAGGGAACATTGACGTTGTCTGTAACTGTAGCTGACAACGCTGGGAATAAATCGAGCGCAGTAACTGACACCGTCACTAAAAAGTATAATGTTGCCCCTGTGCTTACAGGCACACCGGCAACGAGCGTCAATGAAGACAGTGAATACGACTTTACGCCGACCTTGACTGATTCTGACACAAGCGATACACATACCTTTAGTATTACGAATAGGCCAAGTTGGGCAACGTTTGATCCTCAAACAGGTAAGCTGTCAGGTACTCCTGATGATTCTCACGTTGGCACCACTTCTAATATTGAAATCTCAGTAAGCGATGGTACGGATAGCGATACGCTCACAGCATTTAATATTGAAGTAGTGAATACCAATGATGCTCCAACGGGGCAAAATACTAGCTTCACTATAGATGAAGGCGCAACACTAACGCGGGACTTTAATAATGGCCTGCTGTCACTTGCGAGTGATGATGACCTTGATTCAAACGATAGCCTAACGATAGTGAAAGACACAGATCCGCAATACGGCACGTTAACGCTCAATACAGATGGTAGCTTTAGCTATGTTCATGGGGGCAGCGAGAATCATACCGATAGCTTTACCTATCATGTTGAAGACAGTGCGAATGCTAGTTCGCCTGTGTATACCGTGACAATCAACATGAATGCGGTTGAAGATGCACCAACAGCAGCAAATGACACGCTCACTACGCTGGAGGATGCTTCTAACTCGGTGAATGTGCTTGTCAATGATAGTGACCCTGAAAACAACATGGTAGCATCATCGGTCACGATTAAAACGCAGCCAACAAAAGGCCAAGTCAGTGTGACCAATGGCATTGTCACCTTTACGCCAACTGCCAATGCAAATGGTGCTGACTCATTTACTTATACGGTTAAAGATTCAACTCAGGCTGAATCAAATGAGGCAACGGTTAGTATTACTATAACGCCGGTAAATGACTTACCAGTCGCGGCTAACTTTACACCGAATATAGACGAAGACACGCCAACTTCAGCATTGGCGATTAGAGCAAGTGCAACGGATGTCGAAGATACCAACCCAACTGGTACTATTGCGCTTGAGTCGCAGCCAAGTAAAGGCCAAGCGGCAATAGACTTGAATAATGGCACCATTACTTATACGCCAAATGCCAATGAGACGGGGAGTGATAGCTTTACTTACTCGATTCTTGACAGTGAAGGTGGTAAGTCAAATATTGCCACGATTTCCGTTAATATTGGTGCTGTAAACGACCGACCTGTGGCAGGAAATGACACGGTAACAACAAACGAAGATACTGCAACAACATTGGCAATTCTTGCAAATGACTCTGATGTTGAAGATCAAGGTTTTGATGGTTCGGATATTGTGCTTGAAGATAAAGGGGATGGTGCGGGCAACTACGACCTTGCCACCGTTACGGTTGGTTCAGATGGTGTGCTAGCGATTACACCTAAACAAGATCAAAATGGTACATTGACTTTCACTTATACTATCGAAGATAGTGAAGGATTACGCTCTGACCCTGCAACGGTTACAGTCAATATCACCGCGGTTAATGATGCGCCAGTTGCTGTTAACAATACAGCTCAATTACTCGAAGATGGTAATATTGAAATCAACGTATTGGGTAATGATACAGACGTAGACAGTCAGCTCAATGCCGCAAGTGTTGCAATTGTCAGTCAGCCTCAGGGCGGCTCACTGCAAATACTAACGACAGGTAATATTGTTTATACGCCGAATGCTAACTTCTTCGGGAATGATAGCTTTACTTATACGGTACAAGATGCCGAAGGGTTAGCGTCGAATACGGCGACTGTGAATATTACAGTGACATCGGTAAACGATGCACCGGTTATTTCTGGCTCCCCTGCGACTTCGGTTAATGAAGATGTTGCATACAGCTTCACGCCTTTTGCATCGGATACTGATGGTGATAGCTTAACATTCAGTGTTGCAAATCTTCCTGTCTGGGCAAGTTTTGACGATACCACAGGTGCTATTACTGGTACACCAACCGAGGGGCAAGACGGTACATACAGCGGGATTGTTATAACGGTGTCAGACGGCCAAGTTGATGCATCGCTGCCAGCGTTTAGCATTTTAGTCAATGCGGTTAACGACGCACCAATTATCTCAGGCACGCCAACAACAAGTGTCAAACAAGACGAAGCATATAGCTTTACACCGACAGCATCTGACATAGATTCTCAAACGTTGACGTTCTCAGTAACCAACCTACCAGCATGGGCTAGCTTTGATACCTCTTCTGGTGGTTTAGCGGGTACGCCGACTAGGGAGGATGTGGGTACCTATAGCAATGTTATCATCAGTGTTAGTGATGGTGCATTACAAGCCAGCTTACCAGCATTCGAAATTAACGTTGAGCCAGTTAACGCCGCGCCGATTGCAAACAATATGCAAAGAAGCGTGCTTGAAGACGGGACCACGAGCTTCTCTGCAGATGTTAGTGATGCCGACGGTGATGCATTGACAATGGAGTTAGTGTCGCAGCCACAAAATGGGGTAGTTCAAATTCAAGGCACTGTATTTAGCTATACACCATTGCCGAACTTTAATGGCTCTGATGTATTTACTTACACTGTGTCGGATGGTGAATTTAAGTCAAATACGGCTTCTGTTGCGATGACGGTAACTTCCGTAAATGATGCACCTATTGCCGTTGATGACAGCTTCACCTTCGATGCAGTAGCTTCCAATCAGTATGTGCTTCCTGTGTTGAGCAATGACAGTGATCCTGATGGCGGAACGCTCAGAATTATTGGCGCTAAAGCCTCAATTGGTTCTGCGTTCATAGCCAATAACACCTTGACTTACCAAGCTGTGCAAAACTCACAAGTACCAATAGTCGTTACTTATTTGATTGAAGATGATAGTAAAGCGAGGGCAAAGGCAAATGCTAGTATCACGATTAATGGTACGAGTACGGGCAATGCGCCATCAATTACTGCACCGAGTGACTTAACCGTGAACGCTACAGGCTTATTCACCAAAGTGAATCTTGGTACCGCGGTTGCATCAGATAGCTCAGGGAATCCACTACCGGTATCTTTAGTTAGAGGAATTCCTATCTTTGCGCCTGGTAAACACATTGTTTATTGGCAGACAACGGATAATCAAGGACAACAAGCCACTGCGAGCCAGAATCTTAACGTCAACCCTCTGGTGTCACTGCAAAAAGATAGTAGAGTTGCAGAAGATCGCAGTCACTCGATTAAGGTGTATCTAAATGGCCCTGCACCAAGTTACCCCGTAACCGTACCTTATACCGTTTCGGGTTCAGCGGATAGCAGTGATCATGACTTACAGTCGGGTGAAGTAGTAATAAACTCAGGCACGAGTGCTAGCATTAGCTTTAATATATTTGCTGATGGTATAAGCGAAGATAACGAAACCATTGTGATTTCACTTAGTGACTCAGTTAATAGAGGCGCTAAATCGACTTCAACAGTAACAATTGTTGAGCAGAATGTGGCACCAAGTTTATCGGCAGTTGTGCAGCAAAATGGTGAAGAGCGTAGCCTAATTACCGCCTCTAATGAAGTGGTTACCATAGAAGCTATAGTCGCTGATCCTAACCCGAATGATCTTGTGAGTGTCAGCTGGCAGCCGGATGCGGCGTTAGTCAATACATCGAATGATCCATTTATCTTTGAGTTTAACCCTGCCAATGTCGCTGCGGGTATTTATAAAGTAAGGGTTACGGCTGAAGATAATGCGACGCCAAGTCTGTCAACATCTCGCAATGTCTTTATAGAAATTGTTGACTCTTTAGCACCGTTGACCGGAGAGGATAGTGACGGTGATTTAATTCCTGACGATCAAGAAGGCTACGCCGATGAGGACGAAGACGGTATTCCTGATTTCATGGATGCGATCACTGATTGTAATGTGGTGCAAGAGCAAGCGTTAGAATCTAGCCAGTTCTTAGTTGAAGGCGACCCAGGTGTATGTTTACGTAAAGGCGCTACCGTGCCACAAAATAATACGGGTGGTCTACAGCTGTTGGAATCAGAGCTGCCTTCAGATCCCAATGCCAATAATGCAGGTGGTTTGTTTGACTTTATTGCGACGGGGTTACCACAACCCGGTGATGTATATAGTATTGTTTTACCACAACGCAAGCCTATTCCACTTAATGCGGTTTATCGCAAATTGATTGGCGGTGAGTGGCAAGACTTTGTGATTGGAGAAGGTAACGAGTTACTCTCAACTCAAGGTGAGCCGGGTTTCTGTCCACCTCCTGGAAGTAACGAATGGAACGCGGGTCTTAGCGACGGTGATTGGTGTGTGCAACTACGTATTGTTGATGGTGGTCCAAATGATGACGATGGTATTGCTAACGGCAGTATTGTCGACCCTGGCGGCATTGCGGTACCGATTACGAATAATGCGCAGCCTGTAGCTAACGCCGACAGTGTGACAATTGTGTCGGGGCAAACTATTGTCATTGACGTGCTCGAAAATGATACGGACAGTGATAATGATGCACTTACCATAACGGGTGCGAGTGTCGATTTCGGTGCAGTTAGTATTGACAATAATCAATTAAACTACACGCCACCTGCTGCATTTATCGGTAATGCGACTATTCAATATAGTGTCACTGATGGGCAGGGGGGGTCGAGTAACAGTACTGCGACGGTTTCTATTATCGCCAACCAGCCACCACAAGTTGCGAACGACGCTGCAACCTCAAATGGAGCGCAAATTATTATTGATGTACTTGCAAATGATAGCGACCCTGAAGGTGGCGTGTTAAGTGTTGTTTCTGCAACTGCAGGCCAAGGTACTGTGGCCATCAACATCGATGGCACCTTGAGCTACACACCAAAAGCAGGGTTTGAAGGTGTTGATACCATTATCTATACAGTTAAAGATGAATTTGGCGCTATGGCTGAGGGTCAAGTTAGCGTCACGGTATCCGTTAAACAAGTTACATCAATTACCAACAAGTCCTCAGGGACTATGGGAGGCATGTTGTTATTATTAATCAGCGCAGTGGTACTGCGCCGTAAAAAATCACTATTACCCGCTTTTGCGTTGGTAAGTACGAGTTGTTTATTAAGCACGCAGGCACAGGCGAGCAATTGGCAATTGGAAGCAACCCTAGGACAATCAACTGCTGACAGTGAAATCAGCTCTAGGGATTTAAGTGTTGTCAATTTAGATGAAGACAGCAGTAGTTGGTCAATAGGGGCGTTTTATGAATTAGTCCCTAATTGGCAAGTCGGTCTTCGCTATATTGACCTTGGTCAAGGAAGCGTCGATTTTACCGGCATGAGTGCGGATCCTGAGCAAAGCCAAATGGCGTTGGCGCGAGTCGCTCCGGTTTTGCCTGAAGGTCTGGCATTGCAATTCAATTACTCAAAATCATTTGCAGATAAATTTGTTGGTAAAATGTTCTTGGGTGCGTTTAATTGGGATTACAAGATTAACAGTGTTCGGGATGGTCGATTTTCCACTCGTTACGAAGACAGCGGTACTAGTGGTTACATAGGCGGTGGTGTTCACTATCAACTCAGTGAAGGGTTAACATTAGGAGTAGATTTTAGCCACTATTTCATTTCTGCCAATGATGTAAACGATTTAGCACTGAATTTGAGCTATCGCTTTTAAGTTTAACTGCAGTTATAGCATTGAAAAGGCCTCAACTACATGTTGAGGCTTTTTTATATCGGATGTCCTGTCGATGCAGGTGTGCTTCATTATGAGGCTAACTTTTAAAGGGAAACCTTATCAATAACTTATTGGAAACTTTCACTTGTTTTGAGTCGTAAAGCTTTAATGTAGTAAGCAGGAGATACTCCCTAAAGTTGGAAAGTACTTAGAAGGAGTGGGATACCTATAAAGAAAAAGCTCTCTTTCGAGAGCTTTGGGCTATGTTTACTCTTAATTAGTTTTTTAAAATAACTTTTAGAAGAGGGGGAAGTTATAGTAATTAACTAGTTAAGAGTAATTTGGAACTTTTCCGATTGTTTTTCCTGGATGGCATTTATTCGACTGCCAGCTTTAAATTTGGTATCGATAGCGCCTTTTCGGGTACGGAACAATGTTACTGTCGTGTCGCATGGCTTTGTTTTATCTAGTGCGTCATCATCAAAGCCTGTTAATTCACTCAATAGAATTTTATATTGCCCACCAGACTCTAGTATCTCAGATTCGAAGCTTATAAGGCTTGATTCGCCAGTCGTCTTTGTACAAAACGATTTAAATTCGAGAAAAAGCTTGGTAGTGATGTCACTTTCTTCTCTCCACTCGACCAAAATGTCATCATTACGGTTGAATCGTTCAGAAACTGGAGCGTAAAGCTTTATTGGTGCAGGAAGTTTCACTCTAGAGGTTAATTTTTCATTCTCTTTATCACGAATGAACTCAAGTGTTAGCTCAGAATTTTTTGCAGTTGCTGTAAAATAACCCTGATAATCGACATCGAATAGGTCGTGATCTTTTACCAATATCTTTCTTTCATTTCCGAGTGTTGCTCTAACACTATCACCATCAGAAAGAATGACGTTCGCACCAGAACTACTGTTTAAATTGAACTCAGTAACAACTCGGGAGCCTTCATCATTTGAAGTAACACGAATATCCGCCCAAATCCCTTCTGTTTTTACTACATCTGATTGTGTTGATTCAGTTGAACAACCAATTAGTGATGCTAAAGCAATGCAGCACGATAAAACGCTGGCTCGTTTCACGAATATTTCCTTTTCTTCAATATGTGCAAAAAGAGTGTAGCGCTATTTTAATGTTTCTAGAATAGGGTTTAACAAATTATAACAATTTGTTTTTTAAATGTATGAAGCACTAGGTAAGTGGATATCTAAAAGAAACTATGTAAAGGAGACGTCCATGTCTCTAGTAAACGCCGATATACTATGTCGCAATTGTGTATGTAAAAAGGATGAGGCTGCAAACGATACGACTTAAATCAAATGGGTTGGCTTAATTCAGTATCGGAATGTGAAACAGCTCAGTTGTGTTAATAGTAACGACATAAACACATCATTTTTCTGTTACATTATTTGTACACAATATGGGTTCATTCAACTCATAATAAGGAAAGTGAACGTGAAAGACATCTGTAAACTTGCTGGTTTGATTTTGATTGGTATTACCACACTAAGTGTTAATGCCGGAGAGACAACACTTAAGTTATCAAAACCAAGCGGCCTGCCCTCACCAGTGGAGTCTGCTCGCTCAATAAATATTGGCTCAGTAGCCGACAATTTGTTTTCTGATCTGAGGAGCTTTGAGCTAGAAACTGAATCGGGTATGCGTCGTGATATTGCAGGCATGAGTAAAGTAAAAAGTATTTATGCGATAGACGTTGATGCCAAGCGAGTATCAGCAACCTTTTCGGGAACAACTAACTACAAAGTAAAGTTGACGCTCAAGAATATAAACTTATATGCCAAGGTCAAATTTTCCGGCATTGATATCCTTTGCCCCAGCGTAACTGTGACGGCACGTTTAAATAACTTAGCTCCTACCGCAACATATAATTACTATACAGGGGCTTTGGAAGACCTTGCGATTAACTACAATCGAAAGGTTGATGCAAGTTGCTCAACGGGATTATTTTCCATACCAGGCGTAAGTATATTTGTTGATTACTTTGCAAGTGATTACGCAAAAGCGAAAATTGATGATTTGATCAAAAGTAATTTAAGAAAGTTCAGTGAGCTAGAGCAGCCAGGAGCATTGTTTGGAATGCAGAAAATTTTAGCGGATAGGCGCGTATCTGCAAATATTAGCAGTGCTGAACGAGCGTTAAATATCGATATTGAAGAGACTATCGCTAACTTGGTTACAGGTATGAATATTTATATTGATTTAAAGCGTGATGCAAATGGCTATGGCAAACATTTTGCTCAAATTGGAGTGTACCAGAGTACTCCGACTATAAATTCTTCTCGGGAGGTAACTTCAGTGTTGCTGCCAACGGTGCGAATCGTATAAATAAATACGTGTTAACAAGCGGTCGCTGGCTTAGCAGTGATTGGATTCCAGGTATTTTATATGATGGGCAGTTTATCGGCGCGATTGCGTTTAATCGAGTATATGGCGTTGCGAGCTATATGGGCCAGAAACAAGTCACAATAAGTAACTGCGGTAAGGCGTGTGAGTAGTTTATATATGTAGTAGCTAATGATAGAGCTAGGAAAGCTCTATCATTTTATAGACTTTCTACGAGAATAGCTTTTTGGTTTGCTACATAAATCCAGCATTGTTGTCCAGAAACAGCAGTTGCCGAAATGCGCTGATATTCATCCATTTCGTACTCGTCTGCATGAGCTAATTCAGCTTCAGTGATTAAAAATACAGTGCCCTCGACTTCATCCTCTACATTACCTGTCGCGATTAAAATGGGATGAATGTCCTTTTGGCTACTGGCAATCACAGTGGGATCTGTTATTTTAACTTGGCCAATTTTAAATCCACAAAGTACCGCTTTCTCGCCTTCTAATCGTCTGCCGAATGTATCAAGTTGCACTTGCTCCTGTTGCAATGTGCCGTACGAAAATAATGCTTGCATCACTTAATTCTAATCCATTGTTCTCCTATTAGGTCCAAGTCTAAGCTGTGATATTTTCTCTGTCAATCAAGATCTTGCGGTCTACCCATATCGGGCTGACTATAATCGCATACGCCTTTTGGATAAATTTGTTTAAGTGTGGTGAGTTGCGTTGAGATATCTACATTCCCGTAAACCCCTTTGGCAAGCGCCTCTTCAATCGATATTTTATGACACTTAAATATATCACCAGCCCAGTTCGCACCGGCTTGAATTCTGCTGGTAGAAAACATCGGATATCTCGCAGTACAGGTCCCTTGCGGCTGGTTATTCCAGATACCATTAAACACTGCGTTGCCGCTTGCGATGACTTTACCTTGTTCGTCGAAACACGTATCAGCAAGTGTCTTCGGTTTTGCGTCTGCAACGGATAAATTTGGCTGTGCTTTGAGGTTGAGTAACCATTCATCCATTTTTTCAAATGCGAGTTGAGTTGGATTAAACGCTTGATGTGCGACCCAAATCACTTGATTCTCTGGGTTTGAATCTGCGGCGGACATTCTCAATCGAGTATAAAATGAAGCAGACATATGATGCATATCTAGCTCATTCTCAAGATAATGTCTGGCGTCAATAATGGGGATATCAACCTTACCAATAAATACCTGTCCAGAGCGATATGCTTTTTCCATCGCCGCGAGGCTACCGCTGTGCCTCGGTGCTACACCATTATCATCTGGCGTGGTGATATTATGATTGCCCCAAAGAGTGAGCCAAATAGGTACTTTGTGGCCAAATGGTAATACAATTTCTTCTTGTTGCATTTGGTTTTGGGGCTTCCATCCGCCTATTTTTTTGTTGAGATCAATAAATTCAGCCATTGTGATTTGCTGAGCCTTTAATGCTTCGAGCCCGTATTGAACGCCTTCGTTATCCCAAGTGCTTAATCCTAAGCCTGATTGATCCGTGCCAAATACGTTGGCCATGTCTTGCCAGTAACTCCAGTTTGTTCTCTCAACTACCTCATCCTCAAAAAAGGCCCTTAAAAACCCTTGCCTTGGATTATTAATAAAAGTAGATAATCCAAAGTAGCCATTAATACATTCACTATTACCATCAGGAAAGGAGGGCACAAATCCTGACATTAATTGGTTGAGTGGTTGCAAAAAACCAGCCCTTTGCGGAAAGTCGTTAATTGCATTCATGCCTTCAATATGACGGCGGCGGGTCCAATCACGCCATGCTTTTCTGTCATTAGCTCTAAAAGTAAAGTAGTTATTTAGTAAATCACAATCTAACGCGTAAGTGGTTTGGGTGATCATATCAGGGTAACTATAAAGTGGGATAAGGCCGTCTAAGATCTCTTGGCTATTTTGTGCAATCAAATATTGTGCGAGTCCACCGCCAGAGCCGCCAATTCCGACCGTATAGAGCGGCTCTCCGTACAAACTCGTGAATTGCTTTTTCACCCGTCTTGCGGTGTCTTCGGCCAGTAACATGTTGTAGGTGTAGCTGGTTTTATTGCCACTAGAGCTTATAACTGCGTAGCCAAGCTTTAACTGCTCAAGCTGTCTATCTATCACACGCTCTGGTTTTTGCCTGCCTTGTCTAAAGCCAATCCCAGAACCACCATTAAATTGGTAGATAAGTCGGTTATTCCATTGAGACTTTGCCTGTCTATCACCCATTTCGTCAACTGTGATTGGCATTACTATGGTATAAATGAAGCGATTTATGGTGCCTTGCTCAACGCGTAACAGTAAGTTTGTGTCTATCGCTTTGCTTCCCTTGTCTAACTGCTTGATTTGATTGTCAGAGGTTATCGCAAAGTAGCGTAACCGCGTTTTTGCCATGCAATCTTTACTAAAACCAAGTACTTGGTTTGATTGCTCATCCATCACCGGCACTCCGAGTCCCGCGTGGTTATCTATCTCTGGCTGACCAAGGCCGGAGTCCTGAGTCATACAGTAAAAAGGATATTGGTTAGGGCCAGAGTATAGGTTGGTATTAGGACCAATATCTCCTATCGCAATCGGAAATACGAAGGTATCGACGGGCCTTGTAACTTTTGAAATATGCGGATAAAACTCAATGATAGGATTGCTTTCGCTGTTTGCTATTTTTTCTACACTGTATATTTCTGCTTGCTCACTCGTTAGCCAAAACCAATAACCACAAGCGCCAAGAATAATCAAAGATAATAATGCGGTGAGCCAAGAAAATAAGGACTTCATATGAGCTCCTTCGAGTGCGAGGCAAATGGATAAACGGATATTATAAGTGTAGGACTAGATCATCGCAGTGTGGTTATTTGTTTGTTATTTGAACATGAAATTATTGCGTTAGGAATTAAAAATCATCGCCTAAGTATTTAATCTCAATAGTTTTAATTGTTTTATCCGAAACCTTTTCTAAGAGCGATTCGATACGCTTCGCCATCGCTTGGTTAGCGATGTTGTATCCCATAAATTGCTGCTCAGCATGAAAAGGACGCGGTAGAAAAGTGACTTCGAGTTGATGGCGGCGGATCATCTCTAAAGCCCACACTTTATCGACTAAAATTGCATCAACTCTGTTGTTATTGAGTACGCTAAAAAACTTTTTGCCGTCGTCATGGTTTTGCTCATAAAACGAACGGCTGACAATGGCTGCGTTGATTTTTTTCAGCCCTTGTACAGCCGCTTCCGGGTAGCTGTAATCCTCTGAGATCATGACTCTTGGGGCGGCAAGTTGATAAAAGTCATCAGGGTTGCTGAAGCGACCTTGTTTTACCGCAAGAGAGAGCAGCCAAGTGGTGAATGACACATCAATGATTGGAAAGCCATCGGCCTCATCCACATGTAAAGTAAAATCAAAAGTACCATCGGCAACGCCTGCTAAACAGCGACGATAAGGAAGTTCATGAAATGTCACTCGATAGGGAGTGCCAATAAGTGCTGATTTAATTATATCAACCTCTATGCCCCGAACTTGTTTTTGCTCATTAACAAAGCTGTAAGGCCACCACCGCTCAAAGCAAATGTGTACCGCACGACTATCCGTTTTTGCCAGCGCGTTGGTACTAAGTAGGGCGAGTAGCAATAAGAGAACAATTTGCATCAGTGCGTTTATCCTAAATTACCTTCTCTAAGCGTAATGATAGATTGGAAAAAGCGCAACAAAAGAACATATTATGAGCGTTTCGAAAATAGTTAAGTGCTTAACTAATAATGAGTATAGAGGGGAGCACAGCTTAATCATTATATATTTTTATGTAACCGTAACTCCGAAGTTCAGAAGCATCAATGATTGGCTTGCCAGATCATTGTCATTACCTAAGAAAACAATCCAAACAATCTTTCTAATAGAAATGATTATCATATGAGTTATTTTTTGTGTTGCTGAAATTTCAACGTTCGTTATAATCTTAACCAGCCCTTAATTTTATATTTTAATGTGAAACGGAGTTTTACTTTGCTAAGTGTGTCTTTTGTTGTTCTTTTAAGTGTTGCAATTATTCTGATTTATAGCACCAATAAAAATCAGCGCTTGCTGAAGCAACGTTTGCCAATTAGTGCCAGAATCGGCGGATATGTTTTATTAGCGAGCGGCATGATTTTAGCATTGCAGCTTTTTTCAGGTGCAGCGGTCGTATTTAGTTGGCTTATCGGTGTCATGGTGCTTACCGCGCTTATTCCCTTCACCATCTTAATACTTTTTAGGAAATCACAATGAGCCGGTTGTCACAAGCCGAAAAGGTTCAACCCGATTGGTTAGGTAAAACGCTGGCAGGCATTATTTTAGGCTTAGCGTTGAGTTTTGGTCTAGTTGGCCTTTTCGCTTGGCTTGGTAGCGACGGCCTAACCCAAACGATAAGTGTCGAGAAGCACAGTTGGCGCACCCAGTTCAATATGTGGATGGTTTCACCTATTTGGCTGTTAATTTTAAGCTTTGTATTTATGTTTAAAAATTATAAACAAGCAGTACTTTGGTTGGGTGGGGCGAATATCGTTGTGTATGTATTATTGTATTTTGTAAGAGGGATGGCATGAAGATCCGCGCTGATATTTTAAGGATTTACCAGAGCGTTCATACTTGGACGGGGATCACCACAGGATTGCTGCTGTTTATCGGATTCTTTGCTGGTGCTATTACGATGTTTGCGAGCAGTATCGATAAATGGGCGACTCCCCCATCTCATCAATTGTCGCAAGTAGAAACTACCCAGTATGATGAGTTGCTCCGACGTGCTTTCGTACAATATCCAGAGTCACAAAACGGGATTAAAGTCAGTTTTGAGGAAGGACAATCTCCCATTACATGGTACCAACAAGGTAATGCGAGAGGGTTAAGCTTAGATAAGCAGCTATGGCATGGCACATTGAATGAGTCCGGTGAGCTTGAAGCCCATACCAGCTATATCAATGAGTTGTCGTCATTGGTTGATTATCTTCACCGAAGCGCTGGTATTGTAGGTGAAATCGGTCACGACCAAGCTGGAGTTTATGTGCTTGGAATCGCTGCAATCTTGTATTTCGTAGCATTGGTATCAGGGGTGATCTTCTTATTGCCAACCCTAGTGAAGAGCTTTTTTGCATTAAGAGACAAAAAAGGGACTAGCCGTTTTTGGTTAGACACGCATAACTTAATTGGGATCACCAGCCTACCGTTTCATATTATTATCGCGATTACGGTGATTGTATTCGCATTTCATGATTTCTTATACGATGGTCTAGGTAAACTTTACGGTGATAAACCACTATTTGGGCGTGAAGCGCCGTCAGCGGTTGAGTTTAAAGTTGAGAACTTACCCAGCATTGAAGAAATCATGGCAAAGGCACATGCTTATGCACCTGAACATCAAATTAAAGAAATTACCCTCAGTCGCTTAAATAGCAAAGGACCTTCAGCTTCTATACAACTCGTAAGTGATGAGCACTTAATGCGCGGACCTAAAACTGACTTCTTGTTTATGAATCCTTATACGTTTGAGATTTCTACAAGCAGTGTCATGAATGGCGACCAAGGTATCTGGGGTGCAGTGGTTACCACGTTATTCGGTCTTCATTTTGGGAGTTATGGCGGTGAATTTGGTCGCTGGGCCTATTTTATTATGGGTATTTTAGGCGCAGTGTTGTTCTATACGGGTAATTTATTGTGGCTTGAGAAGCGCCGTAAGCAAAAGCAGCCGGAGCAATCAAAATCAAGCCGAGTGATGGGGAAATTAACTATTGGCGTGGCAATGGGCTCATTGTTAGGTGTAGCCGCGGCGTTTGCTGTAACAAAATGGACAGCCTTGACCGAGATGAACATCAATGTTGTATATATGTGGGTCTATTATCTATGTTTTGGTTTTACCTTGATTGCGGCGTTTATTACTGGCATGAGTAAAACGGCAATTTGGTCACAAAGGGCGATTGCCATTTTGTGCTTCTCGTTGCCACTGACTTCAGTCATTGCTTTGGTAATCCCAAGTCTAGGTATTTGGCCAGCGACAGATTGGTCCTCTATTGGCTTGGAGTTAACCGCTATGATCCTAGGTGTTATTTTTTGGCGAATGGCAGATAAGACACAGCATAGAGCTTACTATGGCGAAGCCAATAGTATTTGGTTTATTGGTCGGCATCAAACCGAATGTGAATTACGAACGCAGTCTGCATAACAAACACGTAAAAAGGAGCGAGTAGCTCCTTTTTACTTACAAAGTATCATCTATTTTTTCAAATCTGTTATCCTACGCGTTTTGCAATCCTCTACGGAAAAATTATGGAGCTTACAGCCTGGTTAAGCCTTGCTGCTATTTGTGCTTTTGGTGCGATGTCACCAGGCCCAAGTTTAGCGGTTGTCTTGCGTTATAGCCTATTTCATAGTGCCAAACATGGTATCGTCGCAAGCCTTGCGCATGGCTTGGGAGTTGGAATTTATGCCAGCCTAGCAATCTTAGGGTTGTCAGGGCTTATTCATCAATTTCCGATTGTATACCAATTTTTGGTTTACGGTGGTGCCGCCTACTTGGCATGGATGGGGATAAAAATCTTAATGAGTAAGAGCCAAGGGTTGGCGGTATTACAGTCTCAAGTGGCAACGTCGTATGCCAAAGCAGCGCAGGATGGTTTTGCAATTGCATTTTTGAATCCGAAGTTAGCTATTTTCTTCGTCGCACTCTTTTCGCAGTTTATCGACCCAGAAAAGATGACTTTAACGGTAGGGTTTATCATGTGTATCACCGTGCTAACGATTGATGCGTTATGGTATTTTATTGTCTCAATTTTGAGTGCTTCAGCAAGAGATAAATTCGATTTAACGGCCAAGCGAGCTGTGATTGATAAAATACTGGGCTGTGCCTTTTTACTGCTCGCCATGCGAGTGATTTACCAATCCTTATAGCCATTCTATCGTTGCGGCTATCAGGAACGGCTGCATAATATGCATAGGGAGCAGGTAGCGCGAGTTCGCGATTATCAGGCGCTAATCTAACCCCTTGCGCTGTATGTAGTTATGAAGAATGAATGCTTTGAGTTTTTCGTTATCGGTTTTATTCATCGCAAAGGACACGGCGAGTTCCAGCGGGCTTGCCACTTTTATCGAGTGGACGTTTGCAAACAGTGGAATAGGGTCGGCAAGATATAATTTAGCGATCCGGCTGATCAGATTAATTTGGATTGCATTTGCTTGATAGGGAAAAGTATTAATCAGTCCGCCGGACTGGGATATGGAGACCATGTTAAACGGCATCATTTGAGGGATAATCTGAACCTAACTGGCGTTGAGGGGCAGGTGCGCCAGCTACGCGGTGCACAAGAGTTAGCGGCTTCCACGATATTAGGCGCTTCTAAGTTGTTGTCTAAAATCTCCATCAATGCTGACAAGTCGCTAAGTGGGAACTCGACTTGCTCGTTGGCATTTTTGGCAACGAGACTAAACTGAGAGCTATTAGAAATACTCGCAAGTAACTTCTTAATCTCACTGTGAGTTTGCTGTTTTTGGTCCCTAGCTTCCGGCAATAGCGGACCTGCAACGCGATTACCGGCTAGCGTTCGGTTAATGAATTGTAATTCTTCCTTCGTCAATTTCATGATTAAGCACATCCATTAAGTGGTTGATATTTGTACAGCAAGGTTTGTACCAAATTCCGCTTTCGTTGCTACTACGGCGTTTCTTTTTTAAATACAGATTTTGAAATTTGTTTAGTATTAGATTCGTTGCCATCTAGCCATCAATTAGGGCAATCTAACGTACCTAAGCGGCAATGAATTGCCCATGAAGTTGTACGAGTTATTTAAGAAAATGAAATATTTCCGTGTTCAGTGGCTATTGATATCAATTCATCGGCTGATTGTTGAAAATATTTATTTGGAATAATGCTTGCAAAGGTCTAGCACCGAGATTGTTTTTTAGACTTGCCCAATGCCAACGTTTTTAACTGGACATCAAGTATCGCTCATAGAGCCTACTTCACTGAACTTATCACCTGTAGAGCGAGAGAAATTAGTGATCCCGAGCGCTCATAATCAGCTTACAGCAAATGACAATCACCATGCTGCTGGTGGGGGTCGTGCTCACACCTTTAAGCAAAACTTTATGAGTGCCATGAGTAGTGGCTCGTCTGGCGAAACGTCGCAACATGACAAAAATGAAGCGTTACTGCAGTTCCAATTTGCGGATCATGAAGTACTATTCGACCATACAAGCATCGCGTCTCAAGATGAAGCCGCTTACGAAAAGCTCCGAGCGTTGCTGGCTGATATGATGACAAGACCCGTAAAGGTTGATATCAGCAGTAAAGACCAAGCGCAGCAATTACTGTTTAAAAATTTAGAGCTAGATTTTTTAGCGTACAAGGAGCTCTCTGAGCGGTTGGAAATGTTAGCAAAGCTTGACCATGAAACTGAAAGTCAAAAAGCATTGGCACAGCAAGATAGAGATCGCATTCGTGCGGTAATTGCCAGTTTACATGCACGCCTAGAGAAGGGCCAAGAGGCGTTACTTGGCGGAACAACATTAAAAGCGTTGGATGTTAATCGCAAAGATTTTGAGCTTGAATTAGATAGCCTGTTTACCAGTGTTGGCTTTGATTCGGATATGCCAGTAACTGGCGCGACTTGATTGCCGTGATCATTATTGTTTGCTGGGATCTGCACTTTTTACCAGGTATAAAATGTAGTAGCCCATACCCGAATCTCACCGTTTAAAAAGAACGGGGTTAGACTTTACCTGAAATGCGTTTTGAGCGAACAAAAGACGGTCGTCAACGTTACTTTTGTTCCACAAAGCGCACGTTCCATTAACTTATTTATGTCCCAAAACAAGCTAGAAAATTTTGCTCAAAGGGCTAACAACACCGTTTGCGCCTTGCTGTAAAACATGGGTATAAATCTGAGTGGTTTTAACGTCTGAATGGCCTAACTGAGCTTGTACTGTTCTAATATCTGCCCCACTTTGTAACAGATGTGTAGCAAAAGAGTGGCGAAAAGTGTGGGGCGTTATAGGTTTTGTTATTTGTGCTTTTTTGGCAGCCTCTTTAACCGCTTTACGTACTCCTGTTTGATGAAAATGATGTCGGCGGATCTCCCCAGTTTCAGGATCTGCACTTAACTTATATGAGGGAAATAGATACTGCCAAGCAATTGACTTATTGGCGCTAGGATATTTTCTTGCTAGTGCGTTTGGCATCCAAACACCTGCATATCGTTCATTCTGGGAATCTAATTTTAAGTATTCATCAGCCTGAGCAATTTGATTTCTTAGCAAAGGTATAAGTTCTGTGGCGAGAGTAACCACCCGATGTTTATTCCCTTTTCCATTCCAGATCCGAATGCACTTGTAGTCAAAGTCAATGTCCTGAACTCGTAGTTGAACAGTGAGCGTGCAGCGAACCACACCTAGAGCTTAACATTCCAAGGCAGTAAACTGTTGATATCACAGTCTGGTTGAGCAAGTTCGTTTAAACAATGCATCACATAGTCGAATGGCGTGAGGCCATTTGCTCTGGCTGTCTCGATCACGCTGTAAAGGATTGCGCTACTCTCAGCGCCACTTGTGGTGAAGCTAAACAGCCAGTTTTTTCGGCCTATGACGAACGGTTTAATAGCGCGTTCTGCCCGGTTATTGTCTATCTTTAGGTGTCCGTCGTCGAGGTAGCGAATAAGTTTCGGCCATTGTCTTAGCGTGTAGTGGATAGCCTCGCCTAGCTTCGATTTCGGTACCACTGTTTGTGCTGATTTTTCTAACCAGGTTTTAAACTGTGCCAGCAGCGGTGTGCTTTGTTTTTCTCTCGTTGCTTGTTTTTCTTGAAGACTCATGCCCTTTATTGCTGTTTCAACCCGATATAGTTTTTGAATATGGTTGAGCGCCCAGTTCGCCTTGCCGGTTTTACCTTTGGCCTGCGCATCCGCAGCTTCTTTGAACTTGCGTCTTGCGTGTGCCCAGCAACCAACCAGTGTCGCTTGTGTTTGTTCGTAACCTGCATAACCATCAACTTGCAGATAGCCGTTGTAGCCCTTTAAAAATGCCACAGGACAGCGACCCGCGCGACTATTCTGATAGTCGAACAGGGCGATATTGGGGATGCTTGCCTCTGGCGCAGGCGAGTCCGTGCCGCTGCAATACAGCCACATGTAATTAGTTTGTTTGTCTTCTTTCACCACCTTAACCGTGGTTTCATCGGCCTGTATCACCGGTTGCTGTAGCAACACGTCGTGCAGCCTGTCGTAGAGTGGTTTGAATAAACTGGCACAGCGGATCATCCAGTCTGCCATGGTGCGTCTGCAAAGCGCGATACCATATTGTTTGAACAGGCTTTCCTGCCGATACAGCGGTAAACCGTACTGATATTTGCTGGTGATGATCTGGCTGAGCAAACTCGCCGTGGCAATGCCTTTCGGGATTGGACTAGGTGGTACAGGTGCTTGCACTATCCTGATCTGGGTTTGCGTTTTTTCACACTGTCGGCAACTATATTTTGGCCTGACATGTTCAATGACTTTGACTTGGGCCGGGATAAACTCCAGTTTTTCGCTCACATCCTCGCCCATTTTGTGCAGCTCACCGCCACAACAGCCACACTGTTTGTTGTCGATGTCATGGACAACACGCTCGCGGGGGAGGTCTTTTGGCAGAGGCTGGCGCGTTGGCTTTTTACGCTGATATTCGATGGTTTCAACGTCTTGCTCTGGCACCTCTTCAACCAGCGTTTCGGCTTCATTGAACAAGTCAGCTTGCGCCGGATGCGACTCACTGCTGGCCCCGAAGCGTTTTTGCTGGGCCAGTATGAATTGTTCTTCGAGGTAGTTATTACGTGCCTGAAGCTGAGCAATGATCTCTTCTTGCTTCGCTAACTGCTGGCGTAATACATCAAGTTCGTTTTGCATGAGTGTTACTTTACCAGCAGATTAACTGTTTTTAAATTAATAACTTAGATTATTTTACGTTCAAAAAGTCGCTGTTATGATCATACGTTATAACCATAACTGAGTGGCTTATGAGCAATGACGGACAAGCCTGACAGTAGCCATTGCCACTGCTCGGCAGTCAGCGTAATGACGTCATCGTCTTCTTTGTCTGGCCATTTAAACTTGTCTTTTTCGAGGCGTTTGTACCACAGTGCAAAACCGGTTTTATCCCAATAAAGTACCTTCAGCTTGTCCTTACTTTTATTGCAAAAGGCAAAGACGTTACCCGTCATTGCGGACGTTGCCATTGCTTGCTCAACAATCGCCGCAAGTCCATTAATGGATTTACGAAAGTCGACCGGCTAGCGATGTAAGTAAAGCACTTCATTTTGCCAGCAGATCATGACAATGCCTTCAGCAGTGCTGCGAGCCAAAGGGTATCTGTTGTTGATGGCAGCAATACCGTGCTCTGGCCATGTTTGAGTTGCAACAACTCAGGTGGGGAAACTGACTCAGGTGCTGCAGGCTTAGCGGCAACAAAAGATGACTGAGGAGGTGTTTGCTTACGAATTTTGCTTCGGCGATTATAAAAAGACTTGATACTGAGGTTGTGTTGCGTGCAGAAGTCACTAACAGACAACCCACTGAGCTCCTGCTGTTCGAAAAGTTGCAGCCATTGCTGCGCGGTCTTGTGTTTAGGCATGTTCAACTCCGAATTGAGATCAGAGCTTTACTTTATAAGTTGATAACATCCTGCTGCTAGGTGTGGTTTAGGCGACGGTTACGTTGAACAGCTTCCATTACACGCATTACACGTAAGCCGCTACCATACATTAAACCTGAAATTAAATAATATCGTTTACTTAAAAACGACATGAGACGTTTAACCTCCTCGGGGGTCATAACAATTGGCAACTTAGATTGGCGCTTGCTTCTGACAAACGTTAGATTGGGGCAAAAATCCTGTTTAATGACTTGCTTATACAGAAAAGACAATGCATTTAACGCTGTCGCTTGTGTTTTAGGCGACACATTATGTTTAAGTACAAGGTAGTTGAGATATTCGACAACCTCGTTATCGCCCATTGAAGCTGGGTGACGCTTATCATGAAAATGAATATAGGAAGAAATCCACTTAAGATATGTATCAACGGTTCTGAGCGAGTATTGCTTAGTCAGCATAAACTCTGCGATGTGGTTTAAAAATGGTGAACGAGTTCTCATTGAGTTAGCTCCAACTAATGACTGTATTTATATACAGTGTTGTGTTTCTTCTATAGTCAAGAAAACGACTCACTGGGTCGTTTTTTATCATTTTCATAGTTTCTATAATGATTAAAAATATATTTGTAGCAACAAGTTAGTTATTGTGATAAAGCTGGTACAATGAGAATAATGACCCATGACTCGGTAGAAAAACGCCCCATAGGGTCGATATTAAATTGTTAGAGCATGAGGGAGCCACTGGAAATAATCTAAATGAAATATTTAACTCAACTCAGACTATGGTTCGTTCGACTAGAAAGAGAAATCGAAGAAAGTCCACTTGGAACAATAGGACTATTTCTTGGTTTTTTCGGACTTTTTCTAGCTTTACTGACAAGCTGGTCACAATTGATATTATGGGTAACCAAATATGGAATTCACGTGATTGCTTCACTCCTATTAGGAGTCGGTAGCTTGCGCCTCATTAAAATTATAGCGCGGAGATCTGAGAAACAATCATTATCAGAACAAGCAGAGATCGCATTTTCATACTTAAATCCCATTTTTGATTCTCATGATGTAATGAGCATTGACGAAGTATTAAATATACTAATCGAACGGGGGCTCACTAGAGAATCTTCGACTAATGCAGTAGAGATATTGCTTGAATCGAATAAGTTAAAACGAAGAGCTGATGGCGGGATTATTTTAACAAACCGAAGGGGAATGAATAAATGAATGAACAATCACTTGTATATCTTCCAGATTTAGCCGTTTTATCACAGCGGAACGCTAAAGAACTAAAAGATGAGCATTACGAAAGGTGGGGTATTAATGCTAAGGGCGTGGTGTTACCGATTTGTTCATCTACAGGAATTCCATTTGAAAATGACTTCATGAAAGCGGAAAAAATAAGATATAAAGGAAAGGCTGATGGGTTAACACTTTCTGATATTGTTGCAGAGTTTTTACAGATTGAATTGGATATATATTTCACGCTAGATCCAACGCTTAGTTTTATAAGAAGCGACTCTTTGCACATAATCGATATCAGCGGGGATAGTTCTGCTCAAGCATGCTTTTCAAAAAAGGGAACAAAAAAATTAGTCAAGCATGTTGCAGAAAAAGCTATTGAAATAGGAAAGGAGCAATGTGAAAACACTAAAGCTAAAATTGTAGGTTTAGCTCTTGATCTTACAAATATACTGCCAATGGGAGCAACAAATGAACGCATTGAGCTTACATGCTTCTGTAGCGAATGTCGCGATCAATTGTCTAGTTTCACTAAACGTGGAAAGAAACTGTTTGAACGCTTCGAAACATTCCCAAATCCTTGGAATATGGCGTTAAAAGATACGGGCACAGGTATTGGGCAAATCAATGATATTGAGTGGAATACTTCGCCAGAAAAAATAATTGGTCTTAGTAAGCTAAAAGGTTTTGAAGCATTCGATGGAGATAATTATGACGCGCATGAGCAAGCGGCGATATTAATTGAGTATCTACACTCCAGACATAAACAGATTGAAAACGCCATAAAAGACATATTTGATGGGCTAGATATTCAGAAACGGATTTTGATTACAGAGGGGTCACACTATGACTGGACATCAGGGCTTTTTCTAGCAAAGCTAGATGAAAAAAGTGTGTGTGATGAATTGTGGTTCGATCCTACAGCACATAATTTTGAAATGAAGAATGTTCAGCATAGATCATTCATGTGGAAGAGAAGTACATATTTTTTAAGCGCATTTTTTGGCTTTTTAAATAAATCACAAGATGGGTACATGAGAACGTATACCGGGCTAGCCCGAAAGTCTGTGGATGAAGTAAAAAGCTTGCTAAAGCTTAGAATGAGGCAGGTTATTGGTGCGAGCATAACCGAGAAAGTTGATCTCTTTCTTTTACCAGAAATCAGCAATGATGGAGATACTGGTAGAATAGGTTTCGTTTCTCCGTGTATCGATGAAAGCATATGCAACTCTCTAATACAAGCTGCGAAAATACCTGATGGCATAAGCGAAGAGAATGGTGGTGAGCAGGTGAAAATGGCTGAAATTCTTTCAAAACTAATGGGCGGCTCTAACAATTAATTCCACCGGCAGCAAAAGCGTCGCTCTTACCTCGCTCTGCTTTTGCTGCCGGTGAATTATGCGTTGGTATGACTCCCACTGTCAAGTTAAACACACTGATCCTTGCCTAACTTTAAGCCATAATTTCTTAACTCGAATTAGAGAGAGTTAATGCATAGGATGAAGCAAGTAATTTCGTCGGTTTTCTTGCTTGTATTCGTTGGTTACTCATTTTCATGAGCAGAGCAGGCCTTACTTAACTCGACGTGGCGCCTGTTTTCAGTCTATGTTCGTGGTTCAATGCTGCGTTAGCAGCATTGCCATCCTAACGCCATCGGTGGTTGTGCCACACCCGATGCTTGACCCAATACATTAACTCTAATTCGTTCATTTTAAGCTGGTACTCTGGATAATCTTAATTTGGGATTTACTGGCAAGAGCACAATCTGTTTTGCGATTGCCCAGATATAAGCAATCATTTCACGTACTTCTTGCAGTGACTCAAACAAGTATAAATCGAGCACTTCTTCACGATAACTTCGGTTAAACCTTTCCACAAAACCATTCTGGTAAGGACTGCCTGGCTCTATAAATTCCAACTTGATGTCATTTTTCATTGCCCAATCTTCGAGTGTCGTTAAGTAAATTCTGGGCCATTGTCCACTCTAATCTGCTTTGGTTTACCGCGCCAAGCAATAATTTGTTGTAGCGTTCTAATAACTCGTTCAGAAGTTAAGCTTGTATCGACCTCAATCGCCAGTGCTTGTCGGTTGAAATCATCCAGCACATTCAGTGTTCTAAAACGATGTCAATAGCTTAATGCGTCACTCATAAAGTCCATTGACCACGATTCATTATGTTGTGTCGGTGCGCTTAATGGTTCAGGTGTTCTTGTTGGAACACGGCGCTTTCCCTTACGTCTCAAGTTTAGTTTTAGCATGTTGTAAACGCGTTCAACACGCTTTTTATTCCACGGCTTACCTTTATTGCGAAGCCTTTTGAATAGCTTAGGCAGCCCCCACCTAGGATGACGCTCTACCAGCGCAAGTAATGCGTCGATAACGTCATCATCTAACGGCCGTTTATGTTTGTAGTAAAAAGCTGAGCGGCTTAGCCCTGCCACTTCACAAGCAAATGCGACGCTGACGTTAAATTGAGCTCTTAAATGCTCTACCCAAGCTCTGCGCCTACTTGTTTTTACTGCTTTTTTGCGATGATATCCTCAAGCATCGAGTGCTTTAGGCTAAGCGTTGCAAACATATCTTTTAGCTTACGGTTTTCTTCTTCAAGCTCTTTAAGTCGCTTAACGTCTGAAGCTTCCATCCCGCCATATTTTGAGCGCCATTTATAAAACGTACTTTGGCCGATACCATGTTTGCGGCAAATTTCTGGCACAGGAATACCTGACTCAGCTTCCTTGATCATGCTGACAATTTGGGTTTCGGTGAACTTGCTTTTTCTCATCGTAAATTTTCCTATTTTAGTTAATGGAAAATTCTACTTATAAACTGTTTCATTTTTTGGGGGAGTTACAGTCTTTTATAGTCATAAAAACTTGAACGAGCAATATCAAAGACGTTACAGACCATTTCTACCGGTTCGTGCTCACTTAATTGGTCTATTAACGAATATTGTTCATTTCTTCTGACATTAAGAGAGCTGTAGCCTTTTTTAGTATCGATTTTTCTCGCTCTAAGCGATTGATCCTGGCTTCAAGCTCTTGAATCTTTTGCTGTTCAGGGGTCAACGCGTTAGACGTAGGCGTTTCACCAATATCCAAAGAGTGACATGCATCTTGGAGGGAGTAGTCTTTATCTAAAACTAAACAAGCTGCTTCAAGTTTGAATTCTTTACTAAATGTTCGACGTTTTCTTGCCATTTGACACCTCTAGTTGAGTGGTAATGATACCACCTAAAATAGTGTCCGGGTTTATTGAACCACAACAGTCTATTAATTTGCATCATCAAGACCAGTTAATAACCGATATGGGTAAATTAATTGTCCAAGGAATTGAAGGTAAAAGCAAAAAAGATGTTTTATTTCTATTAAGGCAAGCCAAGCCCGAAGCAACTCTCGTTGATGAAGGTGATGTCGTGATCTTTGAAAATATCGCGTTTAAATTCGAATAAGATAAATTGGTTGCAGTGAGGAAATAAACACATAATGAATCAATTATAGGTGGGGCGTCAGGTCAAGAGTCTTTTAGAGTAGAGTATGTTGATAGAAATAATCAGGGAAGCAGCGTGGCCTGAAATACTAAAACTACAATCAGAGGTCTATCTGCTAGTCGAACTCGAAAGTCTTGAGGTGTTAAAAGACAAATGGAATAGAACTCCCAAATGCCGCTTTATCTATCGTGATTCTGAAGAAACAATACAGACACCCACTGTTATCTATTCACCATAGTTACGGCAGTTTCGACTTAGAATTACAAAAAAGTGTTCACCACTCATATCAAAAGTGTTTCTAAAATAAGCGAGTTATTGGCGTTTACGTATTTCTCGACGTCAAAATCAGCTTATCGTGCACGGCATGGGAGAGGCTACGGTTAGCGCAGCTTGAGGAGTTATTGCTAAAGCCTTTATTTGGTCCAGCCAGCAAACGTTCACAATTGCTAGGTTTGTGCGCCGTCGTTTTTTGAGTGTTTTACAATAAGTGGTCAGTACTCGCTCTCGGCCATTCTTCAATGAATTTCTAAGTTACCCAGTTGCTTTTAAACAGCTTGTGCCAGCGTATCACAATGGCTTTATCAGATATGCGCTTAGCCTTTTTATCATCAACATGCAAAAACAAACTTGATAGATAAACAGGCTCTTGAGCTAAATAGCCTAAAGCTAAGTAAATTTTACGCAAATTATACGGCAACGGAATTTCGGCAAGGATAGAATAAAGACATAGCGCAAGTTGGAGTCACTATGTTTTCCGAGAATGGATTTATTGCCAAGAATGAGTATCTCGTTAGTTTTCTGGTTTTGCTGTTAACCAGCGCCTTTGCCGTTGCCTTAGACTCGTTGCTACATTCGGCGATCAGTGTACTGCTGGTATTACAGTTGGGCGTTGTTGTTGTTTCTCTCATCGCAAAACGTTGGATGGCACTGGGGGTGGCGATTGTTAGCAGTCTAGTGTTCAACTTTTTTATCACAGAGCCCAGATACACGCTTCATATGAATAACACCGAAGACGTGGTCAATTTAGTGGTATTTATCGTGGTGGCATTAGCTACCAGCTATTTATCGAGCTATATCAAAGAGCAAAAGCAGCAGCTTTTAGTTGCGAATGTACGCTCCAATATCTTGTTGTCGGTTTCTCATGATTTACGTACACCGCTCGCTGCGGTGATGGGCGCGCTCGAAACGCTAGAAACCTACCGCGATAAGTTAGACCAAGACGAGCAAAACGAGTTGTTGGGATCGGCACGGTCTGAAAGCCACCGTTTGTTTCGCTATATCGAAAATATCTTGCAAGCTACCAAGTTACAGCATCAGGGGGATGAGCTTTCGCTTTTTAAGCAACCAACATCAATTGATGTCTTGATCGATAACGTGATTTTGCGGCTAGACGCACCATGCGTCTCGAGAATGCCACAGAACATAAGTCCAATTCTCACGATACAAGCTGCACTCATTGAGCAAGCCCTGTTTAACTTAATCGAAAACGCAGTCACTTTTAGTCCCGATGGAGAGCGAGTTGAGATTTCCTTTGGAGAAACGCAGCAAGCGTTGTTGATATTTATTCAGGATAATGGTCCCGGGATCCCCGTCGCTCGGCAAAAAGAAGTCTTTAGCGCCTTTAGCTCGTTTCGACAAAGCGCCAGTAAAGACGGTGGCAGTGGCTTAGGGCTGAGTGTGGCGAGAGGTATTATTCGTGCGCACGGCGGTGATATTCGCATTTTGCCGACGACGCAAGGCTGCACAATGGAAGTTAGTTTGCCAAAAGAGGAGGCGCATTGATGACTCACACCATTTTATTGATTGACGATGAAGAAGAGATCCGTCGTTTTATCCGCTTAGCATTGAAAGCTGAAGGGCTGAATTATGTGGAAGCCAGCACCGGAAAGGAAGCCATGTCGGTGCTAAAAGGTGAGCTGCCAGACTTAGTAATCTTAGATCTCGGGCTTCCAGATTTTGATGGATATAGCATTTTAAAGAAGATCCGAGAAACCAGCAAGCTACCAGTATTGATCTTAACTGCGCGAGATCAAGAGGCTGAGAAGATTAAACTGCTGGAGGGCGGCGCAAACGACTACCTGACGAAGCCTTTTAGCATCAAAGAGCTGGTGGTGCGCGTCAAAGTGCTATTACGAGATTTAGTACCGAACAAACGCTTGCTCGCCATTGACTATGGCAAGTTGATGATAGATTTACAAAAGCATCAAGTCATTATGGATAACGCCCCACTAGCATTGTCGAAAAAGGAATTTGCACTACTCAGTATGCTTGCACAAAGAGCACAAGAATTAGTCAGTCAGCAAACCTTATTAAAGCAAATTTGGGGCGAAAGCCATGTGGAAGATAGTCATTATTTACGGATTGTGGTCAGCCAGTTACGTAAGAAACTTAGTGACGATGCTGCTACACCAAAAATCATAGAAACTGAGCCCGGGGTTGGTTATCGGTTTTTACTTTTACCGCTCAATAAGCATTTCTCATAACGGAGTATATCGAGGTTGTTATGGCACAATTTGTAGTAATTGGTTTAGGTCGATTTGGTTTTGCGGCTTGTTTGGAATTAAAGCGGCTTGGAAACAAAGTGATAGGAGTAGATAGTCGCGAACGTGTGGTGAACCAAGTTGTTGAGCATATTGATTATGCCACCTCTTTGGATGCGACCGATGAAACGGCATTACGCCAACTAGATATTACGAGAAGCAAAGCAGTGCTGGTCGCCATTGGTGAAAACCTAGAAGCGAGCATTTTATGTGTACTTTCGCTAAAGAACTTAGGCGTTGAGCAAATTTG
Source organism: Pseudoalteromonas piscicida (assembly GCF_002208135.1). Taxonomy (NCBI): domain Bacteria; kingdom Pseudomonadati; phylum Pseudomonadota; class Gammaproteobacteria; order Alteromonadales; family Pseudoalteromonadaceae; genus Pseudoalteromonas; species Pseudoalteromonas piscicida. The sequence goes on from NZ_CP021647.1 coordinate 230,542, forward strand.
GGTTAAGGCCAGCTCAGAAGCGCATCATACAATTTTATCCCGCTTGGGCGTAACACGTGTGATCCACCCTGAAGAAGAAATGGGGATCAAGGTTGCACAAACACTGAATTACCCTATGGTCAATCAATATATGCAGTTGGGGCACGGCTTTTACATGGTGGAAGTCATCGTGAATAAATTAAGCTGCGGGCAATCTTTGGCAACGCTATTAAAGCGTGCAAAGGGCGAAATCAAGGCTGTGTTAGTGCAGCGCGGCAAAGCGTGTTATAGCAATCCGGCCGAGTCATTTCTGATCAACGAAGATGATAAAGTGATCCTCAACGGTCAGTTAAAAGCGTTAAATTCTATTGCGCAAAAACTGGGGGCGTAATGAAAACATGGAGTCCCCATTATTACCCCTATCCAAGTAGCAAGCCCAAAGCCCACAAAAAGCCGCTGAGGTTAAGCCCCCAGCAGTTCTGTTTATTGGATTTTGTGGGCTGATAGCTTTAGGTACTATGTTGCTATTGCTACCGGTAGCACACACTCAAGACATCAAAGTGATGCAAGCGTTATTTACAGCAACTTCCGCGGTTACGGTGACAGGACTTGCCGTATTGAGTACGCCAAATGATTTTACAACCTTTGGCCATCTCGTTATTGCCAGTCTTATTCAAATCGGTGGACTGGGGTTTATGACCATTACGGTTGTTGTGCTGCGGGGATGGGGCAGCAAATGGACATTAGTAAACAACTTATCGCAAAAGAAAGCTTTGGCATTGCTCGGTTTGATCAGTTGGTTGATACAGCCAAATGCGTGTTAGTTTATGCGCTGATCATCGAATCAATTGGGTTTACCATTTTGCTTGCTCATTGGTATCAAACGCTACCGCTTGGTGATGCGATAATGCAAAGCTTCTTCTACACTATTTCGGCCTTTAACAATGCGGGATTTGCATTGCATGATGACAGCCTAACCAGTTTTCGTGGTGATTGGGTCGTTAATCTTGTGATATCAGGGTTATTTGTGATTGGCGGACTTGGATTTGTGGTGTTGATGGATATAGTGAAAAGACGCCGTTGGAGCCGGTTTGGATCTGCCACTAAGTTAGTGTTGATAGCAACCGCGGTGTTAAATGTGCTGGCATTTAGCTTATTTTGGCTTTTTGAAGCACATAACCCAGAGACCCTTGGAACCTTGCCGTTGTCCGAGCAAGTTATCACTGCCTGGATGCAAGCGGTGACGCCACGGACAGCGGGCTTTAACAGTATCGACTTTGCGCTGGTGAATGACGAAAGTACCGTGCTGACCATTTGGTTAATGATAATAGGGGCGGCTCTATGAGTACCGCCAGTGGTCTTAAAATAACCACAGTGGTGGTGCTATTAATGGCAACTTACGCTTATCTGAGATGCAGAGATCAAGTCGCTATCGGACACAGACAGATCTCGCCTGAAACGGTATTTAAGGCGCTTAGTCTCACCGTGGTGTACTTTTTTACCGTGATGCTCGCAACCCTTATTTTGACGATCACCGAGCAGGCAAATTTAACGGATATCACGTTTGAGGCGGTGTCGGCATTAGGCACGGTTGGCTTGTCTCGAGGGATCACCGGCTCATTGTCTGAACCCGGTGAAGCGGTAATCATCTTTTTAATGCTGATTGGACGCTTGGGGCCGTTAACCTTTCTATACTTGATAGCTCGCCCGAAACGGGAGAATTTAAAGTATGCAAAAGCGGAAATTCAGGTAGGATAAGCAAAAAATAACGGAAATCACGATGAAGTATCCCAAATCGTTGAAAGCGGGTAGTAAAATTGCGATCACGGCATTCTCAGCGGGCGTACCTGCTGCTATGCACGCGAGATTAGACAACGCTTTGAATTACTTAGCGCAACAAGGTTTTGAACTCGTGGTTGGTAAATGCCTGCGAGCTAATCACAACTACGTTAGCGCGGATGTCAAAACCCGTGCTAATGAGCTTATGGGATACTTACTCGATGACACAATAGACGCGATTATGCCGCCATGGGGCGGTGCAATTGCAATGGATTTACTGAGCAAACTTGATTGGGAGCAGTTAGCACAAGTACAGCCAAAGTGGATCATCGGTTTCTCTGACGTCAGCACTTTGCTGAGCGCAGTGACTTGCAAACTAGGCTGGGCAAGCGTGCATGCGACTAACCTTATGCAATTAAATGCCCATCAACAAGACGCGTTAACGGTTGGACTTTTTGACCATTTGAGGCGCGCACCTAATGATTCCTTTACGCAATTTCCCTCGACACATTTTGAAGCTGAGCCACTCAACTTTGTTGATTTTCCCGATGCTGGATTTAACTTATCCACCAGGACTCAATGGCGTATTTTGGCTAATGGCAACGACCGTCAGCAGTTTGCTGGTCGATTATTGGGCGGCTGTTTGGATATTCACATGTTATTGGCTGGTACGGAATATTTTGATCTGGACGCTTTTTCACAGGCGCACCCTGATGAGTCGATTATCTTATATTTTGAAAATGGCGAAATGCCGCCAGCGGCATACTATCGTGCGCTGCAAAGTATTAAATTACGAGGTTGGTTTTCGAAAGTCGCTGGAGTTTTGATTGGTCGAAATCCAGAGCCGCTGGCAAAAGATAGCGACTGGACGCATGTAGATGCATTGCAAAACGTCTTTACTGGTTGCGATTTCCCTGTGCTATACGATGTGGATATAGGCCATCAAGCGCCGAATTTGACGCTGATTAACGGCGCATATGCCGAAGTGACTGTTGGCGATACCTTTTCAATTACACAGACATTAATATGAATCTAGAATATAAAGTCGGCTCGATTGATGACCTCCTAGCGATAGAAAACCAAATTCCTGAATTTGCCACACCAAGAAAGGGCGAGGAAGTCGTAGACAAACTGCGAGATAAACAGCACTTGTTGCTGGTGGCGTATGCTCAAGGCAAGCCCGTAGGGTATAAGCTAGGTCACGAACTACCAAATGACGAGTTTTATAGCTGGTTAGGTGCGGTAGTGCCAGAATATCGCGGTAAGGGTATTGCCAAGCAGCTGTTATTGATGCAAGAAACGTGGTGCCAAACGCAAGGCTATAGCGCTATCAGAGTAAAGTCGAGAAATCTATTTAAAAACATGCTATTGATGCTAATAAGCCGCGATTACCAGATTGTAAAATGTGAACAAATCAACGGCTCATCGGATTGCAAAATTCACTTTTATAAGCAATTACCAAAAGCCTAACATTTGATGTTAGGCTTTATTGTTATCAGATGAGCTGGTGGCGCTTCGTCGCCATATTCCTGCTAATATCGAGCCACTGACATTATGCCAAATAGAAAATAGGGTACCTGCTACGGCCGCCGCAGGAGTAAAAAACTTCATGGCAAGCGCAACAGCAAGCCCCGAGTTTTGCATGCCCACCTCAAAGGCCATGGTGCGACATACTTTTTCGTCAAAACCGAGCTGTTTTGGAATGAAATAGCCTAAAAGTAGCCCTGCGGTATTGTGCAGGATCACTGCAACCAGCATAACGAGCCCGATGCTTTCAAGTTTAGGTTGATTAAGAGCAACGATCACCGCAATGATAAAAACGATTGAAAGCATTGAAAGTAAAGGTAGTATCGGAGTTGTTTTGATAACAGAATGCGCCAGTGGTTTGGCAAGCAAGGTATTGAAAGCAACGCCCACAGCCACAGGAAGTAGCACAATCTTTAGCAGGCTGATCAACATATCAGAAAACTGAATATCAACCACCTGGCCTATCATCAATGTGGTTAGTAGTGGCGTTAAGAACACGCCGAGTAAAGTACTAATCGCGGTCATAGAAATCGATAACGCGACATCTCCTTTGGCGAGATAACACAAAACGTTACTTGCCGTGCCGCCAGCAACCGTGCCCACTAAAATCATACCAATTAATAGGTCGGTTTCTAAGCTCATTGTGGTTGCAATCAAGTAAGCAACACTCGGCATCACAGTAAATTGAAGCAGCACGCTAATGCAAATGGCTTTTTTGTTGTCGAGCACGCGTAAAAAATCTTTTGTAGTCAGGGTTAAACCCATTGTCAGCATGATCAACATTAATAACGGAATAATACTGCCTTTAAACGCGCTAAATAGACTTGGAATGGTATAGGCAACAGCGGAGCACAACATGGCCCAAAATGGAAAAAGTTGTACTATTTTACTCATTTTTCGCCCTTAGTTCCGAGTTTGCTGTACAGAAGAGCCGCAAAAATAATGGTACTGCCAATCCCAAGACGAACGAGGTCAGCATCGCGGTTCCAAATCAGCAAATTGACAATGATCCCTGCCGGGATCAGTACATTATTCATTACCGCGAGTTCACCTACCGAGACGCGGGTCAGTCCTAAGTTCCAGACATAATATCCGACGCCTGAAGCAATTAAGCCTAAATAAATCAGTATTCCCCATTGTAGATTAGTACTTGGGAGCTGCTGGGGATTGCCGAATAACATAAACCCAATGGCGAGCACTAGGGAGGCGCCAATAAAGAAAAAGCCGAAGTTTTGGTGGTGTACCAGCTGGTAATGGTTACTTAAACGTTTGTAACTTACTTGGCCTATCGCAAAGCAAAGGTTTGCGCCTTGCACTAGTAGCAAACCAAAAAGGTAGTCGCTAGTAAGCTCAGTAAATCTAATGGTGATTGCGCCAGCAATAGCTATGAGCGCAGACAGCAAGAAGGTGGCATTGAACGAGCGGTTTAGTAAGTCATTAAGTGCAGTAATATAGATGGGTGTCATCACAGTGAATAGCAACACTTCAGGTACGTTTAGGTATAAAAAAGAATGATAGTAAAAGCCATACATTAGACCGATCTGCACGGCACCGATTGCCATCAGCTTGATTATCAATTCTTTATTCACCGAACTCAATTTCAAAAATGGCATAAACACAATTGCCGCAAGCAAAGTTCGGGATAAAGCGCTAAACCAAGCATCAACCTGACCTGCCAAATAGACACCAATCAAAGAGAACGAGAAGGCCCAAAGTAAGGTAACAATCCAAAGTAATTGCATAGACAATTCGTTGTAGTTTTTAATTTCGCGATTGTATCACGAGCATCGCAGAAATAGACCGTTCGAAAAAAGCGATGATAACAATCTTTATAATATGATTTTAATTTATGATTATTCGCATAGAATAGCTCGTGTAATTCACACTTACATCCCTTCATTGTTTTACCCATGATGTGTTTGGCCGCCGCTGCGGCCTTTTTTTATTCAGCCGATTATTTCGTTAATTTCTACAGCTTGTCTCAATCGCTTAAATTACTTCCCATGAACTTAGTCAATTTAATGCATTCCAAATTGTTTGTGAATTTTATGTTTTTCATTAGTAAAAACAATTGAATTTTTTATGTTTTTTGTGTAGTTTGTTTTTTAACCAAGGTTTCTTGGTTGTAAACATAATAAATATAAGGAGAGTAAGATGAAACAAAAGGTAACTAAGATACTTGCGGCTATTGCATTAGTAGGCACCTGTAGCGCTGGCGCGACGGAGCTGAATTGCGACCTACAAGTGAAAAGAGGTGGTAACGTCATCGGTAACGGACAAACCTGCTTTGGTGTGGATTTCTCATTTGGTAATTCAACAACAGGTAAATTCTACTTAACGAATATCAGCAAACCAATTAACAAAGTGATTTGGAATGGTGATGCTAACTGCTCTGGTGGTGTTGAATGTGGGCTGACGGTTTATGCGTATCAGACACACACGGCAACGGCGACTATCTTATACAAAGATGGCACATACGAAGAAACGAATGTATCACGTATTTCGTATGAAACTGGCCACTAAATATTACTTAACTCATTCTTAATTAAAGGAAATAATAATGAAATCAACATTAATTGCTTCAGTATTGGTTGTACTAGGTGGTCTGTCTTTTAGTTCGCAAGCGGCAGATTTAAAGTGCTCTTTGAACGTGAAATCAGGCGGTAATGTGTGGGGTAACAACACCAGTTATTGTTCAGGAATTGATTTTTCTTTTGGAAACTCAACTTCTGGTAAGTTTTATATCGCCAATGCCACTAAAGCGATTAGTAAAGTAATTTGGAATGGTGATGCTAACTGCAGCGGCGGTACGACGTGTAACATGACCATTCGTGCTTATCGTCAGTACAATGCTACCGCAACCATTCTATACACTGACGGTACATACGAGACGACAAACACCGCTCATATTGACTATGAAACAGGGTTTTAAGCCTCGGTTATGATAATAAAACAGCGGGAATGCCTTTTCCCGCTTTAGGTATTAACCCAACAAAGCCTCAGGGTCGAAGGAAGAAAATCGGTCAGACACACCTGCAAGCGTTGGCATAAAGGGCATAACTCCTTTGTACTCACAGGTAAACGCACCGCATTTCACGGCAAAGCTCAGTGCCTTTTTTAGGGTTGAGAAGTTTTGCACTAACGTATCTTTTGAGATCCCATGTTGACTGAGTTGAAATAGAAACCCTGCCATTAAGCTATCCCCAGCACCTGTTGTATCAACTGCATCAATAGTGGGTGAAGCGACGGAATAAAAGTCTTTAGTTGTTAATACGCTGCAAGGGTTTGGTCCATCGCTTGAGATCACAGCTTGTACGCCGACACTAAGTAACCAATCTAAATAGCTTGCCTCTCTCATGTCCTTTTCTTCAGCGAGATATTTCAACTCTTCTCTACTCACTTTCAATATGTCGACATAGGGGTAACAGGCTTCTACACGCTCGGATAGGCAAGACAAGTCATGCCATAGATTCAACCGTAGGTTGACATCGAATGAAATCAATTGATTATGGGCCGCAGCGGACTTTAGTAATGTCACGGTGGTACTTGCAACTTCAGCATCGGTAAGTGTGTTTGAGCAGAAATGAAATATTCCGTGCTCGGGCCATTGCAAATGAATAAAGTCTTTTGGGCGGATTGCGATATCTGCGGTATTGTCACGATAAAACGAAAAACTTCGTTCACCTTGAGCGTCTAGGTGGACGATGGCTAAAGCCGTTTGGGTTCCACTTATAGTGATGCAATATTCAGTCCCTACATCATATACCGCCAAGGTTGATTTTAATTGCAGCGAAAATGGGTCTTCAGCAAAGCCTCCCACAAATCTAGTACTACCGCCAAGTTTAGCAAAGCCTACAGCAACATTCGCAGGAGCTCCGCCTGCAATAGGCTTAAGGCTTCCGTCTCCCGTAGGTAACAAATCGATAAGCATCTCGCCAAAACACGTTAATTGCATAACTACTACCTCTGATCAGAAACGGTATTTTAAAGTGATGGAAGTGGTTCTGCCGTTAATACTGCGGGCGCGAATAATATTGTTTGTTGGCATAACACCTTCCTCGGCTTCTGTTAGCCCAGTGGTATCAAAAAGGTTGTTAACGTTTAACGCAATATTGAAGCGCTCAGTAAGATCATAACTTGCGAAGGCGTTGAGTTGCGTGTAACCGTCAAATTTCAATTCGTTGTTGTCTTGTGCGTACGCATCAGTGGTGCCGATTAAGCTTAAACCGATAGCGCCTTGTTCAAAGTTATATTTACCCAATAAGGAATACACAAAGTCAGCTTGACGTCTTGGCGTGTTGCCCTCGACTTCAGGAGTGAGTGCATCTTTTGCGATTTCAGCATCAGTCCAAGTCAAGCTTCCTCGTAAGTCAAAGGAACCAATAAAATAGACACCTTCAAGCTCAACACCTTGTGCTTCATATTGTCTATCAAAGAACTTTTGGCTGGTCGCTTCAAAGTTTTGCTCTTCTGTTTCGGCGTAAAATAAAGTTGCAAAAAGACGACCTTGTTCAAACTTCTGTTTGATCCCAAATTCATATTGCGTCACTTCATCTACAGCATCTTCATCGGCAACGCTGCCATCAACATTAATTTTACCGAACAACAACCTATCTGCATTTGCACGACCGCCCTCACTGAACCTGCCGAAAATGGCTCTGTCCGAAGTCATTTGATAATTAGCGCCGACAGAGTAACTCGTGTAGCTCCAATCGTAATTAACCATATTGGGATTAGCGAGATCGATGGCCGCAACTTGTTCTTCTGGCTTTGAGATAGTGCCGTCGCGGTTGATATCCACTCGAGAAGTAACCGCGCCAGCAAATGTGCCCGTAGCCTTACCTGAATCATGACGCACACTCGCATCAACAGATATATCGCCAAGTTTTGTCGAAAAGGCGATATATGGGGCACGGGTATCGTATTCGGTGTCGTAGTTGCGCTGGCAACAATTTCCCCAATAGGGCGTACCGTATGCATATAATCCGCTTTCAGAGTATGCCGTGCCATCTGCTGCGGCGACGTCCACAAGCGCTGCATTATCTCCTTTTACTTCGAGCAAGTATGAATTCCATAACCAAGACATGTTGATATTTTGAGACGACATGAAGTAGCCGAGAGTGAGTGACGTGTCAGTACCGAATGACTTGGTGAGCTTTAGATCATTCATGATGTTGTCAAAATCATTCATTTCCACTTCAAAGGTATGAACGCGCATAAGAAGTGCTTGATCGAACGCTTGATTTGCTTTTGGTCCGTTGGCGAAGGAAAGAGTTGCACCTGTACCCGCTATGCTCTCGGCAATTGCTTGGCTATTTGCAACCTCGGCAGGGAAAGGTGACATAAATGTACCTGAGATACTCGCCTTTCGGAATCGGTTTTCGATTTGCCAGTCATTACCTAAGTCAAAATTCGCTTCAAAACCGATACTATCAACAACTGGGTGCATCCCGTCTCGCATATCCCCTTGACGAATTTGATTGTTACCATCTAACCCTTGCGTTTTGGTGAAATAGACAGAGTGGGGCGTGTCTGACAGTACATCAAAACCGCTTATGGAGTCGCCATTAGAGTACATTGGCATAGGGAGGTAGCCCGCTGTTTTATCATCAAGGTGTTTTACATATAAACGAACGTAGCCATTTTCGAATTCCTTGGTGATATTGGCTTTGATTTGGCCGCCTTTATTTGCGGTGTAGCCAGTGTCACGCGGGCCTTCACCTTGGCGTACAAAGCCACCAATATGAAACTTTATGTCGTCACTTAAATAACTGCCATACTCAAAATCGGTTCTAAATTCGTCATAATCTAAACCAAATGTGGTGGCAACGCTGCCTGATTCATTTTCACCCGTTTTTGAAATCAAGTTGATAATACCACCCGGAGCGTCGCTGGCGGCAGTAGAAGCCGAGCCACCACGAATGGACTCTATTGATTCCACGGTATTATCAAGGCGCATAAAAATATCTGCGTTACCAAAAGCGATGTCACCAAACTGTAAAATTGGCAAGCCATCTTCTTGTAGCTGCAAAAACTTAGCGCCACCAGATGCGACAGGAAGGCCACGTACAGCGATATTGGCATTACCCTCTCCACCCGTTGATTCGGACCTTACTCCTGGGATTAGTTTGAATGCTTCAGCGGAAGTTCTGGGCGTTGCAACAGAGATTTGCTCCAATCCTATGCTGCTAACAGAAACACTCGATTCCATAATTGTGGTGCGTTTTGGTACACCCGTTACGACTATTTTCTCAAAGCCATCGGCAGGCTTAGTTTGTGTTTTGTCTTCAGCGGCCGCAGAGTGAGAGATTGCAAGCGTGAGTGCGCTGAGTGTAAATAGGGTGGTTTTGATTGTTGTCATCATTTGCCTCTTGTCGTCGTTGTCAAACTCGTACGGTCTATTAAAAATAAACTTAATCGATTAAGTTTATTTTTAGCACAATTGAGGTTGGTTGCAATTAAAAATTAATCAATAATTCAAACAAAATTTTAACTCTTTGGTTTTTATGAATTTTAATCAGCAAAAAATTTGCGGTTGGCAGTGTTACACTCGCTGCAACTTAGCGTTTTTGCTCAGTGGCAAGCGGGCTGGATCCTTTACCCAGTTGTACAACATGGCCACAAAGAGTAAAAACGCAAACCCAGTCGCGAGTACAAAACCATAGCTAACATGGCCAAAGTAATCGCTCACCATTCCCATCAGAAGTGGTGCTACGGCTGCTGAGAGCGCGGTGAAGAACAGCATCACACCAGCGACGGAACCGTGCTGAGCCTTGTCAAAACACGAGATACCTTTGGAATTTAAGGTTGGGTAAATCATCGACATAAATAAACCACTCAGAGGGAGCGTAAATATGGCGGCAGTAACACCATAAAGGTAAGTCAAAAAATAGCATACAAATATAGCGAAGCTCAGCGCTAGCATTACGCTCTGCCAACGATACTTAGCGAGTAGCCATACAGCCATAAAGCGACCGATTGCACGTAAAATAAAAAAGATGGTTAGCGCATAAGTTGCAAGCCAAGTTAAATTACCTTGGTAATCCTGCAATAAAGTGGGCATCCAGACATAAATCGCGACCTCAGTTGCAACGTAGAGTGCAATGGCAAGGGAAAAGCCAAGTGCATACTTGTTCTTGAGCATTGCTGCGGTGTGAGATAGACCCGCATTGTTTTGTGCACTTGCAGCGTTGAACTTGGGAAATTCAGTGTTTAAAGTCACGACACCAAGTAATAAACACAGCCCGCCAGCTAGCACATAAAGATAGGTCCAACTTACCCCTTGCACCAACAGATAGCTGACAATTGCAGGGCCGATAATTGCGCCAATGGCAAAAAAACCTTCGACTTTATTCATGGTTTGAGTATGTTCCTGTGCGCCGTCAGAAATATCGCCAAGGAGGGCGAGAGCCCCAGTTTTAAATAGACCAATGGCTAACCCAACGACACATAAAAGCACTAAAAACATGGTGAAGGTTTCACCCAATGCAAACAAGAAACATGCTGACGAAAATAGCATTAGGCCAATTAACACGGTGAGTTTACGACCTATCTTATCTGCCAAAAACCCTAAACATAAACCACTAAAGGCAATTAAGATCATTGGGGCATAGTGAAAGGCGCTTGCTTGGGTCATGCTAAGTTGGTATTCGCTGATCAGTGTTGGAATGATCACGCCTACGGCGTCTGATGTCATCGCAAACATCAAAAACATCATATAAGTTAACCAGCGCAACGTGTTGAGCTGAGTTTGATTCGACTTGCTGCTCATTGTTCACCTCTTGAAGGGCATGATTATGTAGCTGGTCTACTTCTTTGCATTAGACTGAGTGTAATACTAATCTGCATTAAGCGAATTATTTTTAGTAGAACGCCACGATAAAACTTGATTATTGTTTGTTCATGATTAAAGATATATCTTAATCGATTAAGTCTCAACTTTTTTAATGAGTAAATTATGAAAAACCAAGTTCAGTTGATCACGTATGCTGATCGCCTTTCTGGCGGTGGCCTTGCACAATTAAATACGTTGCTAACGGGCCCGTTAGCTGGACTATTTGGTGGTGTCCACATTTTGCCTTTTTACTATCCCATTGATGGCAGTGATGCGGGCTTTGACCCAATTGACCATGCCAAAGTCGACGAGCGATTAGGTGATTGGCAACATATCAAATTGATAGCTGAGCACTGTGAGGTAATGGCGGATCTTATCGTCAATCATGCATCAGGGGAGTCTGCGGAATTTTTAGATGTGTTGGCTCATGGCCGAGAATCACAGTTTTGGTCGATGTTTTTAAAAGAGGAAGATGTCTTTCCAGATGGCATAACGCAAGCGCAAGCAAAAGCAATTTATCGTCCGAGGCCGGGAAGTTGCTTTTCTAAAAAGACGTTAGCGAGTGGCGAAGTTGTAGACTTTTGGACCACTTTTACTGATAACCAAATTGATATTAATGTTGAGTCAGAAGCGGGACGCGCTTATTTAGAGAAAGTCTTAACATTGTTTGCAGACAGTGGAGTGAAAATTATTCGATTAGATGCCGCTGGATATGCAATCAAACGTGCAAACACCAGCTGTTTTATGACTGATGAGGCCTTTTCTTTTATCAATCAATTATCTCAGCGTGCCAATGAACTCGGGATGGAAACCATTGCTGAAATTCACAGTTATTATAAGACCCAAGTAGAAGTTGCCAGCAGAGTCGATCGGGTTTATGACTTTGCACTCCCGCCGCTTATTTTACATAGTTTATTCAATAAAGATTTCTCGGCTTTGGCTAAATGGTTGGACATTGCGCCGCGTAATTGTCTAACCGTGCTGGATACTCATGACGGTATTGGCATTATTGACGCGGGGCCAGAAGGGGATAAACCAGGGTTACTCGATGCAAATCAAATTGATGCTTTGGTTGAGCAGATCCATAGCAACAGTAAAGGCCTAAGTCGCAAAGCAACAGGCGCTGCGGCAAGTAATGTCGACTTGTACCAAGTCAATTGCAGCTATTACGAAGCCTTAGGGAAGCATGACTTTTATTATTTGGTAGCAAGGGCAATTCAGTTTTTCTGTCCCGGAGTACCGCAGGTTTACTATGGTGGTTTGTTGGCGATGGAAAATGACATGACGCTCCTCGAAGAAAGTAACGTTGGACGCGATATTAATCGCCCTTACTTAGACGTAGCTATGGTGGAAGCTGCTCTCGATAAACCAGTTGTAACGGGCCTACAGACACTAATTAAACTGCGTAATAGTTGTTACGCATTTGATGGTGACTTCGCATTAACATGCCAAGGATCAAATCTGGTTATAACTTGGGAGGGCAATAATGCAAAAGCGGAGTTACGAGTTGATCTCACAAGAGATGAAGCGGTGATTACACTTTCTGAAAACGACACAAAGCAGGACTATAATATTCAGTCGCTGCTCTTTTAATCACACCTAGGAGCCAGCTTCTAAGTTGCATAAAGAAAGCTGGCTTTAAATACCTCACCATTGATTAAGTCAATTATTCTTGGTAGCGGCTCGTCATCTTTAATGAGCTGTCATGAACAGATAAATATCATCAAAGTGTAATTGACATCGCCGATTAGCTATATAACAATAAATTTATATAATTAATTTATTATGTACTAATGAAGATACTTTTTCTTTGTTCTGGAAATTCAACGCGGTCAATTTTAGCACAGGCGCTAGCTAACTTTCATGGCGGTTCGGATGTTCATGCCTATAGTGCAGGCACTAAGCCAAGCACCGTGAATACGACTACGCTTTCAATGCTACGCCGTTTAGGGATTAATACGGACAACCTGTACAGTAAACACCTCAATGAGTACAAGGACGAACACTTTGATGTGGTGGTAACCTTATGCTCTGAAGTGCAATCTGAATGCGAAGGTAAACTGCAAGGAGAACATGTCCTTGCGTGGGATATTGCGAGTCCAGCTGAGCGAAGTCGCAATAATGCTTATGAGCAAACCTTGTTCGACATCAATGAACAAGTTATTTCCCTACTACGCGAAGGTAAGCCACAACATACGCTAATTACACCCTTGCAGTTTTATAAATCCCTAGCGGATGAGATCCGCTTAAAAACGCTTGCCATGTTGATGGTGGAAGGTGAGCTATGTGTTTGCGAGCTAATGGTTGCGCTTGAACAAGATAGCCAACCCAAAGTTTCACGGCATTTAGCGCAGCTGAAGAAGGCTGGAATTCTATGTGATCGCAAGCAAAAACAATGGGTGTTTTATTCTATAAACCCAACGCTACCACTATGGATGAAGGCGGTGATAAACGCCACGGTTATGCATCAACCAGATTATATAAAAGCTGAGTTAGTGAGGCTAAATGCGATGGGCGAACGGCCAACACGCATGGCAACTTGCTGTAACTAATAATGAGATTTTGGAGTTCTTATGACGATTAAAGTAGGGATCAATGGTTTTGGTCGAATGGGGCGTTTGGCGCTTCGCGCTAGCTTTGACTGGCCTGAAATCGAGTTTGTACAAATTAACGATCCTGCGGGCAATGCAGAAACCCTGGCACACTTGCTAGAGTTTGATTCTGTCCATGGTAAATGGCATCACAGTGTGTCTTTTCAAGGTGAACAGATCCAAATAGGTGAAACTGTGTTGTCGGTGACTCAAAACAAAGAGATTGCGCAAACCGACTGGTCTCAATGTGACGTAGTGATCGAAGCATCCGGCAAAATGAAAACCAAAGCTTTGCTGCAACAGTATTTAGCTCAAGGCGTTAAGCGTGTTGTTGTTACGGCACCGGTAAAAGAAGAAGGAGTATTGAATATTGTGATGGGAGTGAATGACCATCTATACGACGACATGCCCCACCAAATCGTTACGGCCGCTTCTTGTACCACTAACTGCTTAGCGCCAGTCGTAAAAGTCCTGCAAGAAAACATCGGCATAAAGCACGGCTCAATGACGACCATTCACGACATTACCAATACGCAAACCATTTTGGATGCGCCACATAAGGATTTACGTCGCGCGCGGGCCTGTGGCATGAGTTTAATTCCGACAACAACGGGTTCAGCGACTGCTATTACCCATATCTTTCCAGAATTAAAAGGTAAGCTAAATGGTCACGCTGTTCGTGTTCCGTTGGCGAATGCTTCATTAACAGACTGCGTTTTCGAGGTCGAGCGGCCAACTACAGTGGAAGAGATTAACCACTGGATGGCGCAAGCTGCTGCTACTGAGCTTAACGGAATTTTAGGTTATGAATCAAGACCATTAGTTTCTATTGACTATAAAACGGATCCTCGCTCTAGCATCGTCGATGCGCTATCTACAATGGTAGTTAATGGCACTCAGGTTAAGTTGTATGTGTGGTATGACAACGAGTGGGGCTATGCAAATCGTACAGCCGAATTAGTACGTAAAGTCGGATTGTCGTTAGGCGAATAAGACATTATGCAGGTGCGCAATTTACCTCAGGATATCAAGCAATATCTCATTGTGACTGGTAACTATTGGGCGTTCACCTTGACGGACGGTGCGCTCAGAATGTTGGTGGTGCTGTACTTTCATCAACTGGGTTATAATCCGCTTGAAATCGCCATGCTATTTCTCTTTTATGAAATTTTTGGTGTTGTCACCAATTTAATCGGGGGATGGCTTGGCGCACGCATTGGCTTAAACCGCACTATGAATATCGGGTTAGGCATACAAATAGTGGCATTATTGATGTTAGTAGCACCAACGCACTGGCTCACCGTGCCTTACGTTATGACTGCGCAGGCGCTTTCAGGTATCGCCAAAGATCTCAATAAAATGAGTGCAAAAAGTGCGATAAAGGCCATCGTCAAATCGGGTGAAGAAGGGACCTTGTTTAAGTGGGTAGCAATACTTACCGGCTCTAAAAATGCGCTAAAAGGCGTCGGGTTTTTTCTCGGCGGGCTACTGCTGACCATACTTGGGTTTACCGGCGCGATGTGGTTGATGGCAAGCATGTTGCTATTGGTATGGTTATTTAGCCTTACCAGCTTAAAAAGCGATCTAGGTAAGGCAAAAAACAAACCTAAATTTAGTGATGTATTTTCAAAAAGCCGAGCAATTAATATTCTGTCTGCCGCGCGATTGTTTTTATTTGCCGCGCGGGATGTTTGGTTTGTGGTGGCGCTTCCGGTCTTTTTATCGCAGCAGTTTGGTTGGGATCATTGGTGGGTTGGTGGCTTTATGGCTACTTGGGTTATCGGTTATGGCATCGTGCAATCAACAACACCTAGATTTATTAGTCGTGATAAGTTTGTTTCAACCCCGAGTAAAGTCAGCGGATGGGCGCTGTATTTAGCGGCTATTCCGCTGTTGATTGCTATCTTACTTCAAGCGCAGCTCTTTACAAGCTTAGCCGTAGTAGGTGGACTTTTACTCTTTGGTATTGTGTTTGCTATCAATTCATCCCTTCATAGCTACCTTATTGTAAGTTTGGCTAATAGTGATGGAGTGTCACTTGATGTTGGCTTTTATTATATGGCGAACGCCATCGGACGGTTACTCGGTACTATATTGTCAGGTTGGATCTTTTTGGTGTATGGCTTGGCGGCTTGTTTAGTGGTATCCAGTGTGATGCTGCTGCTGGCGGCGATCATTTCCTACCGATTACCCAGTCGTATCTAATTGATAGGGGCAATTAACAGCTTTGCCCCACTTTTAAGGTATAGCCAAGCATTACTTTATCCTCGCTCTTATCTAAGAAGAGTTTGGCCGCTTCTCGGCCTTTTTCTTCACTATTTTGATGAATAGTTGTGAGACTAGGGCTAAAGCGAAGTGCTTCATCAACGCCATCAAAACCAACGACTTTAAGTTCCTGTGGTATCTTTACGCCAAGTTTTTTGGCTTCTCTTAACAGCGGTAGCGCAATCAAGTCACTCATACACAGTACAGTGTTAGGCCTTGGTGAGAGGTGTAGTAGCTCTTTTGCTGCGATACTCGCGAATCTTTCGCTGCTCTCTGGAATATTCCACACTCTGTCTTCGCCCAGTATTAATCCAAACTCTTCAATGGCTTTGAGATATCCACTATAACGCTGATGCGCAACAGAAGTTTCTATGTCAGTTAAGTTCTGCTCGTAGACACGGCATAGCAAATCCGTGTCTAATAATCTCAAACCAAAAATAGCAACATCACTATTGTTATTCAGTGCTTTACTTGCCACATCAAAGGCAGCTTGTTGGTTGTCGATATTAATGCTGGCATGCGCGGGCAAATCAAAGTCAACCGTCACAACCTGCTTGCTAACATTCGCAAGGTGATCGATTAATTTGGGATTACGCGGGCGACCATAACAAATTAAGCCATCGACAAAATCGACGATGTCACCGACGTTATCTGCGGTGCCTGAGAACAGTAGTAGGTTGATATGCTGAGCTTCTAAAACGCTTGCAACCCCTCGCATAAAGCTACTTGCAACGGGATCTGAGACCATATATTCAACGCTATCGGGCAGTACTAGCGCGACAATGTTAAACGAGCCCTTACGTAGTGATTGGGCTGCTTTGTTAGGTCCAAAGTAACCCAACTCTTTGCAAGCTTTTAGGATTTCTTCACGCTTGGATTTAGAGAGCTGATCTGGTCTGTTAAAAGCATTCGATACGGTTGCATTTGACACGCCTAATTCCGCAGCAATACTTTTGAGCGTCCATTTTTTCTTGTCATTACTCATTGGCAGGACCCCTTAATACAGTCAGGCATTTGGCAATGGTTTAGACCATCTTAACTAGTAAACGCCTCAAATAACAGCCAATAATAGATTATTGTCGCAATCTAGTTTAAAGAAAATAGTCAATAAGGTATGATGTCCCCTACTTTTATTGCAAATTGTTCTCATAATCAATGACATTAGATAAGCTTTCCAAAAATAGCGCAGCGACTATCACTTCTCTTACCCATCCAGATACTGCGTTACTGAGTCGAATAATGGCACTTGGAATTATTCCAGGTGAGCAAATAGAAGTCATTAATGTCGCACCACTTGGATGCCCGATGCAAGTGAAAATTGGCGACACCTTCGTGAGCGTGCGTAAGGCCGACGCACAGTTCGTTGAAATTGAAGTTTTATAGTTATTAAGGGCTCACGTATGAAAATTGCGTTAGTAGGCAACCCGAACTGCGGGAAAACCACGTTATTTAACCGCCTGACCGGCTCTAAACAAAAAGTAGGGAATTGGCCAGGGGTAACTGTCGAGAAAAAATTCGGCTATTTTGTTTTAGAAAACACAAACGTAGAATTGGTAGATTTGCCCGGGTTATATAGCATGGAGCAAATTGAGCCAAGCCAAGATGAGCAAATCGCGTGTGACTTCCTAAAGCAAAATGAAGCCGATGTCATCATTAACATCGTAGATGCTGCTAACTTGCAGCGAAACCTTGTATTAACTTCCCAGCTGAAAGAACTAGGCAAACCTATTCTCGTTGTTGCAAATATGGTTGATGTCGCAACACAGCGCGGGAGAACGTTAGATTTAGAAAGACTCTCTGAGCAGCTAGGTCTACCTGTAGTGCCATTTCACGGTGCTAAAGGTACCGGGCAACAAGTGCTGTTGGAGCAACTCGCACTGATCACTCGCTTTCCAAAGGCCCCTGCGGCTGCAGACACCCAAAGCGTCAGCAGCGATCCGCTCGAAAAAGCGGTTGCTCGTCACCAAGCCGTAAAAAAATTGGCCGACGGCGTCAGTATCATTACGCCAAAACGTGCAGATACGACAGAAACGCTCGATAAAATTGTGCTCAACCGCTGGCTTGGTGTGCCTATTTTCTTAGCCATGATGTATTTAATGTTTACCATTGCGGTCAACGTTGGTGCTGTATTTATCGACTTTTTTGACATCGCTGTGGGTGCCTTACTCATTGATGGTGTGAAAATCTTGCTAGCAGATATTGGCGCACCTCAATGGCTAGGTGTGTTGTTGGCTGATGGTTTTGGTGCCGGTATTCAATTAGTGGCGACCTTTATTCCCGTGATTGCGGTGCTGTATCTGTGCTTATCCATTTTGGAAGATAGTGGTTATCTTTCTCGGGCCGCATTTGTTATTGACCGTTTGATGTCATCAATTGGTTTACCCGGTAATGCTTTTGTTCCTTTGATTGTTGGATTCGGCTGTAATGTGCCTGCGGTAATGGCGTCAAGAACGATGGGCCGAGAGTCAGATCGATTATTGACGATTATTATGGCGCCATTTATGTCTTGCGGCGCGCGTTTGACGGTATATGCTTTATTTGCCGCGGCTTTCTTTCCAACGAACGGTGCCAATGTCGTTTTTGGTTTGTATTTGCTTGGTATAGTCGTCGCGGTAGGTTCTGGTTTTTTATTTAGAAAGCAAGTATTTAAAACGCAAAAATTACCCTCATTTACCGAGATGCCAGCGTATCATATGCCAATTTGGCGCAATATTTTCATTACCACTTGGCAGCGTCTGAGCGGTTTTATCAAACGCGCAGGCAAAACTATCGTGATGGTGGTTATTTTACTCAGTGCATTAAATTCGATTGGTACAGATGGCTCGTTTGGCAATGAGAATACCGATAAGTCACTTTTGGCTAAGGCTGCGCAGGTGGTCACGCCACTCTTTGAGCCAATTGGGTTAAAAGAAGAAAACTGGCCTGCTACGGTTGGTGTTGTGACTGGTATGTTCGCCAAAGAAGCTATCGTCGGTACTTTAGATGCGCTTTATACCGGTGCTGAAGAAGAGGGGGAGAGTTTTCATTGTTGGCTTCGTTAAAAGAAGCGTTGATGACCATAGTAGACAATAGTAAAGATCTCATCGCAAACCTTGGCGACCCATTAGGACTTAATGAGTTAGAATCCGGTGCTGAAAGTGGCACTGCGCTACTTACCGCAATGGCCGCGAAATTTAATGGTCAAATCGGTGCATTTAGTTATCTTGTCTTTATCTTACTTTATACCCCTTGTGTAGCAGTATTAGGTGCAATTAAACGTGAATCTGGCGGTAAGTGGATGTGGCTTGTTATTGGCTGGACGACCTCAATTGCGTATATCATGGCGACTTTAGTCTACCAAGCTAGTCAGTTAAGCACCTCGCCAACGAGTGCTTTGCTTTGGATTGTAGCGATGTTGATGTTTGGGTTTGTGTGGTGGAAAGGGTTATCTCGACTTGGTAATAAACTTAATCAACCACCAACCTATCAAATAAATCTAGGTTAATTATTCAAAAGTTTGGTTAATTGAGCGGCGCTTAGAGCGCCGTTTTCTATATCTGGTATTGAGCAAAAAAAACAGTGCTAACTGAGTCAGCACTGCCAACAACTCTACATCAATCAAGGGGAGTCTTCGAAAAGGAGATTACGCCGCTTTATTGACGGAAGGGTGACGCAACAATGAAAGGTTTATGACTGTGAAAATTTCACTTTGCTTCTTGCTAATAATCGCTTAATTTTTAGCTCTATTCTTGCCGTTAACCGGGACAATAATGATAACCAATGATACTCCTCTTATTTTGCGCCATCTCGATATTATTCATGAGCTGATCTCTAATTCTTATTGGGCAAAACAAATGCCTAAAAGATTGCTCGGAAAATCCATTCAAAATAGTCTGAGCTTTATGTATTTGGATGACAAAGGCGAGTTTCAGGGATTTTGTCGCGTGATAACCGACTATGCCACCTTTGCCTACCTTGCCGACGTGATTGTTGATGAAAGTGCCAGAGGTAAAGGGGTAGGCAAAGCGATTGTTCAAGCCGTGGTTGAACATCCAGAGCTACAAGGCTTAAGGCGCTTTATGCTGGCAACGTTTGATGCGCATACTTTATATGAAAAATTCGGCTTTGTAGCGGTGCCAGATCCAAGCATTTTAATGCAGATCTGCCACCCCAATATATATTCGCAATCACAAGATTGATTGTGGATTTTTTTATGCATTTATATTTTGTTTTTTAGAACGAAGACTAGATAAATCCACTTACCCTGAACATAATAAAGGTGATAATAACAAGTGTCTTTATTCTGTACGGCAACATGGTTGAACGTCAGGCCAACTTTACTCGTAGATACGCAGAAAGCTATGGCATTGCGATTTCTCAGCGTGTGGCTGACCTCAAACTGGTGCTTCAGGCAGACGAGAAAGCGCAATAAGACGCAATACC
The DNA here is from genome assembly GCF_002208135.1 of Pseudoalteromonas piscicida. NCBI lineage: Bacteria > Pseudomonadati > Pseudomonadota > Gammaproteobacteria > Alteromonadales > Pseudoalteromonadaceae > Pseudoalteromonas > Pseudoalteromonas piscicida. The sequence continues at coordinate 250,939 of NZ_CP021647.1, forward strand.
TGCCATGGTGAAAATTGCGAAGATAAGCCACCAGCCATTGAGCAATAATGTATAAATATTGGATTAAATCAGCATGTTGAGAGTGACATTAGAGCAATGGCGAATGTTTAGAGCCGTCGTCGAATACGGTGGTTTTAATCAAGCTGCCAAGGAAGTACATAAAAGCCAGTCAAGTATCCACACTGCGGTACATAAAATTGAGGAAGGCCTCGGTGTTAAACTTTTTAGAGTCGAAGGGCGAAGAACCCTGTTAACCGAAGCGGGCGAAATGATGCTGCGCCGCGCCAACTATCTATTGGAAGAAGCAGCAAAAGTGGAAGCAGTAGGACAGACGCTGAGTAAGGGAATAGAGAGCCAACTACGCATTGCGGTCGATGAAATTTTCCCTCAGCAAGTGCTCTATAAGGTACTCGAAAATACTTCTGCGCAATATCCTTTGCTGCGTGTCGAGTTGGTTGAGTCAGTATTAACTGGTGCCTCTGAGCTTTTGCAAAATACCGACGTAGATATCGCCATCTCTCCGGTTACTTTACAAGAAGGGTTCAGTGAAGAGTTGTGCCAAATAGAGTTTGTTGCAGTGGCAAACCCCAGTCACGCATTACATCAATTTGGTCGTGCGCTTACATTTGAGGATCTAAAGTCCCATCGTCAAATCGTCGTAAGAGACTCCGCTATTGCACGTAAAAAAGATGAAGGTTGGTTAGGTGCGCATCAACGTTGGACGGTGAGCCATATGACAACCTCGATTGATATGATAGCGCAAGGGTTGGGGTTTGCATGGTTACCCATTCCAGCTATCAAAACACTACTGGACTCAGGCGTGTTGAAACCATTGCAGCTATCACAACATAGTCAGCGCAAAGCACAACTTCATCTTATTTTTAAAGATGGCGACAGGCTAGGACCTGCCGCACGCGCATTTATTGGTGAGTTAAGGTATCAGTGCTTGCAGCTAGAAGGTTCTATTTAACAGAACGCTTGCTGTTAAATTAAAGGAATTGAGGAATGACAGAACCAATACAACTTGCAGTAATTGCCTTTGTCGTTTTGCTAAGTGGTATTTCAAAGTCTGGCTTTGCAGGCGCGTTAGGGGCGTTTTCTGTTCCAATTTTGATGATGGTGTTGAATCCAAGAGACGCCATTGCGTTGATGCTTCCGCTACTTATCGTCGCGGACATATTTAGCCTGAAAAGCTATTGGCGCTTATGGAATGTGTCGGAACTAAAGCGGCTATTGCCAGGTACACTAGTCGGGATAGCTTTAGCAACGCTTTTTCTTCAAGGCGTCAGTGAGTTTTGGCTGACGGTTGTGATTGCAGCGATGAGTATAGTATTTGCGCTTAAAAGTTTGCTGATTAAAAATTCACCTAAGAGTGTTGGGCACTTAAGGTTACTGGCCGCGAGCACTTCTACCGCGGCTGGTATCTCCACCACCTTAATTCATGCGGGCGGTCCACCACTCATGGTGTATTTTAACGCTCGAAAATTGGATCCAACGGCTTATATCGCGACAGTTGCGGTACTTTTTGCACTGATGAATGTGATCAAGTTGATGACCTTCTCTGCAACTGGGCTGTTACAGTGGCAACATGTACTGCTCGCTATCTGCTTTACTCCTGTAGCTATAATCGGTAATAGACTCGGCGTGCGCCTAGCGAAGCGATTACCTAAAAAGCAATTTTTGCTGGTGATGAATGGGCTACTGCTTATACTCGGACTGATACTAATTGGCAAGTTGCTGTGATGGTATAGTGTTATCATCATTTAGCAAAGTAAATGCCCACAATATATTGTGGGCATAGAAAGTTATAGCTGTTCTTCCATCTCTTTTTGATACTCGTCTGCAAGTTGCGACTTTTCATTTTTATCAAGTACCTTACCTGCACGCTGGAAAAACGCTTGCTCTTCGTCGGCCAAGTGATGCTCAACTTTATCTTTGAGCTTTTTCAATTTAGTAAGCCAACTAGGATCGGAAAACTCAGTATTGTCTAGTGTCTCAATTAACTCGTCTATCTCGTGGTGCTCAGCGATACCGTGGCGAGAGTCCTCTATCGTCATATCACTTTCCATTAACGGGGCGTAAAAGTACCTTTCTTCCGCGATAGCATGTGCTTCTAGCGCGTCTTTCAGCTCTTTATAGTACTTTTCGCGGACCTTTGAATCACCAGACGTTTCCGCCAACATATTCAAAAGGGCGCGTTGATGATCATGATCTTGCTTTATTGCATTAAAAATTTCCATGTAGGTTACCTCAAGGTCTAGTTTAAAACGTCTGTTTTGGAGCTGTTTTTGAAAAACGTCATGAGTTTGCTTCGATGCGCCTCATTGTTCGTTTTAATGATAAGCAGCCACTTGCCCTCTGCGATTTTATTCATCACCGCTTGATTAAACGCATCTTTGTCTGGACGCAGAGAAATAAGCCCTGAAGCAAATAGCCCTAAAAATAGGCCAGGGCTTAGTAAAGCGATAAACGTCAAGTAAGGATTCGCTTGTGTAAAAGCCGGACCGTAACTTACTAATAGCCCTGCGATGAGAAAGCCTAATATCACCCCCATGCTGCCAAGGTACAAGTGCCAATTAAGCATGTTTTTGGCAAGACGACTTTCACTCTTAGGCTCAAGTTTTTTGTCTGCATCCTTATCATATGGATTGACTAATTCCAGATGCTCACGTTGAACAAGGTGGCTATTTAACAGTTCACCTTGCAATTTTTCTGCGGCTGCTTTCCCTGTTAGAACGGCCCCAACTCTATGATCTGCGTAGGATAATATTTCATAAGTATCCATTACTCCTCCTAATTTCGTTGCAGCTTGTAATTATTCAATCTGCAAGTGTCATACCGAGAGAACTATATCTTTAATATATTGAATTTTAAGGATAATTTTAAATGGTAAAAGTTGTGGTATTGAACAAATGAAGCACAAACAGGAAAGAATTACCGAGTAGTTACTACATGTTTTGATACAACATAATGATTATAAAGTTAGTTTGGGGAAGAAATTGATATATTTACTCATATCGTATCAAAAAATTTACAAATATGTATTCTGTTACTTAATTCAAGATATTAGTGTGCGACTGTTTTTTGAACAAATGCATGAAAGCATTGCATAAATATTTAAAGTAAATTAAATATTATTAAAATGTTAACTTTGGGGTTTATTTATTTGAATTGCTGCCTAGTCTAATTAGGCGTGGGAAGTGGAAATGGGCTTGCCACGTCTTCTGCAGTTAAAGGAGAAAACAGTCACATTTCATCTAATGCTTTTTGTTGAGCAATGATGAAAAGGACAATAAAACAACAATACTAGGAGTGTAATTCGTGAAATTATCTACAGTAACTATGGCTACGGCGTGTGCGATTGCGTTTACTTCGCTCAGTGCTCAAGCTGCAACAAAACAATACCTAAACCAGCAAGCTGACATTAATACTATGCTTAAATCTGCTTCTCAAACTGTGTTGAGTACACAACCGGAAGTGCTGATTGGCTTGGAAAATGCGAGCCAACTAAAGGAGCTTAAAAGCTTCAATAGTAAGAAAGGTGAAGTAACTAAGCGTTTTCAACAAATGTATCAAGGATTGCCAGTGATTGGCGATTCGGTCATTTTAACATTTGACGATGCCGGTGCGCTTAAAAAGGCTCACGGCGCGGCAGTATACAACATTGCTGCAGACATCGGTTCAGTAAAACCAAAACTAAATGCCAAAATGGCGATGCATCAGTTTGAAAAGCAATCGCTTAGTGCAGGCAAAAAGCTTAAAAAGCATAACGAAAAATCTCGCCTTGCGATTTGGCTTGATGGCAATTCAACGGCACGTTTAGTGTATGAAATCACTTTTGTTACTTATGGTGATGAGCCTAAGCGCCCATATTTGATCATTGATGCAAACACCGGTGAAGTGTTAGAAAGCTTCAACAATTTGCAGCATGCAAATGCGACAGGCCCAGGTGGTAACCAAAAAACAGGTCGTTACCAGTATGGTACTGATTATGGTCATCTAGATGTGGCACAGTCGGGTAATACTTGTACCATGACTAATACGAATGTTAAGACAATCAACTTAAATCACGGTAGTAGCGGCTCGACAGCACATAGCTTTACGTGCCCAGAAAATACAGTGAAAGAAATTAACGGTGCGTACTCACCGCTGAACGATGCTCATTATTTTGGTAATGTTGTATTCAATATGTACAACGATTGGTTAGGTACTGCACCACTGTCGTTCCAACTTAAAATGCGTGTGCACTATAGCAATAATTACGAAAACGCGTTCTGGGATGGCAGCGCGATGACATTCGGTGATGGTGCGAACACATTCTATCCGTTGGTAAGTCTTGACGTATCTGCTCACGAAGTAAGTCACGGTTTCACAGAACAAAACTCTGGTCTAGTATACCGCTACAAATCTGGTGGTTTGAATGAGGCGTTCTCTGATATGGCGGGTGAAGCTGCTGAGTTCTTTATGAAAGGAAGCAATGACTGGTTAGTTGGTCGAGATATCTTCAAAGGTAGCGGCGCGCTGCGTTACATGAATGACCCAACACAAGATGGCCGTTCGATCGATCATCAGTCCAATTATACGTCAAGCATGGATGTTCACCACACCTCTGGGGTGTTCAACAAAGCTTTCTATAACTTAGCCACAACAGCTGGTTGGGATACGAAAAAAGCCTTCATCGTAATGGCAAAAGCCAACCAAATGTATTGGACAGCTAATACTGATTGGGATTTAGCGGGTAATGGCGTAATGGATGCAGCATGTGATCTAGGTTATGAGCCGGGTGATGTACAAGCGGCGTTAGCAGCGGTTGGCGTTAACTCTAGCTTAAGTTCTGGCAGTAGCTGTGATACCAATCCTCCACCACCTCCAGGTGGCGACGAAGAGTTGACGAACGGTCAGCCTCGTACTGGGATCAGTGGCGCGGCAAAAGAGCAAATGTTTTTTACCCTTGATGTGCCAGCTGATGCGACTAGCCTAAACTTCACAACTTCTGGTGGTAGCGGTGATGCGGATCTCTACGTGAAGTATGGCTCTCGTCCGACACTAAACACTTATGACTGCAATAGCACAACGTCTACAAGCAACGAAAGCTGCGATATTAGTAACATTCAAGCTGGTAAGTACTACGTGATGGTTGAAGCGTGGAATCAGATTTCTGGCGTGACTTTGACGGGTACTTACAGCTCAACAGGTGGAACTCAACCAATTGACCGCACTGAGTCAAATATCAGTGTTGCATCTGGAAGTTGGGCACGTTTTACGCAAGACCTAAATGCCAACTACAGCAACCTTGAAGTGAGTATTTCAGGTGGCTCAGGTGATGCGGATCTATACGTAAACTTTGGATCTCAGTCTACAACATCAAGCTATCAGTGTCGTCCTTTTAAAAACGGCAACAACGAAACCTGTACGATTGCAAATCCACAGCAAGGCACTTGGCATGTAGATTTACGTGGCTACAGCGCAGCAAGTGGCGTAACACTGAATATCAAGGCGAACTAAGTAAAAGTTTGAAGGGAGCGTAAGCTCCCTTTTTATTAGATTTAGAAATTTATCTCGTTTGAATAACCTTCTTATTTTGCTCACAGCTTAAATCATGTTGCTATTCAAATGAGTTGAGGATACAACAATGAAATTAACTACACCTATGCTACTGAGCATTGCCTGTTTGAGTGGCTTTTCTGAAGCGTCTGAAGAGGTTTGGGTGACGATGGATGCGAAGTCTAGCCAGCATTTCCAAGTCCATAATTCTATTCGCGGTACTCACTTCGAGCAGTTTTCTTTACCAAACAGTGAAATCAAAGCGCTAAAAGTACCTGCAAACTTACATTCGCACTTAAGTGCATTTATGCACGACGAATATCACCGCTGTGGTGGTTTTGTCGCCCATGAATCCTTAGAGCAGGCGCAAAGCTATCTTGCACAGTTAGAAAGCGTAAACCCAAGTGCAGCTCTGGTTAACTACAGCATCGATAATCCTACACGGGTTAACAGCTTAATCTCAAAAGTCAGTACAGTGAGCTTAGACAGCAGTGTCAATTCGCTAACCAGTTTTTATAACCGCTATTATACCTCGCAAACAGGCATTGATGCTGCTGCATGGGTCAAGCAAACATGGAGTGATATTGCAGCAAGTCGCTCAGATATTAGTGTTGAATATTTTAGCCATTCTTGGGCTCAGTCTTCAGTGATTGTCACCATTCCAGGTAGTGAACTGAGCGATGAAATCGTTATTATCGGCGGGCACCTTGATTCAATTAACCAATCTAACTCGAGTGGGCTTGCGCCGGGTGCGGATGATAATGCCTCTGGGATAGCTGTGCTTACCGAAGCGCTAAGCGCTATTGTTGAAGATGGTTATCAGCCTCAGCGGACAATCCAAATCATGGGCTTTGCGGCAGAAGAAGTTGGGCTTCGAGGCTCGAAAGCTATCGCTCAGTCGTACAGCTCTCAGGGAAAAAACGTAGTCGGTATGACACAATTTGATATGACTGGACGCAATGGTAGTAGTGCGGATATTGTGATGATGACAGACTATACAAACAGCGCACAGAATCAGTTCTTAGGCCAATTAATTGAAACTTATTTGCCAAACCTTAGCTATGCCTATGACCAATGTGGCTATGGCTGCTCCGACCATGCATCTTGGTATCAGCAAGGGTTCCCAGCTTCTATGCCATTTGAATCAAGAATGTCTGATATCAACAGAAAAATTCATACCACCAACGATACCGAATTTGATTCAACACATGCACAAAAATTTGCAAAACTCGCGCTGGCGTTTGTTGCTGAGCTTGGCAAAAATGCGGGTGATACACCTCCGCCACCGCCAAACAATGAGCTTGAAAATGGCGTGACTAAAACGGGCATTTCTGGCGTTTCTAAAAGCCAACAGTTTTTCACTATGGAAGTACCACAAGGTGCAACTAACTTAAGTTTTACCACGTCAGGTGGTACTGGTGACGCCGATCTCTACGTTCGCTATGGCTCCAAACCTACTTTGGATACTCATGACTGCAAGAGCACCAACTCGTCTAGTAACGAGCAATGCAATATTTCCGCTGTGCAAACTGGCACGTATTACGTGATGGTAGAAGCATGGAACGCGATTTCGGGGGTCAGTTTGGTAGGGCAATACGATACCTCAAGTGGCAATACGCCTATTGACGAAACTATCAATAATATTTCTGTCGCCAGCGGACAGTGGCAGTATTTTAGTCAAGCACTAACCGCGGGATACCAAACCCTGACAATTACGACGTCGGGAGGCACGGGAGATGCGGATCTTTATGTTAATTTTGGCACGCAACCAAATACCAGCACCTACCAATGTCGGCCGTACAAAAATGGCAATAATGAGGTATGTACAATCTCCAACCCTCAGGCAGGCACTTGGCATATCGGCCTGCAAGGCTACCAAGCAGCGAGCAATGTAACGCTAAATATTAGCGCGAATTAATACGCGTTTAAAATTAAGACTGGGGATATAATCTTGCTTATCTCCGGTCTTGGCGCTTAGTGATACATTGATTTAAAGAGATTTGATTTAATTGATATTCTGCTTCTGATAGACTCAATGAGTTCAATTAGGAGTTGCGTGTGTCACATAAGTTCTCAGTTAAGATATTAATTTATCTTTTATTATTATTTTGTGGGCTGTGGGCAAGCTATTTGTTCAATGTGGCACAGGATGAGGAAAATGTCCTTGGTCAGACTAAAACCAACCTAGAGAAGCTCAATAGTTATATCCAGGCTGAATTTACTCGTTATCAAGCTATCCAAACGCAATTGAGCTTAAGCAATTTGGTGCAATCAGGCTTACAGCAAACAACCGCTATAGACTCCAATGAATTGGACAGATACCTACAGGATATTCAGATATCAAGTGGTGCGTCAGACGTTTACCTACTAGACCTAAGCGGTACTGTGGTCGCAAGCAGTAACTGGTATTTACCCCATAGCTATAAAGGCAGCAATTTTGCCTTTCGACCCTATTTTTACCAAACAATCGAAGGCAATGAACATGTTTCTTTTGCGCTCGGTTTACGTTCCAAAACTCGCGGTTTTTATTTTGCTAAATCTGTCTACAAAGATGAGACACTTGTGGGTGTAGTGGTGATGAAGGTAAATGCCAGTAAATTTGAGTCTGATAAAGCGCAACTTGATACAGGGACCGATAGCCATTTTTTAATCGTGGACAACAATCATATTGTGCTGGCTTCTGATGTTGAGCAGTGGCGGTTAGCATCGTTAGGGGGATTGTCACCTGCAAAGCGCAAAGAAATTGAATCCTCAAGGCAATTTGAAAGCCAACCTCTATTCCCGATTGATTGGCGCGTGCTTTCACCAACCAGAGTTAAAACTTCTGATCATGGCAGTGACGCGCTGATGCAAAAGAGGCCGCTTAACAAGCAATATACGCTTTATTTGCTTCACGAAATTGCGCCTATCAAAGCGGCACAGTGGTCGCGGCTTGGGGTAACGGCACTAGTGTTGATCTTAATCTTTATTGTTGTTGAGTATACCTTGAGTAAACTTACTGGATACAGACAACTGCTTTTTAGCCAGCAGAGTTTAGAGGCTGAGGTCGCAAGCCGAAGGCTAGAGTTAGAGCAGGCGCAAGATGCGCTCATTCGCACTGCCAAGCTGGCAACCATAGGGCAACTCAGCGCCAGCATTAACCACGAAATAAACCAACCGCTTAGTGCAATGAGTGCGTATGTTGCCAGCGCCAAGCGGTTGGCTCAAAAAGGAGAAGTGAGCAAAGTAATTGAAAACATGGTACTGATCCAATCTTTGATCACTCGGGTGCATAAAATCGTGGCGCAGCTAAAGTCATTTAGTCAGCATCATGATAATAAAATGCTGGTGGCTAACCTTAAGCACTCAGTAGATAACGCCTTAGTTATAGTTGGACCTGAGCTCAAACGTTACGGCGTAGAGATTCAAAGTGAAGGGCTTGCGTGCAATATATGGGTCGATCCATTTAAGTTTGAGCAAGTACTGGTGAATATTATTAGCAATGCGTGCCAAGCCATTGTTGATCAAGATAATAAGTGTATTTATATTCGCGCCGCAGAACATGAGGGCAAGATCCAGCTGTCTATCATCGACTCGGGCGAAGGGATAAAGCAACACGCCTTATCCAACATCTTTGAACCGTTTTACACCACTAAATCAGGTAATGGCTTGGGCTTAGGTTTATCTATTTCAAAGCAGATCATTGAATCCTTTCAAGGCAAACTCAGTGCGCACAATCATCCGCAAGGTGGTGCCGAGTTTTTAATTAGTTTACATACAAAGAATCCCCAACATGACTGAAGAGAAAACACTATTAATCATCGATGATGAGCAAAGTATACGCGATGCACTAAAGCAACTATTTGAAATAGAAGGTTACTCGGTGCAGTGCTTTTCTAGTGCAGCGCCTGCATTAAAAAAGCTTTCTCGTCAGTTTCAAGGCGTTGTGCTTTGTGATATCAACATGCCAGACCTGAATGGTATTCAATTTTTAGAGCAGGTAATGCAGTTTGACTCTGAGTTGCCTGTGGTCTTTCTGACCGGCTTTGCGGATGTGGAAGTGGCGGTAAAAGCCATCCAAAAAGGGGCTTACGACTTTTTTGAAAAGCCCGTATCAGAGCCGCTACTTGACTGTATAGAAAGGGCGCTTGATAAACGCCGGTTGGTGATGGAAAACCGAGAGCTAAAAGCGCAAGTTAAGAAAAAGTCTGCGCCGGGCGTACGGATCTTAGGTGAGACAAAACAAATGCAGCAAATGCTGCATTTGCTTGATGCTGTGATTGATACCCCAGCTGACGTACTGATTGAAGGTGAAACCGGTACAGGAAAGGAATTGGTGGCACGATACTTACATGACCATAGCGAGCGCTCAAATCATAACTTCGTCGCTATCAATTGCGGTGCAATTCCAGAAGAACTGATTGAAAGTGAATTATTTGGTGCCAAAAGCGGTGCATTTACTGGCGCCAAAGAGTCTCGCGAGGGAAAATTTTCTTTTGCCCAAGGCGGTACGGTATTTTTGGATGAAATCGAAGCCATGTCTGCGGCTTTACAAGTGAAGCTGCTGCGCGTTTTAGAAGAAAGAAGTGTGACGCCTGTTGGCAGCAACACTGCGATAGCACTGGACATTAGGGTGGTTGCAGCGACCAAAGTGGATTTACAAACCTTAGTCGCGCAAGGTAAATTCCGCTCGGATTTATTTTATCGACTTAACCTTGTCAAAGTGATGATCCCTTCACTTCGTTCCAGAAAAGCTGATATTCCGCTGTTATATAAACACTTTAGCTCCATTGCCGCGACTCGCTTTCATAAACCCATGCAGCCAATTAGCCCGGAACTAGAGGCACAGCTACTGGCACAAGATTGGCCTGGAAATGTGCGAGAGCTGAGAAATCATGCGGAGCGCCATATTTTACTTGGTGGTGCGATGACTGCGAGTAACATGCAAAGCAATTTGTCTGACGAAACGTTGAGTTTGGCTGAGAAGGTGAGCTACTACGAGCAATCGCTAATTGAAGAAGCACTGGCCCAAAGCCAAGGCAGCATAAAAGATGCGATGCATTTGCTAAAAGTGCCGAGAAAAACCTTGTACGACAAGATGAGTAAGTATGGTTTAAATCGCACTATGTTCACCAATGATGATGGGTGAGTTTAGTGACACCGCATAGATTTAAGTGTGTGGAAATCCGCACATTTTAACTGCCATTAACCTTTAACTTTAATTTATCCATCTGATTTATATTAAAAAATAAACTTTGGTCTCAGAATTGCGTTGTCTTAAGCGACAATAATTAAAAAATGAGACAAGTTATGACAGCAAGTAAATCTTTAGTGGCGTTGGCGGTTGCCAGTGCAACGTTATCAGCCTCTACGCTAGCCGCAGACTACAGCATTTATGGTAAAGCTGAAGTTCAAATTGCCAACACAGATAAAGGCGTGATGCGCTATACCAAAGAGGGCACACAAATTGACGCACCATTTTCAAGAATTGGTGTAAAAGGCACTCACGGCTTATCAAGCGATCTAAAGCTCGTCTACAAATACGAAGTACAAGTCAAAGGTTTTGAACACGACGATACCACCGAGCCATTTTCAGCAAGGAACACCTATGTCGGCCTTGAAGGTAAATTTGGTACCGTTTTAGTGGGCAGAAACGACACGCGTTTTAAGTTCAGTGAAGGTAAAATCGATCAATTTAATGAAACTCAAAGTGATATTGCCCAAGTGCTAGCAGGTCAAGATAGAGTTGGTGATTCCGTCACGTATGCATCACCTAAATGGAACGACTTTTCTTTCTCTCTGACCTACACACCTAAAGACGACGCGAGTAATGACGAAACCGGGTTTGCAGCAACCGCAATTTATGGTGACCGAGCATTAAAAAATAAAGATTACTATGTTGCCTTAAGCCATACTGACAGTATTGGTAATTTAGTTGCTACGCGTATCGCGTTGGCTTACAAGTGGCAAAAGCTACAACTTGGTGCCATTATCCAAGACAGTGAAAATCTAGCGAAAGACAAATCGGGTAATGGCTATGTCCTAAGCGTAAGTTACCAACTCGACGATAATTGGCGTCCGAAGCTACAGTTTGCCAAAGACTCAAGCGGATTACGCCACAGTGAAGATGCAACGCAGTGGACGCTAGGTACAGACTATATTTTTGATAAACAAACTAACTTGTATTTGATGGCAACGCAGCTCGACCTTGAAACGCAAGACGATACTAGCATCGCAGTTGGCTTAAAATACAAGTTTTAAAGGTTCAAGATAATGACAGAAGAGAATAAAAAAACGATAAAAACGCAGCTGTTTCTGTGGCTTGGTCCCTTGGTAATGTTACTGATCTGTTTGGTTGAGCCACCCTCTGACATGTCGGTTGAGGCATGGAGAACCGCAGGCTTAGCGTTTTGGCTAGCTTCTTGGTGGATAACCGAAGCAGTGCCTATTCCGGCAGCTTCGTTATTACCCTTGGTTATTTCGCCTTTAGTCGGGATTGCCTCTATTAAAGCGGTTGCTGCACCGTTTGCGCATCCTTTGATTTATTTATTCTTGGGAGGATTTTTGCTTTCGATTGCCATGGAAAGGTGGGGGCTGCATAAACGCATCGCGCTGAATACCATGTTGTTTGCCGGCACTAAACCGAGTATACAGATCTTAGCGATGATGGGCGTGACCGCATTTTTATCTATGTGGATGTCAAACACGGCAACGGCAGTCATGATGTTACCGATTGCACTTTCGGTTATTCACTTGGTAAAAGAGCAGGGGGGAGATAGCCAAAGCTTTGCTAAAGCGCTTTTACTTTCTATCGCTTATGGTGCAAGTATTGGCGGTATTGCAACTTTAATCGGTACGCCACCAAATGCATTAATGGCTGCGTATTTATCCGACAGTTATCAAATTGAGATTGGTTTTGCCACTTGGATGATGATTGGTGTGCCTCTATCTTTGGTGATGCTGGTGTTTGCTTGGTTCTGGTTGACCAAAGTGACTTATAAGGTCGATAAAGAAGAAATTAATGTTGATACTAAGTCGTTATTTACTTCCCAATTAAAAGCACTAGGTGAAATGTCTCGTGCTGAGAAAGGGGTGTTTGTGGTATTTATTTTAGCAGCGGTATGCTGGATCTTTAGACCGCTAATTGGCGATGTTACTGGCCTTAAATTGTCAGATACCGGCATTGCCATTGCAGCCGCGCTGTTACTATTTGTTCTTCCTGCCAAGTCGGGAAGTGACGAGCGTATTTTAGATTGGGAAAGCGCAGCTAAGGTACCTTGGGGTATCTTGCTACTATTTGGTGGTGGCTTATCACTGGCGGCACAGATCAAATCTTCGGGACTTGCCGATTACATCGCTAACTTACTTGCAGGGGCGGATGCCATGGGCTTAGTGCTTGGCGTGTTAGTTGTTGCTGCACTTATTACGTTCTTAACGGAAATTACTAGCAATACCGCAACGGCAGCAGGCTTTTTGCCTTTACTTGGCCCAGTCGCTGAATCAATTACAGGTTCTCCTCTAGCTTGGGTTATTCCAGCTGCAATTGCGGCCAGTTGTGCCTTTATGATGCCTGTTGCAACACCACCAAATGCCATCGTATTTGGCTCGGGTGAAATAAAAATTAAAGACATGATCCGAGCTGGGTTTGTTTTGAACTTAGTCGCGATAGGGTTAATTACAATTGTGACCTTGACTTTGGCAAGGAGCATACTAGGGTTTTAAAGTTGCCATTCTCCACAGGCTGTGTCCATCGAAAGGCAACTCGGTCATACGCAGCCTGTCTCTATAGTAATACCAATTGTGTTAATTCTCCAACCTATTTGAAGGGCTAAATACCATATTAGCGTCGTTAAAAACTTCTCATTTAGAACAACTAAATAGCAAAATTTTTGCCTTGCCTATATGGATATAGGTACCTTGGCGGTAGCAGGACGCGAGAGCGGAGATACTAAAGCTATTTTTCCGCTTCAAAATAGTTCATTTACTAAATACAATTGTTGTAAAACCTAGTTTTTTGAAGATAGACCCGTTGTTTTTTCCTTGCTATATTCGAATTGGACATTAGCAGGGCACGATAATGATTGAAGATAATACCAGCACCTTAATCGCTACATTTACTCAGTTAAAAAGTCGCTTTAACCAAGATCCTTACCCAGCGCTTGAGAAGCGTTTACGTCTATTAGCTGAAATAAAAGCACGTATGTTGCAGCGGCAAGATCAATTAGTCGAGGCAGCGGATCTGGACTTTGGTACACGGAGTCGATTCGATACCGTGATTGCAGACATCATGCCTTGCATTAATTCCATTGATTATATCGCTAAGCATCTGCGTAAATGGTGCCGAGTGCAGCAACGTTCACCCGGTGTACAGTGGCTTCCGTCAAAGGCAAAGATTGAGATTGTGCCAAAAGGCGTAGTGGGCGTGATCGCTCCTTGGAACTATCCAATTCAGCTGGCGATTGTTCCCGTTATTACCGCCCTTGCCGCTGGAAACAAAGTCATGCTCAAGCTGAGCGAATTCACTCCCAAGGTGAATGCGGTGATAAGAGCCATTTTTAAAGGATTGGACAATGAAGTGTGCGTCATTGAAGGTGGACCTGATATTGCCTCGACGTTTACTGATCAACCATTCGATCACTTGCTATTTACAGGCTCAACGGCAGTTGGCAAAAAGGTGATGGCAGCCGCGGCTAAAAACCTCACGCCGGTCACCTTAGAGTTAGGGGGGAAATCACCAGTTATTGTGCTTGATGACGCTGATATCAGCGCCGCTGCAATGAGTGTGTTAATGGGTAAGCTTTCAAATTCGGGGCAAATTTGTGTTGCACCAGATTATGTGTTAGTGCACGAAGAAATATACGAGGCATTCATTGCTAAGTTGAAACAGCACTACGAAAAAACATACAAATCAAAAGTGGGTGTAAAAAACCAAACTTCAATTATTAACGACAGGCAATTTCAGCGCTTAAACGACATTATTATTGATGCTACAAGCAAAGGCGCGAATGTATGGCAAGCAGAGCCCTCACACGATAATCGCCAGCTTCCTTTGCATATCATTACTCACGTCAACAAAAGCATGAGGGTGATGCAAGAGGAATTATTTGGAACGATTTTGCCCATCCTAAAAATATCCAACTTAAGTGATGCGATTAGCTACATAAGAGAAGACACTACACCGCTTGCGAGTTATTTGTTTACGCAATCTCAGGTCGCCATGAATAAAGTGTCAAAAGAGCTCGCAACGGGGACTTTAGCGATCAACGAAACCATAGTGCACGTGGTTGTTGAGTCTTTACCCTTTGGTGGTCTAGGTCACTCCGGCATGGGGCAATATCACGGCGAGGAGGGCTTTTATACCTTTAGCCATAAAAAATCCGTTCTCCAATCCAATAATACCAAATGGCGCAACAAGATGCTGCTTGGTCATTCAAAGCTACTTACAAAGCCTTTAGAGTGGCTCTTTTTGAGGAAAAAGTAGTATTAACCTGTTGAACAAAGAGTCATTGCGTGTTGGTACTTATTGTATTTGAAAATAATGCCGTTAATGACGGACTACAGGCCGAGATGATAAAAAATTCGGGCAATTAATGCTCGGTGTTTGTCCTATTTAATTCCTCATTGTCTTGCTGCTGGGCCGCGATTTTCTCACGCTCAGCTTTTGAGATGTAGCGCGGCTTATTGCTTTTTTGAAGTTTAGCATTTGCACGTTTGTCTTTTTTCTTAAGGGTTTCGTAAATTTTCTTTTTGCGATTCATTTTCACAGCTCATAATAAATGAAACGCTAGTTTACCTTAGTGTTAGTGGGTTCAACAATGATAAAAGATAATCACCGTTAACAATGATCGTAACAGTTACCTAGGTGTAACAGTAATGACCCAAGCGCTTAGCAAGGAAAGATAATAAAGGCCTTACATGAGACCTTTATTATTTACCACTTTACTTAACCTAAGTTTAGGTTATTTAGTACGTGTTTCAGCTACGTATTTACCGGCTTGAATTCGCTCATAAATACTATTAGCGAGTTCTTTTGCTTGTTCTATTTGTGAAGGGGAAAGCTGTTTTTCGTCGAGCACTCGGCTCTTTGTGGCTTCAGCATAGCCATTAAACTCGGCTAACGTGTTCCACACGTACGAGCGTTCAATATTTTTCTCGACTCCTAAGCCCTGAAAATACATGAGTGCTAAATTAAACATGGCTAAGGTGTAGTTGTTTGCAGCGGCTTTCTCATACCAGTTAAGAGCGTGGCGGTAGCTTTGCGGCACACCGTCGCCGTTTGCATACATTAAGGCGACGTTAAATTGCGCGGCTGGCATGTTTTTGTTTGCCGCTTTGGTCATTAACTCAACATATTTAGAACGGTCTTTTTTAACGCCGCGACCTTCGTCATACATGACTGCTAGCGCAAACATTGCATCGGCCTCACCGAGCTTAACGGCTTGTTGAAATAGCTCTGCTGCCTTTCGTGAATTTTTTACGACACCATAGCCGCCTTCGTACATCACTCCGAGTTGGTAAATGCCGGGGGCATAGTTCATTTCAGCTAAATAATTGAATTCTTGTAGCGCTTCTTCAAACCTGCCAGCATTGAGTGCTTCTATGCCTTCTTCCAATCCTGCTGTTGCCAGAGGTGCTTGGCTTAATAGCGCAATGGCGATACATGCTTTTGAAATCCTGCCTAACATCATAGACCTCCTTAAGGTAGCTATGCTAACTATGTTGATAGTTATTCTAATCCCAGTAACACAGATTTACAAAATACAAATCTAAAATAGCAGACACTACGTTAATATAAGGTAATAAAAACAAAAATTGAGGCAATAGGATGAAGAAATTAGTAGCACTGGCGCTGTGTTTACTTTGTTTGGTTGGATGTAGTCAAAGATTGGCTTACAACAACTTAGGATGGTTAGCGAGTTATTATATTTCCGATTATGTTGAGTTGACGGATGAGCAAGAGGAAAAACTGGAGGTTGATGTAGAATCTTTGGTTGCGTGGCATCGGGAGTCCGAGCTACCAAAATACAAAGCGCATATCCAAGCACTACTAAAACATTGGCAAACCATGACTGAGAGTGACATGGTACATATGGTGTATACCATACGAACTTACTGGTATTCAGTCGTTGAAGCAATCTACCCCACATTAGAAATTCATCTAAACTCATTGAATCGCGAGCAGCGAGAAATGCTGATAGCCAACATAGAAAAAGAAATGTTGGTCGATGATTGGGACGAGGGGGACCAATTCAACCGCTATGAACGTTGGCTTGGGGATCTGAGTGATAAACAAAAGGGACTTATTAATGAATATTATGAGCAAGGCGAGTTTGCACGTCAGGTTTGGCGTGCACATGAACAAAGGCGATTTAGTCAGTTTAAACAAGCCATGTTACTAAGCGGAACCGAGCAAGTTTCACCTGAGTTGTTGCAGCAGGCAATAGTCACTACACCCGCAGCGCTGCCTGAGCGCATCCTAGATATTCAAGCAAGGCGAATAAAAGAGTATGCAAGTTTAGCAGTTAAACTCAAAGGCACGATGAGCGACGAACAAAAGAAACATTTTAAAGAAGAGCTCGAAGCGTTGCTTGAGCTCTTGGAATCACTGTAGGGCGCTTAGCCAAGCAGCTTAATTCTAGTTGGCTTGTTTGGTTTGGCATACTCTAAACGATTGATACGTTTGGTGCTGTGATACCCATCTAAACTGGAAATCGCAACGCTGTCGAGTGCCTCGATATCAATGTAACCGTCTTCGAGCAAAGCGGTTTCATCAACGTGGAGCGTCTCAATTTCACCTATTACTAGCTCTGTATCGTTAAGCTTGATGGTTTGATGATCTTTGAGTGTAAGTCCGTATTTTAGTCTGCTTTCCTTGACGAAAGGAGCTGGGAAACTATTTAAATACTGGGCGGTTAACCCTGTTTGTTCAAACTCAGATTGGTCTTTTTCATATCTGGCGGAGGTTTGATGGGCTGCCATATAAATTTGAACGTTAACTTGATTAATGGTGTACTTTTCAGTCGCTAAGATATTCTCTAGCGTGTGCCTAGGTACGCTATGTGGCCTAAAAATAACACCTACGAGCGCGGGGCTAGCGCCCAGGTGGAAAACGGAGCTGACGATAGACACGTTTTCTTGACCCGCGTCATCAACCGTTCCAATTAAGTTCGCGCTTTTGAAGCCCGACAACGAATTTATCATCAATGCACGATAACGTTCGTCTAAGGTTTTAATATCGTCACTTGAGAAGTGTTTCATGATGTGATCACCATTCAATTGGTTTATTTTGCCAGTCAACATAGCTCACCGTGCCATCAGGGGGGGAATTTGCGATGATGCCGCTAAGTTGGTTTGCCACAAATTCCGGCGTAAAGAGTTTGTCTTCCGGGACGTTGGCTTGAAAAGGTTTTGAAAGTGGCGTGTCTGTAGTGCCTGGATGGAACAACACGAGCTTAACGTTTTTTGCTCGACGCGCCAGCTCGACTGCCGCAGATTTAAACATCATATTAAGCGCTGCCTTTGAGCTGCGGTAGCTGTACCAGCCTCCAATCCGGTTATCACTAATACTTCCAACACGGGCAGAGAGTGCCGTAACTATGCATGGCTGCTTACCTTTTATGGCTGGTAGCAAGGCTTGCAACCAAAGCATAGGGAGCATGGTGTTGATGTTGAAAAGCGCCATGCTGTAGTCAAGATCAATGTCCTCAAGCTTTTTCTCTGGGAACTTATCAATCTCGTCATGGAGAAGACCATTAAAAATAGAGACGCTTTTCACTTCAAAGCCTAACTCAAGAATGTGCATCGCAACTTGACGAATTTGTGCCTTTGAGTAATCACACTGAAAATGTAGATTGCTAGCTTGTGAAGTTTCTTTAGCCTGCCTAGACACTGTGATTACTTTTACGTTGGGGTTATGCCTAGCTTGGATTTTTACAAATGCACGGGCAATTGCTGAACTTGCACCAATCACTATGATCGCGAGATTAGTCACGGTTGCAGTCTCCACTATTTTGCACACTGCATTGATTTGGGGCCAGAAGTTTAGAAATTTTCATTCTATGCCTTGCAAAAAACAGATAAGCGCGGTCTGCAATTGTTTTAATTACAGGGAGCCTAAGTAGCTTAATCCAACGATGTTTGCCAACCTGACCCCAAGCCGCTGCAGTAACATCTAACCCTAAAATTAGCTTGCCTTGGTTATCATAGCCGTGGAGCTTTGCCATTGCCGCTTCACGCTTTATCTCAGGAAACTCAGAATAGAAGCGATTATCGTGAATGTTCACCAAATCAATTTTATTGTGTTTATCAAAACGCTTGAGTTCGTTCATTTCCCTCACACAAAGCGGACAGTTGCCATCGTAAAATACAATCATTCGTTCACTTGAATAATACTTATCTTTGTCATGTTATTACGTTAACGTCTTGAAAATAGATCGTTCGCAAATCAATTTATTCTCGGTATAGTGGAGTTCGAGTATCTTTTCATCAAGGAGATTGTATGACAGAGCAATACGCAAGCCTACGTAGTAATGTGAGCCTTTTGGGGCAGATGTTAGGGCAAATTATTCAACAAGCGCAGGGTCAAGAGACGCTAGATAAAGTTGAAGAAATTAGGCACCTAGCAAAATCCTCGAGGAGTGGTAATGATTCAGATAGGCAAGCGCTCATAGACACCTTACGTAGCCTAAGCGATGAAGCGTTACTTCCCGTTGCTCGTTCATTTAATCACTTCTTAAACCTTGCCAATGTCGCAGAACAGTTCCACACCATTTCAAAATCTGGCTCCCCTGACGGTGTTATGATTGAGGTCGATAGGGCGCTTGATGAATTGCAAAGTAAAGTTGACGCTGGCGCACTTACACTAAACGAAGTTGCTGATGTGATAAGCAAACTGAAAATAGATTTGGTGCTAACCGCTCACCCGACGGAAGTAACACGAAGAACCATCATCAATAAACACGTTGAGCTTAGTGAATGTCTAAAAGTGCTTGAGGTGACTTCAGGTGAGGATCCTGTCTATGATGAGGTCATTGACCGTATTGAGCAGTTGATCTCGCAAGCGTGGCACACGAGCGACATTAGAGAAAAGAGACCTACACCACTGGATGAAGCAAAGTGGGGGTTCGCGGTTATTGAGAATAGCCTATGGGAAGCCGTGCCTAAGTTTGTTCGGTATTTTAATGCTCAAGTTAAAACGCGATTAAACTTACAGCTACCGGCTAATTTTAGTCCCATCCAGCTTACTTCTTGGATGGGGGCGATAGAGATGGAAACCCGTTTGTTACTTCTCATGTTACGCAATCAGTTCTTGAACATGGCCGCTGGATGGCGCTTGATTTATATCGTCGCGACCTAGAGATCTTGGGTGCAGAGCTTTCTATGAGTAATGCATCTCCAAGCTTTATAGCGCGAGCGGATGGCAGCAATGAACCCTACCGCCATGTGTTAAAGCAAATACGAGCAGAGGTAGAAGAAACCATTGCAGCATTGGAATATAAAATCAAAGGCACGCCTTCTCATTATCAGGACAAGATTAAACAGGTTTCACAGATAAGAGAGCCGCTTGAGGCATGTTATCGCTCACTGGTTGATTGTCGCATGGCTAATATTGCCAATGGTTTGCTATTGGATGTCTTAAGACGAATCGACTGCTTTGGTGTGTCTTTATGTAAGTTAGATATTCGTCAAGACTCCGCCAGACATACCGAAGTGTTTTCCGAATTAACGCGTTATTTGGGCCTTGGCGATTATGCCCAGTGGCAAGAAGCAGACAAACAGGCCTTCTTATTAACAGAGCTAAGCTCGAGACGGCCTTTATTGCCGCGTCACTGGCAACCTTCATCTAATGTTCAAGAGGTGCTAGAGACATTTGCAACGATTGCTGAGCAAGACCAAAATGCGCTTGGCATTTATATCATCTCGATGGCGCAAAGTGCCTCAGATATTCTCGCTGTACATTTATTACTGCAAGAAAGTGGATGTAAATTCAGCTTACCGGTAGCCCCGCTATTTGAAACGCTGGATGATTTAAATAATGCACAATCAGTGATCAGCGGATTATTTGATAACACTTGGTATAAGGGCACGATTGGCGCCAAGCAATATGTCATGATCGGCTATTCCGACTCTGCAAAAGACGCGGGGATGATGGCGGCAGGATGGGCGCAGTATGATGCAATGGAAAAACTAGTTAACCTTGCTGATGCTAAGGGCATTGAGCTGGTGCTTTTCCATGGCCGTGGAGGCACGATCGGTCGCGGAGGTGCGCCTGCAGCACAAGCCCTAAGATCTCAGCCCCCCGGTTCACTAAAAAGTGGCTTGCGAGTAACCGAACAAGGCGAAATGATCCGTTTTAAATTTGGTTTACCTAAAGTCGCCATGCAAAGTCTATCTATTTACACCGGTGCGATTTTACAAAGTAATTTGTTACCACCTCCTCGTCCTGAACCTAAATGGGTTGAGGTAATGGAGACGATTAGTGAGGCTTCATGTAAAAAGTATCGCAGTATCGTTCGAGAAAACCCTGAATTTGTTCCTTATTTTAGAATGGCGACGCCAGAGCAAGAACTGTCTAAATTACCGCTAGGCTCGCGGCCTTCTAAACGTAATCCAAACGGTGGTGTGGAGAGTTTGAGGGCCATTCCGTGGATTTTTGCATGGAGCCAAAACCGCTTGATGTTACCCGCTTGGCTGGGAGCGAAAGAAGGCCTAGAAGCCGCTGTGGAAACGTTTGGTAAAGACATGCTTCAAGAAATGAGCGCAAAATGGCCATTTTTTAGAACCCGTTTAGAAATGCTCGAAATGGTATTTTGCAAAGCCGATCTTTGGCTCAGCGAAATGTATGACGCAAGTTTAGTCAGTGATGAGTATAAAGGTCTAGGGGATGAATTAAGAGACAATCTACAGCAAGCTATCGAGCTTATTCGCGGCCTTGCGCCAGAGTCATCGTTGTTGTCGCAGCAACCTTGGATCAAAGAGTCAATCGGGCTGAGAAACCCATATACTGATCCACTCAATCTGTTACAAATTGAGTTGTTAAAGCGGGTTCGTGAAGAAACCAGTCACGATTTGGAACTGGCACTTATGATCACGATGACAGGGATAGCGGCGGGGATGCGCAATACTGGTTAGTGCAACAATTGGAATAATCATTCTTTGTAAAATTTTACATTTATAAGCATTATAGCTACAAAACCAATCCCAATGGATTGGTTTTTTTATTTTGATTGGTTTTTTATTAGTATATTTGTTGACAGTAATTCTCATTGATTTAAAATGCGCGGCTGGTTTTACCAGTCGTTTTATTTGTTTTATTCAAGAATTGTCGGTTGATAGGTCTACGATACATGCACAAAATTTCTACTAGCGTCACATTTGATGAGTGTAATGATCTGATTATGATGAAGATCAGAGGCATTGCGAATGCAAACGATGTGGTCTCGGCATACGAGAAAGCCAATCTATATGCTAAAAAACATAATAGTAGCAAAGTGTTAGTAGATGTGAGTGAACTCGAGCACCGCTTCGCAGCGATTGATATTGTGAACATAATGCCGAAAGTTGCGCACAATATTGGCAATCTGCATATCGCGCGCGTCGTTGGTTTTGAAGGTTATATGCATGACCTTTTTCTACAAAAAATTAAGCGTTTTAATATCAGCGCTGAAAACTTTGAGTGTTTTAAATCTGCAAGAGAATGGTTGAGTCGGCTGTAACTCTTGCGTAAACTATCCTGCCATAGATAAACATGACAACAATATGGCAAAGATAGAACCATCAATAAAAAGTGCGTTAACGCAGTACGCTATCGCCCATCGTGGTATATTGAGTTATTCCCAGCTTGCACAATATCAAAACCGCTTTCAACTATCTCGATCAGAGCTTGAAGCTGCTTTACTTGAAGTCGCGGCTGAGTTTGCAACGCCCCTATTTCACAATTTTATGTTGGTGCCATTGCTTGGGATGATAAATCTCAACAAGCGTTTTTAGGCGCGAATTTAGAGTTCTCACATCAGGCGCTTTCTTTAGTTGTTCATGCCGAGCAAGCGGCAATTAACAATGCGTGGTTAAATGGTGCAACTGAAATCACTAAAATGACGATTAATGCTGCGCCTTGCGGATTTTGTCGCCAATTTATGAATGAGCTAAGCACTGCAAGGGAACTTGAAATTTTATTGCCAACAGGAAAAACTTCGTTGTGTGATTTGCTGCCGACTTCGTTTGGTCCGGATGATCTGGGCAATAGTGAAAAGCTCTTTTCTCAAGTGCATCATTTAGCCGAGAATGAAATATTGCCTGAATCAATCAGTGCTACGCTTTATCAGCATTATCTGCGTGCTTATTGTCCCTACACACATAACCAAAGTGCGGTGGAAATTAAATTAGACACTGGCGAGTGCTTTTATGGGCGTTATGCTGAAAATGCGGCTTATAATCCAAGCTTATCGCCGCTACAAAGTGCATTAAGTCAACTAGCGATGTCGGGTAAAGTATTATCAGAGGTAAATGTAGTAGGGATCACTTTGCTAGAAAAGCAGGGCTGTGCTAACCAGTTGCAAGTAAGCTTAGCAGTTTTAAAGGCATACAATGCCGAGCATTTGCTTACACATGTAGAGATTGAGTAATCACTCAATCTCTACATCTACTGCTTTTATTTCGAAAGTAAGAGTTCAGCCGCTTTTAATACTGCAGTGACTGCTTTCTTTTCAACCGCTTGATGGTCGACATTAGGGATCTCTTGGCGTGTTCTGTTTACCAAAACGCCTGCAAGACAAGCTGCCTTCAACCCAAGTGCTGCACACATGGTAAATAACGTAGCAGACTCCATCTCATAGTTCATCACGTTAAGCTTTTGCCATTCTGCACACGAACCTTGGTACGCTTTTCTGACGTAGCCTGAGTATGTGTCGTAGCGTTCTTGTCCTGGGTAGAAAGTATCGCTAGACGCGGTGATACCTACATGATGAGTAATGCCCAATGATTCACATGCCTGTACCATTGCCGAAGTAGTATAAAAATCAGAAACAGCAGGAAACTCGATAGGTGCAAAATGTTGGCTAGCGCCATCTAAACGCACTGATGCAGTGCTCACCAAAATATCACCTTCATTGATATGTGGTTGAATAGCACCAGTTGTACCTATGCGTAAAAAGGTGGTGATACCAAGTTGTGCTAATTCTTCGACTGCGATTGACGTAGACGGACCGCCTATACCTGTTGAACAAATGACCACAGGACTTTCATTTAAAAAGCCAAGGTAAACATGAAATTCACGAGTTTGTGCTAAGCAGACGGGAGAGTCTAGATATTCAGAGATGCGTTTTGAGCGCTCGGGATCACCCGGAACAATTGCCAGTGAAGCGCCTTGTAGGTCGGCTTTTGTAAGACCTAAGTGAAATACCTTTTCCATAGTAAACCTTAGTAATAATTAAAGCGTAATGTTTATCGTTAATGCCTATCAAGTACAGGACAGATGTCCTATTTTAGTATAGGCGTTTAAATTATAGCTCGGGATAGCTTGCGGGATTGTCGATGTTCCACTAAACCTTAACATGAGAGCAACAATGAGGAATGGTTATGCCTGCTACACATTCTATAAATAAAGAAAATGAATTTGCGCGTTGCTTTGAGTGCAACAAAGTCCCGGCCATGGCACCGTTTCACTGGCTTGCATTAGCCTTTAAAGATATTGCCAATGCGCCCTACTTAGCCTAGTGTATGGACTTATTTTTACTCTTATACCTGCCTTTATCATGTGGTTAGTATACCAATCGGGTACTCACTTGGTAATTCTACCAGCAGCCGTCGCTTTTGCGCTGATCGGGCCCGCTTTCGCAGCTGGTTTGTATGATGTTGCGTGGGAGTTGGAAAAGGGCCACAAACCAACGCTAACGCACAGTCTTAAATCAATGTTTCGTAATCCTGCTGGTGAATGGGGGTTCGCGGTGCTATTGATGGTGATTATGATTGTTTGGATGCGCTTGGCAGCACTTATCCACGCGCTATACCCAAATGTTCCAAACCCAACGTTTGAACAGCTTTCGGCGTTTTTAGCACTCGGCTCGATAGTGGGAGGCATTTTATTGGTGTGTGTATTCGCAATCTCAGCGTTTACGCCACAAATAATGATGGAGCGCCGAGTGGATATCATGACTGCGGTAATAAGCTCAATGCATGCAGTGAAAGAAAATATCGGCGCCATGGTGGTATGGTGTGGGATCTTAGTGTTCTTGGTGATGCTTGGGTTTGCAACTGGAACGGCTGGCTTTATCGTTATTATGCCGCTGCTAGCGTACGCAAGTTGGCATGGCTATATCGCTGTAATTAAAACAAAAGTGCCACGCCACTACGAATAACTAAACACCCTCTATGAATAAACAACCGCAGCATCAACGAGCATTAACGAGCATTGTTGGTACTGCGGTTGACTTCCTATTTGAACCTGTTATATGTGCTGCAACAACGACCTAATGAACAGTCAATGTCTTCCGAAAACGAAGTTAGAGATCAAGAAATCTTTTTGATTTATAAGGTTTTTATTTTTAATTTGTCGTTTTTACTCATTTTAAGCCAATCGTATTTTGAGTGTTTCGCAATATATAAAGCGCAATAGGGAAGATTTTTCTGGGTCGCATGATTATGCATATAAGAGGGGATAGCGATGTCTGAGAGCAAAAAACAATTCCATAAAAAACTTGAGCACTGTTTATGCCCACCGGGAGATGGTGTGTTTACAGTAAACACAGCGAAAGAAAGAAAAGACGCGCTAAGACAAAAGCTATACGGACAAACAGAAGGTGTCGATACTTTATGGAAAGCGTCACTGGAAAAATTGGGCGAAAGTGAACATAAAGCGGTAATTCTTGGGATCAGTTCAGATTGTGGCGGTGGTATTTTACGCGGAGCGAACTGGGGTCCGTTATTTTTGCGTTCGACATTAATTGAGCAACAGCCACAAACGAGCGCGTTTGACCTTGGCGATGTGCGTGTTATTCCACATTTACTACATGACAAATATTTAAACGAGAGCACGATCAGTAACTGTCAAAAGGCACTTTATGCTGACCCTGAGAGTGAGTATTACGTGTCACCATTATCTATTACAGAAGATGTGTGTGATGGCTTTTACGAAAACTATCCAGATAAAGGCGTATTTGGGATTGGTGGCGACCACTCAATCAGCTATCCACTAACAAAAGCGTATCTTAAAGCAAAGCGTGCTCGCGGTGTAAAAACAGCAATTATTCACTTTGATGCCCATACAGATTTACTCGTTGAGCGCTTAGGTATCGATTTATGTTTTGGCTCTTGGTGTACGCATATCCTTGAGTTTTTACCTGCACCACATCATTTAGTACAATTTGGGATCCGCTCTAGCGGTAAACCTAAATCTCATTGGGAGTCTACATTCGGCATTAAGCAGCATTGGGCTCATGAGATCAGAGAGCGTGGTGCACAAGCGATTGTAGATGAAGTTATTGCGCAGCTAAAGGCTGACGGTGTTGAAGAACTTTATGTTAGCTTTGACATTGACGCACTTGATGAAGAGTTTGCTTCTGCAACAGGTACCCCTGAAGCGGGCGGCATGACTCCGGACGAAGCGATGTTAATTCTACAAGCACTGCGCGGTGAATTTAAAATTACAGGCGCAGACATGATGGAAATTGCACCATTTACCGACAGCTCTCTTGTTGGACAAACTAGCTCAGAAACGACGCTTAAAGAAGGTGCTAAGCTGAGTGCGTTTTTAATTGATGCTATCAACAATAGCTAAAGTAGCTAAATAACCCCTGAAATCAGCACTAAGTGATAGGCGAGGCCATTCTCGTCTATTACTAACGCACTTTAGTAAGTTACCCATAACTCGCTTTAACAAAAATCTATTCTTTCTCTTTAAAAATTGCTCAACCCTT
This sequence comes from Pseudoalteromonas piscicida, assembly GCF_002208135.1. Lineage (NCBI taxonomy): Bacteria > Pseudomonadati > Pseudomonadota > Gammaproteobacteria > Alteromonadales > Pseudoalteromonadaceae > Pseudoalteromonas > Pseudoalteromonas piscicida. Next base: position 277,374 of record NZ_CP021647.1, read on the forward strand.
AAGTTAAGACTATATTATTCAAGTAGCTATGGGGAGAGTTTTATGAAGGGTGCTTACTCAGTTGGCCTTTGTCTTTTACTGATGAGTTTCAGTGCGCTTGCCTATACGCTAAATATTGTCACTGAGAATTTTCCTGACTTCCAATATCTTGATGACAAAGGAGAGTTAATTGGACGCGCTGCGGATAAAGTCAGGACAGTGCTTGATGACTCCGGCCTTGATTACACCATCAGCGTACTTTCATGGCCAGCAGCCTACAATGCCGCATTAAGAAAAGGCGATACCTGTGTCTTTTCAACAGCGAGAAATACTATTCGCGAAAATGAGTTTAATTGGGTATTTCCCATTGATACCTTTACCACCTCTTTCTACGCGCTACGTGAGAGCAAAATCAAGTTGAACAAATTAGAAGATGCGCAAGCTTATCGAACTGCGGTGATCCGAGACAATTTTAGCCACCAGTTTTTAATGGAACATGGTTTTCAAGAGGGGAAACAGATGGTTCTTATTAATTCTTTTGATAAGGTTTTTGAACTACTCAAAACGCGAAAAGACTTTGTTGAATTGGTGATACTCAGCGATGCTCAGTTTAGGTTTCGAAGTGCAAAAGAGCAAACGGCTCAGTTACTTGAGCCGGTATATACATTAGATCAGTTTAATACGTCACTTTATCTAGCCTGTAATAAAAATGTTCCCAAGCATATTCTTGAAAAGCTTAAGGACACTTACAACGCGCTTTATGCAGTTAAATAACCTTGGAGAAAACGGGTTACTTTTTTATGTCTGGCCACTGAAAGCCGTGGAAGGTATCTAGATACAGTTGCTCCACTTTGGTTCTTGCCCAAGGTGTACGGCGCAAGAATTTGAGACTAGATTTAACGCTTGGATTATCTTTGAAGCAGTTAATATCTACGGCGGCTGCCATTTCTTTCCAGCCTAGTTGCTGCTCAAGTTTTACAATAATCTCTTCTAACTTGATACCGTGAAGGGGTTATTCGCTTGGGTTGTCATCTTTTACTTCTATATAACTTTAGATATTACGCCTAGTTTACCCTAATTTTATCCGAAATTTCAGGTCTAATTGGCGCACCAGACGCATCTGCCTTGACCCACACCAGTTTACTATTGTCTTCGTTGTACTTTTTTGTTGCGCAGACAAACAGCATGTCAAACTGTTGCAATAGCGAGCCTTCGCTATATGACTTTCCTTCATACCAACAAACTTGCTTTGGTATTTCTCCATATAACCTTAAATTAGCGGGCGTTGCAGCCAAAACAGGCAGTGAGATCAAATTAACAGTGATTAAACAAATTAAAAACTTCATCAAATTTAGTTTTTTGAACTAGAGTGTTAGATGACTATAGAAGAATAAGGAAAAATGACAATGGCATTAGACCAAAAATTGTTGGATGAGTTGACCTTACTAGCTAGATTTCCAAGACATAGTTTGCATCAGGGGATAAAAATTCATAGGAGTGCGCCAGAAGGTATACAAGGTGCAGCGATGCGGCTATTTGAAAAAGGGGTCATTGACAGCCCCGATGGGGGTTATTTGACTGATCTTGGTCACGACCTTATTGGCCATTTTGATCATGTCTATAGCGCGTTGAAATAACAAACGTTCGTTTGATTGAAAGGGTGGTACGCTTAGCATACCACTCTTTTAATTGGCTTATCGTTTACTAGCCCTATTGTGCGTCTAATTGATTTTCAGGCGCCGCATCAGAAAACGCATTAAGCGTATTACAATATTCGTACACTCGACTGATCTTAGGAAATGCAGTCATATCTACTTTAAAACGCAGTGCATTAAACACTTGTGGTACTAAACAAACATCCGCGAGCGTGGGCTCCGTGCCAAAGCAAAATTGACCGTCGCCAATCATAGGCTCTAGCTTTTTAAAGCCTTCGATAACCCAGTGGCGATACCACTCATTTTTTTGCTCGTCAGATGCACCTAGTTCATTTGAGAGATATTTAAGTACCCGCAAGTTATCGATAGGGTGGATATCACAGGCGATGGCGTAGCAAAAGTTTCTTACCTGCGCTTTTTGCCAAGGATTCTGTGGTAGCAATGCTTGGCCTGTTTGGGTTTCTTCCAGCCACTCCAATATCGCTAAAGATTGTGCAAGAATGCCATGCTCAGTTTCAAGAGCCGGTAGTAACCCTTGACCGTTTTTACTTAAATATGCCTCGCCGCTTTGCTCCGATTTAAGCAAGTTTACAGGGACTAACTCGTGGTCTAATCCTTTAAGGTTTAAAGCAATACGCACACGATAGGCTGCAGATGAGCGAAAATAAGTATAGAGTTTCAACATAATCTTTATGCTCCTTTAAAGTACTTTTTAATGCCTTTCCAGCAATCAGCATAGTTAGGCTGACGCGCTTTGCCTTCTAAAGCATACTTAGTTGGAGAGATAATGTAACGTGACTCAAACATAAACGCGAGTGTGTTTTCATAGCGCTGTGGTGCAAGCTCTGCATTACTCGCTTTTTCAAATACATCCGCTTCTGGTCCATGTGGAGACATACAGTTGTGTAGACTCATACCACCTGGCACAAAACCATGTTCTTTAGCATCGTAAACCCCTTCAATCAGTCCCATAAATTCACTCATGATATTACGGTGATAATAAGGTGGACGGAATGTATTTTCTGCCACCATCCAGCGCGGTGGGAAGATCACAAAGTCTACGTTTGCAACACCAGGTGTGCCTGATGGAGAAGTAAGTACAGTAAAGATTGACGGATCTGGGTGATCAAAGCTTACGGTGTTCATTACGTTAAATCGTGCTAAATCATATTTGTATGGGGCGCTGTTACCTGTCCATGCAACCACATCAAGCGGTGAGTGGCCAATCTCACAGCGGAACAAATTACCATTAAACTTTGCAACGAGTTCAAAATCACCTTCTTTGTCCTCAAAGGCGGCAACCGGGTATTGAAAGTCACGTTCGTTGGTATAGCCATTCGCACCAACAGGGCCTCGCTCAGGCAAAATATAAGGGTGTCCGTAGTTTTCACAAATATAACCACGTACCGTATCGCTTAAAAGCTCTACATTAAATTTGATACCACGAGGGATAACGGCAATCTCTCCCGGTTTAATTGCGAGTTTACCGCATTCTGTGTGTAAAATGAGTTCGCCTTGCTGTGGGACGAACAACAGCTCGCCGTCCGCATTATAGAAGTAGCGGCCTTCCATTGATGCGTTAGCAACATATACATGAATACCAATCCCGCTTTGGCCATTGGCACTGCCGTTAGCTGCCATCGTTACTAAGCCATCGACAAAGTCTGTTTTTTCTTGTGGTATATCGATAGGATTCCAGCGCAACATGGAAGGAGGGGTAACGGCTTCAGTTATTGGTGCTGTGCGCAGTAGGCCATTATCTATCGCTTCATATTCACCTTGTAAAACGGAAGGGCGAATACGGTAGAACCAATTTCGACGATTGTCAGCACGAGGCGCTGTAAAAGCGGTGGTGTTATATTGTTCTGCATAGAGGTCGTATTTTACTTTTTGCGGTGAAAACTGACCAATAGGTAAAGCGCCGGGTAGTGCTTCACTTTCAAATTGATTACCAAACCCAGTTAAATATTGAAATTCTTGGCTCATGTGTCTCGACTCCTTTGTGTTTTATAGTAAGATACTCTCATGTGAGAGTATTTTCAATGTTTGTCATCTAGTCGCTCTGTAAAGCTATAGTGACAGTTGGGAGTGTGGAATAATGTCTAAAAATCATAAAAAACTGCTGAATATAAACGATTTTTTACCGTATCAGCTCGTTTCACTGTCAACAAAAGTGAGCAATGACTTTGCGCACGTCTATGAACAAAAGGGAGAATTAACACAGCCACAATGGCGGGTGTTATCTCACGCAATACAGAATGAGGGGCTCACTGCTAAGCACATATGCGAATTAGCAAGCATGGATAAATCAACCGTTTCAAGAGCAATTAAGCAGTTACAAGACAGAGAGTTGATTGAGATGTTAGTGAGTCCAAGTGATAAACGTGCAAAAACTATTGCAGTGACAGAGCAAGGAAGAGCGCTTTATCAAACATTAACGCCGCTTGCATTGGCATGGGAAGCTGAACTACTCAGTTGTTTTAGCTATGAACAGAAAGAGAATTTAGTACAACTACTGAAATTATTACAGTCCGCAGTAGATGAAAAAGAGCTTGCACACTCGCTTAGAACAAGCTCTATATAGTAAAGTACCACTGAATGTTATCTCGTACGGTTTTCTGTACATGATATTATAGTCATATAGATCATGGATATTTCAAATGCGCTGCTTTTAAGTAAATGATTAGATAGAGAGATGATTAAATAATCAATACTTATACCCAGCATTGTGACTAGAAAGCCGATAAAAGCTTTACGTCTTAACATGATTTATCCCTTATCATATTTATAATCCATTCATTTTTACATTTAGTATGGTTTATTGCTCAGAAACAATGACTTGTCCTGTTTCTATTATATTTAATATCAGGAATTTATAAAGGCTTAGTTGTGGTTAATAGGTGGAAAATAACCTTAAGCTGGATTAAATATAAAAAAGGCCAACTTTCGTTGGCCTTTGGGAGATTATCTAATTACGTGTTAGATATTAGAAGTTGTAACGTACGCCGATCTTGATACGGTAAGTTGAGTCTTCTGCTTCAAACTTACTCTTGTCGAATGTAGTTTCGCCGATGATGTATTTACCAGTTGCTGGGTCAATATCCATCTCTATTACATTGTTTGTACCAAAGTCTTGTCTATAAACCTTACCAGCTGAAGAATCAATCAGGTTAATAAGATTGTTAATTACGAAGTAAACCTCACCTTTATGATCTTTAGTAAATCCAGGCAATTCCTGAGAAATATACAGATCCATAGAGGTTGTCCAAGGTGACTTTCCAGCGCTACGGTCTACAAAACCACCCGCATAACCTGAGAGTCCAAGATCTTCGAAATGAGCTAATACTTCCGCTTCGGTTACACCTTCATAACGAAGTACATTAGGATCGTTGGCAGTTGGTACATAAGCTAGGTAGTTACCGCCGAACGTTGAACCAAAGCCTGAAGGTTGAATTAGGTCTTGATCAAAGTATTTACCGCCAGTAAGGTTCTGCCATTTAGTTAGGTGGCTATATGCTGAACCTGAACGACGCTCAAAGAATAGATTGAAATTCGTTTTATAGTTTTCAATAAATTCAGTTGAGTAGCCTAGATTAAATACAAAGCGGTGCTCAGTTTCATAGGTAGAAGTACCGATTTGTGTTTCTTGGTGGTCTAAGAAGTGACCGTATCGGTAGTTACTACGGGCAGTTGAGGAACCACCAGGGTTACCTTCAGTGATGTCTTGATGAGTATAAGACATATCAAACTTGAAGCCATTATCCCACGTTTTAGAAAGACCAGTACTTAGGATAATTGAACGACCGTTTTTATCTGCGTTCGTTAGCATAATCTCAAGTTCACGGGTATCGTAGAATGGTAATGCACCATCAGCAGTAGAACCTACTACATCGCCTTCTTGAAGAAGTGCTGCATTCACCCATTCAGCGGTATTTTCTTTATCTGTGAAGATAGCAGTCGTAGTCCACGCGAATCCGTCACCAAGGCCTGGGATGTCAAGTGTTACATCAGCATTTAGCATATATGTCCACTGCGATGGAATATCGAAGTTAGGATCGATAAAGTTAGAAACCGAACCGCGATTCGCATTGTTAATACCGTCGATAGCTTCTTGCGGAATAGTATTTAGGATACTTGCAGGTGCGGTAACTCCTCTAGCAGAGAAGTTTTGACGACTGAAACCATCGTTTGAGTAAGAGTTTGAGATCCAAACGTTAGGGTTACCACCAGCATAACGACCTACACTACCACGGATAGTTACGTCTTCGTTCATGTAGTATGTAAAGCCTGCACGAGGTAACCAAATGTCAGCGCCATCTAGATTATAAGTGTTATCAAAACCCGTTCTATCAAATACGTCTTGGTTGAACGCTGGTTTGTCGTCAGAACCTAGACGCTCGTAACGAAGACCAAAGCTAAATGCTAGTTCATCGCTGAAATCCCAACGGTCGTTCACGTATAGGGCAAGGTCTTTACGTTTAAATGCTGCTGCAACTGCATCTGGATTATTACCAATACCATTACTATATGAATATGTTGATAATTGACGTGTGGCAAAGTCCTCTAGGCTGTTAAATGTGATAACACCTTTAGAACCATCTAAATATAGGTTTTCAACGTCTAGAATGTCGTACTTAATACCGAACTCTAGTGTATGTTCGTCAAGTAGATAAGTACCGTCAAACTTGAATGTTGTGAGGTCGTTTTCTAGTGAATTTGAGTGGCGGCTAGCATCTGAACCGAAGTTAATTGTGCCTTTAGTACCATCTCCATCAACATCGATATTGTCAATTGTGATATCGCCTAGACCTAAAGCGCTGTCTAGTGAGATTTGACCGGTTTCAACAGACTTGCTCGTAATACTGATTTGCGTTGAGAAATCATCCGTCCAGTCAGAGTATAGTGTTGAGCTGAAGTTATTTAGTTTCTCTGACTTATTATACCAATAAGTGCTTAGGTGAAGCTCACTAGCTTTCTGAGTCATGTTGTTTGTGCGGTTACCTTCGTTAAACATATATACGAAGTTTGCACGGTGATAGTCGTTGATGTTCCAATCTAGTTTGATGATGTATTTTTCATCTTCTAGTTGTGGTTGTGCGTCTGCGCTACCGATGTTATCGACACCATATACTTCAGAAGCAATTTTGCGTACAGCTGCTAAATCGCTTTGTGTGATATTAGTTTCGTTGGCGCCGATACCTGAACCTGCTGGACCCCATTCAATTGACTGAGGAGATTCATACTTTTCGTATGCACCGAAGAAAAATAGTTTGTTTTCAATAAGAGGAGCACCGATTGAGAAGCCATAGTTCTCTTCTTCAAACTCTAGTGGAACTTCTTTACCTTCGTTTTTAGGCGTACCAGCCCAGCTGTCAGTCATTTTCTCATAGAAAACGCTACCAGTGATTTCGTTAGTGCCAGACTTAAATACCGCATCAACGTTACCACCAGTAAAGCCACTTGATTTAGCATTTGTTGGTGCTACTTGAACGGTTACTTGGTCAAGCGCGTCCAGAGGGAATGGGTTACGCTGTGTTGGGTAGCCACCAGAGTTAAGACCGAAGTCATCGTTTAGCGGAATACCATCAACAGTAATAGAGTTTGTACGCGGGTTTGAGCCTGCGATTGTCATCGCACTGTCGTTACCAGGTTGGATGACAACTAGCGGGTTATTTCTTACTACGTCTTTAATATCACGGTTGATACTAGGCGTGCTCTTGATTGCATCAGCACCGTAATAAGTGTCGTTTGCAGAAGAGTTAAATAGTACTGGAGTACCAGTAACTACGATAGACTCCATTTGCAATTCGCTTAGCTGCTGGTCGATCTTTTGTGCTTCACCTAGAGATAGGTAAATGTTACGCAGCTCAGCGTCACGGAATTTGTTTGAGTCGATAGTGATGGTGTATGGACCACCAACGCGAAGACCTGATGCGTTGTACGTACCAGTGTCATTCGTTGTAACAACGCGGCGTGTACCTGTCGGTTCGTGAACGATGATAATCTTAGTGTCTGCAGCTGGATTACCTTGAGGTCCTACGATCTGTCCTTTTATAGACGAAGATGTATCTGCCGCAACCGCCATGCCACTCATGCCTAAACTTGCAGCGATAGCAAGCGTAAGTGCATTTTTGCGAAGTTGGATTTTCATTATGTTGTTTCCCGTGTTAGTAGGTTATTTTAAACTAATGGTTAACTGTTATTTTATTTGCTGATTTCAGTGATGAAACCAGCGGTTTAGAATTAGGATCATAAATTTGGTTTAATAAGCCAGCTAATCTAATGCCACCTTGTTGAAGCCTAAATTTGATTGTTGGCATATATTTATAAATGTAACCGTAACTTATTTCAGTTTCATTGCTATTATAAACTTTTTCAGCAATATTATTTGACTCAAGCAACCAATCTGCAGGCGAGCTGTCTAAGTATTCAGCAATTATTTCATTATTTGTGGTTTGAATAAAACGTGTAAATTCTGTAAATGAAAGATTTTCATTTTCGATTAATTTGGTGTCCCAAGTACTGTGTAAGTTTGAATCACTGCCAAAGAACTTTACTTTAATCATGTTACCGCCACGGTCTTTGCCGCGACCTGCGTGAAATGGCTGATGGCTGTCACCAACAAGGTGGACTAGGAAACGGAACGCGAAACGCTTTTCATCGATTGATTTAGATTCTGACTTTAATGTATTGATGGAGTAGTAGATGCCATCTAGGATGTGTTTTACTTTTTCTCTGTCATTCAGATCGGCATGGACATGCTCGTGCATTGCTTTTGGGTTGTCGATATTGATGTAATGCCACTTCGAAGATTGTTTACGCCAAAATGTGCTTGGATCCGAACGCATCTCGTCTGCCCAATTCGAAATTTCAGCCAGAGAGTCACCCTCTAATAAAGGTTGAATCGCAACGCGAGTCTGCTCGGTTAAATGTGCCTCGGCCAATTCGCCAATGATCCTATGACCATTTTGACCCCAGGCGTGTGCACTTGACGTCGTGATAGTCATCCCTACAGCGAAAAGTAATGACAAGCTTTTACGTAACATTTGTATCTCTTGTAGAAAAGGGAACAATCTTCCCAACCGAAAAGTGAGGCCAATTGTCCGTATTTTTCAACAAAATAAAAGGACTCAATAAGATTCATAATTTCTTGTCAATAAAGTTTTAAATTCATATGGTTATGGGTTATTAGTAAAATTACCTATTGCAATGAGTAAAGAAAATTGATCTAATAGTGGTCTTGAAAGGATAGGTTATTCCAATTAGTGATACATAGTAACATTTTGACTAGTAAATCAACAATTGTATCTTTGTTGTTTATAAGCGCATTATTGTGCTGGATTTTAGGGGCTCGATTAATTTCGGTTAAGCCTCTCATTCTTGATCCTGTCGTCCAGTACTCAAATACCTGTAAAACACGTTCAGTGTCCAATATCAACACGTTAAAAATACATGTTCCGATTAAAAGTCTCGCGTTAGACGTATTAGTTAGAGCATGTGAAGATGAAGTGGTCACAAGGCAATATGGACAAGTGAAAGTGTATTGGGGAGGAAGTCTCGCTGAGCAAATAGAGTTTCTTGCAAAGGGGATCGCTGATCTTATTTTAACGAAAGACAATATCATGTCGGCTTTGATGGCTGAATCAACGCATAGTTATAGGCCTGTTATAGGGTATCCGGCTTATTCCGCGTTTTTCATATCAAACACAGAAAAACCCAAGTTATCTAAATCTTATTTCTTAGATAAAAAAATAGGGTTGCTTGACTATCCAACAAGTCGCTCTGGCCACATATTACCAAAAAGTGCGTTTAAAGAATTAGATATCGATATTAACGCGCTCGATATTACCTATTTAAGCTCGCATCAAGCGCTCCGCAATCGGTTAGCTGCTGGCGAGGTTGATATTATTGCATCTTACTGGTCCGAAGAAGATGAGCAACGGTTTTCGAAGAATTACATTACGCCAATTGCAAATAATGTCAGTGGCAGTAAATGGTATTTAAAAATGAACAACAATAACACCGATTTAGCTTGCGCAATGCAGGAAATTATTAACCAAGTTGCTCAATTAAGAACATCTAGTTACTTTGATAAGGTAGATAGATACTGGCAATGTGAAACTTTACCTTATAGCTTTATTGGAGAAGAAAGTGGACGTTAGCCAGCGTAATATATCCGTTTTTATTGCTTTGGCATTATTGTTTAGCAGCATTTTCTACATTTCTCAAAGTATCGAAACTAAACGTGTTTTGAAGCAACAAAAAGAAGCTGTGGCGCTTCGTGTTGCTATTGACATGAATCGTTTACCTGTCGCGGATCCTTTTCTACATTACGCAGGTAATGAAACTGAGTTAAGAGAGTATATAAACTCACTAAATACTGTGTTAGACGCTCAAGATGCCCGTTTGACCGTCCTTGACATCAATACGTCTGGAGCAGGGCAGGGTGAAAAAAGTGAGGTACTAACATTATCTGCGCCGCACAGAAACTTCTATGTCGCGGTTTCGTTAGATGACACCAAACCAAAGTCTACCTATATTTTTCCTCTGATTATGGCGCTAATCGGGGTTGCGGTGTTCAACTGGGTGAGAAGAAAAGGTATTGAGGCAAGCGTAAGTTCAAGCCATGCGCTAGAAAAGTTACCAGAATTTAAGCTCGTTATTGATTTGTATTCAAAAACAGTAACGACGAATAGAGATAAGCTAGTAAGCGTTCAGCTTGCCAACAAGCCATTATGCTTTTACTTAGCTTTAGTTGAGTTTTGCGATGTAAACCCCGATACCGTTCTTAATCAAAACAAAGAGATGCCAAAAGAGTTGTTGGATCTCGCGGATAAATATTTTTACCGTTTAGTTGAACTTGGTCATACCATTAGAAAAAGACCTAACTTCACTAATAGCTTAGAAAAAACATTAAGTGAAATTAGGGCTGCACTTGATGAGGTATTGGAAGCATTTCCAGAGAAAAAGGCGTTGTTTTATCCGCCAAAAGCGCACGGTGAGGGATCTCGCTCGAAATTGCACAGCTACGGACTCAGCGGTGTGAAAAAGTCTGATATTGATATTATTGGTAAATAGAATAGGTTTCTGTAAAGCGATGACTTACATCGCTTTACAGAATTGCTGCCTTATAAATCAATAGCCTTTATTGGGCTATTCTTTTGGAAGTAATCTTTTAGGACCTGTGCATCAGTAAGATCGGTGGCGGTATATTCAGGAAGGTGGTTAATCTTTGGATAACCGTCACCACCAGATGCGTTATAGCTATTCAAACTCATACGGTAGGTCTTATCGTTAGTTATTGGCTCGTCCGCAATTCTAACATTGGTTACCTTATCGTTTTTGATATCAAACGTAATATGGTGGAACTGTAAGTAAGCACCAGAGTCTGGTGGGAACTTAGCGACAATGTTTAAATAGTCAATAAGATCGCTGGCTTTCCAGTCTATATAAGTAATACGATTTTTAAATGGATGCACTTTCAGTACATCTTTGTAGCTGACATCGCCTTGCTCAATACTATCACGGATCCCGCCACCGCTGATAATGCCAAAGTCAGCTTCAACAGCTGCCATTTGTGCATTAATGATAAGATCGGCAAGGTTACTTTGCTTAAATCTAACCGTACTGCGACGGCCATCTAAGAAGCTATCCACGTATCCTACCGCACCCGCAATTTGCGCTTGTCCTTTTTCTTGATATGGCTTTAAAAAAGCAAGCATTTGCGGATCTTCTTGAATCGTTTCACCAATCACGGAGCCGCCTTTATCTTTTAAGTTTACAGGGATTAAGTTGTAGCTAATCAAGGTTTTTGTATCACCATCAATTCTAAAGACGGCTTTACCCACATACTTACCCCATTCATGTGCTTGCATAATCCAAACACCATTTTGATTGTCTGGCTTACATGTTTTGCCAGGAGCAAAAGCTGTATCCTCGTTACCATTGTCATCGACACATACCGGCTCTTGAGAATGTCCACCAACAATCAAATCAAGTGTGCCTATAGGAAGTTGACGCGCGAGCGTTACATCACCAGGTGCATTGATACCATGGTTGGCTCCGTGATAGTGGCCCATGTGTGTGACTGCTATCATCATATCCGGGTGATATTTGGCTTTAATTTTAGGAACCCAGCTTTCTGTGGCTGCTAACGGCTCAATAAAAGTCAAACCGTGAACATGCTTGGGATTGGCAATTTTAACGGTATCAATTGTCGTAAGCCCAAGGACAGCAATGGTTAGCCCAGCGCGTTCAATGATGGTGTAAGGTTCATATGCAGGCATTTGATTTGTATTATCAAGAATATTTGCTGACAGTACAGGGAAGTTTGCCCACTCAATTTGTCTCGCTAGCACATCACGGGTGTTGTCAAATTCGTGATTACCAATCGCCATGGCATCATATCCGAGTTTACTCATTCCTTTAAAATCAGGTTCAGCAAACTGTAAATCAGATTCAGGTACACCCGTGTTTATATCGCCTCCAGAAAGCAATATAACGGCATGTCCGGCTTTTTCGGCATCACTCGTTAATTGGTCAATTAAGGTTTTTCTGGCAGCCATACCATATTCACCTTTTTCATTTTGCCAAAAACGACCATGATTATCGTTGGTGTGTAATACGGTTAGGTATTCTGCTTGTTGCGACTGCTTAGGGGAGGAGAAATGGCATGCTGATAATAGCAAAGCCGTTGAAAGAATAAGTAAGTTGCGCATAATTTAGAAGCTATTTGATAAATTATGCGCGTATTCTAGAACATTATAATTATTTTAATAGTGCTAACACTCAAAATTACTATATTTTCTGGTGTTTTGTACAACCGCAGATACTCTTCTGTCCAGTTCAAACTTTGCTAACTCACATTTTGCATGACCTGTTTCTATCATCCAGTTTAAAAAGCTAGCTGGTAGCGTGGAGTATGGCTCTCCTGCATGAAGTCCAAAATCGCAGATATCATTATCCTGTTTCATCTATTTGCCCCTGTTGTTCTTTTTGCCATCGCCATGCTAACAAATTGAGTCAGAGATTAAAGAATAATTAGCTAAAACGGATGGTGTTTTTATTATATTTAGTTATATAAGTGTTAAAATTAATGTGAGCCACTGGAGTACAATAAAGATGCAACCGGCAAGGTAAAGGCGAAAACGTGTTCTAACGTGATTACTACCGATATGAACATAAGCATGAGCGGTACGGCTAATAACAAACAGTAGGGCGAAGATACTGAACCACAATGTGACAAGTTTCATTGCGAGTGCAGCAAGAGAAACAACAAAAAACAACACGGGAATTTCGAATTGATTAGTAAAGTTTCTAGACGCCAGAATGACTTCTTCAGGCGCCTTATCCAGCGCCATGGTTTTGAACTGGTCAAACTGGATCTGTTTTTCTCGCGCCGCTTTAAATCGACGTTTTCCCATAATGACCATAATGACTAAGGTGAGTAAAGTTTGTAAAAGTAGCGCGGCGAGCAGTAAATAAATGGATGTTGGCATAGGTTCCTCAGTTTACGAAGTGTTACAAAACAAAAAATTTCTATATTGCAAAAGCTTAGTTGAATGACGATGATAGTCTGATTCCAAAAAGTAATTATCACAATAATGGATTGTTTTATGAAAAAGCTATTCGCAATTAGCACACTTACCTTAGCAGTTTTGACTGGATGTGGTACAACTTCTTCAATGAATCATTCAGGCACTACTGAGAATCTTCTTTCAGAACAACTGGTTGTAAGTCCTAATGATGATAGACAATATCAAACGTTAACCTTGGAAAATGGCATTGAAGTCATTTTGGTATCAGATCCTTCTGTATCGAAATCAGCGGCAGCGCTGAGTGTTGGCGTTGGTCTACTACACGATCCTATGTCTCAGCAAGGGATGGCGCACTATCTTGAGCATATGCTATTCCTTGGTACAGAAAAGTATCCAGATAGCAAAGGTTATTCTGAGTTCATGACCAAAAACGGTGGGGCACACAATGCTTACACTTGGTTGGATATTACTAATTATATGTTCAAAGTGAACAACGACGCCTATGACGAGGCGTTAGACAGATTCTCTGATTTCTTTAAATCTCCAAAGCTTTACCCTGAGTACACGGAAAAGGAAAAAAATGCAGTAAACGCAGAATGGTCTATGCGTCGTGAAATGGATTTTTTTGGTCAATTTAAACTTGCACGAAACATGATGGGAGATCATCCTGCTAACCGCTTTCTAATAGGTAACCTAGAAACGTTAGGTGATAAAGAGGGAAGTAAGCTACATCAAGAGACCGTTGCATTTTATGATAAGTACTACTCTGCGAATATCATGAAGTTAGCCATGATTTCTAACGAGCCGATTGACCAGATGGTGGCAAAGGCGAAAAAGCACTTTACAACAATTAAGAATAAAAATATCAAGAAACCAGAGGTTAAGCAATCGCTTAACTTCGACAACGTTGGGCAAAAGTTGGTCCATTATAAACCAAATGAAGACGTAAAGACGCTGCAGCTTGATTTCACTATCAAAAACAATGCAAACGCATTTGCGGTTAAGCCAAACTATTTCATAACTTACCTTCTAAGCAATGAAATGGCTGGTAGTCCAGCTCAAGTACTAAAAGATAAAGGCTTAATTTCATCATTGAGCGCATTTGCGACACCAAACAGCTACGGCAACTACGGGACATTGCAGATAGATATTCAGCTTACTGATGAGGGGTTGAAGCAACGCGAGTTAATTACTGGTACAGTGCTTGATTATATCGATATGATCCGTGATAAAGGGGTTGATAGCCGCTACTTCAAGGAAATCCAAACGTCACTAAACAATCAATTTAGGTTTTTAGAAAAAGGCGATGAGTTTGGTTACGTCAGTAACCTTGCGGATAGCATGCAGCATTACCCAATGAACCACGCTATCAATGCGAGCTACTACTATGCGCAGTTTGATGCTGATGCTGTTAATACCGTCTTGAAGCAATTAACACCTGAGCAAATGCGGGTATGGTATATCAGTAAAGATGAACCTACTGATGCAAAACTACACTTCTATGATGGTGAATATCAGATTGTAGACTTAAAGCGTAGCGATTTTGATAAATGGAAAGAAGAAGCAAATTTCGATTTAGCACTTCCTAGTGTAAATACCTTGCTACCTGAAAACTTCGCACTAAAAACATCTGCGGATGATGCGAAAAAGGGCGTTCAGAAGGTTATTGATGCTGATGGCGTAACGATTTGGCATGCCGCAAGTGAGCGATTCTATCAACAGCCCAAAGGTAGTCTGAAAATCTACTTAAATAACCCAAGTGCATTGAAAGACATCAAAACCGAGGTTGCATTGTCGATTTGGGCTGATTTATACCGCTTGGATAAAGCAAAGCTGATGACGGAAGCGAGCGTCGCTGGTATGCATCTAGGGCTGACTCCTGCAAATGGGGTCATGCTAGATATTTCAGGCTTTACTGATAAACAAGCGCTATTGCTAAAGGATGCGCTCTCTGGTGTTCGTGTAGAAACGAATAAGCGAGCATTTGATCAGGCCATAGATCGTTACGTACGTGGCATTCAAAACCAAGAAAAAGAATTCCCATTCAGACAAGCTTTTGGTGTTTATCAGAAACTCATCCGTTCAGGAAGCTATGATGATTCCGCATTGATATCAGCAGCGAAGTCTTTGACTCTAGCCGATCTAGATAAAGTGCAAAATCAAATCCTAACGAATAACCAAGTTCGTGTTTTTGCCTATGGCAACTACGATAAAACGGATTTACAAACACTAAAAGAGACGCTAGATCATGCGCTGCCTAAACGCCAAAAAGTGACCAAGTACGCGCGTGCTAAATATTGGCAACCAGAGCAAAAGCAGACACTTGTGTGGCAACAAGACATTGATGTTGCAGATGTTGCTGTAATCGATTTTGCAGTGCACCCAATCAAAGGCTATGCGCAAAAGGCGGCGGCGATGGTGCTTCAAGGGCATTTAAGGACGGCGGCCTTTGAACGTCTTAGAACCGAAGAGCAGCTGGCATATGCGGTCGGTGCAACGAGTGTCGCGATTGACGAATATTCAGCGCTAGGCTTCTATATTCAAACACCGGTAAAAGATGCTAAGAGCATGCAGGCTCGATTTGACGCCTATAAAGATGAATACGCGAAAGATTTAGAAGCGTTAGATCAGGCAACATTCGAGCAGTTAAAAAATGCAGTGTTAGTCTCATTAACCGAAGAGCCAAAAAATCTTTCTGAAGAGCTACAACCATTAATTGGTGATTGGTTCAAAGAAAATATGGCGTTTGACTCAGAAGCTAAGTTAATTGCTGCAGTTGAAGCGGTCACATTAGACGATGTTAAAGCTTATTATCAGCAAACTGTAATGAACAAAGATGCTGCTAGACTAAATATTCAATTACGTGGCGCTAAGTTCCAAGCTGAGCCTTTTGCAGATTTACCGAAGCAAACTAAGCTAGACTCGGTTGAACAAATGTATAAAAACGTCAAATTCCAACAGTAATCTGTCGGTATTTCAGTCGTAATTAAAAGCTGGGCAAATTCGTTTCCCAGCTTTTTTATTAACTAATGCAAATGCTAGAGTATAGAGGGAAATTATTTGCAATATGTTCGGAGGCTAGATGATGATTGCGGCAGGAAAACGGATCTTTTTAAGAAAGGCAAATTTGAATGATGCGGGCTTTTTACTCAGGCTTTTGAATCAAAAAAGCTTTATCGATAATATCAGGGATAAAGGCATAAAAACGCAACAACAAGCTGAGGAGCATATCGAGCAAGCTTATCTTATTCCCTATCAAATCGGTGCGCCTGCAGCTTACATTGTAGTTGAAGCAAGCAGTAATATTAGTATTGGGTTATGCGGCTTATATCAAAGACCTTTTTTTAACATTCCAGACTTAGGTTACGCGCTTTTAGATGAGTTTACCGGAAGAGGTTATGCGTCCGAGGCCGCTAGATTGCTTATGGAATATGCTAAATTAGAAGAAGGTTACGTCAAATTAGGTGCTATTACATTGGAAAGTAACTGCAGTAGCATGAGCCTACTTAGCAAAGTGGGATTTAGTCGTATTGGCAAAATAATAATTGAGAGCGACTTTACACCCGTAGTGGTGTTTGAGTGCCAACTATAATTGTTTACTTATTTGTGTAGTCAGTTGATTAAAGTTTCTTTGATGTGCAGATACAAGAGCACTAAAACCATCCTGCTCAAGAGCTGTTTCAAATTGGAATGGTTGTACTTGAGTTAGTTGATAGCTCCCTTCTTTGTATTGATAAAGATACCAAGTTCCACTCATGACAGCACCTTTTTCAAAGTGCCCTGCAAACTCATTAATTTCTAAAACGAGGCGCTGATGTTCTTGCGCATTGCGATAAAACTTATCACTTTTAATTGCAGTGGTTTTGTCGGTTGCATTCAATGCGTTTATTAAGTTCCAAGTCAACATATCGGAAGGCGGCTGAGCCCAAAAATGAAAATTAGCGATATTTACTTTACTATCTCGTTGAAATTGCACTAATGCTTGTTGATCGAACAGTTCGATTAGCTGCACTTTATCAACCAAGAGAACGCGATTGAGCTCAGCTTGCTTTTCGTCCGCGACACTGTTTACTTCTAACTGATAATAGCTAACCGGCTGAGGTGGATTCGTTATACAGCCTGTCAAACAAAATAGAAGCAAAAATGTCACTAAGCCAGTTTTCATTTATTTTTCCTTGGAAGTGGATCTGTACCACTCGCTTTATTAAAAATAAGCATGTTAGGTTGCTCATTCAACCCTTTAGAAATGGGCTTTAAGCGATTTGACAAGCTTTCAAGCTCTTCTAGGGTATTATTGAGCTGATCCATAACGCCTGAACCTTTTTGGTACTGAGTCATGGTTTGCTCAAATTGCTTTAAGCTTGAAGTGAGCTGGCTTAACGTATCTTTTAAGCTCGTTAAATTACCGCCAACCTTGTCTGTTATCTTGTTGTTATTGATAGACTCTACGAGTTGATTCATTTCCATTGCTAGTAACCTGTGTTGCTGAAGAGTACCTTCTAGTTCCTTAACCGTTGTTTCAAGAGGTAACCCGTTTAACTTGTTCAGTAAGTTTGTGACCTGTTCAGAAAGTGCTGTAATACCGCTCGAAACGCTTGGCAATACTGGGTAAATAGTCGTTTTGTTTGAACTCACGACTTCCGCACTTGGATAAAAGTCTAACTCTATATATACCGCACCTGTTAACAAATTGCCACTTTTTAGTGATGCTCTTAGACCACTACTAATCCATTTGTCTATATTTTCTGACCAATATGATTGCGCAAGCTGTGCATCTTCGTAAATTCGGCCGTACTCAATTTTAACCAATACAGGCACAGAGGTGTTATTTTGTTGAAAGTATAATGGTCTATCATCGCTAACACCAGTTGCTGGTACTTGTTCTATTGTACCAATTCGCATACCACGGTACTCAATTGGTGCGCCAGCTCGAAGTCCTCGAATTGATTGCTCAAACTCAATGAGATAATAATCGAAGTGATCAAAGCGTTGTTCTAAGGCCATTGCAAAATTTTTGTGTAAGGCGAAGGTTTTATTTTCGAGCGCTACTGTGCCGCTTGGGATGGTTGGTGGGTAGTCTACAGAAATCCCGCCCTTGATCATTTTTGCAAGAGAGCCTGTCGACACTTCAACACCTTCCGTTGATAGCTTAAAGTCAATGCCTGAACTAATCCAGAAAATAGCGTTGTCTGTGATAAGGGTATCGTAGGGCGAATAGATAAAAATACCGTACTCCATTTTCAAGCTTTCGACGCTAAAGTGCGCAGACTCAACTTGACCCACTTTATAATTACGGAAGAAAATACTAGAGCCAACATCTAAAACTTCGGCATCTGAAGCCACGAGTTGATAGCGTTTTCCTTGCACCTCTGAACCGATTAATGCAGGTTCATCCATCAAGGTGAAGATGCTTGAACGTGTTTTTGCTTCACCGGGGGAAAGTTCTATATATACGCCAGAGAGTAGCGTATTCATGCCTGAGATTCCGGATTCATCAATTCTAGGTTTAACCACCCAAAACGATGAATCTTCAGCCAATAAATCACGATAGGGCTGCAAAATTCTGACTTTCGCAACCACTGCATTTTGCGCTAATTCAAGCTTTAATGACTCGACTAATCCGACTTTAACGCTTTTTACTCTCACCTCGGTTTTGCCAGCAATAATGCCATCTGCGTCAGTCATTTTTATAAAAATGGTGTGGCCTTTATTTGCCTGATGTTGATATAACATCCAGCCTGTGATGAGCAACGCGATAATTGGAATAATCCATATCACTGAAAACTTTGGTTTGTCTTCTATATCAGCATGAGTAGTCATTGATTATTTTTATCCCACAATAATCTTGGATCAAAACTATTAACGGCTGCGATTTGGCAAAGCACCATCAAAGTAAAAAACACGATACCAATTTCTGGTTCGACATTTAGCACCGTACCAAGCTGCACCAAAGACACTAAGATAATCACCACAAACACATCAATCATGGACCAGCGGCCAATGAATTCGAGCAAGCGGTACACCTTTGTTGCTGTGATTGGGTCTTTGGGTTTTTTAACTCGTACAAGTAAGTAACTCAATAGTAACGCTTTTGCGATAGGAATACATATACTTGCGAGAAAAATAAGTGTTGCTACGGGATAAGAACCACCTTCCCAAAGCACTTGAACGCCTGAAAAAATCGTCGCAGGCGTATGGAGCCCAAGACTAATGGTATCCATGATGGGTAGAAAATTAGCAGGTACAAGTAGCACGACGCTGGTGAGCATCCAAGCTAAGCTTTTCTGTGTGGATTGAGACTTTCGGTACTTTAGTTTGGCGTAGCAGCGCTGACACTTTTCACCTTCACCTAAATAGCCACAAACCTTGCAACGTTTTAGCATAGTAGATAAATTTTTTGGCTCGACCAAGTGACGATTAAACTGGGTCTGATTACGCCACATGTACTCATGATCGAAGAGTGAGAGGGCTTCAATAAAACACAAAACGAACAAAATATAGGCCCAAAACCCAAGGCCCATCTCTAATTCAGCGAAAGACATTAATTTGAACGCGCTCACGAGCACGGCCACTAAAAAGATATCTGTGAGGTTAAGCGGTTTCAGTGCTGAGAGTAATTTTGCTAAATGCCGGGCATTGTGCGCATTGATGATTTGCCAATATTCGGTGTGCGCGAGCAATAGTAATGAGCATACGGCGACAGGCATAATTAAAATAGTAAAGGCAAATAACCCTGCTAGAAAATAGCTGTAATGTTCAGCTAATAATATGAGCGCTTGCCAGAGGCTCACAACTTGAGTGATACCGTGTTGCGTGTAGGAAATAAAGTCTGGAAATAAGCTTGCGAATAAAAATAGTAACGCAGAAAAGCTGAAGGCCTGCACTAATTGATTTTGGTGTCCTTGTACATGGCACAACACGCATCGACAGTTTGGGCACACCGCACGCTTTTGGGACTCGATAGAGTCTATTTCAACAAGTGTATCGCATTCAGGGCAAGCTGTAATCACACAAAAATCCGTTGATTTCCTTTTATGCTAGTTTGCTTGATGCGCCCAAATTTATCAATGCTAATCAAATACGGCGACGGTTTGGCGGCTCAGGGCGAGCAGCTTACCATCTTGAGACCAAATTTTTGCATCTTCAATACCATAACCATTTTGACTATGGTGGGTTACGGCTTCAAAGCCAAGCCAAGACTCTGAGTCGAGTGAAATATCACACAAAAATTCTATGTACCAAGACATACTGCTGGCAGGGCTTGGTGCTTTACACATCTGCAGTAACGTTGGCGGCCATGAGTCAGCAAGTGCCAAGGTATGTAGTTCATTTACCGATGTGGTTTGTGCTTTAAATCGCATCCAGCCACCAAGGTTTGATGACGGGGCACCTGAAAATGGCAAAGCACCTTGTTGTGCATTGAGCGCGACATGCTGGAAAAACGCGGGCATCGCACCTTCTTGGTATGGAAGAACTGCCTTTGGATTGACATCTGAAAGAGTAGGGCTATCCGCATTTGCAACTTGGATAGCGGATTCTCTATCCTTGCCAAAGCAACCGATAGCAATAAGACAAACTTCACCTGACTGGATCAGTTGAGTTTGCATTTGGGTCGCATTTTTTCCGCTACGCAAAATGGTTGTTGCAACTGTAAATGGTGCGCCTTCTAGTAGTGGCCCGACAAAGTTAACGCTCACAGAGAGCAGTCGACGAGGCTCTGTCAGTTGATGCTTCATGCTTTGCACCGCTATTGCTGCAGACAATCCTCCAAACGCAGTACGGCCTTGACACCAACTTGCAGGAAAAGTCATTTGTGTTTGCGCTTGCTGTAAATGCTCCGACTGAATAATTTCATCAAATGTCATGTTGTCATTTCTCATTACTTATTATGTTGCATTTAGCATAACTGGTCTAACCAGGTAATCAAGCGTCAAGTGCGTCGTATTTTCTTCTCCACTTGTTTCAAAATAAGCAATTAAGGGCGTTTTTTTGACCGAAACGTTCGAAAAGCAAAAAAAATTTCAATTTTTTTCATTTTTTTTAGTTGTGACGCTTGAATTACAAATCGGTGACCTTATTTATCAAATCAACTAACTGAACAACGAATTTTGAAGTCGGAGATGATTCATGGGTAAAATTATTGGAATCGATTTAGGTACTACTAACTCTTGCGTAGCGGTACTTGATGGTGATAAGCCGCGCGTTATTGAAAATGCCGAGGGCGACCGCACTACTCCTTCTGTTATTGCATTTACAGATGATGGTGAAACACTAGTAGGTCAGCCAGCAAAACGCCAGGCAGTGACCAACCCTAAAAACACACTTTATGCGATCAAGCGTCTAATTGGTCGTCGTTTTGAAGATGAAGAAGTACAGCGTGACCTTAGCATCATGCCTTTCAACATCGTAAAAGCGGACAACGGTGACGCGTGGGTTGAAGTGCGTGGCGAGAAAAGAGCTGCACCGCAGATCTCAGCTGAAGTTCTTAAGAAAATGAAGAAAACAGCTGAAGACTTTCTTGGTGAGCCTGTAACAGAAGCTGTTATCACAGTTCCTGCATATTTCAACGATTCACAGCGTCAAGCAACAAAAGATGCTGGTCGTATCGCAGGTCTTGAAGTTAAGCGTATTATCAATGAGCCAACAGCAGCAGCACTTGCTTACGGCATGGATAAGAAGCAAGGCGACAACGTAGTTGCGGTATACGACTTAGGTGGTGGTACATTCGATATTTCAATCATTGAGATTGATGAAGTTGAAGGCGAGCACACCTTTGAAGTTCTAGCAACTAACGGTGACACTCACCTAGGTGGTGAAGACTTCGATAACCGCGTTATCAACTACCTAGTTGCAGAGTTTAAGAAAGACCAAGGTATCGACCTGAAAACAGACCCGCTAGCGATGCAGCGTGTTAAAGAAGCGGCAGAAAAAGCGAAAATCGAGCTTTCATCTGCACAGCAAACTGAGGTAAATCTACCTTATGTTACTGCTGATGCAACAGGTCCTAAGCATATGAACGTTAAGCTAACTCGTGCAAAACTTGAGTCACTAGTTGAAGACTTAGTTGCGCAATCAATTGAGCCGCTAAAACGTGCACTTGCTGATGCTGATCTTTCTGTAAGCGACATAAATGACATCATCTTAGTTGGTGGTCAAACACGTATGCCACTTGTACAGAAGAAAGTTGCAGAGTTCTTCGGTAAAGAGCCTCGTAAAGACGTAAACCCTGATGAAGCGGTAGCAGTTGGTGCTGCGGTTCAAGGTGGTGTACTTGCGGGTGACGTGAAAGACGTACTACTACTTGACGTTTGTCCTCTATCTCTAGGGATTGAGACTATGGGTCAAGTAATGACTGCGCTAATCGAGAAAAACACGACTATCCCTACTAAGAAGTCGCAAACTTTCTCAACAGCAGAAGACAATCAGTCTGCAGTAACAATTCATGTACTACAGGGTGAGCGTAAACGTTCAAGCGATAACAAGTCTCTAGGTCAATTCAACTTAGAAGGTATTCGCCCAGCGCAGCGTGGTGTTCCACAAATCGAAGTTACTTTTGATGTTGATGCAGACGGTATTCTACATGTGTCAGCGAAAGACAAAGACACAGGTAAAGAGCAGAAGATCACAATCCAAGCTTCTTCAGGTCTAAGCGACGAAGAAGTAGAAAAAATGGTACGTGATGCAGAAGCAAACGCTGAAGAAGATAAGAAGTTTGAAGAGCTAGTTGGCGCTCGTAACCAAGCTGATGCACTTGTTCATGCTACACGTAAGCAGGTTGAAGAAGCCGGTGACGACCTTCCAGCTGACGACAAGACAGCGATTGAAGCTGCACTTGGCGAGCTAGAAACGGCAATTAAGGGCGACAGCAAAGACGAAATCGATGCTAAGACACAAGCACTAGCAGAGAAATCTCAAAAGCTAATGGAAATCGCTCAAGCTAAAGCGCAAGCTCAACAAGCTGGTGGTGATGCAGGTGCCCAACAAGGTTCAGCGAAAAAAGACGACGACGTAGTTGACGCTGAATTTGAAGAAGTTAAAGACGACAAGTAATTGTAGGTCTTGAAGGAGGGCGCGCTGGCTGTATGGCTTGTCGCGCCCTACGTGTTTATAAATTAGACTGTTGTCTCGCATTAATTTGCAAGCGACAGAACTCAGCAGAGTTTGCAACAACATAAGTTGCCAAGAAAGAGTAGTGTGATAAAAATGTCTAAACCTGACTATTATGAAGTATTAGGTGTTGCAAGAGACGCCAGTGAACGTGACATTAAAAAGGCGTATAAACGTCTTGCAATGAAATATCACCCAGATCGTACTGCAGGTAACACCGAGCTCGAAGCGAAATTCAAAGAAGTAAAAGAAGCTTACGAGGTATTGACTGATAGTCAAAAACGCCAGATGTATGATCAATACGGCCATGCAGCTTTCGAACAAGGCGGTGGTGCTGGTCATGGTGGATTTGGCGGTGCTGGCGACTTCGGCGATATTTTCGGGGACGTATTCGGTGATATCTTTGGTGGCGGTGGCCGCCGTCAATCAAGACAACAGCGTGGTGCAGATTTAAGGTATAACTTAGAGTTAAGCCTAGAAGAAGCAGTCCGAGGTAAAGAAGTTGATATCCAAGTACCAACTTGGGTGAGCTGTAAACCATGTGATGGTAGTGGTGCGAAAGCCGGTTCTAAGCCTAAAACTTGTACAACCTGTCATGGCGCAGGTCAAGTGCAAATGCGCCAAGGCTTCTTTGCGGTACAGCAAACCTGTCCAACTTGTCAGGGCACAGGTCAGATTATTTCAGATCCATGTAACAGCTGTCATGGACAAGGCCGCGTAGAAAAAACCAAGACGCTCAATGTTAAGATCCCAGCTGGGGTTGATACGGGTGATAGAGTACGTTTGTCTGGCGAAGGTGAAGCGGGTGCGCATGGTGCTCCAGCCGGCGACCTGTACGTACAAGTGAGTGTAAAAGAGCATCCAATCTTCGTACGTGATGGCAATAACTTATATTGTGAAGTGCCAATTAGCTTCACGACGGCAGCACTCGGTGGCGAGATTGAAGTGCCGACCCTAGATGGCCGCGCAAAACTGAAAATTCCATCAGAAAGCCAAACAGGCAAAATGTTCCGTATGCGTGGTAAAGGCGTAAAGTCTGTGCGTAGTGGTGCTGTAGGCGACTTAATTTGTAAAGTAGTCCTTGAGACGCCAGTAAACTTAAACGAGCGCCAAAAAGAGCTTCTGCAGGAATTTGAAGAGTCGATGGGTGAAAACAATGGTAAGAACCGTCCTAAAGCACAAGGCTTCTTTGACGGTGTTAAGAAGTTCTTTGATGACTTAACTAAGTAACCTGAGGTTGTTTGAAAATGCCCGCTGCGATAGCGGGCATTTTTGTTTTGGCGAGTGTTCGGTTTCATCGTAAGGCGATAGCATAAGCGTTTGTTTCTTGATATAACTGAAACCGATCTCTGGTAAAAGGAGTTTGTAATGACACCTGCAATTAACCTACTTAAAAAGGCGAAAGTGGCGTTCCAAGTGCTGCAATTTGAGCACGACCCTAACGACCAAGACTTTGCTAATGAAGCGGCGAAAAAGCTAAACCTAGAGCGAGAAAAAGTATTCAAAACACTGTTGATTGAAGTTGATGGTAAATTGCATGTAGCAGTTTCTCCTGCCACACAACAAGTGGATTTAAAAGCTTTTGCTAAAGCATGTAAGGGTAAAAAAGCACAGCTTGCAGATCAGCAGAACGCGCAAAAGGTAACCGGTTATTTAATTGGTGGCATAAGCCCGTTTGCGCAGAAAAAACAGCTGCCTACATTATTACATGAAAGTGCTTTAGCATTTGAGCAAATTTACGTTAGTGCAGGCAAACGCGGAGTCGAAGTCGCTGTTTCACCGGCTACGATAGAACAGTTATGTAAAGCAAAAATCGCACTGTTTTAAAGGCAGTGCTCGCGTCAAAGAATCATCTTGATTATAGATAAAATGTCAGTCTAGAACTGTTCAGGCTGTCAAAGCTCCTCGTTCACTCCTATTTTTCCCCTAAGAACAGTAATTTACTTTTTTCGACTTACAGATGTAAGCCATTAATTTCGCAGTCATTTATATTAATCACTCGATAACTCAATAAAAAAGCCGTTAAAAAGTTAAGTAGAGTAATTGATCTAAACGAATTTTTATGCCGTAATGTAGGTATATCTATCTGGTCGGATGAGTTAATTATGAGCCTAAGAACGAATTTAAGAAAGATCCTCCCAAGCATTTCAATCACAGAACAAGAAGCATTAGATGCTGGAGATGTTTGGTTAGAAGGGTCAATTTATCAAGGTAAGCCTGACTTTTCGGCGCTACGTGCTGTACCTGAAGCCAAGCTCAGTGCAGAAGAGCAAGCCTTTTTAGAAGGTCCAGTTAAAGAATTAATGGGTATGATTGATGACTCGGAAATTCAAAATGGTAAACACCTGCCAGAGCATGTGCTTGAATTTTTGAAAAAAGAGCGATTTTTCTCTTTGATCATACCAAAAGAGTACGGTGGTCTTGAGTTTAGCCCTTATGCAAACTCGACGATTGTAGGTACGATTGCGACTAAATCCTCTGCGGTAGCGGTAACGGTGATGGTTCCTAATTCTTTGGGTCCGGGTGAGTTATTGTTACATTATGGTACTAAAGAGCAGCAAGCACACTACCTTCCTCGCTTAGCAAATGGTCGTGATATTCCGTGTTTCGCGCTAACAAGCCCTGAAGCTGGTTCTGATGCCGGTGGCATTCCGGACCAAGGTATTGTTAAAAAAGGCATGCACAACGGTGAAGAAGTACTTGGTCTTGAAGTAACATGGGACAAACGTTATATCACACTTGCGCCGATTGCGACGGTACTAGGTTTAGCATTTAAAGTATTGGATCCTGAGGGGTTACTGGGCGGTAAGAAAGAGCTCGGTATCACCTGTGCGTTAATTCCACATGACCATCCGGGTGTACAACTTGGAAACCGTCACGACCCGATGGGGATCCGTTTTTATAATGGTACAACTCGTGGTGAGAAAGTCTTTATTCCGATGGACTTTATCATCGGTGGCCAGAAGAATATCGGTCGCGGCTGGCAGATGTTGGTAAGCTGCTTAGGTGCTGGACGTGGTATTTCTTTACCAGCACTAGGTGTATCAACTAGCCAAGTCGCACTGAAGTCGGCATCTGAATATGCAGCGGTACGTGAGCAATTTGGCCTTTCGATCGGCCAGTTTGAAGGTATTCAAGAAAAGCTTGCGGATATTGCAGGTAAAGCTTATATGCAAGAGGCGATGCGGGTATTAACAACAGAAGGTTTAGGTATGGGCCTTAAGCCATCAGTTGTAACAGCAATCGCAAAATACCACATGACTGAAACTGGGCGTGATGTATTGGACTCTGCAATGGATATCCTAGCAGGTAAGGCTATTCAAAATGGTCCTCAGAATACCCTTGCAAGCGGCTATGTTGCCCAGCCAATAGCGATTACCGTAGAAGGTGCAAACATTCTAACGCGTAACTTGATGATCTTTGGTCAAGGTGTAATGCGTTGTCACCCATATTTACAGTCGATGGTTGAATCTATTCACAGCGAAGAGAAAGACGCCGACAGTAAATTCCGTGGTATTTTGACAAAAACGGTTAGCTACAGCGTTGCAAATAGTTTGCGTGCTTTCAAATATGGCCTTATGCCTTTCACCGCGGATGCAAAATCACCATTACCTGAAGTGCGTGCGTATGAAAAAGCCGCGCATAGATTAGCAGCTAAGCTTGCGGTATACGCAGACTTTTCGTTGCTCGTGTTAGGTGGAAAACTGAAACAAGCAGAAATGCTGTCAGCACGCCTGGGTGATGTAATGAGTCACTTATATGCAGCGATGGCTTCAATCAAATATTATGAGCAAAAAGTAGCGGTAGCAGAGCGTGAGCAAGCAGCGCCTTATTTCCATTATGCGACAAGGCATGCACTTATCAGTGCAGAAGAAGCGCTCCATAAGTTCTTAGATAACTTCCCGGCAAGTGGTACTCGTAAATTTATGCGTTTGATCACGATGCAGTTTAGTGGCAAACAAATGCCTAAAATTAATGATGATATGATCAGAGAGTTAGCCGCCGCAGCGCAAATGGATACGCCAATCAAAGCGCAGCTTACTCATCTTGTGAAGCCTACCGCAGGTGATGGTCATGATATCAATGAGCAAGCATATAAAGCTAAGATGGGTTGCCTTGACCTACTTGCCAAAGTTAAAAAGGCAGTTCGTAAGCGCGAGATCCAACCTGGTGTTCGTTTCGAGCAAACATTAGATAATGCACTCGTTGGTAACCTTATCAACGAAGAAGAGTACGCAAAACTGGTTGATTACAATCGCAAGCGTGAAAAAGCAATCCGAGTGGATGAGTTCGACTTCGATTTAAACTTGTTAGATGCACAAAGCGCGAAAGAAACAGTCAAGCAAGCCGTGAATGAGTGAGTTAAACAGATAACTTTTCTGTAAAAGTAAAAGCCCTTAACCATTTGGTTAAGGGCTTTTTCATGTTGGGTAAGGATAATAACAGCAGCTATAATTATCGAGCGCTGTAAAACGGTCTGCAAATTGGTATTCGTAAAAGTAAGTAAAGCGTTGTACTGTGCTTATAACCTGAATTAAAAGACATCAAGCTAGAGTTGAATGATGTTATGTGACGGCTGCTTTCAAAACTGCTCATCCCTATTTCAGGTTAAATAACAAAAAAGGTGTAACACAGTGAAAATAAGTATTCCGAACGATGTAATTTCTGCGCCTATGTCAACACAGCAAGAGCAACAATTATGGAGCGGTTGTGGTGATATGTTATTTATCAATCATGATGCTGGGAAGCTCGCAATTAAGCGCACCAAAGTGCCTAGTGACATTGTACATCGGCGAATTGAGCAATCCTCAGTGGCGCTTGCGCGTAAGGTTAAGTCTTATCAAGTAGAACGTCATTTTTACAAGCATCATGCATGCGAGTTACTTTCACCTTGTAACACACCTAGTTATTTAGGAGAAGGGTAAGTGAAGGAATGGAATACATCGTCTTCAGAGACTTCTCAACTCAAGGTTTTTCGCAAACCGCTAATCCATCCGAATCACAAATATTAGCGGTGATAGGGTGGTTAGCTAAATTTCATGCTCACTTTTTACAAAGCCCCGCAGAGCACGTCTGGGAGCAAGGAAACTATTGGCACTTGGATACCCGACCAGATGAGCTTGAGCGAATGCAAAACAGTAGCATTAAACAAGCGGCGCCTCGATTACGAGATCGTATCAAGAATAGCCATTGGCATACTTGGATCCATGGCGACGCCAAGCTAGCTAATTTTGCTTTTAATGGCGACCAAGCACTGGGATTCGATTTTCAGTATGTCGGAAAGGGTATTGGTGTGTCAGACTTAATGCTGTTTATAACGTCGGTTTTAGACGAAAAAGAACAGCTCCTGCATGCCGACGAGTATCTCAAGTTGTATTTAGATATGTTGAGAATAGAATTATTGGGCAAAGCAGCCTCTATTGATATTGCTCAGATCCTTTCTGAGTGGGAATCGTTGTGGCCTGTGGTGTGGGCTGACTTTTATCGCTTTCTGCTCGGCTGGAAATCGGACCATGTAAAAATCAATGATTACATGAAGTTTCAAACGGAAATTGCACTACAACAGGGATAATAAATGGCCATAGCCTTATTCAGTGCGTTAAATTGGGCGGTATTTGATTTTTTACGAAAAAGGCTAGCGTGCCATTATTCAGCCGCGCAAATGTCGGTGATATTTAGCCTGCTAGTCTTACCTGCATACATTGGCTATTGGCTGGTTGTTGACAAACAACTACCAAGCTCCGCTTATCTTGCTCCAGCAATAGCCAGCGGAATTTTGGCTGCTATTGGTAGCGTAAACTTTATTCAGGCGCTTGCGCTTGGACGAATGGCAGTGATCCTACCTCTTTTATCCATCACACCAGCACTTGCAGGCGTGTTTGCTTGGCTGCTACTCGGAGAGCGCTTAACCACACTGCAGTCAATGCTGATCGCCGCTATTGTCCTCGCTTCGTTTTTATTGCAAGGAGGCAGATTCTCTTTTCAAGAACCTGGCGCAAAACAAGTTGTAATCACCTCATTTTGCTGGGGCTTTGTATCGTGTTCGATAAGCAGGCTTTGCAATACAGCTCGCTGTCTTTTCATGCTGGGTTTCTAACCTTTATGGTATTTTTTGTTAATCTAATCTTGTTGCGACCGCAGTTTAAAAATCAAAATTTTCGCGCACATTGGCTACTCTGGGCTACTTCTTCTGTGGTATTCGCCGCTGCCGTCATCTTCCAAATGCAGGCGTTGACTGAAATTCAACCGGGGCTTGTTGAAGGATTGAAAAGGGCCATTGGGATAGTCAGTGCGAGTATGCTTGGGATGTGGTTTTTTAAAGAGGCAATTTCAACAAAAGAATGGCTGATGATCACTGTTATTCTGTGTTGTAGTGCAGTGCTGGCATTAAATAGTGGCGCTTAAGCGCCACTGAAAATGACTAACTTACTTACACTGCGCGACTTTAGTCCAAACGTTTGAGTAGATCTCAGGATTTGCACCTTGTGACCAGAACGTAGCACGATATTCAAAGCCTTTGTATGAAACGCGGTCGCCCGTATTGTAGAACTTAGTTGCATTCCACTCTTGAATACCATTACACCCAGCTGGCGCATCACTAACGGTAACTGCTAATGTCTTAGATGCAGTTTTGTTATTTGAAGCTGTGACGGTGAGTGTCACTTGATACGTGCCAGTGTTAGCATAGGTGTGTGATGGGTTGGTTTGTGAGCTTGTCGCACCGTCACCAAATTCCCACTGATAACTACCTGCGGTTGATTGGTTGTTAAATGTCGCAGTGAGGCCTGATACGCTGAAGTTAAAGTTTGCATCGACTGCACCTGACGTATCACACCCATTATTTGTTAGATAATCAACTGCTGCTTTTGCTTGCACGATACCATAACCGTAAGAAGTATCACGACCTGCTTGGCCTTTGTCTTTTGCTGTTGTATTCAACACTTGGCGAATTTGCTGAGCAGTACATTGCGGGAAATGGCTCCACACTAATGCAGCAACACCAGAGACATGCGGCGTCGCCATTGAAGTGCCACTAATACTGCGATACGCGCCATTGTTCCATGTAGAGTTTACACCAACACCTGGGCCTGCAATTTCTACTTGGCTGTTGTATTGAGAGAAAGAGGCTTTTGACTCAGAGCTATCGACCGCTGCCACAGACACAACTGCGTTATACGATGCTGGGTAGCTTAAAGAGCTATTTCCCGCATTACCAGCGGCTGCAATATGAAGCATGCCACGCTGATAACTCTGCTCAAACGCATTGCGTTCTGCTGTTGAGCTGCCGCTACCACCTAAACTCATGCTAGTCACATTGGCACCAGCCTGCTCACATTGTTCAATTGCTTTAATGAGGTCAGAACCATAAGCCCAGCGGCCTTGGTCATTAAACACTTTAACGATATGAAGACCTAATTGACCTGATGGGTTTACCCCGACTACACCTGTGCCATTACCACCTAAAGCGGCGATTGTGCCGGCAACATGAGTACCGTGGCCGTTACCGTCGTTACTCCATACTCCTGTGTTGTTGTTACCATAGCCGTCATTACCAGTAATGCCTGTGCTAGGTAGGTCTTGGTGACCTAGTGTATAACCTGTATCCATAATGCATACTTTACGGTTACCGCTGTAGTTGTCTGACACTTGGTTAGCCTGCACCATATTAATACCGTAAGGTGTGGTTTCAGCAAGTAAATCAATTGCAGAGGTTTCCACACTTGGCAAATAACGTTTAGGGTCAATCTCTACGTGAGCAACATTATCGCTTGTTTGTAGTTGTTGCATTTGTGTAGTAGAAACTTCGGCAACATATGCATTAATGCTTGGCAATGTGTTGACAGCAGAAGTACCTAAGGTTGAGTAGGCTGCTTCAGACAAAGCCTGTGCTTTAAATTGTGCTGTTTCTGCTTGATTTAAGCGCACTGGCAGAGTTTTTGGTGTCGCACTGTCTTTTAACGTGACAATAACGCGCTGGGTATCTGCATGAGCAACTGAAAGGCTTGCACAAACGCAGGCGCTAAGGGTCGAAAGTTTAAGAAGTTTTGCTACTGTATTTCTGTTTTTCATATTTCACCTGTTTTACATGTTGTTTACGTTTGTTACTAAAACAGGTGTTGACATCGCTGTCAATGTGTAAAGTTTAGACAGGTTTAAATTGCATTATCTTTCTGGGTTTTATTTAATGCATTAATTAATTTTTCTTAAATCTTCAATTCTTTATATTATTATTGTATTTATTTTCATTAAGTGAGTGAGTTAGTTCTGTAATTGTAAATTGTGCTGGATCGCTAATGTAACGTAAAAAGTCCAGGTGTTCAGGAAAGTTTCCATGTATGGCATGATACAAAGATAAGTTTGCGTCATCCAGCGATTCGAAAATAGGCAAGGTCACACTGTCTATTGGCGTATAGTCTCTATGATATTGTGCTAGCCGAGCTAAGGTGTAGGCGCCAAGCAACACATGCCCGCCAATCGAAACATCTAACTTAGGCGCAATACCTTCATCCCAATTAATCCCACCTATGACGATCTTATGGTTTAACTCTTTAGCAGCGAGTAATGCGCCATAAGCAATAGGATCATTGGCAGCCCAAACTGTTGTGATTGCGGGATCTCGCTGTAACCACGCTTTAGTGAGGCGATAAGCTTCATTCTGAGACCATTGACAATTTGCCTCTGCAATTAATTCCAGCTCTTTATGGTGCTCAAGATAAGCACGCATGCCTTTTTGTCGGTCCAATGCCGCAGTCGTCGCCACGTCACCTAGCAAAGCTAATACATGTTGCGATGGATTGGAGGATCTAAGCGCTTTTCGCGCAAGTTGATGCATTAATTTAAAACCGGCTTGGAAATTGTCTGGCTCAATGGTGCCAATGATTTGGTGTCCTGCCTTTAACAAAGCCACCTCCTCTGTTTTGGTCGGTCCGTTGAGCAAGAAAA
The DNA here is from genome assembly GCF_002208135.1 of Pseudoalteromonas piscicida. Classification (NCBI taxonomy): domain Bacteria; kingdom Pseudomonadati; phylum Pseudomonadota; class Gammaproteobacteria; order Alteromonadales; family Pseudoalteromonadaceae; genus Pseudoalteromonas; species Pseudoalteromonas piscicida. The sequence goes on from NZ_CP021647.1 coordinate 309,595, forward strand.
TAATCTTAATGTTGGTGGCTTTGGTGTTTAATAAATAGGGAATGACACTCGACTTTTCGTTAACCAGCACAAGGTAATCAGCATCACTTTTCAAGGCTTGCTCTACGAGCGACTTCATCAAAATATGGTTGCGCTGCGCATAACTAATTTTGAGAGAAATATTCATGTTATTAGCGGCCGCAATCATCACGTTGCTGACGTTATACCAAAAGTCCCCTGTAGGGTTTTTTGTTGCAAAGCCGGGGTTTACAAATTGAACGTTGAATCGTTGTGCAGATAGCGCGGCCATCGGCGATAAAAATAAAAAGATGAACAACAATTTTCGGATCATAAGTCTCTACATTTTTGATATTCAAAAAGTGTGTTGCTAATTACGCGACATCGTTAATTATAAGTATAGTTTACGCTAGAATCGTTGCGCTATCTGCCTGTTTTTTGGTTGCTATTCGGATCTAGCATATTTTTCATAGCATTGAATTTAGCTCATGCGTTAATTGCTTTATACTAGCGCGCAAATAGTAAGGGGACTTTGATGAGAAAAATCGTATTTATATTCGTGTTGTTGTTTTCGATGTCAGGGGTTGCGCAAGAGTCAAGCGAACTGAATAAAACCATGAAGGAAATGGGCCATATCTATAAGCTGGCTGTGAAATCTCAATCTGCTCAAGAAATGCAAGCGTACTTAACCGAACTGACAACACTCGTTAAAGAAAGCAAACAATTTAAGTTTAAGCAAAAGGTGTCAGCCGAGTCAGTTGAGGGCTTGAATAAAGTACTCGAAACCATTACTAAGGCGAGCCATGAAATAGACTCGGGAAGGGTCGAGAAAGCCCGTGAAATGCTATTAAAAATTGATGAGTTGAGAAAGCAATACCACAAATTACACGAGCCACCGAGCTTTTGGGAATTACTATTTGGTAGTTAACTTATCCTATCGCTGTGGTTACTCCTTGTTCTATCACAGCGGCTTTGCTCATCTGTCTTGGCTTTAGTTGAGCATGACAAAAGACTAGCGAGTCGTGGCTTGACCTTTCAAGCTCGCTAGTTCTCCATAAGATCCAAAAGCGGTGAAATAGCGATATCCTTTTTCGCATTTAGAAGTTACGTAAAAATCTGCTCAAAAGAAGTTGCATTATCAATTGGAACGATCCAGTATATCTGTTTTTAATCTGGGAAATTTCGATGAAAACCTCCTCAATAGCTAGTCTAATTTTACTTTCACTTTGTGGCTCCTCGTTGGCGAATGCCAATGCACTCTACGACATCACCGAACGCGATGTATTCTCTGTAACGAGTGACGTAAAGGAGCAAATCCAAGGAGAGGGGATAGAGCAACTTGTTGATAGGTCGCTAAAAAGCAAATTCTTATCTAAGCAATCTAGCGCAGAGATTGTATTTGATCTGAAAGACGTAAAAGCGCTTAGACAGTATCGTCTCACTTCAGCGCAAGATGCCCCCGCCCGAGACCCTAAGCATTGGACTGTAGCCGTATCTAAAGATGGTAAGCTTTGGCAAGAGGCTGATAAACGCAACAATATCGTATTTTCAAGGCGGGGTGAAACGCTCGCTTTCGACCTACCCAAAACAACGGATGCGAGGTACGTGCGCTTTACTGTGGCACAAGAAGGTAAAACTCAATGGGGCGACCGGTTTTTGCAAATCGCTGATTTGGCGCTCTATGCACAAACAAACTTACCTCTGGCGAATTTTACTGCAGATAAAACGGTTGCCAAGATCAATGAGCCAATTTCTCTGCAGTCGATATCTGAAAATTCACCGACAAAATTGAGTTGGAAGGCTGAGGGCAAAGCAATATTGCCAACCACAAAAAGTGTTGAAGTAGTTTATGACAAGCCTGGTAACTATGATGTCACTCTAGCCACTAAAAATGCGTATGGTTCGGACCTTAAAACCCGTGCGAACTATTTAAAAATCTATGATCCAAATCACCCTTGGAAAGGCTTTGAGCCACCAAAGGTCAAGGTGGTTATTGAAGATACAGAGTCGGCAGGTTCGAAACGCCTTCAAGCGTTATTTCCTGATATAGCCAGTACAGTTAATGAAGTTACTCGTCAACTGGCACCAAGGCTGTATAAACACTTTGCAGAGCTGCCAGAGTTTGAGCAAGTCACATTCAGGCTAAAGTGGATGGACACAATAGCGTACCGCTCTGGGGATGAAACGAATATGGAAATCGTGTTTAGCTCAAAGTACATCACTGAAAAACTGGCCGCACAACCAGACGAGCAGGTTGAGTACGAACTCCTTGGTGTACTTTGGCACGAACTTACCCATGGGTATCAGCTATTCCCAAAAGAGAGAAGTTATTCTGAGCCCGATGTACATGCGTTTATTGAAGGAATGGCGGATCTTATTCGCATTCAAGCTGGATTTCATAAAACGCGCTCACCTAAGCCGTCGGACTCTTGGGTTGGTGGATACACGAACACGGGATTCTTTCTCGCATGGCTTTCTGAGTCTCATCCAGATTTTGCCTATCGTTTTAATCAAACTGCGGTAGAAATAGAAAACTGGTCATTTGAAGATGCAATAAAAGCGGTTACCGGCGAGTCTCTCAATAAGCTCTGGTCTCGCTACCAAAGTGAACTAAATGCCAAGAAATTGCAGTTAACTAGCAAGAACTAGATGATTACAATCTGTCATCACTATGCCATAAATGTACATAATTTGTTGACAGGATAGTTTTATTGCTCATAATTGGAACGTTCCCTTTTATTGTTTTTGCCTATTGCTTTGTTGGTTTTGCAAAAGGTGGAATAACATTTTAATTATAAATTGGAACGTTCCTTTAAATCATGGGGGTCTTATGACAACAATAATGTATAAACATAGCCTTATTGCAGCCGCTGTTCTTTCAGCAGTAGCAACCAATTCAGTAACAGCCGCAACAGATGAGCAAGTAGAAGAAATAGAACGTGTTGAGGTGACAGGCTCTCGTATTAAACGTATCGCCATTGAAGGCGTTACCAATGTTCAAAGCCTCTCTTCTGCGGATATGGTCAGAAGTGGATTCAACACAGTATATGATGCACTGAGTAGTATTTCCGCCGCTAGTGGTGCCGTTCTCGGTGAAGTAGAAACAGGCTCCTATACACCGGGGGCGAAAGAGTTAAACCTATTAGGTGTTGGACCTGAATACACTCTTATTCTTGTTAATGGTAAGCGTTTGGCTTATTACCCAATGCCTTACGGTGGTCAAACTAATTTTGTTAATCTAGATATGTTACCAACTGCAATGGTTGAGCGCATCGATATTCAATCTGGCGGTGGCTCAGCAATTTACGGTTCAGATGCAATGGCTGGGGTTGTAAATATTATCACCAAAAAAGGGATGGACGAGCATGTTGTTGAAGCATTCTACGGCCAAGACACCTATGGTACGGGTGATAAGAAAGGCTTGTCGTTTGTTGGTGGTTTTGAGCAAGACGACTTTACGTTTGACTACTCGCTAGAATATAAAACTGAAGAAGCGCTTACCGGTGCTGACAGACCTTTTCATGATAGTGTTTGGGATAATCCAGATCCAACGAACAAGCGAGAGCTAAATCGCTCGATTACCGTATGGGCCGAGAACACCGAGTTCAAAAATCAATATTCTGCACAGTACTGCAACACCGATAACAACCCACACCCGACAGCAGTTCAACACTTTATTAGCCGTAATGATTACGGCCTAAGCTGTGGCTGGGATGAAACTGGCAACAATTTGCTACGTAACCAAGTCGAAACCATGAGTTTGTATATTAACTCGGTTTACAGCATTAACGACGAGCACAGCTTCTTTGTTAACGGATTTTATATCGATCAAGAGAAAAAGGGCGCACGAAATCCATTCTTCTTTGCTCATGCAGAGTCCATTCACGGATCTATGTTTTGGGATCCTGATATCAAAAATAATGCCGGCGGATACGGCGCACCCGTTAAGTATATGTGGCGGATAGTGAATGATTCAGAATATACGGATGATGGCTTAGGTCGAGTATACGACGATAAATCTTATTCATATAGTTTTGGTCTTGAAGGGGAGATAGCGGATTACTATTACTCCGTTGGATTCAGTCGCTCTCAATATGATTTCTCTGATAGATACTTGCATCACACGGTTGAGGGGAATAACTGGCTAAAAGGGCCTAAGTTGGGTGAGGTTGATGGCATGCCAATCTACCGTCCAAATTACCAAGCCTTTTTCGCGCCTCTAACTCAAGACAATATGTATAACATGGCTGATTGGGCAACCTATGATGGGTTATCGTTCAATGAAACATTGACTGCGGATTTGTCTGGGGATTTATTTGAACTCCCTGCTGGCTTTGTGTCTTTTGCAGCATATATTGAGCTGATGAAAGAAGGGACAAGAGCAACGCCGGATAGTCGTATTTTAAATAAAGAATTCGTTGGTCTGACTGGTGTTATCACGGATGGTGAGCGTAACCGTTATGCGGCGGCGACAGAATTTATGATCCCAATTACTGAACAGATCTCTAGTGAAATTGCACTGCGTTATGACCACTATGATGATATTTCTGATGTTGGTGGTGCATTCACTTATCAAGTTGGTTTTAAATATTCTCCCACTGACGCGTTGATGCTAAGAAGTGCCTATGGAACAACATTCCGTGGTCCAAGCATGAGCTCGGTATATCAAGGGTTTGCTGGTAACTTTGGACGCGGCTCAGACAGAGTGATTGCCGATGCTTGTCTACGCTTCCAAACCACAGGAGATCCTGCTCAATATAATGCTGATGCATTAACTATCAGCTGCGCAGACTTAGACACAACAAATATCAATGAGCCAAAGCTAAATGCCGATTATGAGACGATTTCAGCGGGCGATCCAACATTAAAAGAAGAATCTGGTCATTCATTAACCTTTGGTCTTGTGTATGAGTACTCCCCTGAGTTGTCATTCAATGTTGACGTTTATGACATCGTTCTGAAAGACAAAATTACTCGACTTGGGTCTGGCGAAATTCTTGATAATGTCTGGAAGTGTGAAAACGGCTTAATTGATCCTTCCTCAGCCAAATGCGCCAATATGCAAGACAGAGTACAGCGTTTCGATCAAGATGGTTTGGCAACAGACTGGTTAGGCAACACTAAAAAAGGATTACCGTACACCGCAGCCATTATCAGAGAAGGTTATATAAATGCCGCAGAAAGGCAGCATGGCGGCGTCAATTTTGGTGTCAAGGGAACGCTTGAATCAGAACTTGGCGAGTTTATTTATAAGCTTGATTACAGCCATGTTTTAAAGAAAAAAGAAAAGCTTCGTCCCGAAGATCCGCTTGCAGATGTGTTAGACAGCCAAGACAACTATAACTTCAAAGATATGGCATCTTTCAACCTGACTTGGCAACTGGAAAAGACCGCAATTTCATGGCAAGTAAATTATAAAGGAAAAAATTGGAACGGTGCTGATTTTGGTCAGAGAGAAAAGTTACCTGCATGGATAAAACATAACCTAACCGTTGGTCATTATATCAACGACAACACTCGAGTGATGTTTACGGTACAAAACTTATTAAATGCGATGCCGCCTCAGGACGACTCGTTCAGAAGTTACCCATTCTACAAGGCGGGTAACTATGATACGAACGGTCGCGAGTTCTTAATAAAAGTTAACTACCAATTTTAATAATAAAGGGTAACGAAATGAGAAAATTAATGCTATCAGCGGTGGCAATGGCTGTCGCTGCGACACTACTAGGCTGTAATGATGGTTCTGAATTTGTTGAACGTGATAAGCCTGAACAAACACAATCATCTGCACAGCTAGATTCTGGTGCATTGCGTAATATCACCACAGATACTGGGGTTGAAATAGAGGCTATCTTAGCGGATGGTGTGCAGGCGTCGCCCGCAGGTGAAAGTGTCGATAAACTTATCGACGCTAACACGAGCACAAAATTCCTCGCTTTTGCGCCAAACGTCTCTGTAGTGTTTAAAGCAGCGACAGAGATTGAACTCAGAGAATATAGCTTTACGTCAGCAAATGACGAAGCAAACCGAGATCCTAAACAGTGGGTCGTATACGGCTCAAATGATAAAGAAGAGTGGGTTGAACTGGACTCGAGAGCGGGCGAAGTATTCTCTGCTCGAGGACTGACTCGCAATTTTGAACTGGCCGAAAGCGGCGAAAAGTATCGCTACTTCAAATTTGATTTAGTACATGGTGGTACAGATAGTTATGGTGCTGATATTACGCAACTAGCGGAACTCGAAATCAAAACGATATCGGATATTCCTATCGTCGCATTTAATGCGACAAACACGACTCCTGAAGTTTCTGAGTATATTGTTTTTAGAGATGAGTCGTTAGTTAACCCGACTCACTGGCAGTGGACATTTGAAGGTGGTATTCCTGCGACAAGTACAGAGCAAAATCCATTAGTTAAGTTTGAAGCATTAGGGCCAAAAACCATTACACTGGTTGCGAGTAACGATAAAGGGGAAGCGACATTAGTTCAGCAAGACTTTATCCGTGTGTGGGACCCGGCCTCGCCATGGGCAGGGTTTCCAGAGCCTATAATTGAAGTGAAAAAGGAACTACCAGAGCACCCAGGGCAGCTGGCGCTTGAACGTGCGGTCCCAGACCTAAATGCCCTTGTTCATGAGATCTCTTTGAAGATTGCCAAGCGCTTATTTAATAATGTAACCGAAATCAACATTTTTGAGCATGTTACTTTTATCACTGGAGACTTTGATGCGCCTGCATCAAAAGCGGGTGAAGGCAAATCTATGGAGCTTAGGTTTGATGTTAAGCACATCGCCAACCTAGAGGGTCTTGGAGATGAGGCTATCCGTAACGAAGTCATTGGCGTGCTGTGGCATGAGCTGACCCATGGTTACAATAATGTTCCAGCTGAAGGAGAATATCGTCCGGGCACAGATTATCATACCTATCTTGAAGCGCTGGCTAACTTTATTCGAGTAGATGCTGGTTACTTAGAGCATAGACGCGGTGGAGTTCGCTGGATGGAACACTACAATGTTGATGCTTACGATCAAACGGCGTTCTTCTTTGAGTGGGTAGAAAAAAGTCATCGTAACACGGATTTTATCCGCAAGTTTAACGCGGCAGCAAAAACACTTGAAGCGTGGAGTTTGGACGAAGCTTTTAAATCCATATTTGGTGAACAGCGTGGGATTGATGCGGTATTTGAAGAGTATCAAGTCTATCTTGCAAGCGTCGGTAAGTTACCACCAGTACCACTTGGGTATCAGAACTTTGCACCCACTAGCACTCAGGTAACAACAAACGGTACTGCACTTGTGCCTTTTAATGAGGGAGCAGATAAGCTTAACGATAGAAATATTACCTCTAAATTTAATGTGGTGTTGGAAGCCCCCGCTTGGCTTGCACAATATGCGCCTGACTTGTTGCCGATAAAACAGATTAATAAGGCTCAGGTTAACTATGTGTTCGACAGCGCTAAAACAGCAAAATACTACTCATTAGCGACAGCGGGAGACAACCCTCATCGCTTTCCTAATGCGTGGCAGCTACAGGGCTCAAATGACGGCATTAATTGGATTACGCTAGATACTCAACAGTTCAGCGAATTACCTAATACGATGGAATACTATAGCTTTGCTATCGAGAGTCCAAATGCGTATACCCAGTATCGGTTGGAACTTGAGCATACCCGTGAAGGCGGTGGAATTGGCGGCGCTAGCGGACGCCTAATTCAACTAGGCGAATTCTCATTGTGGGAAGCAAAAGAATAGGGCCTGTTGACCTTTGCTGTTTGATTTTTGTTCCCCTAAGTGTGTTTTGGCCGCGACGCTCGACTTGCCGCCTAGTAATCTAGGTAAAAGTTGAGCAACAATGAACAAAGCGCACTCAGGTGAACCCAAAGGGCAGCGCTTGATTGGCATTTCTTCTGTGTTACCCCACAAGGATGAGGGGGTAAGGTGACTTTCCAGGAGCACAAAGTCTTTATCGCCTGGCTCACATAGAACAACTATGCTACGCAGGCTCCGCCTTGTATAAATACCAATCAAACTGCTGCAAAAACAAACTTGAAAGATAAACAGGTCCTAGCCTTAAATAGACTAAAGGTAGGCAATGCCCACCTTTAAAACGTACTCATTTTGACCTTTAACGTTTCTTTTTCTTACCTTGAACCGCTTTAAATCGCGGGTTAGATTTACAAATTACATAAACCCGACCGCGTCTTTTTACGACTTGGCATCCAGGTCTATTTTTAGCGCTTTTCAGCGAGCTCAGTACTTTCATCAGGTTTATCCTTTTTTAGTCGCAAGATTTTTATAGCGACGGTTAAATTGCGCAACGCGACCATCACTTGCCACCAGCTTCTGTTTACCAGTGTAGAAAGGGTGAGACGCACTTGAGACGTCAATTGGGAAGTAAGGGTAAGTCTTACCATCTAATTCAACGGTTCTATCCGATTTAATGGTTGAACCGGCAATAAAGTACTTATCAACCGATGTATCATGAAAGGCAACAAGTTGATAATCAGGGTGGATATTGGGTTTCACAACAATGACTCCTAAAATTGTTTTGTTATATTGTATCAACACTTGCGTAAATATAAATCAAATAAAAACTATTCTCAACAACTAATTTGTTGTTGCCGCTATTTTGCGCGATACGCCTAATTTGTCGACGCATGCGGAACTAAACTGAATGCATCTTGAGCAGTTGATTAAAAGGGGCTTACTTTCCTTAAAATTGCCTGATATAACTAGTTCTAGATAGTTTCTCAAGTAGTCATATTGGTGTTGGCACTTAACCTGAATATTAGCGAATAGACTTTTTTGGAATATAACTATCGATGTAAGCCTGTTGGCTTGATAGATATGAGATAAAAGAGTGAGATCCAATTGAGGCTGGTTTAACGGTTAATAATCTTCACTAAATGAGAGAGGCCTAGCAAATAATTAAAACCTAGTACGTTCGCGAAAGTATTTTGTTCGCCAACGCAATACAGATATAGAGCATTTATTATGGATAAACATGCTGAGTTAGATAACTCAATTTTGGCTAAGCTTCACAGCAGCGATGACAGCGCGTTACAACAAGAGTTAGATACACTCTCTTGTACACATAGTGACATAGTGACACTACTGGCGCAGTACCAAACGCTTAGTGAGCAAGATGATGAACTGTTCGATGCTTGGTACGACAGCTTATGTAAAGATCAGTTAAAGGTCTTAAAAGCATTTGAGATAATACGTGCGCACATTGAACAGCAAATATAAATACGCAGATAGTTAGTATAGATTGTCTGGCAGAACCGCTGTGCGCCAGACAACAGATTATTTGATTGATAAGTCGTACTTACTAATCAATTGGTCAATGTATCGAGTGCGTAACGACTCTGTTTGCTCCGCTTGGGTATTGGCTGCTAGTGCTTTGTTTAGTAGCTTCATGGCGCTGTGAACCTGACTGCGTTGCTCAGGGGCAATGCTAGTGGCGGTTCTTGCTTCTGTTATATCGTCGATAATCGCGCGACCGAGGTCGATATAAAGCGCTTCCTCTACAAGGCCATTTTGGCTGATCACCCCATATTTTCCACATAAAAACTGTTGCCAAACTTGTTGTACATGTTCCGTAAGGTCATCACTAAAGCTTGGGTCTTCGGTGTAAAAGCCTTTTTCAATACATTTCGCAAGTGCTTCACAGTACCGCTGTTGAAATAACTCAAATGCACTACTTGATTGATCTACTTTATGTTTAAGTAAAAGTTGCCCCCAATTGAGTAGGCCTCGGGCATAAAAATCAGTATATTCTTCACATTCGTACAGGCCAAAGTATGAACTACACTTAATTTGATTTTGAATACTATAACTCGGATTTGGGAATAGGCTCATTTGTTGCCATTCTAAGAGCTGTTCTTCAGGTATCTTTAAGCTCCTGCTCAGCTCCAAAGTGGTATAAAAGTGCGTATTTAGAAAATGTGTCAGTCCCATAAAATTAAACTGGATAAATATACAGTGTTTTGGATTTTGCTGGATCTTTACGCAAATAACAAGCACTAAAGTTAAATTTCATTAGATTTTACCGATTTACTCAGGTTTATGGGTCGGATCTCAGTCAGATTTATGGTAAAAATGGCTGTCAACTGGAAGAGTAATAGAAAGACCATGCATCAGATCCAATCAATAAAAAAAGCAAGCTTAATTACCGCTATTAAAACCCCTTACACAATGGCGGGTGAAATTGACTTAGATACTTACGACAAGCTAGTCGAAGCGCAAATTGCAGGCGGTGTCGATGGTATTGTTGTCGGTGGCACAACAGGTGAAGGCCAATTGATGAATTGGGAAGAGCACTTAATGCTCATTGCCCATTCTGCGAATAAGTTTGGCGATAAATTGCTCATTGTTGGTAACACTGGCAGCAATAACACCAGAGAAGCAATAAAAGCGACTGAATATGGGTTTGCATCGGGTATGCACTGTGCACTACAAATAAATCCATATTATGGCAAAACGTCAATTGCGGGTGTAAAGGCTCACCTGAAAGAAGTATTAGAAATCGGTCCCGGCTTTATTTACAACGTGCCAGGTAGAACAGGACAAGACATTACGCCTGATATCATTGAACCGCTGGCCAGCCACAAGTATTTTGTTGGCATGAAAGAATGTGCGGGTGATGAGCGTATCACGCACTATGAAGCGAAAGGCATTGCCTGTTGGTCCGGCAACGATGATCAAGCCCACGATAGCCGTCACAACAGCCAATCTCATGGCGTTATTTCTGTTGCTTCAAACATCATTCCGGGCTTATTCAGACAATTGATGGACACGCCTAACCAAGCGCTTAACCAGTCATTGCAACCGTTAATGAACTGGCTCTTCTGCGAACCAAATCCAATCGCTATCAATTCGGCTTTGATTATGACCGGTGCGGTCAAACCGGTATTTAGATTACCTTATGTGCCACTGTCGCAAGCTCAACAAAAAGAGGGAATTGAACTCCTCTCTCAGTTAAAAGAAAGTGACTTTGTCGGCTCGACACCAAAATTAATTGACGAAACCTTGCTTAAGTTTTGTTAAAAGTCGGTTTGTCATTTATAATCTGCGACCGTTTTTGACTCGGTCGTAGGTTATTATGGCAACGTTTTCTTCATTTAGTTTCGCACAGCCTCTTTTAGATGCGCTGCAAGACATCAATTTTCATACATTAACGCCAATTCAACAGGCGGCTATCCCAGCTGTCCGTCAAGGTAGTGATGTGCTCGCAACAGCGCAAACTGGAACAGGGAAAACCGCAGCTTTTGCATTACCTATCATCCAAAAATTGCTTGAGGCTGAAGCGCAGTCGACGCCAAGAGCGTTGATTTTGGCACCAACGCGTGAGCTTTCCGAGCAGATCGCCAACAACTGTGCGACATTTGCTAAGTACACAGACTTGAAAGTGCAGGCACTGTTTGGTGGGGTTAACGCCAATGGCCAAGCTGAGCGCTTAAAGCAGGGCGTGGATATTTTAGTAGCGACCCCTGGACGCTTGTTAGATCATATCCGCTTAGGTAATGTCACGTTAAGTAACGTTAAACACTTAGTGTTAGATGAAGCTGACCGCATGTTAGATATGGGCTTTATCACCGACATGCAAAAAATCATTGAGCTGGTGGATAAGCAAAAGCAGCTATTGTTGTTTTCTGCAACTTTCCCGTCGGCAATGAAGCAGTTCGCGAAACAAGTGTTGAATCATCCTAAGTTGATTCAAGCTGCGCCAGAAAATAGTACAGCCGACACGGTTCGCCACGTTGTTTATCCTGTTAAGGAAGAACGTAAGCGTGAGTTACTATCTGAGCTGATCGGAACCAAAAATTGGCAACAAGTGCTGGTGTTCGTCAATATGAAAGAAACCGCAGACAAGCTAGTTGCAGAGTTAAAGCTTGATGGCATAGATGCAAATGTATGTCATGGTGACAAAACGCAAGGCGCTCGTCGTCGCGCTTTAAGAGAGTTCACCGAAGGCAAAGTACGCGTTATGGTTGCAACCGAAGTCGCAGCTCGCGGATTGGATATCGTTGGCCTGCCACGCGTGGTTAACTACGATGTGCCTTATCTTGCCGAAGATTATGTTCACCGCATCGGAAGAACTGGTCGTGCAGGTCAGTTTGGTTATGCGATCACTTTTGTAAGCCGCGAAGAAGAATCTGATCTTATTCATATTGAACAGTTAATTGAGCAGCAAATTTCACGCTATTATCTGCCGGGCTACGAAGTGGCAAATCGTGAAAGACTGGTTGAAACTATCCAGAAGAAACCTGCGCATCAACGTCGTAAGGCGCGGGTGAATAAGCCTTCGAATCAAGCAAGTGCAGAAGCAAGATTAAAAAACCGCTCTCGTATTGCAAATGTACGTAAGCAGCAAAAGAAGAAGTAAAATTGTTTTTTTGCTTTATTTACAACGCCAGCTAGCACGCTGGCGTTGTTGTTTTTAGCGAATGTGGCGTACAGTTATTGAGTTCCAGTAAGCTAGAGCTATTAGCCTCTACTCTTACGATACTTTTTGATTATTTCAAAGACACAGAAGGCTGAGATCAATACGTAGACTGTTTATAGTTAAACCTTTGTTTAAGTATACATGGGCAAGGTTTGCTATAGCTAAGAGACGTTGTAATGTTAAATTAATTGGGTAAAAACCTAACTAAGTATTTCTGTCAATTCATAATACGATCATACAGCAACAGCTATCTTGCTAAGCAAAGCGCTCAATATCAATGGTGTATCTCGGTTTGTATGTTTTAGAGCTGTGAATCTATCCAATAGATACAGCAAATAGTAATAGGGTGTGGAGTTAAATTTGTTAATACTTGTTAGGTATGTAGAACTCAATTAAGTATTATTCTTAACCAACATATAGTAGAAAAAAGCGAGCATAACCGAGCTCTTTTTATAGGGGTTATAGCTCAAACGAGGATAAGGTACATATATTATTTCGACGCTTTTCGCAGCTAAAACATGCATGCTGATCTTAACTTATGCAAAACCCAGCGCTAAATCAACAAAAAGGGAAAATGATGACGTATCTCAGTTTTTTAGTCCACATGAGAACAAGCTTAACTTTGGGCTGTGTGTTTGTTGCACAAACCATAGTTGCAGAGCCTATTCGGGTGTTGACGCCAACGAGCGAACAAGCGCATGTTGCACAGCAACTAACTGTTAAATCCCCAGTGGATTACCTAAATACACGGATCAACGCACTCGCGTTGGTACGTAGCAAAAATTGGCAACAGGCGTTACCACAACTGCAAAAGCTTACTAAATCGTATCAAGATGACGGAGATACTTGGTATTTATTGGGATTAACGCAAATACAATTAATGCATTATGAGCAAGCTATCATTGCGTTGAAAAAGGCGTTGTCACTGGGTGTTAACCTAACCAATATTCCTACCGGTTCGCGCCCCTCAAATGACATTATGATAAAAATTGCAGGCGCGTATGCTGCACTGGGTAAAGTGGATGAAGCTAATGAGTGGCTGAGTAAGTCCTTGTCAGCGCGGTACGACGAACGCAGTAGCTTAGCAACTAAAAGTGTTTTCGACTCCATTAAAGATAATCTGCAATTTCAGATACTTACAGGTAGTTATAAAGACACTTCGCTCACCAGAGATCAACAGTGGAACGCTGATTTAGATTTCTTGCTCTCAGAAATTAAGCGGTTACATGTTAACGAGCAGGCAAGTCACAACCCCGATTTAATTACGTTGGCAGATAATTTGCGCTCAGATATACCCAAGTTAACTGATCAGCAAATTGTCTTCGGTATGATGCGAATGATAGGCACGCTTGGTAACGGACATAACTTTATCGTGCCGACTTTCGGAGAAAAAGGGAATTTCACTCGTTTGCCAGTGCAGTTTTATGCCTTTACCGATGGTCTGTATATTGTTGACGCCGAAGCTGAGTTTAGTGATTTAATCGGCTATAAAGTCACAGCCTTTGGGCAAACACCAACCGCACAAGCAATGGCGAAAGTTGCCAAGATTAATCCGCGAGATAATGAAATGCAGCAGCTTTGGCTTGCGCCTTATTATCTCGCTATGCCCGAAGTACTCGCTGGACTAGAGTTGAGCGATGCGTCAAATGAAGTGTCTATCACTGTAGATAATGCACAGAACATGCAAAAGACCATTCGCCTTAGTGGTCGAACATTTGAATTTCGCGGCTTTCCGACCTTGCCAGTAAATCATAAAAAAAGCCCACAATATCTGCAAAACGCCACCAAACCTTATTGGTACGAAGTGGATAAAAGCAATGGGGTTTTGTACGTACAATTTAATGCCGTTGCACAGATGAAAACGCAGTCGTTAGCGCAATTTAGTGCTGAGTTGATAGAGACAATAAAACACGGTGAAGTAAACCACTTGGTGCTGGATTTACGACACAATAGTGGCGGCAATGGATCCATCTTACCTCCATTACTAAAGGCACTGATTTATTTTGAAGCGGCAAAGCCTGCAGGCAAGTTATTTGTAGTGATGGGACGCAATACCTTTTCAGCAGCGCAAAACCTCTTAACCAATATTGATAGTTTTACCAATGCCATATTGGTTGGAGAGCCAAGTGGTTCTCGGCCAAACCATATTGGTGAAGCTGGAAGGTTCCGTTTACCGTTTAGTGGGGTGTTTGGACTCGTTTCGTCGCAGTTTCATCAAACTTCTCGCGCGGAAGACCACCGTATTTGGATTGCACCACATATGCCGGTATTGCCAGACGCTACAAGCTACTTCAATGGTGTCGATCCCGCTATTAAGGCCATTTATAGTGTATTGGATAAAAACATCGATGGTTTAGTTAAGTAACTATCGCGTTAGTTGAGCGCTTTTTTAAGTCAAATCATAAAAGGAAGTGGCATAAATGATAGTTGCAGCAGCGTGATGATTGGGTTGTTTTCTTTGCGATTGCCGCATTGCTGTATTTCTCTGTTTAAGAGTATGCACTGATTATCTAGAAAGTAAGCTAGCAAAAAGAGGGACTTGTGGTGCTATCAATTCCTGAGCCAGTATGCTAGTTTTGTTAGTGAAATCAACTAAATGGAATAATAATAATGAGAATTGGTAAGGCAGTTCAGTGTTTGTTTGCTGTGACTTTAGCGGCTTTCTTTTCGGATTCAGCAATGGCAGAGTCCGAAGGAAAGACAAATCAAGGATATGAGCAACAAACAAAAACCTTGATGTCAAAAGTGCTTGATGAAAAGAGAACTTTTACAATTCAACTACCCAAAAATTATCACTCAAACACCAATAAAAAATACCCTGTTATTTATCGCCTTGATGGTAAAGGCAATCTCCCGTTGATGACCGCAGTGCTTGAGCGTTTGCAACAAGCAAACGTTTCTGCGGCACCTGAAGTTATCATTGTTGCAATCGAAAATACTGACAGGTTAAGAGATCTCTATCCAACTAAGAATAAAGAACCTGCTGGACCTATGGATATCGGCGGCGGGGCACCCAAGTTTTTAGAGTTTATCGAGACTGAGCTTATTCCTTATGTGAACCAGACCTACCGCACTCATGATTTTAAAGTCATTGCCGGTGCATCTGCAGCGGGTACTTTTGCTCTTTATGCTTTGCAGGCAAAGCCTGAGCTATTTCAAGCGCATATTGCTTATAGTCCAGCGGTATGGTGGAACTTTGGCGCGACAGCAAAGAGTACTAAAGCGTTTATTTCCAAAACGAAGCAGTTAGATAACTTTCTATATATAACAATTGGTGAGGAAGGCGGCGTGATGCGCGAAAGATATGACGATATGGCGCGCTTTCTAGCAGAAAATCAACCACATGATTTGCGATTTTTCAGCGAGGCTTACGACAATGTTCCTCATGGACTTGTGTCTGCAGCTGGTATTTTTAGCGCGTATCAAAAGCTGTTTTTGCCAACCCAAATGCCTGCTCGAGCGTATACCGGTGAATTGAGCTCTATAACTAAGTATTATCAACAACTGTCTGCTCAATATGGCGAGGTTTTTGAGCCACAGGAAGCAGTGATCAGAGAACTTGGCTATTACCACGTAAGCATGGGTAACGTGAAAGAAGCAATTAAGTTGTTTAAGTTTGGCGTTTCACGCTATCCAAATAATGCAGATGCCTACAACGGCTTAGCATATGGCTATGAAACCGACAAACAATACCAAGCATCTTTAGAGCAAGTAAACAAAGCGCTGGCATTGTCATCGAAGGGTGATGGTGGCTACGATGTCTTTGTTGCTCGTAAAGAGCGGCTAACTAAATTACTGGGTGAGTGATAATCAACATGTGTAAATAGACCACTGAGGTAATCGATGTGGTCTATTTGTTGGGTATTTAATGCCACTTAAAAATAGTGGCGAATACGCTTTATTTTTTCGCCGTTAAACTCAAACAGTGTCATAAGCTTTTGCTTATTTTCTTTTTCATCCTTGTTGCCTTGCTGATCAACGCAAGGATGCAAATACTCAACGGTCACGGCATTAAGGCCTTCAATGATGTTTGTTATTTGGATATCACATTTGCCATATTGGCCCAGATAACTGAGTAGGCCTTTTTTGTATTCTTCTTTTGACAACACGGCATTAAAGCGAGGATGCTCGAATGAGGCGTCTGGCGTTAAAAGCGTCAGTAGGTGGGTAACATCAGACTCTTTTGAATATTGGTGTTCAACGGCTTTTTGTGCCTCGAAGTAAGCGTTAACCTTGTTACTCAGTGCTTCTGCAGAGCAAAGACTTGAAACCAGCATGAGTGGCAGCAGTGCATATCGAACTTTCATTATGATTTTCCTTAATTTAACCCCGGCTCGGGATAAGAATTTAAAAACTAGGGAACTATAAGCCTGTTTCAAGATCAGATCTATCGACCAAAAAAGAAAGTAATCTATAAAGGAACACGCATGATAGGGCTAAATAGCTTGTTTTGTCTACAATACTCACCTGCGCACAAGGCTTCGGCTGATTTAAACATAAATAATATTTAGTTTGCAAAGCGGCTCAATTTGGATGTTAACGCTCTTTATTAAGAAAGTAGTCGTAATGTGTTGTAATGTATTTGCCAGTTATAACAGCCTAAAATGAGTCGGGAAAAGGGATGACTAAACATCATCAATGAGCTGACTTATATACTAACTTATCCAAAGGATTGTTATGAACTCTGAAAATACTAAAACAGTTAATCCTGCTATTATCGCAGCAATTATAGCTTCAGCAACTGAGGCTGCAAAAGGTATCGCTGAAAGTGCAGCATCGTCAGTTAGTGGGGAACCGACAGGTGTATTTATTAATAGAACACAATGGTCTTTTTCACCCAGGAACAACTGCAATCTGCCAGTTCATGGCCACTGGGGAGAAACACCAAGTAGTGTAAAATCTGCTGGACCAACATTGGAGAAATTAATAGAAGATGGAAAAACTCCTCTAGAAGCTGCTCTGATAGTTAATGCGTCTAAAGCTGACCAAGAGAGCCTTTCTTGTGTTTTTAATTTGAAAGGAGATGGAATTGGTGGCGAGTCGCTCGCGGTATTCGATATTGATGAAGATAAGTATGGTGATCAACTGTCAGTTGCTTGCTATCTTAAAAAAAAGCCCGGTGGGGATTATTACGCAGGGGTAAGTTTGAGCCAAGGTAATTGGATTGGAGATCAAGCGAATGGAGAAGGTGAGGAACTAATAGATCATATCAAAAATGTACACAACTATGGATGCCAAATCTCAAATGGTCAAAGTAAAACTGTATCAATAGGGGAAGGAATTCACCAAATCACAGTAATATTTACAGCTGGGGAAAAAGTATACTTTGAGGTAGGTGAAGGAAAAGGAACTAGTTAATACTAAAAAATATCAGCTAATGCAACAACGCTGACACCCATTGCTATTTTGAACATAGCTAGAACAGTTTGCTGTTTGTAAACGATGTAACAACGGGCGCATAACGCATATAGAAGCACGTTGATTTGGACCTTTTGGTGCTACTTTACATCAAAGCCTGTTCGCTAGGCACCACAGAGATCTGTAAATACAACAGTTATGGATTTTCGAGTTAATCGTGTTCGTCTTGCTAAGTCAGCAAGCGCTCGCAGTTTGTTAGGTTTGTCCGTCGTCGTTTTTGCAGTGTTTCACAGTAAGCGGTTATTGTTCGCTCTCGACCAACTGCACCATGGAATACCCGAGAAAATTGTGTGGTGAGTTTTATCCAGTTCTCAGGCTCTATATTTAATCGAGTAAGAATGGGTTGTGCTTCATTGATATACCCGCGTTTATCGGCGCGAATACATTGGCCTGTGAGTTCAACCAACTCAATATAGGACTTGAGTTCAAAAGGCAGGCCTTTAGACATATGTTTTCGTGGGCTGCCAGCAAAGCGTAGTAGGCTTTTTGGTTGTTTACCTAATTTCGTATGGTCAATGCGTTTTTTGATGCTGGTGTAGTCTGAGGTCTCAGGCGTTGCTGCGATTTTGGCTCTAATGGGGTTTAGGTCTACGTAAACGAGACAAGCAGCCAATGCCGCCTCGTCCAGCAGCGCTTGGGATTTAAATCGTCCTTCCCAAAACCGACCTGTACAGTTATCTTCTTTATTTGCTCTGCGGGCGATGTCTTCGTTGAGTACTCGCATAAACCAGCTAATATCTGCCAGTCTTTCTTTGTACTTATCAACCAGCTCATTGAGTATAAATTGCTCCGATTCACTGAGTGGCTCACCTTCGATAAATTTTTGGCTTATCCAATTGCCTTTAAATAGCTTGTGCCATCGTATCACAACTGCTTTATCAGACAGGCGCTTAGCCTTTCTATCATCAACATATAAAACAATGTGGGTGTGATTACTCATCACAGCATAAGCACAGACATCGATGCAAAATACGGTTGCCAACATTAGGAGCTTTTCTTCAACCCAATCCCGTCGGTGTTCGTATGATTTGCCAGTAAACTTATCTTCACCGCATAAAAATGCGCGCCTTACGCAACGGGAGATACAGTGGTAGTATTTGGTGTCGGTTAAACTGATTTGTCTTTTAAGGGCAGTTGCCATAGTTTGGTTTCCTCAATCCTTTGAGTGCAGAACAAAAGCTTAAGGGGGATCTTTGGAAGGTGCAAATTAGTGATGGGTGTCTGGGTTAAATTACGGCCACCTGAGCTGCCAAAGCCATGTGGGAGTGTATTCAACGCGGCATCGCCACATTTAGCCTCATACTAGCTGAAGGCAACTCAACACTCTTCCCAGAAATACCAATAACAGTAAGCGGCTTTAAGTCACAGGTCGATAATAGTAATTGGATACTAGTGCAAGTTACCCATTCACTCAGCAGTGCCGGTTACACCTCTTCGCTTGAGCTTGAAATTAAACACTAGAACAGGCGCAAATATCAGAATGAAATAACCGGTCTAAATTTGGTTCGAAGGTTGCAATCTAAACCATATCGGTCTATATTTAGTTCGCGGTCTAAATATAGACCGATATTATTAGGAAATACAACGTACATTTATGAGCAACTTGGGATTTGGATAGATGAAACTAGCAACCATAAGCCAAATGAAGGCCAATGCGGCAAACTTGCCCGATGAACTTGGTTTTAGTCCGTTGTTTGTAACACAAAATGGCAAAGAGTCATTAGTGGTGCAAACACATGAGGCTTACCAGCATCAGCAAGAAAAGATGGCATTCATGACGCTACTATTACAATCGCGAAAAGACATCGAAGCAGGTAAGACCGCGCCGCTAGATGACTTTTTAAGTTCAATATAAAACATGTAGATTATGAAGAATGTAAATTTTAAAATTACTGAAAACGCACAATTCCAAATTAAAGACGCAATCAAATGGCGCGCTCATAATGAGTGTGAACAGATAGCGAGGGACAAAATAAAGTCGACAATAACAGACTTTCAAACTCAGTTGAAAACGTTTCCTGAATGCGGTAAAGCGTGCCAATACTTCGACGTTCCTGAATACAGAGAAATAGTTAAGGGTGACTATCGGTTTGTGTATGAGATATGCCAAACTGACAATAATTTTGATATTTACATTTTGATTTTTTGTCATGTAAAGATGGACTACGAGACGCTACTCAAGCAGTCCATTTATTTTTAAACAAAACAAAACAAAGCCAGCTACTCACCCTGAGTAGAAACCCTTTTTAAGTAAATTACAGTAAATCGCTAATAGCTAGTTAAGAAAGCAAATTAAAAGGGCAGACAAAAAATAGTTGGCTTTGTTCGTTCATTAAACATTTAAGCCAACTGTCATTTCCGCTTAATGCGGCTTTACCACCGTCCGCTCATAGCACAATGCGACCGTCAGATTATATGCAGTAGAGTCGCGCTGAGCTACAACACGCACCATAACGGCTAGCAAGCTTAAGCTTAAAGAGACCAACTTTGCATTTCTGTCACTCGACTAATGCAGCGAGCGAAAGCAAATGCCAGTTGCTCACCTTGGTAGATTTGCGATATGGGCGCAGCGGCCAAAAAAGCAACCAGTACTTTGGCTTCGTAACATTCATCGATAAGCGCAATCAGGCGTCTGGCCTCATCATCACCAATTCTGGTTTGTGTTGTATCACTTGGGCGGATATAGCCTTCCTCTGTCCCTTGTGCTACATCTCTGTTTTCAGGGGTGACACCCAGTAGCGGTAACTCTGAGATGAAAATACAGCTAAATTGCTCTGCAAGCTCAATATAGTCATTGATTGCGCGAGGGCTTGAGCAGATCTCCATAAAATCAAAACATGCTACACTTTCATTTGCGCCAAGCACTTTAATTAGACGATGATTAATTTCAAGGATGCCCGGTTTGAATATGCCACCTACATTAGTAAAGGCGTTCCAAAACGCTTGTTTATCGTTGACGAAGTAGTGGTTTGCCGTTGTACCTTTGCTAAATCGATGGTCCGTCTCACCACATACAGATATGACATCGCAGTGACTTATAAGCAGCGCAATTGTTGGCTCAAAACGGTCTCTATGTAGTCCATCTTTGTATAACTCGGTTGGGTGGCAATTGGAGGTTGCAACTAAGGTCACGCCATCTTCAAAAAGGGCTTCAAACAATCTCGCCATAATAATGGCATCGCCAATATCGGTGACAAAAAATTCATCAAAACACAATAACGATGTTTGCTCTGCCCAATTTTGGGCGATGCGCTTTAAAGGATCTCTCACACCTTGAATTTGATTGAGCTCTTTATGCACCTGTTGCATAAAGTGATGAAAGTGTAGGCGAGTTTTGTCTGTGACGTCAGTGAATTCATAAAACCAATCCATCAGCATTGTCTTGCCACGCCCGACAGGGCCATAAAAGTATATGCCTTTATTCGAGTGACCACTAGCGAGCGAATGAGAAAGGGCATCTAAGGCTGAAATTGCAGCTTGCTGCGCTGCGTCAGGAGTAAGATTTCCACATTCAATTTGTGCTTGGTAATGGCTAGAGATTGACATAGACACTGCAAATAGGAATAGTTAATCCGAATAATATCATAAAGCTAGAACTCATGGATGCACTAACAAGATTAAAACAAGCGGTAGACGCCTATTATCCACTTTCTCAAGAAACCTGGTCCGCTATTGCTGCGATCACGAGCATCAAACTACTTGTGAAAAATGAGTGGCTTTACAAAGAAGGAGAGTATCTGACTACTTTTGCATTTTTACATCAAGGGTTAGTTAGATTAGTAAACACCAATGCTGCTGGGCAGGAATACAATAAGCGTTTTTTTGTGGCGGGGGAATTTCCTGGTGTAATGCGTGCGCTACATCGCCAAGAGCCTGCCAATCAAGGGATCCAAGCGCTTGAAACATCACAGGTAGTCCTAATCAATTTTAAACAGTTTAGAGCACTATTAATGGATAATCCGGAATTAATGCGATTTCAAATACAGTATCTTGAAAAGAACTGGTTGTTAGAAAAGGATAAGCGAGAGCTTTATATGGTGCAGTTAGATGCCACGGAGCGCTATCTCGCATTTTTAAAAGAGCAGCCAGAACTTGCTGAGCGTGTGCCGCAATACCATTTAGCGTCACACCTTGGGATCACTCCTACACAGTTAAGCCGAATAAGAAAATCGTTAAAAAATTCGGGTTCGTTTACATAGGTAAATGAGCCAAGCTCTCCACCTTGTTAAAGTTGCCTCACACATAATGGAGAGCAACTTATGAATACGTCACAACTAGAATCGTTATTGAATTGGCGCTACGCCGTTCGCAAATTTTCTGAGCAAACCATTGCGCAGGACAAAGTCGATAAGTTAATCGAACTGACGGGGTTGAGTGCTTCAGCATTTGGCTTACAGCCTTATAAGATTATTCAAATATCCAAGCAATCGATAAAAAAAGCATTACTACCGCATTCGTATGGACAACAAAAAGTGCTTGAAAATAGCCATCTATTGGTTTTTGCTGCGGATATGTCACCTTTAGATAGCCAAGTAGAGCGCTACATTCAAGACTTTCAGGCGAATCGAAACCTTGATGAGCTTATCTATGCACAGATGGAATTGGGTATGAAAGACGCGCTACACACCATGGACTGTGCGTCTCAATATAGCTGGTGTTCTGAGCAGGCTCACTTGGCCCTCGGTACATTACTGCTGGTAGCCGCCAGTATGGAAATTGATGTTTGCCCGATGACCGGCATCGATAAGGTTGCCTTCGATGGCGTGTTGGGTCTTTCATCCTTAAACTTACGCACGGTATTAATTGCGCCAATTGGCATTCGTGACAGTACGGATGTGAACGCGAATACAAGCAAAGTAAGGAAGTCTAGAGACTTGCTGCATATTGAGGTGTGACGATGATTTTTGCCATATTAGCCGTTTTCGCAGGTGGTGCAATTGCGGTGCAGGCAAGCATGAATGCACAACTTGGCGGCTTATTAAAAAGTCCGCTACTGGCTGCAGGAGTGGCGTTTACCGTCAGCGCATTATATGCCTTTATTGCCTTTCGGGTATCTGATAACGTGCTGCCAGCCACCTCAGAGCTAAAAGCGGTGCCTTGGTACTTGTGGTGTTTGGGTGGGGTGTTAAGTGCAACTGGGGTGGGACTCTGTTATTTTTTAATTCCTAAAATGGGTATAGGTAATCTAATGGCTTATTACTTGTGTGGTCAAATGGTGGTTGCCATGGCGATCGGTCAGCTTGGTCTCTTTGGTGTACCTTATACGCCTATTAACCTGCAAAAAGTCGTGGGCGTGATTGCTGTGCTGACCGGTATTGTACTTATTAACGTTAATCGTTCAGGCTAAAACTCAGCCATTTCTAAGGCTTTGCTAATAGCTGGTGTTGCCGCAATTTGGCGATAATAGCGGCGTAAATTCTTAAGCGAAGGCGTTTTTTCTAAAAATGTCTTCGCACGCTCACAAAGCATAAATAAATAGCTGTCGCATAGCGTAAATTGATTTGCAAACAGATAATGATTGTCTGCAAGTAAGGTATCAATAATACCAAACCCTTGTTCTAGTCGGCCTTGCTGCGAGCGGATAAGGTCGTCATACATCAAAGCACTTTGGGTGTGTCGTTCTGGGTAGGTGTACATCAATAAGTCGCTGTGAATAGAAGCGCTCATAAAATGCATCCATTGCAGGCACTGTGATTTTAGTTTTAGTTCAGTTGGGATAAGCTGCTTGTCGATGTGCTTTTCAGCAAGGTACTGAGAAATTGCAGCGCTTTCAAATAAGGTAAAGTCGTCGTCAACGAGGGCTGGTACTTGTCCGGCAGGGCTTAGTTTTAAGTATTGTGCACTGCGGTTGCCATTTTTTTTGATATCCACCAGTTCAAGTTGATAAGGCTCACCGATGAGCTCTAATAAAATATGAGGCGCAAGGCTCGCACTTTGTGGATAGTAAAAGAGTGTATACATAATTCACCTAATGTTAGGTCACGTGTATCACTCAGGAACAGGGCATAAAATAACAGTGATCACGTGAAGTTAGTTTAATACCAATGTAATAAGTGCAACGTTATTGGTATCCAAAATCGGCTCCTTCTTCGCTGTCTCCTATTCAACCTTAGGTGAGGGTTGAGGTTTTCACAAATAAAAATGCCAGCAAATGCTGGCATTTAGATAATTTTAAAGTATTAGCTACGGATTGTAGTAGATAGGAGAGTTAGGTCCAACAGGTAGACCAAAGCCAAATACCCACACGTAGAATAGTGCAACCCAGCCGATAAAGAAGAACATGCTGTACGGCAACATCGTGGCCACTAGAGTACCTATACCCATGTCTTTTTTGTATTTAGTCGCAACCGCTAATATCAAACCAAAGTAACTCATCATCGGAGTGATAAGGTTAGTAACTGAATCTCCAATTCGGTACGCTGCTTGTATGGTTTCTGGCGCATAGCCGATAAGCATCAGCATTGGAACAAATATCGGTGCCGTGACAGCCCATTGAGCTGATGATGAACCAAGGCTTAGGTTCACGAGTGCACACATGAATATAAACAGTACGAATACTTCAGGGCCAGTTAGGTTTAGCGCCTGTAATAGTGCTGCGCCATTAATGGCAAGGATGGTACCTAGGTTTGTCCATTTAAAGAAGGCAACAAATTGGGCGGCAAAGAATACCAACACGATATACATGCCCATAGAGCTCATGCTTTTACTCATTGCATCAATAACATCGCGGTCATTTTTCATGGTGCCAACTACGCGGCCATACACGAAACCGGGAATTGCAAAAGTTACAAAGATAAATACCACGATCCCTTTTAGAAATGGTGAGCCTGCCACTTCGCCTGTTTCAGGATGACGTAAAATACCATCTTCAGGTACTATGGTTAATGCAAGTAGAATACTCACTACGAGTAGCGATAAACCAGCCCATCTAAGACCTGACTTTTCTTTTGCAGAAAGCTTTTCTATATTGTTTTCGCTTAAATCAACACTGGCCTCCTTCGGGTCATATTTTCCTAAACGTGGCTCTACGATTTTCTCAGTAACTATTGTGCCTAAAATGGCAATTAGGAATACAGAGACTATCATGAAGTACCAGTTTGCTTCTGGGCCAACTTGGTATGTTGGGTCTATCATCTGCGCTGCAGGCGTGGTAATACCAGCTAATAGTGGATCGATGGTGCCAAGCAATAGGTTTGCGCTGTAGCCACCAGATACGCCTGCAAATGCGGCTGCTAAACCAGCAAGAGGGTGTCTACCAAGGCTATGGAAAATCATTGCGGCGAGCGGAATAAGTACAACGTAGCCGAGTTCTGAAGCGGTGTTCGATAAGATAGCGGCAAATACAATCATAAATGTTACAAGACGTTTTGAAGCGCCCATAACCATGCCACGCATTGCTGAAGATAGCAGACCTGAGTGTTCAGCAACGCTAACCCCAAGTAGTGCCACAAGTACGGTGCCAAGTGGTGCAAAGCCAGTAAAGTTAGTGACAAGATGGGTAACTATCCATCGCAAGCCCTCAGCACTCATCAAGCTTACGACTTCAATGACACCGTCGGGATCGCGACCAGCGGAGCCTTCTAATTGAGGATCGATGGCAGATAACCCCATCCAATCGGCAATACCACTAAATACCACGATGGCGATACAAAACATTGCAAACAAAGTAATAGGGTGGGGAAGCATATTCCCTAAGAACTCAACAGTTGCCAAGAAGCGATTAAATAATCCCCTTTTTGCCCCTGTTGGTCCTGACTATCAGCTTGCGTCTCTACAGCATTTGACATAGCTAAATTCTCAGTTCCAAAAAATGGCGCAACCTTAGCATTTTTTTTATATGAGGTCATGCTTAAGCGGCTATTTGTCCTCTTTTTAGGGTGAAAGGCGGAATATTGTGCAAAAACGGATCAGTTAGAATAGCTTAAGCTGATTTTTATCAGAACTTGCTTGTTTTTTGCGCCCACGCCATGAACGACGTCTTGAAGCGTGAGTGTGACGCACTCTGCCTGTTTCATCTTTATCTAGATGCTGTTTATAAAACGTAGAGATTTTTTCACGGGCAATTTTTGCTGCGTCATCGGGTAATATGGCAGGGCGCTGATATTGGTCTTCTTTTAAACCAGTATAAAGCCAAGGTGTATGCAAGTAATGCGTAGGAACATGATCAAGCTCAGGAATGTAGCGGCGAATGAATTGGCCTTCAGGATCATATTTTTGCCCCTGAGTTATGGGGTTATAGATACGAAACGGATTTATCCCAGTAGTGCCTGACTGCATTTGTACCTGAGGATAGTGGATCCCAGGTTCATAATCGACAAAAAGAGTGGCGAGTCTTGCGGCTGGTTGTTGCCAATCAAGCCATAGGTGATAGCTCGAAAACGCCATCAACATGGCGCGCATGCGAAAATTTATCCAGCCTGTGGTGATCAGCATTCGCATACAGGCATCAATAAAGGGAACGCCCGTGTTGCCGTGAGCCCAAAGTTCATAACGTTGTGGATTAAATTCACTAGCCCGCATATCAATTAAGGATGCATGCACAGCACGCTCTGCATAAAGCGGCTCTGATTCGAGCTTTTGCACAAAATGGCTATGCCAGTAAAGCCTTGATAAAAAACCGTTCTTATTACGTTTTGAGTCAACATTTAATGCAAGAGTTTGTTGCAAAACATCCCTGAGGCTTAGCACGCCATAGGCCAAATACGGGCTGAGTCTGGAGCTACTGTTTACAGCTTTTACCGGGCTTGAGATACCAAATAGGTAGTTGTCTATCCTATGGTTAAAAAAGCTATTCAGGGTTTGCTGCGCGGCTTTGAGTCCACCTAATTGTGGCTTTGGGGCTGAGTTGCTGTCATTCCCTGGGTAGTCATTTAAAAGTGCAATGCCACTATGCTGTTGCAGCAGAGGATTGATTTTAGAAGGGGTTGGTAGACAGTCGCTTTGCAACCAGTCTTCGGCTTGCTGATGCCACTTATCACGATTAACTTTTCCCCTAAATACGGCTTGCTGGCGATATTCTTCATATGACACGTGTCTTTCTTTGCACCAAGCAATAACACGCAAATCGCGCTCAAATGTCCATGTATTCCCCGTTTCTTGATGGCAATAAAGGGTTGCGACCGCGATGTGCTGATGGATCTTTTCAAGTATTTCAATGATATCGCCCTGACGAACCGTCAGCGTGCCACCTAAAAGCTGCACCTGCTCAGCAAGACTTAGCAGCGACTCCTTCACAAATTGAAATTGTCTTTCGCTGGTATCGGGGAGTTGCCAATATTCGGGCTCAACAACATACAAGATCAGGGTTGGTCTGCCATTATTACACGCTTCGTAAAGTGGTCTATGGTCGAACACTCTTAAGTCACGCTTGAGCCAAACGAGATTAATCATCTAACACACCCTTAAACAATAAAGGGTAACGGCGTAGGCGTTTGCCTATGTAGTCGTCGGCGAGGATCTGCTGGCAAACTCGCTCTACATCATCGTCTACCGCAAACACCCAATCAAAGCGTTCAATGGCGACCAAAAAGCCACGTTTTAAAAAGCGTTGCTGGCGAAATTCATCACAATTATGTTTGATTATCTGAAGTTTGTTAGGATTTTCCCTAAGCGCTTCGACTACCTTGTTTACGTATGCGCGGGTTTGTTTGCTTTCGGGGCGGGGACGTCTAACGCGACGTCCTCGGTTGGTATTTGGATATAAGCTACTCATTCGCCTCTTTAAAAATGTAATCTAGCTTCTTGATAAAATCGTCTTTGTGCTTATCGTGTTCATAGTCCAAGTGATAAGTATTGTGAAACCCTGAGCGCAGCAACACGCCACTGCCTTGCAGGTATATGGTGTAGCCATCTGGATCTGAATAGGCCACTATGCCCTCATAGCGTTTGCCTTCTTCGGTTACTTCACCGTGCTTTTGGATGTGCTCGAACACCGTTAACAATAACTTGCTATCTAATTCATTTTTCATTGTTCACCTCGATACTTGGAATACGCTTTCACTGTGATAGCCGATCACTTAACTAACGCTGAAATTGCCTTAAATTGCTCATTCTTGGCCGATTTTAGCCACTGAAATAAAATAGACTCTAAAGCCAAAAAGCGTGCGCCATCTGCCTGCATTTGCATTAAGGCCCAATCAGTGTGCTTTGGATTACGTGAGCAAATACCATCGGCAACTATCACAACGTTAAAATTATCCGCAAGCAGGTCGTTGACGGTTTGTTGTACACAGATATGACTTTCGAGGCCAACCACGACGATGGTGTCACGTTTATATTCTTGAACAGCTTGTTTGCATGCTTCAACGTGATAAGCGCTAAACGCGGTTTTTTCGATAACCGGTAGATTGAAATCAAGTAAACTTGGCGCAGTGTGACCGAGCCCTTTTGGATATTGCTCAAAGATTAATGCAGGAATAGACAAATGTTCTGCGGCTTGTAGCAAAGTATTTACTTGGCGCTCGACATCGCCAAATACTTCAATATGAGAGCGAAATTTTTCTTGGATATCAATTACCAAGATCATGCTGTCCGAAGGTATCAAATTCATCATCTTCTCCTTAGAGATTACGTTGCAAGGCGAGCACTGGCGCTTCGCTATTACATTATTTATTCGTTACAATGGCATACACACTTAAAAAGTAAACGGTTTTGGCGTGAAAGTACATTTTCTTGGCACTTCTTCAGGTAGCCCATCTAAGCAACGTAATATGTCGGCAGCGGCAGTAAGCTTTGAAAATACCAAAGCCTGGGTACTAATTGACTGCGCCGAAGCGACCCAGCATGCGCTGCTACACAGTGAGTTAACCCTATATCATCTCGAAGCAATTTGTATTACTCACCTTCATGGGGATCATTGCTATGGATTACCCGGACTCGTTTCATCCATGGCGTTAAACTCTCGCAAAGCGCCGCTAAAATTAATTGCGCCGAGGGCTGTTATTCAGTTTGTGCAAAGCTGTTTTACACTGACAGAGGTGAGGCTGAGTTTTGACCTAATTACCATTGCCCTTGAAGAAATAAACGCTAAGTTACAACTTGAATGTTGCGACATCGACATCATAGCGCTACAACACAGAGTGCCCAGTGTTGGCTATAAACTCACGGAAAAGTGCATTCCTCGCAAGTTGAAAATAGACAAACTTCAGCAAGATGGCATTGCGTCTGGCGGCCACTACAACCTGTTGCAAAAGGGCCAAGATGTGGAATACCAAGGCCGACTTTTGACCTCGGATGACTACAGTTTTTATAGTTGGCAACCTCGTGTTGCAATAGTTTGTGGTGATAACGAAAAGCCCGGCTTGCTATCGCAGATGATAAAAGGGGTCGATTTGCTTGTTCATGAAGCTACCTTTACCGCTGCAGATCTTCATAAAGTGGGCTTTCATACAGGGCATAGCGATGCCAAGCGCATCGCTCAATTTGCACAATTACATCAAGTGCCCATGCTCGCGCTCACTCATTTTAGCGTGCGCTATCATGGCGAGGGCATGCTGCAGCCTCTTATTGAAGAGGCTAAGTTGCACTTTAGCAATGCACTCATCATCGCAGAGGATGGCCTCATTGTAGACATGCCAAAGCAAAAGCAAGTTGAGTACGCAACCGCTTAGCTCTGGCATTGCTCGCAAAACCAACGCCAATCGGCTACGACTTGCTCGCTGTAATGATTGGCCGATTTGACCAATTCATCAATGAGACTAGGTAAAATGGCTACGGCATCCTCTTGAAATTGTAAGGATCGTCTATCTGCTCGCATATGTGAAAGGGCAAGGGCTTCACCGCAAGCTTCTGCATATTGGCTAAAGCCCGACTTAGTCGCTGCACGTTTACCAATGGTGATGTCTTCTGGGTCTATACCAACGCGAGCATGATGGCGCGAGCGTACCAGCCAGTGACTGCCTTGCCACAGTGCATTATCTAAAATGAGATCGGTACGGCGCTGCATTTTTCTTTGACTGTTGACGGTTAAGTGTGCGGGATCTAAGCGATTCACTGGGCTTAGATTTGCAAAGTAAGCAAGAGGCGAAGCGAGCTGTTGTTGTTTTACCTCAACAATGTGGCATAGCGGCAAAATATCTTTAGTGGGCTTTTGTACGTTTGGGCCAACCAACAAGTAATATCTGCTTAGATGCAGTGAGCCTGTGCCTTGGTCTATACGCTCAACACAATCTAAAACTTCGTCATCAACATAGGGCGCAAAGTGATGAATAAGGTTTTCTTTTAAATCGGGGTCAAGTTGCTTAAACTTCAGTTTGTCTTCGCGAAAACGTAGCGGCTTAATGCTGAGGTCGATTTCCTTTGCGAGCGTGCTTTTTATCGTAAACGCGGCACCACCCGACATTCTTTGTAACCCTTTTTGCCATCGTTTATGCAATATATGGTTATTATCAAACTCGGTTAAGCCAGTGTTGCTATCGACCTTATGTTCTAGCGACAACTGACAAGCTTTTAGATAGCTGTGTAAAAAGTCCAATTGTGCTTGGGCAACCAGCTCTTTACTGACCAGAGGTTTACTTCGGTCTTTAATATCCTGAGCTTGCTCTTGAATACGCCCACCTTCTAGTTGGGTAAGCGGTAAACTCACTAAAAAGCGAAACAGGTCCCACACTGCGTGTCCGACGCAGGCATCATCGAAGTCATTAGGTTCAAAGATTAAGGTATCGCCGTGGCTGCCTTCTTCACTATGAAAGCCAAAATTGCCCGTATGACAATCGCCCATTACGTAGGTGAGTGGCAGGCTGGTGGCCGCTTCAGGTAACTGCAGTTGTTGCTCCAGTAAGTCCTTATACATAAGCGCGGCACTACCACGGAAGAACCGAAATGGACTGAGTCTCATTTTGTCAAATTTACTGCACTCATTGCTTACGTGAATGCCTTCACGCTCATTAAAGTAAGATGCAAGATAGT
The DNA here is from genome assembly GCF_002208135.1 of Pseudoalteromonas piscicida. Taxonomy (NCBI): domain Bacteria; kingdom Pseudomonadati; phylum Pseudomonadota; class Gammaproteobacteria; order Alteromonadales; family Pseudoalteromonadaceae; genus Pseudoalteromonas; species Pseudoalteromonas piscicida. Next base: position 340,364 of record NZ_CP021647.1, read on the forward strand.
CGTGACGATTCATGGATTAGTCCCCCCTTTGAACAATACCCAATTGAGATTTTGCCAGTTTTACAACGGCTTTATCGATAGGTGGGGGACTAATATCAACCCCCCTGCTTAACGCTTCGACAATGGTTTTCATCACTTGTACGCGGGCATACCATTTATGTTCCGCGAGGATCAAATGCCATCCCGCTAAATTCGTATCGGTTTTAGCAAACATATCATCAATTGCTTGCTCATAATCTTGTCGCTTTTGGCGGTTGCGAATATCTTCTTCCGTTAGTTTCCAGCGCTTATAAGGATTATTTAAACGCTCTGTAAAGCGTTTGAGTTGTTCGTCTTCGCTAATGTGTAAAAATAGCTTAACGATGCGGACATTATCATCCGTCAGCAGACGCTCAAATTCATTGATTTCTTGATAGGCGCGGCGCCACTCTTGCTCACTAGCAAATGCTTCAACCCGCTCTACCAACACTCGGCCGTAATATGAACGGTCAAAAATAGTCATAGTACCCCGAGGAGGTAGCTTTGTTTGAAACCGATAAAGGTAATGCCGGCCTTGTTCCTCAGGCGTTGGTTTTGCGATTGGGTAGACCTTAACGCCCCGCGGATCGAGCTTTTCTGTCATGCGGCGAATAGCGCCTCCTTTACCAGCCGCATCCCAGCCTTCAAACACTAAAATAGCGCGCTTCCCTTGATGAAAATAGGCTTGTTGCACATGTAATAGTTGGGTTTGCCAGTACTTTAACTCGCTTTTGTAGTGTTTTTTTGAATCAATAGCGGGGTGTGTCATGGGAGGCTTTACACTTAGCCCACGATTTAGCGCCTTTATTTCTGATACATAACTGGTCATGCTAACTCCTTTAATCGCCTTTGGTTAAGTTGGCCCTGTTGCTATCAAAGTGCTTTTCAACGCGAAAATATTACCGCACCAACTAACTTTTGAGCGTGTTAGAGTAACCTAGATTAAACTCTACAGGGACTTTTTGACAATGATATGTCATACCATTTTGTCTTACACTTCCTTAATTTGAGGGAGCTAATCAGGCGCTAACGGCGTTAAAAATTTCTCATCATTTAGAACAGGCAAATAGCAAAATTTTTCCTTGATTGAATAACTGACTCCATCGGTATAAAATCTACCCCGAATAATATCTCGCGCTCATTGATGAGTAGCAAATTGCATTGATGAGGAACAACCGGAATAAACAAGGAAGGATTGGCATGAAGCCTTTTGACAAGTGGCCTGCGCTTGTGCAAGACGCACAGCAAGGTACATTCGATGATTCACTTTTTCAGTCAGATTCAGACGTAAAAAATTTGGCACAACCAACCAGGTTGCCGATGGCTAAAGTGCCCACCATCATTCTTAAAGCACTTAACCCCCATCACACTGACTATATACGTATTGATCCAAAAGACGCTCGTTACTGGCATGGTGGACTTCATCATCATGACGATAGACAACTACTTGTTATTTCAAATAACCAAGCACAACGTCTCAAAACGGTTTCGCAAGGCAATATAAAGGAGATCTTTGCGTTTATTAAAAAGTCAACGCTTGAGGCTAACGTGGAAGGTCAGCTCATTTCTGGTGGCAGTAAAGGCTTCTCGGGTGGGGCGGGAGAGTTAAGCCAAAACGGTGCACATTTAGGTGCTGCAGTTAAATATGCTGCTACAAGCGATGCCTCAAAAAATGATGGTGTGGGCTTCAATAGTAGCCAAGGAGTAGGTACAACGCGACCGTCAATGGGTAAGAATAACGCTGGCATTAAAAAAACACCCACTAAGCTAGAAAGTACAGCACAACCCATAGATACTATTGCGCCATCTGTCATTATTGGTCAACCAAACCCAAAGCAAATCGTAAAACTAGAGCAAAACCAAGCCACTAAAAGACGTTTTGCAAATCATGTATTAGGGCCGGGAGAAACTGCTGCGAGTGTTGTCGAGCAGTATACTGGCACACCGAATGAAAGCCGTATATATGGCTTCAACCATCCTCAGTTTACTATAAAAAATCCTCCCAAAGCGGGTGATAAAGTCAGGGTGAATACCGGCTTTGATGTACTCGTTAAAGGGCAATTTTATAACAGCAATAGCGTTAACCTAATCTGGAAAGGGCCAACGTCGGGTTCAAAATCAGCCATATTGGAGCAAGTGAATGGCAAATATCTACCAGACAGAGGCTACGATTGGGAGTTGGCGCTACCGCTTGTGGCGGGGGAATACACATTAACCGCTGAAGCCGGAGGTGCGACGCACTCCGTGAGTTTTTCGGTTGAAGAATCTGAAGACCAACAGGAAATTATTGATTTTATATATATTCCAGAAGATAACAGCTTTATAGCGGTCACCCAGTCACTTGCCGATATTTTAGAGCAAGAAATGGAAGTACTTAACCCTCCCATGGAGCAGCTAAAGCAAGCGCTGGCTGGACAACAAGACCTCTCGAAGCAAGATGATAAAGTAATTGACGCAAAAAAGGCGTTAAACGAGACCCTAAAACCACTTGTTTCAGGCCCTACCGCTAATAAAATTACCGAAGTCATTGGCTTTAAAGGCCGAAAGTATACCTATGTGCGGAGTGATAAAATCGCCAATCATACTAGACGCTATAAAATTGATACGGACATTCGAAACGGTCGTCGTTTTAGCGATGCGAATGGCAACTTAGACCGTAGCAAACTGAACAAAGCGCTTAAAAATGATTTGAGCAAGCTAAAGGTCAATTTTAAGTATGATAAGAAGCTTGTCGACACGTATACAACCATATGGGGCGAATGGGCTCGGGAGCTTAATAAAGATCTAAATATAAAAAGGTTTGAAAAAAGCGACTATTTTGATGCCAGTGCAGATGCGCGATTAATGCGCTACACCCATGGTGCAGGCATTGCTGCAAACTTTAGCCCAAAGGATGGTGTCTTTTCATTTCAAGCTGATGCCAAAGTCGATTTTGCTGTCGGTGAAGCAAAAGCTGCAATGAGTGGTTACTACCCTAATAAAAATGGGTATGAATTTAAGTTTATGATGCCGCTTAAAAATACGACCAAAGAGCGTGAGATAAACTTAGGCGCGCTCCGATTAAATGCGACCATTGCCTTTTTTGGCTATGCAGGCGCTAAATTACAAGCAGCGGCAAATGTAGGCTGTACAGTAAAGCAAGGTAAAATGATGCTTGAGGGATTAACCCCTGAACAAGTAAAAGCACTTAGCCGCGCTGATCGCAAGTTTGAACCTGTAAAAGGTGAGCTCAGTGCATTTGCTGGGGTATCCGCAGGCTGTGAGTTAACAGGTGCTTTGCAATGGGATAACCCAGAAAAATCTGGTAAATCTAGTTTTTGTGATTTAGCTAAACTAGGTGGAAAGGCAGAGGGTGCATTTGGCGCCGGTGCACACGCAGGATGTTATATTGGTTATGAAGACGGAAAGTTTATACTTCGCGCGAAGTTGGGACTTATCTGGGGCGTAGGTGCTGGCGGAGAGTTGGTCTGTGAGATAGGTGTAGATGAAATTGTCACGCTTGCCCAATTTGTTTATCACCAGCTTAAAAATAATGATTATGATTACCTTGAATTTATACAGCCATTGGCATTTAACGTGCTTTATAAAGCAGTAGCCATGCATATAGCAACAGGTAATGAGATAATTAATTATGTGGGCTCTAGCGCCCGTCAAGTCGATACATGGTGGCGGGGAACTGTTTTAATCCATGAACGCGCGAAAGATATGATGGATAATATTCTACAAGAGCCCGAAATGTTAAAATTTACGGTGCCTGAAGCTAAGGGAGCAATGTTAAATTTACTTGCTAATCCTAATTTAGCGAGTTTAATTGACTCGGGTACCTACAGTTGGTCTGGTTTAAATGAGCGGCGTGAAAATGCGATTATTATTATACTTAAGCATATTCTTTGCACTGAGGAATTAGACGAAGTATTGCAGCATATGGGGGAGGGCGGCGAAAAATGTAGCCGAGAAGAGGGCTTATCTCAGCTTAATAGTATTTTAGAAGGCGCTCAGCAGCATGAGTTTGACGCATGGCGGCGCCAACTACCAAGCCGAGCACGCTCCGGCTCGGTTGCCGTCGCAATGCTTAATATTAGTCCATTTGTTGCACTGGCATAACAGCGTAATAGCAACCAAGGTTAGCTACTTTGGTTGCATGTCTAGTGGTGTAGGTTGATTTAGTGCGCATCTAAACCCGATGTCCCTGTAGCTAGTGTCTAGCTCATTTGACTCTTGCCGTGTATAAACATTACTGCCACGTGGAGATTCCATAAAAGTTCCGCCACGCATCACTTTTTTTGTGCCTTCTTTTGGCCCTTTAGGATCCTGTTCTGGGGAGTGTTGATAGTAATCCTCAGCCCACCAGTCATTGACCCAGTCGATCATGTTGCCGCTTAAGTCATAAAACCCCAATGGGTTAGGTGGATAGGTGCCACTAATATGCGGTTCAGGCTCTTCGGCGAGAGAGTAATTTACACCGAGTTCAAGCATACCAGTATTGGTGGCAAACAAAATGTTTTCACCACGGTTTCGGGCTGCAAATTCCCATTGTGCCTCAGTGGGTAAATCAAAGGGGAGCTGGGTTAACTCAGCGAGCCATAAACAATAGTTTTTTGCGCCATACCAACTCACGCCTGCCGGAAATTCTGGAGCGCGCCAGAATTCATCTTTATCCCATTCTTCCCACACGGTTTTTGGCAGGTCATTTACTGCGGTATATAAATCAAAATCGCCATAGCTTACCTCATAAGCGCCCATCGAATAGCTGGTAAGGGTCACCTTATGAGCGGGTTTATTGTCGCGGGCTATGGTCCAAGGCAAGTTATTAGGACCACCGCCATCGCCCATCATAAAGCTGCCGCCTTCAACAAACACCATTTGGGCTTTAGTGCGCTCAATCAGTGCTTGCACTTGTTTGTCTTGCTCGCCAGTAAGCGCGTCTATTTGTTGGCCAAGGTCGTCACACCCGGTCATTACCAAACACAGTACTGCGAGGCTGGGAACGGTTGCGTATTTATTGGTGATAATATTGCGCCGGTTAATGTTGGCAAAGTGGGAGAGTGAATGTATCCGTTTATTTTCCATATGGTGACTTTCCGTATGTTATTTATCCTTAGTGCTGCTCAAGCATACCAAGCGTACAGGCGAAATCAAAATTGCCACAGCATAAAGTAAGTAGCTTGAATAAACGCTGACTTTTACGGTGATAAATGTGATGATAATGCACTAGTTAACAGATTGAACTGGAAGTGGCTTCGCTTGATTTAGCGCGCAGCGAAATCCTTTAGCACGATACGCTTCATCAAGCTCATCTGACTCTTGCCGTGTATATACATTACTACCGCGAGGAGACTCTAAAAATCTTCCTCCTCGCATAACCTTTTTTCTGCCTTCGTTTGGCCCTTTAGGATCCTGCTCTGGTGAGTGTTGATAGTAATCCTCAGCCCACCAGTCATTGACCCATTCAATCATGTTTCCACTTAAATCATAGAATCCCAATGGGTTAGAGGGGTATGTGCCAGAAGGTTCCGCATAATCAGTGTTTAGTTCATAATTACGACCCTCTTCTATCCACCCATTATCTGTGGCAAAAAGAATATTCTCGCCACGGTTTCGTGCTGCAAATTCCCATTGCGCCTCTGTGGGTAAATCAAAGGGTAGCTGGGTTAACTCAGCGAGCCATAAACAATAGTTTTTTGCGCCATACCAACTCACTCCAGCAGGGAATTCAGGTGCACGCCAAATTTCATCTTTATCCCATTTTGTCCACATGGTTCTTGGTAGGTCGTTTACCGCGGTATATAAATCAAAATCTCCATAGCTTACCTCATAAGCGCCCATCGAATAGCTGGTAAGGGTCACCTTATGAGCGGGTTTATTATCGCGGGCTATGGTCCAAGGCAAGTTATTAGGACCTCCACCATCGCCCATCATAAAGCTGCCGCCTTCAACAAACACCATTTGGGCTTTAGTGCGCTCAATAAGTGCTTGCACTTGTTTGTCTTGCTCGCCAGTAAGCGCGTCTATTTGTTGGCCAAGGTCGTCACACCCGCTTATGACCAAGCATAGTAATGTCGCTAAAGGGGGTATTATCTGATGATCAATCTTGTCCATAAGTGTGCTATCCATAAGGTCTTTGCATACACATTTATCATAACTTGTTTAGCTGTATTGAGACATAGCTAATGTGGCAGTAAGACCAATGTATAAATATTAAAATGACAATATAACGCTTGTAATTTATATTGCTTGGGCACTACAACCCTTGAAAGAATGAATGCTGTTCAAGGTGTTGGCGGCTTTTGAGTTTATAAGCAAGATTATGCCCAAAAAGAGTATGCTATGAAATCTGCAGTATTGGTAATTGATGTACAGAGCCTTTTATTCGACCCAGAGCCCAAACCGTATGCAAGTGAAGAGGTGTTAAGCCAAATTAACTTAGTGACAGATTGGGCTCGAAAGCAAGGCGTGCCAGTGATCTATATTCAACATGAGCAAAACGGTACTGCGATTGAGTATGGTAGTGAAGGTTGGCAATTACAATCGGTACTTCAAGTTGACGCCAATGATCTGTTCGTGCGTAAAACCACCCCTGATTCATTTTTAAACACAAATCTGTCTAACATACTTGAAGAACATGGAGCTCAACATATTTATGTTTGTGGTTATGCTACAGAGTTTTGTGTTGATACAACGAGTCGGCGAGCCGCGGGTTTGGGTTATGCAGTTACATTAGTGGCGGATGCCCATACCACACATTGCAAAAAGCACATGTCAGGTGAACAAATAAGAATACATCATAATGCCACACTGCCAAATATCTCCAGTTTTGGAGTGAAAATATCCGCGGTGTCTACTGCCAAAATTATTGCTTTTGGAAAATGAATTATACCCAGTATCTAAGTTTGCCTGCTGAAGAGTACAGAATAGATCGTGAGCTTGGTGGTATTCCTCCACAAGCACTGAGTTTTAACCGTGCAATTGAGCTTGTCGCCAACCCTAGTGATCCTAATGCGGGCAAGACGCCAAGCGAATATGAAGATACAGGTTATATTGATCCGTACGAAGGCGACCCTGAGTGGTTAGAGAGTATTTCGCCAAATCATTTGGACGGGACGAGTTTAAATGGTCAAGGGATCCCGGATTTTCTTACCCCTTACTACATTGAATTCGAAGAGATCTTAGGTGGGCATAACTTTGCCGGAGGGATAGGTATGCTTGATTTGGTAAACCGCGAGTTTGATTGGGGTTGTGGCTAATATTAACTAATACCAATTTATCTTAATACTTGCTCAATTTGAAGGAGTAAATCTGACGCTAACGGCGTTAAAAATTTCTTATTTAGAACAACTAAATCGCAAAATTTTAGCCTAGTTATCGACAAGATTTTCTCGCCTCAAAATAGCTCACTTAATTAAGCAAATTGGTATAAAAAAGCAGCCAGTAAGGCTGCTTTACAATTTAGGCAGAGTGCTTTGGCGAGCACTGATTTTAAACGCGATTATCTTGCGTTAGTACTTTCAAAGATTTTGTCAGCAGAAGCTGCAACAAAACCAGTATAGATCTCGCCGTCAGGCTTGGCATAACGCAGAGCAAACTCATAGAAGCAGCTTGGAATGCTAAATTCACCGTCGTTAAACTGCACGTTTTGGTGATCAGCAAGCGTCGAAGATTGCTCCAGTAACACTTCTGGAGAGCCTTTGATTTCGCCGCCAGAGGTGTTTAGTTCAAAACCATTGTCTTTGAGTGCTTGGTTTACAGCTTCAATTGTGGTGAAGTTCTTCAGGTAGTTGATGCTTACCGTGAAATGGTTTGCACGGTAGCCCCATGCAGACATCCATGCGGCATACTCGCTCTCAGCGAGTAGCTTTTTGTATGTCTCGTGAGAAACACGCCAGTGGGTGCCAGAATACAGGAAGTTTTCAGCTGTTACTGCTGACTCGTCGATTTGCTCAACCATGTCTTTAACGATAGCTTGTAGTTCTTCTGAACATTTTTCAACGAGCAGCTCAGAGATAAACACCTTTGGTTTAGTTGGATCTTGGTGTTCATAGTGCTTAGCATATAGCTTTTTCGCTTCAAAATGGTATTCGCCACACTCTGTATAACCCACTGCTTTAAAATGTGCAGCGAGCTTTTCTAGGCCTACTTTTTCAATATTAAAGGTACGCAATGCAATGTGGTCATTGATCACGTCGTCTTTTTGCGTTGAGCCGAGTAGTTCATGAACTTTAACGGCAGAAGGTGTTACTTCTAGGTAGTTATCCCACAGGTGTTCAAATAGTGTATCTACGTTGCTGTGCATAATGGTTTCCTAATTTTTTGTCTTGGTGACAGTTTGTTAAACTTTATACCAATTGGTATCAGCACGACATTGAAATCTATAGTTTAAATGCGTTTATCAGTTCACCTTGAGTGACATCAAGCGCATTGGCTACCTCTGCGGTCAGCTGAATTTTTTCTTCCGCTTCGCACAGATAAGCCTGATCGGTAAACGTGGCTTTAAACGCGTCTAATCGACCATTTGAAATAGCGAGACTAGGGAGCTTGTCAGGTAGTGAAGCGACTATTTCAACTTCACCTTTAAACGACTCTCTAACCGTTCTAATGTTGTCTAGTTTGGCTTCCACCGTTGGACCTGCGTCGAACAAGTCAACATAGCCACGGTGTTCAAACCCCTCTTTTTGTAACAAACGCAAAGCAGGCTTGGTTTTCTCATGCACTTTACCTATCACAGCTTGTGCTTCTGGACTTAGTAGGTTTGCATAGATTGGATACTTGGGCATAAGTTCACAAATAAACACTTTGTCCCCGAGACCGACCAAGTGATCTGCTTGCGGAAATTCGATGCTAAAAAAGTGCTCTTGCAGCCACTGCCAAAATGGCGAATGGCCATGTTCGTCACTTACACCACGCATCTCTGCAATAACGGTATCGCTAAAGCGTTCTGCATGTTCTGCCATAAATAAGAAACGGCTTCTTGAAAGAAAGCGACCAGCTAATCCCTGACGATGACCTTCACGTAAAAATAGCGTGCAGATCTCAGAGCTACCGGTGTAGTCGTTACACATCGACAGAATATCAACGGTATTATAGACACCCAAAGTTCTTGAGTGATGTACTGTTTTGCCAAGATGATAGTGATATAACGGCACAGACATACCGACCGCAGCTTCAATCGCAGTGGTGCCTATGATTTCGCCCGTGCGTGTGTCTTCAAGAACGAATAAATAGCCTTCGTCGTATGGTTTTGACACTGACTTTGCAAAGCTTTCAACTGAGCGGTTAATTTTATTAGACAACAATTCGTCATCTACTGGCAGTGAGGTAAACCCATGGCCAGATTCAACCGCAATGGTTTTTAGCGCGTCGAAGTCAGTTTTTTGTATTGGTCTTAATACTAACATGAGAAAGAGGAGACCGAGGTCCCCAGCTCCTTAGCCGTTTACTACTGCAGCAACCGCTTGTTCAAAGCGTGCTAGACCTTCTTGGATCTCTTCATCAGTGATCACTAGAGAAGGCGTAAAACGAACTACGTTGGTACCGGCAACTAACGACATTAAGCCGTGCTCTGCACTTGCTACAAGAAAGTCACGTGCACGGCCTTCAAATTTATCATTGAGTACCGCACCAAGAAGCAGACCTTTACCGCGAACTTCAGAAAATACATTGTATTTGTTGTTGATAGCATTTAGGCCATCTCTGAATAGTTGTTCTTTGGCTTTTACGCCAGCTAACACCGATTCTGTATTTACCGTGTCAAATGCCGCTTCTGCCACCGCGCAGGCTAGTGGATTACCGCCATAAGTTGAGCCATGGGTGCCCACTTTAAGGTGAGCTGCAATTTCTGTGGTGGTTAGCATCGCGCCAATCGGGAAACCGCCGCCTAGTGCTTTTGCGCTAGTTAGGATGTCAGGCGTTACACCTAGTCCTTGATAAGCATATAGATCACCAGTTCGGCCAACACCCGTTTGTACTTCATCAAAAATAAGTAGCGCGTTATGCTTATCACATAGTTCGCGCACAGCTTGCACAAACTCAGCATTTGGAGAAATGATCCCGCCTTCACCTTGGAGCGGTTCCATCATGACTGCGCAAGTGTTGTCTGAGATTGTTTTTTCAAAAGCAGCTAAATCGTTGTAGTCGATGTGAGTGATATCAGCAGGTTTAGGGCCGAAGCCATCTGAATAGGCAGCTTGACCACCAACCGTTACCGTGAAGAAAGTACGACCATGGAAGCCTTTGTTGAATGCGATAATTTGCGTTTTTTCTGCACCAAACTTATCTAGTGCCCAACGACGCGCAAGTTTAAGTGCCGCTTCATTTGCTTCAGCGCCTGAGTTTGCGAAATAGACTTTTTCTGCGAATGTCGCATCCGTTAATTTTTTTGCCAGGCGAAGCGCCGGCTCATTGGTCATCACATTTGATAGGTGCCAAATCTTTTCGCCTTGCTCTTTAAGTGCAGAGACAAGCGCAGGGTGACAATGTCCTAGACAGTTCACGGCGATACCGCCTGCAAAATCGATGAACTCTTTACCTGTCTGATCCCAAACACGAGAGCCCTCACCTTTAACTGGAATAACGGCTGACGGGTTGTAGTTTGGAACCATGACTTCATCGAATAATTCGCGATTTGCTTGCATGACGCTTTCTCCTAAATTGTTATCATTGTGCGGTATTACTTACTGTCGGGCAGGAGCTGATTATTTGTTGTTCTGCCCACAGCCAACTTGTTATTTCTTCATTATTACGCGCTTTTGCAATAATTTGCAGTGCAATAATTCACATATTTGCTATCATTTATGTCAAATTAACATGGTTAAATTGCAAAATGATTAGTTCACAAGACGAAAAGCTGATTGCACTGTTGCGTAATAACGCACGAGAGAGCATCTCTGAGTTGGCACGTAAATTAGATCTCTCTAGGACCACAGTACAAAATCGTATCGCAAAATTAGAGCAAAATGGCATAATTAAAGGCTATCGCGTAGAGTTCGCTGAACAGTACATGGACGATTTAGTAGCGGCACACGTTTCTATTAAGGTAAAACAAAAACTCACTACAAAGGCTAATTTGGCATTGCAGCAGTTGCCAAATGTTTCTGCGCTTTATGCCATTAGTGGTGAGTATGATTTGATTGCCATTGTTGAAGCGCAGAGTTTGGAGCAATTGAGCCATCTGCTAGATGAAATCGGTAATTTAGAAGGGATTGAGCGTACCAACTCGTCAGTTATCCTAGAGACCAAATTTAAGCGATAAATAACCTGACCTCGAGTTCTGGCTAAATACTTTGGGTGTTTATCACGACTTGTTAAGTACTCCGCTTTACAATTAACAACACCTATCCAACTTGTTCTGGTAACCAAATGCTGGTGCCGGTGGCTGCGATATGATTCACATTGCCATTTAGCACTTTGCTACCCACATTATTTGAGCTTTCGGGTCGGCTAACTAAATACCCCTGTACACAGCTGATCCCTAAGTTTTTAACTAACTCAAATTGTTCGGTTTGTTCAACGCCCTCGGCAACAATCTTTAATTCTAACTGCTGTCCAAGTTCGCTGATTGAATTGAGGATTTTTCGGTACTTGGGGTTGCTATTGGCTTGAGTGATAAACAGCTTATCGATTTTTATCACATCAATAGGTAAATCGGCGAGGGTGCTTAGTGAACTAAAACCTGTGCCAAAGTCGTCAATTGCGACACTTATTCCAGCATCTCGGCATTGTTGCAATTGTGAAATAGTTTCACCACTGGCCTTAATAAGAGTGGACTCCGTGATCTCCAACATCAAAGCAGTGGCTGGTAAGCCGGTTTTTTCTAGGGCCGCATTTACCCATTCAAAGACCTTTCTGTGTTTTAATTGTATTCCAGAAACATTAACTGAGATTTTTACCTTTTTCATCCCTGCATTATGCCATGCACACATTTGCCTACACGACTCAAGTAGGATCCAATCACCAAGCTCTAAAATTAAATTAGATTCCTCTGCGATCGGAATAAATTCGGCCGGTGGAATTTGCCCTTCTATAGGGTGATTCCAACGAATAAGCGCCTCAAAATAGTCGATAGCACAATCTTCAACATGCACTATCGGTTGGAATGACAGATAAAAGCTTTGCGCAGAGATGGCGAGTCGTAACTCTTCTAAGAGGTAATGATAACGTCGCATCTTCGAACCCATTTCGGGGAATAAACTTTAAAAATCCCACGACCATCCGTTTTTGCTCTGTACATGGCAACATCAGCCATCTGCAATAACGAGTTCGGTGTTGCTGCACTATCTGGGTATACCGCGATGCCGATACTTGCCCCAATTTTGACAAGCTTATTGCCAAGCAAGAAATCACGCTCTATGTCACTAAGAATGGACTGTGCGATTTCTATACACAAACTTGGATTGTTTAATTCGGGAATAAACAGCGAAAATTCATCGCCGCCGAGTCTTGAAAGGTTTTGTTCAAGGCCATGAATAGGGTGGCAATCTTCTAAACCATATTGGCGAACCACTTTTGAGAGCCGAGCGGCAACTTGGATCAGAATTTCGTCGCCAAAACTGTGGCCAAAGGAGTCATTGACCTGTTTAAAGCCGTCCAAATCAATAAATAGCAGTCCACATTTTTGTCGCGCTAATTCCGCTTGCTTTAATTTTGCTTCAATATGGTCAATATACGCATGTCTATCTATTAGCTTAGTGAGCTTATCTTGAAAAATTTGTGATTCTGAATGGCGTTTTACTCGTGCAAGATGGCTAGACAAATCGTGGATCGCATGGCTGAGCTTGGCAAGAGAAGACTTGTGATGCAGTGGCGCACTGTCGACTTCTAAACGCGTCAATATTCCTCCAACGTCCTTATTCACCTCGCTGATGTCATCGTCTTGATTACGATATCTGCGCTCTGATTTGAAAAGATATCCAATAACCGCGAGTAACGTTGTGATTGCAATCAGTGTGATTGGAGAGGTGAACACGGCATACCAAACTGTACTTACATCCAGATATTTGGGGATTCCGAGCGTTGACTCAACTGCAACATAGGTGTGGCTTCCACTTGCGGCAAAGTTCAAACCGTGAAGTAGTGAGGAATACCAAGGTGATACTATTGATGCTGTAAGGTTTTCTTTTGCCGAGGTTGTTGCGAGCAGCTCAAGCACATGGGCTTTAAAAGACAGGTGCAGCAATATGACAACAAATAATGTGCCCATAAGTAGGGTACTTGTTAGTCTTATCGCATTTGGCATGAATAGGCTTTCCTTAGTAATTCAGACTCTTGCATATTACGAAGTAATAGTACGTAGATGACATCTTCATCGTAAAAAATGTAATCTGAAATTTTAGTTGCTAACCCAGTTTTTTACACACTTTAGCATTTAGTTGCAAACTTCGTCATGCAAAAGTACTAAAAATTTCACTATGCAAACTGCTTTATATGAGCGGGATCAATTATTAGTTAAATTCACTTTACATGATAAGCATTCTTAACTAGCTTTCTTGTTGATTCTTCATGTGATTGGCTCAGTGATTGCAAGGAACTCATAGCAAACCGAAATCACTGCTTATCTGATTTAGATTGCGCCAAAACGGTGCAAAATTGCACCAAATTTGTACTGTCATACAAACTCAATATTTGTTTGCTGTACTTAGAGCTGTTGATTTTGAAAGCGAACGGTAAGTTGCCATCTACTTGCAATTTAATTTCACTTAAATTTCACTTAAATCTCAATAGGCTCGACATAAATCGTACACAGTTACCAGTCGTTTGCAGTATTAGCGTACGTCACTGTGAAATAAGGACTCACAAAAGGTAAATGGGGTTATATGCTCACTAAACGGTTTTTTAAAACAAAAGACGAAGCAGAAATTACATTTTCATTTTCACACCCAGAAGCGAAAACGGTGGAACTTGCTGGTGATTTTAATGACTGGCAGCCAGAGCCGATGAAATTCATCAAAAAAGATTGTGCATTTAAGCTTAAACACCGTTTACCAACTGATAAAGATTACCACTTCAGATATTTGATTGATGGTGAAGTTTGGGACAATGATCATCAAGCGGATGACTATGTGCCAAACGGCTTTGGAGAAGATAACAGCGTTGTGTCCACAGCGAGAGCGTAACATTATAAATGGACAACATTGCGCAGCTTCTTTATCTCTATGGTATTGGTTACGAGTACCATAAATACACCGGTGATCACGTGGTATTTGATCACCAAACTCGCTTACAGGCTCTGCAGGAGTGCGGTGTTGATGTCAGTAACCCAGATGCAATAGATACACTCAATTTTGAGCTGGATATTGCCAAGTGGTTAACGCCGGTCGAAGCCATAACTTTGCTTTGCCAAGAGGCGCCAAAGATCACAATAAGAGTGGATGCTGGTCTGCAAATTAACGAATTAACTGTGTCGATCCCCGCTTTATGTTATTACTGTGTTTGCGATCCAAACAAGCAAGTAGTGATTGGAGACTACCTCTATCAAGATACACGTTATGTACAACTTGAAGTGCCAATAAACGTGATTGAAGTCGGTTATCATAGCGCTGAGGTAATGTTAAATGGTGTGCGGTTTGAGACAGAGCTTTGGGTTACCCCTAGGCAGTGTTATGACCCGATTGAACAACATAAAAAGCTCCTTGGATTGTCTATTCAGCTATATTCGTTAAAGCCTGCTGGCAGCAAGCTAAGTGCGGATTTTTATGAGCTAAAGCAATTAGTTGAGGCAAGTGCAGCTGAAGGAGTTGACTACATTTTGTTAAACCCACTGCATTTGTTGTTTGTTGATGAACCTGAAAAAGCAAGCCCGTACAGCCCAAATGACCGCCGCCTACTGCACCCTTTTTACATTTCTATAGAGCTTTTGTGTGAACAATTTGGCCTAGATGTGAGTGTGTTCGCCGACTATTTAGACGTCTCAAAGCGTAACTTAAACTCGACATATCTTGATATGACTCACTGTATGGAAAACAAGCTTAACGCGTTACGGTTTGCGTGGCAGTTATTGAGTGAACAAAGTGGAGCCTGGCGTACAGACTTTGCCCGATTTTGCCAGAATAAGCAGCAAGAGCTTAGGACATTTGAGGAGGATGACTTTGCAAAGTTTCTGCAGTGGCTTGCGTTTGAGCAACTCACTCAATGCCAATCCTCGGCACTGAATGCCGGTATGGCTGTAGGCTTAATCAACGATTTAGCCGTTGGCTGTGCCGACGGCTCAAGTGAATATAACAGCAATAAAAGTTTGTATACCAAACATGCTCGCGTGGGCGCGCCTCCAGACCCTTGGGCAGAGCTCGGTCAAAACTGGGGACTACCAGCGTTAAACCCAGTTAAGTTAAAAGCGCAGCGCTTTGCATTTTTTAAACAGTTGATTCAAGCGAACATAACCGGTGTCGGGGCGTTAAGAATTGATCACGTGATGGGTCTAAGAAGGTTGTGGTGGTGCTTTTTTCAAGACCAGCAGCAAACAGGTTGCTATGTATATTATCCATTTGAGTACCTCTTAGCGATCCTCAAAATTGAGTCCGTCAAACATCAAGTGATGATAATTGGTGAAGACTTAGGGGTTGTTCCAATAGAAATCAAAGCGGCAATGTCTGAGTCTCACATATATAGCAATATTCTTTTTTACTTCGAGAAAGACTATCACGGACAGTTTTTACCACCCATGCATTATAAGGAAAACGCTTTACTGATGGTTGCTAACCATGACGTACCCCCATTTTTTGGTTGGTGGAACCATGATGATCTTAGATTGAAGCGTGAATACCTGTTATTGAGCGAACCAAAACTAGCAAAAGCGGATGAAGAGCGAGTATCTGAGCGAGAGAAGCTTTGTCATTGGCTCAGTCGTTATGGTGATGTGAGTGTGAGTCTTCAGAGCGAAGCGCGTGATGTGTATCAAGCGCTAATCAATGTGCTTGCAAAGTCGCCTGCAAAAATGCTGACAATTCAGTTTGATGACCTCAACGAACAGAAGTTACCAGTGAATATTCCTGGCACCGACAAAGAGTATCCAAATTGGAGAAGGCGACTTAATCAGACATCAGATGAAATTATTGCAAGATCTCGGTCGCTGATCCGAGATGCAGTAAGCAGCAGGAATGAATAGATGAATACAAAAGCAAAAATAGAAGACGCCCAAGTAAATGACTACATCAGTCAATTAGCCGCTTTGGAAGCGGGTAAATGTCGCGACCCATTTTCCTTTTTAGGGCTACACCAGCTAGATCCGCAGCGCTCAGTCGTACGCTGTTTTATCCCAGGCGCGACAGAAATTAAGGTGCTTACAAACAATAGCAGCTATGTTCTTAAACGGTTTCGCAAAAGTGCGCTATTCACATTAGATTTTAAAACGGACGACATCAGCAAAGATTACCAGCTTGAAGTGCATTATCCAGAGCAGACAGTTACTGCGAGGGACGTATATAGTTTTGATAGTTGTTTGGCTGATGATGCTCTGTATTTATTTAATGAGGGAACACAAGCCCAAGCTTATTTGCATTTAGGTGCACATCAAGTAGAGATAGATGGTGTAACAGGGTTTCGATTTGGTGTTTGGGCACCAAATGCGTTGTCTGTTTCGGTGATAGGAGAGTTTAACCATTGGCAGGCCGTGCAGCATCCGATGCGTTTACATCCAGCCAGTGGTGTATGGGAGCTATTTATACCTGCACTGAATGTTGACTGCTGCTATAAATTTGCAATCACCACATTTGAGGGTGAGCGTATAGAAAAGGCAGACCCTTTTGCATTTAAAATGGAACAAGCACCAGGCACTGCGAGTATAACTCAGGCGCGACCAGCCCCTTTCACATTGAGCCAAGTTGAGCATACTAAAAAGGCGCTGCGTAATAAAATTGATGCGCCAATTAGTATTTACGAAGTGCATTTGGGCTCTTGGAAGCGCCGAGAGGAAGAAGGCAATCGCTATCTCACGTATCGGGAGTTAGCGGATGATCTGATCCCCTATGTAAAGTCACTTGGGTTTACCCATCTGCAACTTATGCCTATCAGTGAATATCCTTTTGATGGCTCTTGGGGTTACCAACCTGTCGGGCTATTCTCGCCAACCAGTCGCTTTGGTGGCGTTGAGGATTTTGCTTACTTCGTTGAGCGCTGTCATTGTGAAGAACTCGGGTTACTTATCGACTGGGTGCCGGGACATTTTCCTTCAGATCCCCATGGTTTACATAAATTTGATGGCACACATCTATTCGAACATGCTGATAAGCGTCAAGGGTTTCACCCAGATTGGAACACCTATATTTTTAACTACGATCGCGCTGAAGTAAAAAGCTTTTTGCTGTCTAATGCAATGTATTGGATAAAAGAATACGCCATCGATGGTTTAAGAGTGGATGCTGTGGCATCGATGCTTTATTTGGATTACAGCCGTAAACATGGGGAGTGGGTGCCAAATCAATATGGCGGTCGTGAAAACCTAGGTGCAATAGAGTGCCTCAAATCAGTCAATACCAAATGCTATGGTGTTGACGAAGGTATTATGATGGTCGCTGAAGAATCCACAGCTTGGCCCGGTGTTACCCGCAGTGTTGAACACGATGGTTTGGGTTTTGGTTATAAGTGGAATATGGGGTGGATGAATGACACGCTAAACTATATGTCCAAAGACCCAATTCACCGCAAGTACCATCACCATGAAATGACCTTTTCGATGGTGTACGCCTATTCTGAAAATTACATCTTGCCATTAAGTCACGATGAAGTGGTACATGGCAAAGGTGCGCTACTAAGCAAAATGCCAGGAGACGATTGGCAGCAATTCGCTAATTTACGTGCCTACTATGGCTTTATGTTTGCTCACCCAGGTAAAAAGTTGCTGTTTATGGGCGCTGAACTTGCCCCCGAGAGGAGTGGGATCATAACCAACAACTCAACTGGAAGTTGCTTGAAAGTGAAGCGCACCAAGGCGTGTATGAGTGTGTCAAAGCGCTCAATACGACCTATAAATCAACGCCGCAATTATTCGAGTGCGATAACAAATCAACCGGGTTTAACTGGGTTGATGGGGGGAATGCAGAGCAAAGCATATTTAGTTTTGTACGCTACGGACGAGATGGTGTCACACCGCTGGTGGTGATAGCAAACTTTACGCCACAAACCCATTTTCAATTCCGTTTAGGCGTGCCGTCAGCGGGTGTGTATCAAGTTATCTTAAACACGGATGACAAAGCGTTTTGGGGGAGCGGCGTTGGAGTTGTTGCACATAAACAACAACTCATTGAATCGAAAAACATAGCAAGCCATGGTCTTGAGCAAAGTATTGATATAACCGTTCCGCCTTTGGCAACCGTGTATTTGCAGCTGATCTCTGGTGGCACATGCTAACCAGTTATCGCGGCGATCATCAATTATTGGGTGCAACGGCCAGTGATAAAGGCGTTAACTTTTGTGTTTATGCACCCAAAGCGAAACGCGTAACCCTGTGTCTGTTCGACAAAAGCGGCCATAGCGAAGTGAATCGGATAGGGATGTTTCGGCATGAAGGCGGAAATTGGTCACTGTTTATCGAGGGAGCAAAAGTCGGAGACTTGTACGGCTATCGCGTAGATGGAGAATATAGTGCGGAAAAAGGGCTGCTTTTCAATGCTAATAAGTTACTCTTAGACCCATATTGCCGCGACTTTTTTGGTGAGTTTACTTGGAGTGAACGGCATTTTTGCCATTTACCAGTGGGCCATTTAAATCCTTCTGATAACGCCTGTGATATGCCAAAGAGTAAAGTAACGGCGATTGAGAAGTATCAAGGAAAACGGCCCAAGACTCCGTGGAGTAAAACGGTGATTTATGAATGTCATGTTAAGGGGGCAACTGTTCGACACCCCGATATTCCAAGTAAACACCAAGGAAAATATTTAGGGATTGCTGAACAAACTTTTATCGATCACCTAAAGCATATAGGTGTTACTGCGATTGAGCTGCTACCTGTTCATGCGTTTATCAATGAGCAGTTTCTGACGACCAAAGGACTAAAAAATTATTGGGGATATAACAGCCTCAACTTTTTTACACCACACAAAAGTTATCTCGTCAACGACGACATCAACGAATTTAAGGAAATGGTAGAGCGGCTCCATCAAGCCGGTATTGAAGTTATTTTGGATGTGGTGTTTAACCATACTGCTGAAGGTGGTTTGGATGGCCCGACAATTAGCTTTAAAGGGTTTGATAACCTGACCTATTACAGCACCTTGCCGAGTAAGCCCAATGTCTACATTAATGACACTGGCTGTGGAAACACAATGAATATCTCGAACCCAGTGGTATTAAGACTTGTCTTGGACAGCTTGCGCTATTGGGTAGAATACATGGGGGTGGACGGTTTTCGCTTTGATTTGGCGACGATCCTTGCTCGTCAAGCCTCGGGATTTTCAAATCAACATGCATTTTTGCAAGCGATCCATCAAGATCCAGTGCTTAGCAAAGTAAAACTGATAGCTGAGCCTTGGGATATTGGTCCAGGTGGATATCAACTTGGACAATTTCCTTCTCCTTGGCGTGAGTGGAATGATAAATATCGAGATACCGTTAGGCGCTTCTGGCGTGGCGATGAGGGAGTATTGCCAGAGCTTGCGATGCGTATTCATGGCTCCAGTGACTTGTTTGAACATAACTTACGTGGTCCTCTGAACTCCATAAATTTTCTTACCAGTCATGACGGCTTCTCATTGTTTGATTGGACGGCTTACGAGCATAAACACAATGAAGCAAACGGTGAGGCAAATAGAGACGGCCACAGTGAAAACTTTTCATTTAATTGTGGGGTAGAAGGGTTCAGTGCAGACCCTCAAATCAATGAATTGCGTCTCAGTATGCAGAAAAATGCATTACTCACTTTGTTTTTATCCAAAGGGATCCCGATGATTTGTGCGGGAACCGAAATGGCACATACGCAAAGTGGCAACAATAATGCTTACTGCCAAGACAACTGCACTAGCTGGCTGGCATGGAAAAACCACCAGCAACACCATGCGTTAACTTTCTTTATCCAAGATTTACTTGCGCTTCGGAAGCAATTTGCCGCGTTTTCTCATTCATTTTATGTCCATGACAGTGACAGTCGTTTTGCCGTGAATTGGTTTAATGAACAAGCAAAGCCGTTATCGCCTGACCAATGGCGAGAGCCAAGCCGCAAATGGTTGAGTTATACCATCACCGATCAACGGTTAGGGCAGAGCTTATTGATAATACTGAACGCCAGTGAGAGTGCGCTGCAAATAAAGCTGCCGTTTAGCGCATTTTCGTCTCATTGGCAGCAAGCAATCACCACCGCGGTTGAACCGCAAAGACCAGAGTTAGATTCTTATTTACAGGTTCCAGCTAAATCAGCATGGATATTTACATCAATCAAAGGGGATGAAAAGCATGGCTAATAAAAGTGCGCCAGTATGCGTCGTTAAACATTGGCAAGATGCACCAAAGATAGATGAAAACACCTTGAGTGATGATTTGACTCGTCACTTTTATTACACCTTAGGTCGAGACAAAGTAGGAGAGTCGCGACTGTATTTATACCATGCATTAGCCTTGACTATTCGTGACCGCTTAGTCGCCCGCTGCCGGGCAACCAAAGAACACCTTAAGAGTAAAAAGACGCGCAAAGCAGCTTATCTTTCGTTGGAGTTTTTAATGGGTCGGGCGCTGTCTAATGCAGTATTGAATCTAGATTTAGAAGAACAAGTGCAAGCGGCATTACAAGAATACTGTACCGAGCTTGAAGAGGTCGCCCAGGCTGAACATGATGCAGGTCTTGGAAATGGTGGTTTAGGCCGCCTTGCAGCTTGCTTTTTGGATAGCTGTGCTTCATTAGCTCTTCCTGTTGTTGGTTACGGTTTGCGTTACGAATTTGGGATGTTTAACCAAACCTGTGAGCAGGGTCATCAAGTCGAACAGCCAGATAACTGGCTTCGTGAAGGCCACCCATGGGAGCTTGCCGCGCCCGAGCAAGCCCGCAGAGTGAAATTTTTTGGTCATGTTGAGGTGCACACCGACAAAAATGGTAGGCAGCATCGAGAGTGGCTTGATACGCAAGATATTCTTGCAGTGCCTTACGACGTTCCTGTTCCTGGATATCGTAATGAGGTCGTTAACACATTAAGGCTATGGAAATCAGAGGCGACCGATGAGTTTGACCTCAACGAATTTAACGCCGGTAGTTATTCAGAAGCGGTGGCGAAGAAGAATCTCGCAGAGCAGATAACGATGGTGCTGTACCCCAATGATGCCAGTGAAAATGGTAAAGAACTGAGACTAAGGCAGCAGTACTTTTTATCCAGCGCGAGCTTGCAAGACGTGATCGCAACTTGGGTTGAGCAATACGGCGAAGATTTCAGTGATTTTGCGGATTATCACGTATTCCAACTCAATGATACCCATCCCAGTATTGCTGTAGCTGAGCTAATGCGCATTTTATTAGACGATTACGAGCTGGAGTGGGATGCCGCGTGGAAGATAACGACATCAACCATGGCATATACCAACCATACTTTATTGCCTGAAGCATTAGAGCGATGGTCGGTGAGTCTATTTGCGCGCTTGTTACCTAGGTTGCTCGAAATTATCTATGAGATCAATGCCCGCTTTCTCTCGGAAGTCGCACTTAAATGGCCTGGTGATATGGAAAAGCAGCGCGCGCTGTCGCTGATTGAGGAGTCCAGTCATCCTCAAATTCGCATGGCGTATCTTGCGATTGTAGGCAGTTATTCTGTCAATGGCGTTGCGGCTTTACATACCGAGTTATTAAAAGCTGGCTTGTTCAACGATTTCTATCAACTTTGCCCAGAGAAGTTTAATAATAAAACCAACGGTGTGACGCCAAGACGCTGGTTATCGCACTGTAATCCAGAACTGGCGCAATTGATTAGCGATAAAATTGGCGACGGGTGGCAAGCGGATTTTTCTAAAATTAGTGAACTACGTCGTTATTATGATAATCATGCCTTCCAAAAGCAGTGGTTGACAGTAAAACAAAACAACAAACAACGCCTTGCAGAACTAATCGCCCGTGAATGTCAGGTCGAGTTTGACCCAGCTATGATGTTTGATGTTCAGGTTAAGCGTATTCATGAATACAAGCGTCAGCTGCTTAACGTGTTGCACGTTATCCATCTTTACGATCGGATCTGTCGTGGTGATGTGGCAGAGCTCGTTCCTCGTTGTGTACTCTTTGGTGGTAAGGCTGCACCTGGTTATTACATGGCGAAGAAGATCATTAAATTAATCAATAACGTTGCCAATGTTATCAATAATGACCCTGCGGCTAAGCCCTATCTTCGAGTGGCTTTCATGCCCAATTACAATGTGTCAAAAATGGAAGTGATTTGCCCTGCAACGGACTTGTCAGAGCAGATCTCAACCGCTGGAAAAGAAGCGTCTGGTACAGGCAACATGAAGTTCATGATGAACGGTGCTATTACCATAGGCACTCTCGATGGGGCGAATATCGAAATACGAGAATGTGTTGGTGCAGACAATTTTTACTTGTTTGGTGTAACTGCTGAACAAGCACAGCAAGTGCGACAAAATTATCAGCCCCTTAAGATAATAGAAAGTAGCAATGACCTAAAACGTGTTATGGCTTTGCTCGAAAGTGGGCACTTTAACCTATTTGAGCCTAATATCTTTGATGACGTAATTAACTCAATTAAGAGTAGTACCGATCCTTGGTTAGTGGCACAAGATTTTCCTTCCTATGTTGAGAGCCAAGAGCATGCGGCTCAAGCATATAAAGACAAGGAACATTGGCTGCGCATGAGTATTCTCAATACCGCAGCAAGTGGAAAATTTTCTAGTGATAGAACAATTCAAGATTACAGCGATGATATTTGGCGCTTGAGCCCGATGCAGTAGTCACCGCAAAAAGTTATGGAGAGAAGAAATAATGCCTAATTATGCGAATCGTTATATTAGTACCCTCACTCGAGAAACATATGCTTTAATACTTGCGGGTGGAAGAGGTTCGCGCCTTCACGAGCTCACCAATTGGCGAGCGAAACCTGCAGTCTATTTTGGCGGTAAACATCGAATTATCGATTTTCCACTGTCTAATTGCATTAACTCGGGGATCCGTCGGGTTGGCATTGCCACGCAGTATAAGTCGCACTCACTTATTCGCCACGTTAATCGTGCATGGGGTCATTTTAAAAAGGAGCTGGGAGAATCCGTAGAGATATTACCAGCATCACAGCGTTATGGTGATGAGTGGTACTGCGGTACGGCAGACGCAGTATTCCAAAATATGGATATTATTCGTCATGAGCTGCCCAAGTACGTTATGATTTTATCTGGTGATCATGTCTATAGGATGGATTATGGTGGCTTACTTGCAAAGCACGTAGAGACAGGCGCAGACATGACTGTATGTTGTATTGAAGTGCCCTGTGAAGAAGCAGCGAAAACCTTTGGTGTAATGACCGTTGATGAAAGCAATCGGGTACGTCGCTTTGATGAAAAACCGGTAGATCCGACTTCGATCCCTGGAAAGCCAGGTGTATGTTTGGCGTCTATGGGGAACTATGTGTTTAATACTGAGTTTTTATTCGAGCAGTTGAAAAAGGACGCGGAGCGAGAAGGGTCGGGGCGTGACTTTGGTCATGATATTATCCCATCCATCATAGAAGAGCATAATGTGTATGCGTATCCATTTAGTGACCCTTCACACGAAGGGCAGCCATATTGGCGAGATGTAGGTACGCTAGATTCATTCTGGGAAGCAAACATGGAGTTGGTTTCTCCTGAACCACAGCTTGACCTTTATGACCCTCATTGGCCAATTTGGACTTATCAGGAACAGTTGCCGCCGGCTAAATTTATTTTTGATGATGATGATAGACGTGGTATGGCCGTTGACTCGACGGTATCTGGTGGTTGTATTATTTCTGGTTCTAAGGTGAAGCGTTCATTACTGTTTTCCAATGTGCATGTTCACTCATATTGTGAAATTGAGGGAGCCGTTGTTCTGCCAGGCGCCAAAATAGGACGTAACTGCAAAATCAAAAATGCAATCATTGACCGCAGTTGTCAAATACCAGAAGGGATGACAATTGGTTATGATACTGACTTAGACAAAGAGAATGGCTTTAGAGTGTCGAATAAAGGGATCGTATTGGTGACCCGAGATATGCTCGCAGAGCTTGCGGAAAAAAATAATAAATGATCCATGTAGAGGTACTATGCATGTAATTGTAGTGGCAGCCGAAAACGATCGGTTGCCAAAATGTAAGGTAGGGGCGTCGCAGATGTAATACGCGACATTCCTTACGCATTGGCACAGCTTGGCATTAAAGTATCGGTGGTAACGCCTGATTATGGTCAAGCTGCCTTAGATCGAAACTTAGTCGCTGATATTGCCGTCCCTTTCCGTCAATACTTAGAGACGGCGACGCTTTGGTCTGTTGAAGAAAGCGAGAATGTTACCCAGTATGTCATTTCACACTCGCTGTTTAGTGAGCATCACGGTGCTATTTATTGTAATGATCCCCACCAGCCATTTGCCACGGATGCTAATCGTTTCGCGTTTTTTAGTGCTGCAGTTGCCGAACTTATTGAGCATGAGTTGATTGCGGATATAGATGTTGTGCATCTACACGACTGGCATGCCGCTGTCGTTGCAGTGCTACGTCAGTTTAGTCCAAGATTCAAACGTTTAAAGGCGCTAAGGACGGTTTACACGGTGCACAACCTTGCGCTTCAAGGGATCCGGCCTTTTAACCAAGACTTTTCTAGTCTTGAGTCTTGGTTTCCCACGCTTACCTATGATGGGCTCAGTATTTGCGATCCAACATATCCTCACTGTTTTAATCCGATGCGAGCTGCTATTAATCTTTCAGATAAAGTGCACGTTGTTTCTCCTAACTATGCCAAAGAAGTGATGATCCCAAGTCATCCAGAGTTGGGGTTTTTTGGTGGCGAAGGGTTAGAGGGTGACATGCAGCATGCTTCCCATGAAGGACGGTTAGTGGGTATTTTAAATGGTTGCGTGTATGAAGAACCGGATATCGTAGAAACACCTAATTTTACCGACTATTTGGCGCTAGCCGAGCAACATGTGTTTCAATGGATGGCAAAATCAAGCCAAGTATTATCTCGGTTTTACATTGCGCACCAACGCATACTCGCGTGGCGTGACGAAGCTTTCAGTGGCAAGTTAATCACCAGTGTTGGTCGTCTCACAGATCAAAAAGCACTCATTTTAAGACAGCCGACCCAATCAGGTATTGTACTAGATGACATCGCGACAATTGCCAAGCAACAAGAAGCACGTATTGTGATTGTCGGGTCTGGAGACCCATACCTAGAGCAGCTATTTACCGAGGTCATGGCACGTCATAGCAATGTGTTGTTTTTAAATGGCTATGGTAAAGCACTCGGTGAGCAACTGTACCCGCTAGGTGATTTGTTTTTGATGCCAAGCTCCTTTGAGCCCTGCGGCATAAGTCAAATGCTTGCGATGCGTGCTGGGCAGCCTTGTGTCGTGCATAAAGTGGGTGGGTTATCCGATACGGTGAAGCACAATGAAACCGGTTATTGTTTTGAAGGGGAAACGCTCGCTGAGCAAGGCAGTCAGTTTGTTGCGATTTTTGAATTAGCGCTTGCTGATCTGATGGGCGATGGAGAGAAATATCAACAACTCAGGCAGCAAGCTCGAATGCAGCGCTTCGACTGGTCTGACGTTGCACAAAAATACTGCGAACAATTATATAGATAGCGCAGATTTAGATAAAAAAATTTGCACATCTGTGTTAAGTATTTATCAATTAGCTCAATTGCTACACAAAAAACTAGGTCAAAGGTGTCAAAAGACAGCTTTGACCTTTCTTTTTTATCATTTTGCATTATCTTTTAAGCTATTATTTTGATTCTTAATAGCTTAGGTTGATTTTCTTTATCATCATAAAGGGTTAAAATCAAAAAATTGCTAAACCAAAAGTGCGATTGTTCACTTTAGGTACGAAGGAGTTTTTGTTTGAAGGTTTTTGTGGCCCGCCAAGCCATATTTAATCGTAAAAAACAAGTTGTTGCATACGAATTGTTGTTTCGCGATGGTGTAAAAAATAGCTTTCCAAATATTGCAGATGATGCAGCGACAGCCAAGCTGATAATGAATAATCAACTTAACCTCGGCATGCGATATCTCACTTCGGGAAAGAAAGCGCTAATTAATATTGGTCCAGACTCTTTACGTCAGGAGCTGTGTGAATTTCTCCCAGCAAATGATGTGATTTTGGAGCTGTTGGAGACTATTCCACCAACAAAACAAAACTATGAACGGATAAGAGGTTTATTTCACAGCAACTTTAGGCTTGCCCTCGACGATTTTGAATACTCAAAAGAGTGGGAACCCTTCTTAAAGCTCGTAAGGCTTATCAAGTTCGACGTCATGGAAAATCCGCTGGACACCATAGTGCCAGTGATTGATATGATCAAAGAACGAAAGAACATCAAACTTCTTGCTGAAAAAGTCGAAACCGAAGCTGAGTTCGAGCAAGCTAAAAAGATGGGATTTCAGTTCTTTCAAGGCTACTTCTTTGCAAAACCAAAGATGATTGAGCAAAAAGACATTACTATCAATTACGTGATCGCCATGCTCATTTATGAGGAAGCACTCAAACCGAATATGAGTATTACACGATTAGCCGAATTATTTGCTCAAGATACAGCGCTTGCGTATAAACTGCTAAGGTTGATTAACTCAGGTGTATTCCCGATCAAAAGCCGCATCGAGTCATTGAAGCAGGCCTTGGTTTATTTAGGAAACGAGCGTGTCAAAAAGTTTGTAAACTTAATCATGACAGCACACGTAGCCGAGGGAAAGCCAACCGAATTAACACGCCTTTCTATTGTACGTTCGCGATTTTGTGAACTTATCGCACAGCAAATTTCGCCAGGACTTGCCAATATGAGCTTTATGACTGGGTTGTTTTCTTTGCTTGATGCCATTCTTGACAGGCCAATGGAGCAGGTTGTAAACAAGTTGCCTTTTCCTGAACAGCTCCATGATGCCCTGATAGGCAAACCTAACACGCTATATTATATTTTAAATATCGTTAGAGCCTATGAGTCTGGTAGCTGGTGGACATTACAGGATGCGTGCAGTTATCTAAACTATAAAGACGAAAACCTTCCTGATTTTCATGCTGCTGCGATAAACTGGGCTGATATGTATAAAAACCGTGTGTATTGATGAATAGAATTATTGCAATGGATGCGATCCGAGGGTTCGCGCTGCTTGGCTTACTTTCCATGAATATGGTACATATGGCCAATTTTGAGTTGGGCTATGTACCAGCCAAAGTTGTTCACTATCTTGATCCGTTTTTTGCGCTGGTTAATAGCATTTTCTTTGATGGTCGTTTTAGAACCTTATTTGCTATGTTATTCGGGGCGGCATTGTGTATTCAGGTGGCAAAGGCGAATGGCCAGAGCTTTGCAAGACATCGATTAAAATGGCTGATGGTCTTTGGTGTGTTACACGGTGTGCTCATTTGGCCTGGAGATATTTTATTTAATTATGCGCTGAGTGGGCTTGTCGCACTGCAATTTATTGACGCAAACGACAAAAAGTTAAACCGCTATGCGATAGGATTCATTCTAGTCCCTTCTATTGCTATCAGCTTACTGCTGTTAATTGATCCTGAAGCACAGATAAATAGAGCCTCTGACACTTACCTAGAATTCTTGCAGCAAATTCCAGCAAACTACCTAGAGCTGCTCACGCTAAACGGCCTCTACTTTATCATTATCAGTTTACTTATACCGGTTATTACTTTGTGGTATACCGCTGGGTTAATGCTACTCGGTATGCGTTTATATCGAAGTGGAATGTTTGATTTAGATAGTGCTGAACCTGTTCATAAAATTAATTTGTTTGCCGTGATTGCTATTGTTTTGTCATTTGTTGGTTTTGTTCTTGAGCGTAGACTAGGTGTGGAGTTTTTTGAAGGGGTCAATTGGATCCTTGCTGTACCAGTAGCGTTGTTTTATATCGTTGTAATCAAGGCGGCGATGCGAGGTGCGAAGCATCAGCTTTGGAGTTTACAATGTGTTGGGCGTCTTGCGCTTTCGTTTTACCTTCTTCAGTCAATCGTATTTGTAAGCTATTTTTACCTCATAAATCCGAGTGCTATCAGCACTTGGGATCGAGTGGATTATTTCTCAGCATTTGTAATTGCGTCTATAATCCAATTAGTACTTGCAGTTGTTTATTGTAAGTTGTTTAAGCAAGGTCCATTTGAGACGTTATTGAAGGTGCTAGTGCTAAGAAGAGCCTGCTATGATTAAAAAAGTTCTAATTGTGTTAGTGCTATGGATAGTGTGTTTTAGTGTTGATGCTAAACAGTCATTAAATGTCTTGTTTGTGAACCCCTCTGTGCCAGGGGACCCATTTTGGCAGCGCGTCCAAGGTATTACAGAAGCGGCTGCGGAGCAACT
This sequence comes from Pseudoalteromonas piscicida, assembly GCF_002208135.1. NCBI lineage: Bacteria > Pseudomonadati > Pseudomonadota > Gammaproteobacteria > Alteromonadales > Pseudoalteromonadaceae > Pseudoalteromonas > Pseudoalteromonas piscicida. The sequence continues at coordinate 368,816 of NZ_CP021647.1, forward strand.
CGACATTAGATTGGATGTGATCTTTGGAGAAGGAAATCGAATTATTCAGCTTGCTGAACTTAAAAAATATTTGAGTTATCGCGTTACACCTGATTACGTTATCCTCATTAATTATCCTGGCGGTGCTGAAGAGAGTCTGAAACTCCTAGAAAAGTATGGGATTAACCATATTACGTTAGAAGAAACAATCTCAGGACCCGAAAGACAGGCTATTGGTAATCCAAAAGAACACTATAAGTATTGGCTAGGCGAAGTCCATCACGATAATGACCAAGCAGGCTACGATTTGGCTAAGCAGCTATACCAACAGGCTAAAGCCAACGGTCATGAAACGATTTATCCAATTGCTATCAATGGTCACTATGGCACAGAATCAGACATAAGAAGCAACGGTGCAAAGCGCTTTTTTGATGAAGTTGGCGTAGCCGTTCAGCAAACTGTTTATGCTGGTTGGTCGAAAGAACAAGCTTTTGATAAAACCAAGAAGCTATTGAGTCGCTACCCACAAACAAATCTTATCTGGAGTGCTTCAGACTTAATGGCGATGGGGGCCATCACAGCAGCTGCGTCTAAGACCTCAAAAATCGTTTTTGGCGGATTTGATTGGTTGTCAGATACTTTTGATCTTATTGAACATAATGAGATGCAAGCATCTGTTGGTGGACACTTCATGATGGGCGCATGGGCATTGATTTCGGCGTACGATCACTATTATGGTCATCCTTTTTGGAAGAATAACACTGAGCTTGCGTTTGACTTAAGCGTGATCACGAAGGAAAACCTAGCTAGTTACTACTGGATAAAGTCGGAAAAAAACTGGCAATCTATCGATTACAAGGCAATGAGCCTCAAAGGAAAACCTAAAGAGCAGTACCACTTTTCTCCCGAGTTATTAAGAAAAAGTTTGCAAAAGTAGAAATGCAGTAGTGTAAAGTGGTTGAAGCGATTACAATACGGGTTTTTACTCAAAGTGGTTGTATCGTGACAGAGCAAAAGCGCCTCAATAAATACATCAGTGAAACTGGATACTGCAGTCGTCGTGAAGCTGATGACTTAATCGCCTCAGGCCGTGTCAAAGTAAATGGAATTCTACCAGAAATGGGCACCAAAGTGTCAGATGCTGATACCATCGTTATTGATGGTAAGCCTCTGAAAGCTAAGCCAAGGGCTGTATTTATTGCTTATAATAAACCTGTTGGTGTAACTTGTACCACTGAACGTAAAATCAAAAGTAATATTGTTAGTGCGATTAATTACCCCGAACGTATTTTCCCCATTGGTCGCCTAGACCGCCCATCTGAAGGATTAATTTTCCTGACCAACCAAGGCGATATGGTCAATAAGATCCTTCGCGCCGGTAATAACCATGAAAAAGAATATGAGGTTGTGGTCAATAGACCCATTGATGAGCGATTTGTAAAACGTATGTCCGCAGGTGTTCCAATCCTTGGAACTGTGACTAAACCATGTAAAGTTCGTAAAACCGGTGCTAAGTCATTTACCATTGTCTTGACCCAAGGCTTAAATCGTCAAATTCGCAGAATGTGTGAATATCTAGGTTTTGAAGTAACACACCTTAAGCGTATTCGGATCATGAATATCGACCTAAAGGGGCTTAGTTCTGGCAAGTGGCGTCATCTCAATGACGACGAAATGCGAGCGATTAATTTAGCCACTGAGTCATCAAGTAAAACGCAAGAAGCATCAGCAGGTGCAGGCGCAGGAAAGCTACAAGATAAGCCTAGAAGTGAAGTAGGCGAGGTTAGTCGCCCAAAGCAAGATGGGCGAGCGCATAACAGAAAGGATCGAACAACTGAACTCGACAAGCAAAATAGCGTTAAGCCAAAGTCAAAAACGCGAAGTGGTGAACAAAATCACGGTAACAACAATCGCAAATCAAGCCTTAAACCAAATGCTAAGCCAGCAAAAAGAGTCAAGGGTACTTTGTCCTTGAATAAAAGCAAGTAACCTGAACTTCGGATAAATAATGCCTTCCTAGCAGAATGGATCAATGTAAAGCCCCCTGACAGGTTGTTTAGGACGAGTCAAACGAAATAAAAAGGGCTATTTTTTATAGCCCTTTTTTCACTTACTCAAACAGTTACTTTTCATCATCTGGTAGAGTAACGTTCAATTCTAATACTGCTAAATCATCCTCGTTTTGCTCAAACTGGACGTTGACCGCATCCGAATCTACTTTTACGTATTTACGAATAACATCAAGGATGTCTTGCTTAAGTTGTGGTAAGTAGTCTGGTGTACCACGCTTTGAGCGTTCATGCGCAACGATGATTTGCAGTCGCTCTTTCGCTAGTGAAGCGCTATTTTTTTTCTCAGAACGAAAATAATCTAGTAATGACACCTTACCCTCCAAAGATCCGTTTGAAGATACCTTTCTTCTCAACCTGTAAGAAACGGAAATCGACGACTTCACCAAGCAAGCGGTTGATTGCGTCGCTATATGCTTGGCCTGCGTCTGAATCTTGATCTAAGATAACCGGTTGACCTGAGTTGGACGCATTAAGTACCGCTTTTGATTCAGGTATTACACCAAGTAAATCAATCGCTAGAATTTCTTTAACATCGTCTACCGATAACATTTCACCACTATCCACACGCTCTGGGTTATAACGTGTTAGCAATAGGTGTTCTTTTACAGGCTCTAGGCCCATCTCTGCTCGCTTTGACTTACTTTGTAGAATGCCTAAAATACGGTCTGAGTCACGAACGGATGAAACTTCAGGGTTAGTAGTAACCACTGCTTCATCTGCGAAGTACAATGCCATCATTGCACCTGCTTCAATACCTGCTGGTGAATCGCAAATAATAAAATCAAATTCTTCTTTCATCTCATTTAACACACGCTCAACCCCTTCTCGAGTTAGGGCGTCTTTATCACGAGTCTGAGAGGCTGGAAGAATATAAAGTTTTTCAACGCGCTTATCTTTAATCAATGCTTGATTTAGATTTGCTTCGCCGTTAATCACATTGACAAAATCATAAACAACGCGACGCTCGCATCCCATGATTAAGTCGAGGTTTCTGAGGCCAATATCAAAATCGACAATGGCTGTTTTATAACCCTTTAGCGCTAAGCCAGTACCAATTGCTGCACTTGACGTTGTTTTACCTACACCGCCTTTACCTGAAGTTACGACAATAATTTTTGCCATCTGATTTATCCTTTGACCAAAGCTGTAATTTTTAATGATTCGTCTTGTTGTGTTATTTGAGCAGCTTGACCCCAGTGTTCGCCTTGCAACGAATCACTGATCCAATAACTCCCGTTTATAGACACTAGCTCAGCTTCTAAGCGCTGGCAGAATATACTAGTGTCCTCTTGGCCTTGCGCACCAGCGATTGCACGACCACGTAAAGTACCGTAAATGTGCACGTTACCATCAGCAATAACTTCTGCACCATGACTTACAGCACCTAGCACGATCAGATCACGGTCTTTAGCATAAATTTGCTGACCACTACGTACTGTTCCGTTCACAATTTGAGCAGGAAGATAAACTTGTTTTTCTACTACTTCCGCAGCTTGAGATTGCGATGGGGTACTCGGTTGCACATCCCTTGAATAGTTTAGTACAGAAAACCCGGCTTCTTTGGCTAAGTCGTGCTGACTTTGAGTACCGCTACACACACCCACCGGATTGAGTTGTAAATCGACCAGTGTTTGCTTTAACTCATTGAATTCTACAGTTTGCTCCTGAACATCAGCTAAATTAACCACAATTGGTGCACCTTGAAAAAATTTAGGTGCTTGTGAAATTTTGCTATCAAGATCTTGCCTTAACTTAGTCAGATCTAAAGAAAACAACTGCAGCACTGAGAGTGTAAATAGATTTCCTTTTAGTTCGAATGTTTGATTTGCCATATGTACTCAAATTTCTGTTACAACCGCCGCTAAAGCCTTATTTAGCTGACTTTAGCGCGTAGTAAAACTTTCCACAACTTACTATTAGCATGGTATAGTGACCGCCCATGATTAGCAAGATTTTATAGGCTTATAATGCTCACCGCCATATACAAAAGTCCAAAAAAAGCGGATACCTATCTTTTTGTATCTAAAAGAGATGATTTTTCCAATGTGCCTGCACCGTTAATGGAAACTTTCGGCACTCCTACCTATGTCATGATCATTGACCTTGCGAAAAGAACAAAATTGGGGATTGCTGATCTTGAGACGGTTAAGCAAAAATTAACTGACGATGGGTTTTACTTGCAGCTTCCACCGCATAACGAAAGCTTGCTTGATGAATTTAGAAAGCAAAACGGAGTAACAGATTCGTGATAAAAAAAATTTCCCTATTAGTAGCCTCAGTTTGCTTGTCCACATCAGTTTTTGCTAACACCCAGGCGAAGTTTGATGAATACCTCAAAAACTTAAAACAAGAAGCGATTGAGAAGGGCTACGCGCAACAATTAGTTGATGATGCATTTGCTACCGCAGTATTTAAAGAAAAGGTGATTAAGGCTGATAAAACCCAGCCAGAAATTGTCGAAACCCTAGAAACTTATTTACCAAAGCGCGTCCCTGAGTGGAAAATCCAACAGGCTCGCAAACTCTATAAAGAGCACCAAGAATCTTTGGAAAGAATAGCAAAAGAATATGGCGTACAGGCTCGTTTTATTGTAGCGCTTTGGGGTCTTGAAAGTAACTTTGGTCGTATTCAGGGCGGCTATCCAGTCATTAGTGCGTTGGTTACGCTTGCTTTTGATGGTCGTCGAGAAGCTTTGTACAAAAGACAGTTGTGGGCTGCGCTTGATATTTTAAGAGATGGGCACATCGGTGTCGAAGATTTCAAAGGATCTTGGGCAGGAGCAATGGGCCAAACTCAGTTTATGCCAACATCATTTACTTCTTATGCTGTTGATTATAACAAAGATGGTCGCAAGGATATTTGGACTACACAAGAGGATGCTTTTGCGTCTATTGCCAATTACCTGAAAAGTGTAGGCTGGAACGATGACCTTACTTGGGGCCGCCAAGTAAAGTTACCTGAGGGTTTTGACAGCACTTACATTTTAAAGCGTGGCACCAAGTCACACAAAGAATGGCTAAATGAATGGCGTAAGTCAGAGCGCTCACTAGCACAGTGGCAAGAGTTGGGACTGCGCAGAATGGATGGGAGTGACTTACCTCAAGTCAATATCACAGCAGCTTTAGTGATGCCCGATGACGTCAATGGCCGTATGTATCTGGCTTATGACAACTATAAGGCCCTAATGAATTGGAATAGATCTTACTACTTCGCAACAAGTGTAGGGTACTTATCTGACCGTATTGGTTATCCAAAGATTTAGTCGCTAAAATCATATTTAGCCCGTTCTAGTAACGGGTTTTTTTATGCGTATTTAGTGAATGTAGCTTGCTAAGAATGCTATTAAACTTGACCTAGTTATGTCGCTGGGCTGAGCATTATTTTTAATGCAATAAAAAAGGCAGCGTCCAACTCGCTGCCTTTTGGTTGGGCTAATGTATGCAAGTGTCAATAGTAGGACAAAGGCTGAACCTTGCCCCAAAAGACTCGGTACGAAAATAACGTATATGCAATTAAGGTCGGTACCACAATCACGACGCCATATAACAAGAAGGTAAGTGCCGATGCATCAGCAACCGCTTCAAAGATAGTTAGCTTGCCCGGTACTACAAAAGGGTAGAAGCTATAGACTAAGCCGAAGAAGCAAAGTACAAAGATAAAAGCTGAAATGAGGAATGGTAACCAAGCACCATTATCCGGTGATTTTGGTAGCTTCTGTAACACAAACTCTAAGATCACAAAGAGCGACAAGCAAATAATCGGAGCTGGTAGTACTACAAGTGCCATAGGTAGGTCAAACCAGCGTTCATAGATCCACTCATTAATAGCTGGGTTGATGATAGAAACGAGTAATACACCAACAAAGGCAACTCTCGCAAATTTCTTACACCAGTTAATCGCATCCTGCTGTAATTGCCCCTCACACTTCATGATTAGCCATGCTGAACCGATCAAGCCGTACGCACAGACAACACCAATTCCGCTAAAGACAGCAAATGCGTGGGCAAGTAGGGTATTTTCAAAGCCTATGACATAAAGACCCAGCATATATCCTTGAGCAAATGAGGTGAGTAGCGATCCAAATTTAAACACTTTGTCCCACCGCCTTTGGCGTTTAACCCTCGCTTTTGCTCTGAAATCAAAGGCAACGCCACGCATAATTAGACCAAAGAGTAAGAACACAACGGGAATATAGAGAGCTTGCAAGATCATGCTGTGGGCTTGAGGAAATGCGATAAATGCAAGGCCGACAGCCAAGACTAACCACGTTTCATTAGCATCCCAAAAAGGACCGATCGAGGCTATCATCGTGTCCGCTGTTTCTTTATCGTCCAGTGGGATCATCATACCAACGCCAAGGTCGTAACCGTCTAATATTGCATAAACCAGTACCGCAAGTGCCATCAAACCCGCATAGATAAGAGATAGATATTCTGGATTAAACACGAGTCACCTCCTCAGCAAATTCCTTCATGTCGTATTCTTCCACTTCAACAGCCTTGCTGGCAGTGTGGAACAAAGTGCGAATATAAGCGTAGAGTAAGATTGCATATATGGTGAGATAGCCAATGAGCGTGAACAACACATTCTCAGAAGCTATTGTCGTGACTGCATCTTCAACTCTTAAGATACCACTAACGATATATGGCTGGCGGCCAATTTCTGTGACATACCACCCGGCCAGGGTAGCTACCCAGCCTGAGAAAGTCATCGCCACAAGCGCTTTCAGTTGCCACTTCGGTAACTCACCCTTTTTCCATAATGTAAAACGAGTAACAAACGCAACTAAGATCATCAGCATCCCCATCCCAACCATGATTCTAAAGCCGAAAAAGACGGGCTTAACTGGTGGGTGTTCACCTTTAAATTCATTAAGCCCCTTAATTTCACCGTTAACGTCGTGGGTAAGAATAAAACTTGCCATATTAGGAATACCAAGCGCAAAGTCGTTGCGTCTTTCTTCCTCATTCGGAATTGCGAATAGTAATAGCGGTGCACCTTTCTCTGTTTCCCAAACCCCCTCCATAGCGGCAATCTTTTGCGGTTGGTGCTTTAGCGTATTTAGGCCGTGTAAATCGCCGACAAAAGCTTGTAGTGGAGTAAGTAGGGCTGCAACTGTTAACGCAACAGTTAGTGCTTTTTTGGGGGCATGCTTTTCGTCGTTTTTTAGCATCCGATAAGCGCTGACACCCGCTATCAAAAATGAAGCCGTAAGTGCACTTGCCAGTAACATATGGAAGAAACGATAACCGAATGAAGGATTGAATATAACCTCAAACCAATCCGTTGGATACACGATACCGTCTCTAAGTTCAAAGCCCGTCGGGGTTTGCATCCAACTATTTAAAGATAAGATCCAAAATGCTGAAAGAGTGGTGCCTATGGCGACGATAAAGGTAGCTAAAGTATGTACTTTAGGTGGTACGCGCTTCATGCCAAACAACATGATCCCTAAAAATGTTGCTTCCATAAAAAATGCAGTCAGTACTTCATAACCGAGCAAGGGGCCGGCGATATTACCAACTTTCTCCATAAAACCAGGCCAGTTTGTACCAAACTGGAACGACATGGTGATGCCACTGACGACACCAAGTGCAAAGGTCAAGGCAAAAATTTTGACCCAAAAGCGATACGCTCTTAACCAAACTGGGTGTTCGGTTAGGTCATACTTGAGTTTAAAAAACGCCAGAAACCAAGCTAACGCGATGGTTATCGTGGGAAAGAGTATGTGAAAACTAATATTTGCCGCAAACTGTATTCGCGACAACAACAACGTATCAAGCATGACGCACCTCGCACTTTAAGACTTACGTAATAATTTATCCTTTAAATCTATTACTTTACTCACGGAAGAACCGAGTTTCATTAACGACTGAAGTTGTTCTGGTGACAGGCGTTGAAGCTCGGCTGACCACTTGGTAACGGTTTCAAGCAGGTCGTGAATGGACTGCATTTGCTGCTGTGCATATACTTCTTCTGGTGAATTAGCGCTATCTAGAATCTGGTCTCGAAGTAGAGTGAGCGTTGGGTCGATTTCCCTTTTTCTTCTCTCTTCAAATACGCGGTTAGCGAGATCCCAAATTGAGCCGTTTGGAGAGTAATATTCTTTACGATCGCCTGGAATATGGTGCACTTTGACCAATTGCCAAGATTGCAATTCTTTTATTCCCATACTCACGTTACCGCGTGAAATTTTTAACGCATCGGCGATCTCGTTCGCTGTTAATGGCTTTTCATTAATAACCAACAAACCAACCATTTGCCCTATAGTTCTGTTGAAACCCCAGCGACTTCCCATTTCGCCGCAATGAAGTACAAAATTTTCTATTTTTGGTGATAAGTTCATTGTTTTAAACTTTCAGTAATTATTGAAACTTTAATATAAAGGTCACTTTGACTTAGATCAAGCATTAATTAAGCTCAACTACAACATAGTGAAAGTTAACCTTCCCCGAATATCTATAATTGCTATCCACTGACCGCAAATCAATATAAATTTCAAATCATTGTGATTTAATGCGGCCGCAATCACACGGATTATGCTGCACAGCCTCTTACTTTTGCAGCGGTACTCACATGACACGGGAATTTATACATGTTAAGAATCTTCCTTTTCACCTTAACTATTTTTAGTTGTACAGCTTTTGCTGAGCGCGCGACAACCGTTTTGATCTCCATTGATGGTTTCAGATGGGACTACATTGAAAAACACGATGCAAAGAATATTGCAAACCTTGCGAAGCAGGGCGTCCGCGCGACCAAGCTATGGCCTCAATATCCGACTAAGACTTTTCCAAATCATTTATCTATCGTTACGGGCTTAAAACCCATCAATCATGGCATCGTCGACAATTACTTTTGCGATAAGAAGCGTGATGAGTGCTATAAGATGGGTATGGGTAGAGTGGATAGCTCGTGGATAAGTGGTGTTCCTTTATGGAATCTTGTAAAAATGCATGGGTATAAGTCAGCTGCTTATTTCTGGCCTGAATCTGACGCTAGAATCAACGGTATGACACCCGACTACTATTATCACTATTCAAAGCAAGCCGATTACAAAAACCGCCTTAATGAAATACACAATTGGCTAAAATTACCAAAAAGCGAAAAACCATTGTTTATTGCCAGCTACTTCTCTCTCGTGGATACCATGGGTCATGGATATGGGCCAGACCATGAAAAAACGAGAAAAGCAGTACAGTTTGTTGATGGCTTAATCGGTGAGTTTGTTGCTGCTTTGAAAAAGGACAAAATTAAAGTGAACCTAGTACTCGTTTCTGATCATGGCATGGCAAATATAGAGCCAGATAAAGCCGTGATCCTCGAAGAGCTAGATATACCTAAAGAATGGACTATAAAAAATAGCGGAACTAGGGTATCACTTTATGCGTTAAACGATAAAGCACTTGAAACAGAGGCGCTTACACAGCAGTTACGTGAAAAAGCGAATGGTCGTTATGAAGTATTAAGTAGTGAGCAAAAACGACAACTCAATGGCGGAGATTCTCCTCGCATCGGCGATATTATCTTGCAGGCAAAAGCACCCATTGTCTTTATGCAGCAAGGTAAGCAAGGGTATTACGGTACTCACGGATATGAAATAACCCCCGATATGGCGGCATTTTTTGTTGCAAGTGGCCCAGCCTTCAAGTCAGGTGTAAAAATAGAGCAAGCCAGTAATTTGGAGGTTTACCCAACACTTGTACATATTATGGGACTTAAGCCACTTAATGAACTTGATAGTAAGGGAGAAAACTTACTGAAGTTGGTTAGGCAGTAAAACAGGCTATTCATGATGTTCAGGGCTAATAAATAACTTGGCTCTGAACAAGGTGAGTAGAGTAATTCACTTTTTATTGGAAGGCTTCATTAGACGTTTTGCTAAAGCAAAGACAATATAGACAAGAACCAAGGAATTAAGGACAAGCAATGCATCTTTATCAGATACAAACATCCATATCGCCGCAAGTGCAAGGCAAGCAAGTGTAAAGTGGCCAACTAGTGGATTGGTAGTCTTTTTCTTCATTAAGAACTTCGCTGTATTTATGTTCAGATTATTTTACACCTGATAGCTAAGACAATACCAATAATCCGTTCAAAAAACTAAATATTTTTGACCATGTGGTTATAATACGGGCACACAGAATATGAACGTTCTTATTCGTTATTGGTCTGACCAGAGTTTGATATAGATTAACTGTTTCACTCAAACGAATAGCTAAAATGTCATGGAAGTACATTAAAGAGAATTCTTAGTGGTACAAATAAATAAAGCAAAACATTGGTTAGACCTCAAAAAGCTCATACTCATTCTTGCCACATTATGCGTATTTACTTCGTTGCTAAACGCATTATTTTCGAGCTACCAAGTTCAAAAACAAGTGATGGTAAAAGATACGTTAGAAGCAAATCGTGCTTACGCGACTAAGTTAGCAGATGTTACTGATCTCTTTTTACAATCAGTATTGATGCAACTAAAGGCGTCGAGCGAAGCCATCGCGACGCAGCTAGATAGCCCTGAGGCGGTCAATAAAGAGCTGAGTCAAATGCTCACAAGAACTCATAGTTTTGACTCTATCGTGTTAGTCAACGCCAAAGGTGAAATTATCGGTGCTCAGCCAGACTCACTTGGTGTGGTTGGGGCTACACTCAGAAATGAAGTCGAAACATCACCACTCCGTGAAAAAGCGCCTTTTATTGTGGGTCCATTTGTTTCACCCGCTGGGAATTTGATGGTGAGCCCAACTCATCCAATGTTTGATCAAGAAGGAAAGTTCGTTGGTTTTATCGCTGCCGGGATTTATCTTAAGGGTGACAATATCTTGGGCCGATTATTAGCAAACCATCATCACCAAGACAAAACTTATATTTATGTTACTGGTCCTAACGGTAAACTTATTTATCATCATGATGATCATCGCATTGGACAAGATGTCACCAAAAATGAGGTCGTTGAATCATTACTCAGCAAAACTTCTGGTTCCGCCCAAGTAGTCAATACCCAGGGAGTGGAAATGCTAGCAGGTTATGCTTCTGTGCCAACAAGTGGTTGGGGAGTCGTGGCACAGCGGCCATTAGAAGTCACGATGTCACAATTATCGAACACCATGCAGCACGTCTTGAAAACGACTATTCCATTTACCGTATTTCTGTTGATTTGTGTGCTTGGACTCGGAACCTTAATTGCTAAGCCTTTGTGGCGATTAGCTAAGTTATCAGAGCAAGTGCAAGATGGCAGAAACATCGATTTTCCACATGTGTCCACATGGTATTATGAAGCCGCATGGTTGTACCAGGCAATGCATAGCAGTGTTAAGAACTTAGGTGCACAGATCCAACGCTTTGACGACGAGAGAAAACAAGATCAGCTGACTCATTTATTCAATAGGCGAGGCATGGAAAAGTGGCTAGAGACTGCCTATGAACAACAAACTCCGTTTAGCATTATTGCGCTCGATATCGATCACTTCAAACAAGTTAATGATACTTACGGCCACGATGTTGGTGATGTGGTAATAAAACGACTCGCCGAGTTGATGCGCACCAATGCGCGTGAGCAGGACCATTTATGCCGCAGTGGCGGTGAAGAGTTCTTAATGTTTCTACCGCATGTAGATATTGATAAAGCAGATAGAATTGCAGAGCGCTTGCGCGCATGTACTGCTGAAACTGAGTTTGGTGAAGCCGGACATATTACGATTTCACTTGGGATCTCTCACTGGCCACTGTGCTCTGAGGATTTGCATCACGCACTTAAACTTGCAGATCGTAGTCTATATAAGGCGAAAGCAAATGGCAGAAACCGTGTGGAACATGCCGTTTTGGCCAATCACAATGTAGCATAAATGGAAATTTGATATTAAAAAGTGAAATCTGCTCCGAATATCGGTAAGATGCGTTGCAATTTTTTTCATTACCTAATTTGGAGCTGTACTTTCCATGGCAAAAACATTGAAAGTTCCTCATACACTAGTCCTGCTACTAGGTATGATGCTAATTGCATTATTGTCTACTTGGATTATTCCACAAGGCTTTTTTGATACTGCAACCACGGACTCTGGCAGGCAAGTTGTGCTTGCTGGTACCTACCATATAGCTGAAGAGTCAGTACGTCTTACCCCCTGGGATCTGCTAAAAGCGATCCCTCGTGCATTTGCTGCTGCGCAAGACGTAATCTTTTTCGTTATGATAGTGGGCGGTGTACTCGCTATTGCACGCGCTACAGGCACTGTAGATGCACTAATTGGCCGCTTACTTGAAAAAAATGGAGATAAACCACAAAAGCTGATTTTCATGGTGGTGTTCTGTTTTGCAATTGCGTCAAGTGCTATAGGCACCGCGGGTGAATATATCCCATTTGTACTGATTTTAGTTGCGCTTTGTAAAGCAATGAAATTGGATGCGATGACAGCTGTTGGCATGATCATCGCGGGCTACGGGATTGGTTATGGTGTGTCAGCATTTAACCCATTTACGGTATTAATTGCCCAGCAAATTGCTGAAGTGCCAGTTTATTCAGGTATTTGGCTAAGATTTGCTATTTTTGTTCCATTTGTACTGATTGGCTTTCATCATGTATGGAGCTATACCAAAAAGGTACAGCAAAATCCAGAAAACTCGATGATGAAAGATGTGCCATGCCCACTGGCAGGTCAGGCTGCTCCTAGCTATCCGCAACTAAATGGTCGTCATAGAACGATTCTACTTACTTTCATTGTCACGCTTGTCTGTGCCGTTTGGGGTATTGCGACTCAGGGGTGGTATCTTTACGAGCTAGGTGGCTTATTTATCGCATGGGGTGTCGTCATCTCAATCCTTGGTAAACTATCAGCGGATGAAGCAGCAAACCGCTTTATCGAAGGGGTATCAGATCTCGTTACTACAGCTGTACTCATTGGTGTAGCTCGCGGTATTGCGCTGATTCTTGAGGATGGTCAAATCCTTCACACGATTGTTCATGGTCTTTCAACACCTCTTTCTTATGTTGCTGCGGAAGTTTCAGCTGTAGGCATGCTACTTATTCAAACGCTTCTAAACATGTTTATTCCGTCGGGCTCTGGCCAGGCATATGTCACTATGCCATTGATGGTGCCTGTGGGCGACTTGGTTGGTGTACCAAGGCAGGTTGCGGTGCTTGCGTATCAATTTGGTGATGGCTTCTCAAACATGATCGTACCGACTAATGCGGTATTAATGGGGATACTCGGCATGGCTGGAGTACCTTATACGCATTGGTTTAGATTCTGTATGCCGTTAATGGTGAAACTCATGCTAGCAGCGTCAACGGTATTGGTACTCGCTGTTATGTTTGGTTATGGTTTGGACGTACAACCGCAATTGTAGATACGCAATTTTCTTTTTAGATAGCGCCTACCGGCGCTATCTTGCTTTTGCCAAACTCATTTTCTCTTCAAAAAGCAAATTTATTGATCTGTATTTATATTCTATGTAGTTTAATAAGCTATTATTATTTATTGAACACGAAAATCTTTGTCGGGAATGAGCCATACAGACTTCTATGAATTTAACGTTTAGCCATTTTTACAATTTAACATCCACCAATCAGCGATACCAATTTGCATTGAAGCAGTTGTATGAACGCTTTGATGCGGATCATTGTTTTGTGGGTAAGTTTATCGATAACGATAAACGCGTAAAGACCGTGATGTATCTCGCGGATGGTAAAGAAGTCGACAATATTATTTATGACCTAGAAGGTACGCCATGCTTCGACGCTAAAGCGAGTAACGAGGTTTGTAGTATTACGAATGGTTTGCAGCAACTCTATGAAGAAGATGAGATCCTTCGCGTATTAAGTATCGAAGGTTACTTGGGTTTAACCTTACGAGCACTAGATCATACACCCATTGGAATAATGGTTTGTTTGTTTAATAAAGAGCAACACGTAAGCCGTGAAGAAAAACTGTGGTTTCAAGAGTTAGGGCATCTAATATCGACTGAGCTTAGTCATAATTTAGAGCTAAGCAAACAAGGAATTTTGCTCAAACAACTTGCAAAGGGAGAACAAATAGCGGACCTATGCACTTGGACTTGGCAACTTAAACAGAATAAACACTATTTTTCCTCTCACCTTAATCATCTACTCAAGACAAAAGCTCATTCTCCATCTCTATCATTATTACTCGACAAACTCGCGATAGAAGATAGTGAGCGACTGCGGATCGCATTAGAAAAAGTAAGGTTAGGTGCTGTTCGCAATATAGATTTGCAGGTTTCGTTGGTCGCTAGGACAGAACATTACGGGTTATTAAGAATTATTGGTCAAGTTGAACCCGATGAGCAAAACATTGATGAAGTAGTCTTCACCGCAACTATACAAGATATTAGTTACATTTCATCGCTTAATAAGCAGCTTGAACTCACCAACGTTGTTTTCGAGCACGCCACAGAAGCTATCATGATCACTAATAATGAAAATAAAATCATTATGGTGAATCGCGCTTTTGAGCGACTAACGGGTTATACTGGCTATGAATTATTAGGCCAAGACCCTGCGGTGCTTTCTTCTGGTAAACAAGATAAATCTTTTTACGAAGCGATGTGGGCTTCGTTGAGCACGGTTGGTCACTGGAAAGGAGAGATCCATAATCGCCGAAAAAATGGTCAAATTTATCCAGAAGAATTAACGCTGAGTGTAGTCAAAGATGAGCAGGGTAAAATTGCTAACTACGTCGGCATTTTTAGAGATATTACCGAATGGAAGCGTAACGAGTCTCAGCTTACCTTTTACGCCAACCATGAACCATTAACGGCATTATTGAATCGCCGTAGCTTTATGCAGCGCTTGGAAGAGCAGATCTCAGGCTCTAGAAGTAAAAATACGAGTTGCTCTTTATTATTTATCGGATTAGATAGGTTCAAAGAAGTTAACGATGTTTTTGGACCAGAGATCGGCGATAAAGTACTCATTTCTGTGGCTAAACGATTAAAAAATGCAGTTCGTCAAAATGATATTATCGCCAGATACGGTGGTGACGAGTTTGCGCTATTGTTGACCCATAGCGATGTAGAAAGTGCGCTTAAGATTGCTCAAAAACTTTCACAGAAGCTTTCTCAGCCCTATGTGTTTAATGAAATCACCATAGAAGTCACTTGTTCTACAGGTGTCGCACAGCTTGAGGCCGGTTCTCGGATCACCGCAGCTAACTTACTCAGAAACGCAGCACATGCGCTCAATAGTGTGAAAAAAACTGAGCGTGGACAGGTGGCGCTACACAATGTGGCAATTCAAAACGCCTATTTAAATAAAATAAAGCTCAAGGACAAGTTAAAACAAGCTTTGAAAGAAGGTGCTCTCACCGTTTATTATCAGCCGATCGTTAATGCTGATACCAACCACATCACGAAGTTTGAAGCCTTAGTGCGTTGGTTTGATGATGAGTACGGGATGGTATCACCTGGTACTTTCATTCCTATCGCCGAAGAGTTTGGCCTTATTCATTTAGTAGGACAGTTTGTGCTTGAGCGTAGCTGCCAAGACTTAGCTAAAATTCACAACGCTGGTTTTACAGAGGTCGGGATCTCTATTAATCGTTCTGTTAGCGAATTTAAAGCCAGCATTAATCAGGTGAAATTAATCACCTGTGCCATCGAGAAAGCGAAAATCCCTTATGAAGCAATTACTATTGAAGTAACTGAATCGCTTGCCACAAATCGTTACACTTGGAAAACGCTTAATCAACTAAGAGATCATGGTATTAAGGTTTCACTTGATGATTTTTGTACTGGCTATTCATCATTAAGTAACTTGATAGAAAATCAGGTGGATTACCTGAAAATAGACAAGAGCTTTGTCGACAGCTTAATGTGTGATTACAACAAACAAGTAATGATAGACTGTCTTATTAAGCTCAGTGATAAGTTAGGAATTGGTGTGATAGCCGAAGGGGTGGAGCAGTTTACTCAACTCGAAAAGTTACGAGAGCTAGGTTGTCATCACATTCAAGGATTCTTTTACAGTCCCGCAAAACCGATAGACGCCTGCCTTGAGTTATTGACGACAGACGCTTTTGTTGAACAAACACAAAGTGCATTAGAAAAATAAAGGTGTGATATTTTTATATCACACCTCAAAATTAGCGATTGCTTCTGCGTCTTTATTACAACAGTGGCTTTATC
Source organism: Pseudoalteromonas piscicida (assembly GCF_002208135.1). Classification (NCBI taxonomy): domain Bacteria; kingdom Pseudomonadati; phylum Pseudomonadota; class Gammaproteobacteria; order Alteromonadales; family Pseudoalteromonadaceae; genus Pseudoalteromonas; species Pseudoalteromonas piscicida. The sequence continues at coordinate 385,006 of NZ_CP021647.1, forward strand.
AGCGCTGTGATCGCTTTGATATGGTCATCACGGTCGTTTAGTGCAGGAATATATCGATACTTTTCGCCGCCAGCAGACTCAAATACCTCACGGTTTTCAACTTCTAGCTCTTCGAGTGTTTCTAAGCAGTCCGCACTAAAAGCCGGGCTTAAAATAGCGACGTTTTTAATACCTTGACTCGGAAAACTCTCAAGTGTTTTGTCCGTATAAGGTTGCAACCATTCAGCTTTACCAAAACGACTTTGAAAGGTCGTCATTACTTTTTCTTTATCAAGATTGAGTTTTTCAACGACTAATCGAGTCGTTTGCTGGCAAAAACAATGATAGGGGTCACCTCTATCTAAAAATAGTTTCGGTGTACCATGATATGAAAAAACCAATCTATCCGGCTCCCCATTTGTCTCGAGATCTTCTCTAATGGAGTTAGCTAAAGATTCGATATAAAGCGGGTGTTTGTGATAGCCATTTATAAAATGCAGCTCAGGTACCCAGCGCCAACCGCGCAGCACCTTTGAGATCTGATCAAAGGTTGAGCCTGTGGTTGCACTGGAATACTGAGGATATAGTGGCACGATGATAATTCGTGTTGTGCCTTTTTCCCTTAACTTCTCAAGCCCCGACTCAATCGACGGGTTGCCGTAGCGCATGGCGAGTTCAACCTCGATATCTTCAAAACCTTCCTGACGCAACTGTTTCTCTATTTTGTCAGTTTGCGCTCTACTAATGGTTATCAAAGGAGAGCCTTCATCTGTCCAAATTGATTGATAGGCGTGTGCTGATTTTTTAGGCCGAACGCGTAAAATTATCCCATGTAAAATCATTAACCAAATTAGCCTTGGAATTTCGACAATACGGGGATCGGAAAGAAACTCCGCGAGATAAACTCTAAGTGCTTTTGCCGTTGGTGCATCTGGGCTACCTAAATTTGTAATAAGAATACCCGTTTTTGAATTAAATCGGCCTTCATGGGGATTATCTGTAATGGCTGAAAAGCGAGACACCTAACGCTCCTTAGATTATCATTTTAGTAGAATTATTTTACAAGAAAGCCTATACGGGAGTAAGCCTTATTTCGATCTAAACTGGCTTAAATCAATTTGTGCCTAAAATTAAATCACACTATAGTTGTAATTATCGTTAATTAATCCCTTCTCTATTGCTATTCATGGATTGAGGGCGTATTTTCCTGCAAATCTTTAAGGGAAAATCAATGTTTTGTTAGTTTTGGACTTGTCTAATGAGAACCAACCACCCAGTAACTCAAAGAGAGAAAACCTTTTCTCCCGATGTAAAACTCATCTCCGTCACTGATCTGAAAGGTAATATTGTTGATTGTAATCAAGCATTTATTGATGTTAGTGGATTTTCCCGTGATGAGTTAGTTGGTCAACCTCATAATATAGTTCGGCATCCAGATATGCCACCTCTGGCGTTTCAAACAATGTGGACGCAGCTTAAAACAGGCAAGCCATGGATGGGGATCGTTAAAAACCGCTGTAAGAATGGTGATCACTACTGGGTAGATGCTTATGTAACGCCAATAACAGAAAACGGCAAAATCATTGGCTATGAGTCGGTTAGAAGCTGCCCAGATAGGGCTACGGTTGAACGGGCAAGTCAACTTTATACAAACGTAAATACTAATAAAGGAAGCAGTTTCGGTCTTCCCAAATTACGCGTGGTTTGGCCAGTATTTAACATCATCTCGTCACTGGCACTTTGGTATTTTGCTTCTGAGTCTGCAGGGTTTTTTTGGTTAATGGCAAATATGCTGGCATATTCAGCCTATGCAACTTGGCGCGATAAAGAACAGCTGAGAAGACTAGAATCTGAGTTGGCGCACAGTTTTTGCGATGAGATATCTGAGCAAGTTTATTCGACTTGGGATGGTACCATGGCATCAATCCAAGTACGCTTAAAGAGCGAAAGGGCACACCTAGATACAATTCTTACGCGTGTTGAACATGCGGCGCAAAACGTATCAAAAGGAGCGCATACGGCGAGTAAAGAAGCGCGAGCCACCTATGCTGATTTACAAAAGCAGCAAACTGAGACTGAGCTTGTTGCCACTGCAATGAATGAAATGACAACAACCATCAACGATGTCTCTAACAGCGTGCAACTGAGTGCTAAAGATGCTCAGAACTCCCTTGATTTGACTTCTCAAACAGAACAGATCGCTAATAAAACCAAGATTGCTTTTGGTGATTTAAGTAATACCATTGCCGACATCCGCAATTCTGTTGAAGGTGTCTCTAAACAAACTGATAAAATTGCAGCAGCCGCACAAATTATCGAACAAATCGCTGAGCAAACTAATTTGCTAGCACTAAATGCAGCAATTGAAGCTGCGCGAGCTGGTGAGCAAGGTAGGGGCTTTGCAGTAGTTGCTGATGAAGTTAGACATCTAGCACAGCGCACACAAGAGTCGACGAAAGAGATCCATGCAATTATTGAAGAGCTAACCAGCAGCACACAAGCGTCAGTAGATATTGCTCAGCAAGGCCAAGAAGAATCGCTTCACGGTATTGAGCAGCTGAATCAAAGCACCGATATGCTTCAACAAATCACCCAAGCTGTTATCCAAATTAGTGATATGTCGATGCAAATTGCAACTTCGGTTGAGCAACAAGCGGCCGTGTCTGATGATATTAATCAGCAAGTCGTAAACATTGCACAGCTTGCAAACAACAGCCTAGATAGCGCAGACAAAGTACATCAAGAGAGTAAAGACCTAGAATCGACCGCAAAAGAAATGCACGAGTTGATTGTTCGTTTTAAGCGTAAGTGAAGCTATTTAGTTGACTTAAATGTAGTCGCTCAGATCCATCACTTTTTTGCTAAACCACTTAAATAATGAAAAGGACATCAGTGGATGTCCTTTTTATCATAATTAAGGCTCATAGCTTGGTAGTGACAATACTTTTTCAATCGCCGCATCTTTGTTCTCTTTTCTAAATGTGATGTCGGAGGGATCGACTTCAACGTCAACAGGAACACCTAGCACCTCCACATTTAAATCCAAACTGTTTTCATAGTACTCATTACTAAGCTCATAAATCCAACCATTAGGCAGCATCCGTGGAAAAGTATCGGAGGTGGCACTAGCCGTAGCGCGTCCTACCAATGTTACTTGAGGGAGCGCAGACATCGCCAACGCAAAGGTTTCGCCTGCACTGAAAGTACCGTTTGAGGTTAGGAGATAAATGTCTTTAAGATAATATGGCCTGTTATTATCAGGCTCTGCATAAACGGATGTCAGCTGATGTAACGATCCAGCATAAAACGTACTAATATCCCAAACAAAGCTTGCCACTGAGCATCATCCAAGCCAGGACGAGCTGCATCTAAAGCATTAACATAGGCTAGATAATCTAGCTCTACATCCTTTTTCAGCTCTTTTGAGAAATAACTTGTAGCTAGAGAAGTCAAAAGGGGGTTTATTACTAAAAACAAACTAACAAAGAGTAAGCTTGCAAATGCAAAACGTATGCTTGTCATTCAGTTTCCTTGCTATTTACAAAAATATATCCTTTCCCTCTTACAGTGATGAGGTGTTGATAGGGCATTTCATCACCGATAATCTTTCTTATCTTCATGATTTTATTGTCAACTGTACGATCGAAACCATCAAATGAGCGGCCGTACAGCTGGGTTGAACTCTGGTCGCGACTTAAAATAGAGTCAACATTAGACGCCAAAAAATGGAATAATGTGTATTCACTGTCTTAGAGACCAAGCGGTATACCATCTTGGCTTGCTTGCCTTGTCGATGAGTTAAATGAGAAGGGGCCAACACGGATCAAGTGCCCATTTTGCTGCTTATTCTCACTTTCTTCCGCTAAGCGAACTAGTTTTCGAAATCTCGCTAGGATAATTCGTGGGTTGACTGGCTTATGAATAAAGTCATCAGCCCCCATTTCTAATAGCGTAATTTCGTCTATATCATCGTGACTCGCGGTTAACAGAATCAAATTACCATTGTACCTGTTTTGTAGTGATCTACAGATCTCGAAATCATCTTTATTTGGCAACAGCAAATCAAGCAATACAAAATCTGGCTGAAGTTGCAGCACATGCGCCAACCCACTCACTCCATCATTTTGGATACTCACGATAAAACCATGTTTTTCAAAGAAGCGCCTAAGCAGTTCCGCAAGGCCTAAGTCATCTTCAATTATTACCAGTGATCTAGAGCTCAAATATACTCCTTAAAATCCAGACCGAACGCTCAGAGCCTAAATCTTCCGTTTTAACCCCGATTTGGCACGCTCTTTAATATTGGTTTGAATATAAATTTGATCTGTTGTTGCGATTTTAGCGTGACCTAAATCTTCAGATAGGTGTTTTAGCGGGCGGTGTTGCGCATCATGCGTTGCACCTGTATGTCTTAGCCAGTGTGATGTCGCGGCTTCGAGCTGCTCTGACTCTTCTGTAAAGCCATCTTCCTTTAGTTTAGCCACTGCCAAGTCAAAACTTTGCTGAACAATGCGGCGTAATTGACGAACGTTCATACCACCTTGACCTCTTAGTTTATGAACAATTGGGTGGGGCTCATCAACGCGAGGTAGGGCGCTTAACCCCCGATACTGTCGATAACGCTTTAAGTAGCCGATAAAGTCTTCGCTAAGCGTCACATCTCTTAGCTTATTGCCTTTACCCATAATTCTAAGGTACCAAAAGTCATCTTGATCTTGCCAAAAGTGGCTCATTACCGGTGACCAATGAGGGCGGTCTGACAGCTCTGAAATGCGTAAATACAAGCCTTTCAAACAAGCTAATACGAAGAGGTTGCGCTCAAGGTCCGGCTGCTGTTCACTTAAATCACGTGTTACACCAAAAACATATTCCCATTGCAAATCACTCAGCGTATCAGGAAGGTTGATTTGTGATTGAACAACTAAATAGGGGCTATTTTTCTTAACCACCGGTACAAAGTTAGCAAACGACTTTTCTTCTAAAATGGCAAACTTATAAAACACATTGAGCGCGGTAAACATCGCAGCCAACGTTTGCTGGCTAGCGCCGTTTTCTTTGAGAACAAAAGGTCGCCAATTTTCGTTAACCTGACGAATACCTTGATTCTGCTTATAACGCCACTGCACTGAAGTTTGCGTCCATGCTTTATCTGGCTCTACCACAAAATCCACATATGCCTCGACATCTTCGCGCTTTAGCTCAAACACTGACTTCTCAGCAACCAGCCACGACCATAAATAAAAACGTTCAAGCTCATTACGGAAGCGGTTAAAAGTTGCTTCAGACTTACGACCGTAAACATACAAAAACTGAAATAAGAACTGTAGCTCGCTATGTACCGGTAGTGATTTACCATGACTAGCCAGGAATCTTTCCAGCTCTGGATATTCGTGCGCAAGCGTATCATCTTCAAGATGGGCGATTTGATACCTAAGCTGCTTTAAGGTGTCGACCAGTGGTAAAATCATGATAAGTCCGATATTGGTTAGTATTGGACATATTATAGTGATACTGATACGAGTTATGCAATACTGTACAAATAAGCCCATAATTTACGTTATGTTAAATGTGTGGGTGTGAGACATTTTGACCGCCCTTTGTCCACTCAATTCTAACTTCAGCGTCGCACTACATCAGCTACTTGAGTCTTAATATCACTAGCCATGCAGTGTCATGTCCTCATAAACTATTAGTGTTTTTGGCCGTAGTACTAATTATTAGTAAAAGGCATCGTCTACATTGGATAGATATTATAAAATAAACAATTATTTCTTAACTAAGTGTTTACAGTTGGCGGTCTACAGATCAACAATATCACCGAGGAGATCTTGAACGATCGAACTCTTTGTGTTTTTGTAGTTGAAGATATTTTAGCTGCCAATAAGATGGTAGATGCGGTCTCGCAACGTTATGTTTTCAGGCGAGATCTGTTCACCGAAGCGTGGCCTTCTAAGACATAAACAAGCCTTACCATTATTATAGGCATTGGTACCTAGATATAACTCGATGACGTAATGGTTGGAACTGTTGGTGAAGGGACGCATTTCATGACTAAAAGGAAATCTCTATGTTTAAAAAGATACTACTTCTAATCGCTGCAACTATGTTTTGTATTAGTGCGGCTAATGCCCTAACTCCACTAGAAGACCGTGCTCGAGTCTCTCGGATGAATGCAGATCTGCTGTTGCCAGATGGTTCTACATTGAACGTGGATGTGTCGTTCGATTGTGGTAGCGACTATAAAAATACGGCGCTGATGGTAATGAGTGACTCTGGAGCCCAGCTATTGGCGGCAGCTTACACGCATTTGTATGGGGTTGAAGCCGGCGAAGCGGTAATGCATTCTTGGAATAATAAAAAGAATGAAACTGATCCTCGCAAACCCACCTATTTGTTTGTGCTCGCTGAGCGCGAAATGCAATTTGATTGGAATAAAACACAAAGCGACAATCATAAACTTAACAAAAGCTTAAAGAGTGTTACAATGGACAGTAATATAGTTGATAAAACGGTAGTTGATGATACTAAAATCGATTTGCCTGTTGTCGTAGCGGGTTGTGGCGTAAGAGATCACAATGCATACGAAGTCAACTAGGAAGTAAGGCCAGCTCTTGTAGTTGGCCGTATTTAAAGAATGGATTGTCCTATGCGTGTCTTCGTATTTTTATTCCTCACTGCCTTTTCGTTGCAGTTACAAGCGTTCCAATTTGAACATCTAAATGGTGTCGTTCATGACTCAAATGATAACTTTTATTTGTCCTCGCACAATGGAGTATATAGATACGATGGTCGTCATTTTCTTCCTTTAAGTAAAGCAGCTGGATTACCAAGCGGTTTAGTTCGTGATATTAAACTGCAACATAAAACTTTGTTTTCTTTGTATTCCAATGGTGACGTTTGGATCACGGATCTAACAAGTCTAGAATCTAAAAAAATAGCGTCTGTGGAAGCGACAAAACTTGCCTTAACAAACTCATCGCTTTTCACTTTAGGAAAATATGATGTTAAAAGGATTGATCTTGATTCTGGAGTAGTTAGTACAATATACAGCAGTTCAAGCCGAGTTTTAGACATTGACGCGTTTGCAAATTTAGCCTACCTAATGACCAGAGATGGTGTGTTTTTAATACAAGATGGCGTAATAAAAACCGTTGAAGCACTAAGCATTGATAATGGCAATTTAGCGGCAACACCTCATGGCGTTGTCTATTTTGTTAATAATAGGTTGAGTTACTACTCTGCCCTACAGCAGCAACTTATTTCTAATATGGAAATACACAATGCTGATAATATCGTATTTTCTGCCCCCTATTTTATCTATTTTACAGATAACGAAAGTGTCAATGAAGTTACACTCACAGACCTAAATATTACAAGAACCGGTATTAATACTAAGAAGAAGAACTACAGCAAATTACATGTAGATGGCAAAAATCGGGTGTGGGGTTTAGGCCTAAATACGTTTGAGCCAATTGAAGTTGGTCTTAAGTCCTCTGAGTTGTCTTTAGGGTCTAAGTACAACGTACTTGAAGGCGTTGCTGGAGAGTTGTGGATTGGTACTACCAAAGGCATTTTTCAAAAGACCGGCAGAAATCATTTTGAGCCATTAACTTGGTTAAATAACCAAATATCTTCACAGGCATTCGAGGTAACGGCCTTTCAACTCTTTAATCGCGGTCTCGCGATAGGAACTGATATGGGTACCTACTTCGTGGATTTAGAGAGTAAGAAGGCAACAAAAGTCCATGATGATTATGTGCTTAATTTTTCAGTGATTGATAACACGTTGCATATCGCTACAAATGGGTATGGAGTTGTCGAAGTTAATTCAAACTTGGAATTAATAGTAGACAAAAAACTTAGACAATTGCTTCCAAGCTTAGAAGTATTAGACATAAATCATAGTGGTAACTATATCTATGCAAGCACCAAACAAGGTTTGTTGGTTGTTGATACACAAGACTGGACGCGCAATTTATTTGAAGATGGTGTAGTTGTCACTGATAGTTATGTTACAGAGGAAGGCCTATTTGCAGCGACTTATGGAAATGGTGTCTGGTTTAAACCCAATAGCGGTGCTTGGCAAAAGTTAAGCTCACCAAATTTTGTTAAGGAGTTTGTAGAGTTTAATGACAATCTGTATTTAGCGACCAACAATGGTGTCCACATTTTAGAAAGGGGGGCGGACCACACAAAATTGGTACCTGGTACAAAGACGCACTCTTTTACGATAGGAAGCCTTAAGGTTTTGGGCGACAAGCTTTATGCCGCCAGTTCAGATTTTATATTTGAGCTCACAACAGCACCCTCTGTCGATCTTTATGCACCAAAGATAACAAGTGTCACTTTCGATGGTAAAACCTACTTGGAGTTTTCTGGACTGGTTAGCCAGCATCCAGCTATTGAAATAACGATTAGTGACTACAATTTTATAGATCAGCATGTCAACTCGTTTGAAGCAAATATAAACAATAGCGGATGGCAAAAACTGTTAGCCGCGGGAATGCAACTTAGCAACCTAAAACCAGGTGGATACGAAATTTTATTTAGAGTTGAGAGTAAGGGCCGTTACAGCGATGTTACTGCGTTAACTTTTAACGTGGCTGCTCCATGGTATTCAACACCTTTAGCTATTTCAGTGTATGCTGCCTTGGTCTTTATCTTGGTGATAGCGATTTCCGCATACATATATATTTGGGTGCAGAGTTTTCATAAAGTTTTCAGAAATAATCAACAGCAATACCAAAAAGAAGACCTGAGTGATGCTGTCCTTAAAGTTACCGAAGCTAAAAAGCTATGTAGCGGTAATGACGCTATGATTTCAGAAGGTTTGGTTAAGCTTGAGCAAGCCCTTTTGAAGCTAGAGCCACTGGCAAGAGGTCATGCAGCACTTGGTAAAGAAAAGCTTAGTGTTGCTATCGGTATGTTGCAGGTTCATTGTTCATATATGAGTGATATGGAGCTCGAATTCAATATCTCCATTGGCGAGACACAACTTAAAAAGCAGTTGGAAAAGGACATATACAGTGTAACCTATCATTGTATTGATAATGCGCTTAAACATTCAAAAGCTACACAACTCAGCCTGTCCCTTAGTAAACAACAAGACCAAATTCATGTTTTAATTTCTGATAATGGCAAGGGAATGGCGCTTTATTCACGACTTCACTTCGGAGTCGGGATCTATACCATAAGACAAATTGCGAAAAGCTATAAAGCTAAATTGAATATTAAAAGTTCGAAAAAAGGAACTTCTATTCATTTTGTATTTCCGCTTTTGGAAATTGGCAGACCGAGTAAAGAAGAAATTCAAAAAGAGGTGTTAGAGAGACTGCAGGATTAAACATACACCAACAATATATTTTTATTTTACAGATTTTTTGGTGAGCTTACTTGGAAATGTCAATACGTCTTCGTCCACGTCTTGAAAAACTTAATATTGATTAGGTTTCTAATTTTATAACAATTATTTATATTCACTTTGGCTTGAAAAAACACAAAAAGGCGAGGGGTTCCCCTCGCCTTGCCTACAGTCTACTTAGTTTCTTAATTTATTCGCAGTAGTTGGCAACGTACGTTAAGTCGTTGATGTGCTCAGGACCATCCATAACATAGGTCGCTTGTGCAGTATTTGGATCTAATGTGTAGATCTTCGTGTCTTCACCTGAGTTACGGCCAGAGACGTATAATGTACCATCGGAGCTTACTGCCAAACCTGATGCCCAATTTACGCCATGCTCACCAATGAGGTCTAAAGTCATGTCGCCTTTATCTAGCGTATAAAGTGCTTTTCCAGTTAGTACGTAAATAACGTTAGTATCCGATGAATATGCGATATCACCGTGTGAGAAGTCGTCACCTGTATAGCTCAGCTTACCAAGCACTGTTTTTGCACCTGTTTGCATATCAAACTCATAAAGATATGTTTTGCTGCTGGCTAATAATTTAGTACCGTCAGGCGTTACTGCTGAGCGATATAATGGCCAAGAAACCGTATTCGCAGCTAAAGTTTGGGCTGCACTATCTAATGAAACTTTCCAAAGTGATGATGCTTTAGAGGCACTGTCATTTTGTTCCATAAAGTAAAGTGCGCCATTGTGTGCAGCAATGTTTGACGCTGTGTTAGCGACGCCTTCAACGTACGCATAGGTACCACTGTCTATATCGAATTGATAAACATAGCTGTTGCTATCTTCACCAAAGCTATTGATGCCATAAACACCGACTTTGCAGGTGACTGGTGGCTCTGGAGGTGTAATTTCCTCCTCTTCTGTCACGACTATATTGTCTACTAACGCGCCTAATGAGTCAGAAGTACCTAAACCCTGAAAACGCAACTGTGTCGAACTACCTGTCGCTTCAACGGTGTACTCGTACTTTGTCCAACCAAGGGTCGTCGCATTCATCGTTACTAGTGTGTTATCGCCAAACCATGCACGTGCTCGGTTAGTTGAGTCATTGTCTTTAACTCGAGGCGAGTAATAAAAACTCACTTTATACTTTTTACCCGCCGTTGTTGGGATATCCTGGTAGATTGTATAATTTGCAGTTGAGTCAAGTTCTAGGTATTGATTGCCGTCCTGAGGCACGACAATACCAAGGCTTTGCTTCTGAATTTCGAATTTGGCGCCTTCTCTACTCCAACCTTGGAGGTTGTCAAATAACGCCCAATCTTCAGGAATGTTGCCTGATGTTTCAAATGAGCCGTTAACTACTAGGTTGTCGGCAGCACTTGCTGTACCAATAACTGACATTAACGCTAAGGTTGCAAAGTTAAGTTTCATAGCCACTCCAATGAAATAGAGGTAATGTAAATTTTTTGTTTACAATAACATTACTAAATATACTACCATTGTCGTATCTTTTTGGTTGTCGGTCAATGAATAACCGAAAAACCAGATTTTATGATGTTTTGCGGCTCTAAATGGATTTAAAAGTTAGTACTTTAGTGTTGGTTTTTGGGTGTGAAAAGTAGGTATCAATAACAACTCGATCTTTCAAGAAGCCAGTGACTTTATTATTCAACCTATGACTTGGATAAGAAACTAGCCAATTCATTGTTTTCAAATCGAGTAGTTAACCTTAACCCATGGATGTTTGATCGTAGTAATGAAAATCTAGTTGTAGCTATCCTTCGCGGGCTACAGACCGAACGCAATCCTACTCTAGAGTAACTCCATACCTATGCGACCCACTTCAACTTTTCCAACCTAACTTTAGAGGCTCTTTTGGTTATGGCTTTGACTTCTTTAATGAAGCAAATCAAGGTTGGGGAGGAAAGATGCAAGATGACCTACAAGATGCTGCAAACTGGTTGGTTGCAGAAAAGTATGGGCTCAAACATAAAATCTGTATAGGTGGCGCGAGTTACGGTGGTTACGCGGCACTAATGGCTGTGGTAAAACATCCTGAAACATTTCAATGTGCAGCAAGTTTTGCTGGTGTAACAGACTTAGAATCGATAGTCAGTCGCGCGCGCTTTTTCACAAACAAAGAGCTTGTTCGCGATCAATTTGGACAAGATACTGATAAACTTGAAGCACAATCCCCGGTTAACTACGCCAAGCAGATTAACCGCCCCGTGTTACTTATTCATGGTGATGACGATAAAGTCGTGCCGGTGAATCATAGTCGCGACATGGCAGATGAACTTGAAGATCATGATAAGAAGCTCAAATATATAGAACTCGAGGATGGGAACCATCATCTGAGTTATCAAGCACATAGAGTGAAGACGCTCACTGAGTTTTTAGCTTTTTTCGAAAAACATCTTAAGTAGCAAAGCGCCGCAAGTAGCGGCGCTTTTTATTGAGAGTACGGCTTCTTCTGTCACAGAGTTGGTGTATGATAGCGGCTAACATAAAGGAGAATTATTGTGCAGCTCGTTAAATTATTCGCCATGGCGTTGATGCCTATGCTCGGTGTATTTCAGGCCTCGGCAACGTCATTTTTAGTCTTTGGTGATATGCCCTATTCGGAGATAGACAGAGGCATGCTGATGCCAAATGGTGCTCTGCATGAAAAGGTAAACGATATACAGCATGATTTTATGGTGCACGTAGGTGATATGAAATCCGGTGCTGAGCCCTGTACAGACCAGCTGCTTAAAGATAATTATGCTCTGATCTCAAGTGTGAGTAGTCAACCATTTATATTCACGCCTGGAGACAATGATTGGACAGACTGCGACCGTGAAACTCTGAACCCTAGATTTGATGAGTTAGAAAGATTGGATTTCATCCGTAAACACTTTGCGGTGCAAATACCTGACCTTCCAAAGTTTAAACGTCAGCAAACAGTACCTGAAAATCAATCTTGGATAGTGGATGACGTACAGTTTTTGACTTTACATGTACCCGGCACCAACAATGGCCGCAGACAAATCTTATTATCTGATAAAAAAGCAGTGCACGCTGTGTCCCTACGTCGTGATATAGAGAATATTAAATGGCTAGATAGCTTGCTTACGCCAAGCCATAAAGCCGCGGTGATATTTTTACAAGCCGACCTCTATCAAAAAGAGAAGCACTCTGGGCGATGTGATAAAAACTCGAAAGCTAAGTGCGATGGTTATCAGTTATATCGAGAGACACTTGCAGAATACGCCGCTCAGCTCAGTTATCCGTTGTTGTTGATACATGGAGATACGGGAGAGTTTTGCTTTTCTGAACAGTCAAAGAATTTATGGCGTCTTAACGCCCCTGGAGATTTTCAATATTTAGATATTGCAAAGGTTAAAGTCAAGGGGGATAAAAAGAAGCCGTTCAAGGTAACACCACTTCTTTCACAAGATAAAATAGCTAAATGTAAGGGGCTGTAAAGCCCCTTTACGCTCCTTTTACGTTGCAGCTCAAAAGCGCTGCGCTAGCGGCTTTCCTAGATTGTTTACAGTAAAAGCTCGCTCTGTTTGTTGTGGCTTTCAAACTGCTCTTGCTTGACTGTATTGACAAAGTGCCACTCACTTTCCACCTTCTCTTTGGTGAAATTAAGCGTTAAATAACCACGCTGATGAATATTGGCATATTCAAGGTCATCGACTAGTAATTGCAATACCTCAGCAAATTGTAGCGCCTGCTCATCGCCTAATTGCAAGTAATGCTCAAGTCCCGGAGAGCTAACAGAAGCTGTCGCGTATTCCTGACCACAGACGACTCCGCTCGCATCGCAGAGCTTGCCAGACCACGCATTGTGCGTATCTCCAGCAACGACAACTAAGTTTTTATTGGTCGCTTTTGCTGTTTGTAAGATCACTTCTCGTTCAACCGGGTAGCCGTCCCATGCATCCAAATTATAAGGTGCGGTAAATGTGACTCGCGCTTTTTCTTGTTCTGACAACGTTGAGTCACCAGCAAGCAGTCTACCCTTTATTTGAGCAAGCTCTGTTAATTGCGTCGACATTTGTGCAGAAGGATTAGCAAGAGACATTAGCAGCTCGGCTGGGATCATCATTTTTGTCATCAGTACTTGTTGCCCTAGGACTTGCCATTTAGCGGCAGAAGTCTTCAAGTTATCGGTTAGCCAAGTAAGTTGATTTACGCCCAATAGCTGTTGTGAAGGTGCGGTGAGGTCTGCTTGAAATCCGGCAAAATCCATTTGTCCTGTTGTAGGGTCAATATAATCTTGATAGTCGAGTGCTTTAGCTCGGCTCTCATGACGAGTATCTAACATATAGAGTGATAACAAGTCACCAAATTCAAATTTACGATAGAGGCTCTCGAGTTGATCTTTAACCATCGGGCGTACTGGCATCCATTCGTAATAGGCCTGTAATGCAGCAAGCTTTCGGGCGGCGTACTCCCCTTCTCCTTCATTATGATTCTCTGCGCCATCGATGTATGAGTCGTTACATACTTCGTGGTCGTCCCATACCGCAATAAATGGCGTACTGGCGTGAAGAGCTTGCAGCCCAAGATCGGTACGATATTTTGCATAGCGACGGCGATAATCATTCAATGAAATAATCTCGTTCGCATTATCTGCATCAAGCCCTCGTCCCATTGCTTCTGCATTTTCAGTGGCATACCCACCCATACCATATTCGTATATATAATCACCTAAATGTAACACCGCGTCTAAATCGCTGCGTTTCGCGGCCTCTGCGTAGACGTGAAAGTAACCCGCCGGATAATTTGCACAGGACATGACGGCAAGTTTTACCTGAGTTACATCGTTAACGGGTAAGGTTTTGAATTTACCTATGGGTGAATGCGTTTCCTTAGTCACGAAACGATAAAAGTAGCGGCTATTTGCCGTCAGGCCATTAAGATCTACTTTAACGGTGTAATCGTTTTTTGCTAATGCGGCCAGCTGGTGGCTTTGGAGTAAGACACCAAAATCTTCAGATTCTGATACTTGTAGAGTGACATCCACACTGTTAGCTGTACCTTCAGGCGTGACTCGCGTCCATAATATAATGCTATCAGCTAAAGGATCCCCACTTGCAACACCATGGTTAAATGCGACAGCGAAATCGTTGCTTGCAACCGCTTTACTATTACTACTTCCACAACCAACTAACGAGACACTAATGGTGGCAGCGCTAACGCCCATTAACGCACTTTTAATAAAATCTCGACGGGTAAAACTTGCCATTATTATTGTTCCTTAACTGCAAAATGCGCCATATTGGGCGCACTTATCTACTACTTGAGAAACTAGCTTAGTTAAGCATTATTACAATTTTACGATTCGTTTTGGTTGTGGCGGTTGTTCTTTGCTGTTTAATTAGTGCGGACTTGGAACAACTAGATTTCTACCACGGCTCTTGGCTTCAAGTAACATAGCTTCAGTACGGCGAATGATACTCTCAACGCCAGACTCGCCTGCACCAAATTCAGCGATCCCAAATGAGCTGGTGACATCAACCTCCTCACCTACTGCAATTTGGAATGATGCTTGCGCTATAGAGTTGCGAGCCCGTTCAGCAACTAGGATTGCACCCGCTAAGCTGGTATTAGGCAGTACCAGCGCAAATTCGTCACCACCCAGCCGGGCTATCAAATCCGTGTCTCGTAACATTTCAGATAGTAGTGTACTAAAGTGAACGAGTAACAAGTCCCCAGCATGATGCCCAAACTGCTTGTTGATTGTTCGGAAGTTATCGAGGTCGGTAATTATAACGCTAAATGGTATTTTGTAGCGTTCATACAGTCTAATTTGACTATCGATCTTATCGCTTAGCTGCCTGCGACTAGAGACACCAGTTAGTGGATCGGTTTTGGCGATGAAATCAAGCTCTTTACGTAAATGCTTGAGTTCACATTGTATGGTTTTTGTGTTGGTGATGTTGTCTCCGTAGATTACAAACGCACCTTCTTGCAATGAAAAGCATTTTAGCCTAAAAAATTCACCGTTTAAGGTATCAATTTCAATTTCTGGGTAGTCTAATTCATAGCCTTTGTCTAAGCCTAAAAACCACTCTGTGAGTTCATCGCCGTCAATTCTGTCATCAAACGTATCGTCTGTTTGTGGGTCGAAGATATTACTTAGTGTGCGCCCTGTTATGTGAGACGAAGATTGTCCGATTAGCTTGGCCATAGCCTTATTGCAAAATTCAAATACCGACTTGTTGCTAAGAATGGCAACTGCATCGTTGCTTTTATTGAGCACGCTACTTAATAGGGATTGTAAATGGTTAGCGTTAGACATAATTCGATTCCGTTAGGCTTTTTGTTATTTTAAGTCAATCGAGAAGATCTATCTTAAATCTCACGAAAATCAGACAAAAAAGATAATTTGATTTCGTTCTTTATATTGATTGATTCCAATTAGGCACCAATAATATTCCATTTCACTTATATTTAATGCAACAAATGAAACGTATAGTTACCTCCATACATAAAGGAGGAACTATGTTAAAACCAACGCAACTCACAACGATTATTTCTGCTTTGCTACTGCTAAGTGCATGTGGCGAAGTTGAACAGGCAACAGCTCAAACACCGCCTCTGCAAGCGATCGATGTAGCGGCAACACCGCAAATCAGCATTGCTGATTGGCATACCTATACAACACGCCTTTCGTCTCCAAACGAAGTCGCACTTCGCGCCCGCGTTACGGGGTGATTAGTTCGGTAAATTTCAAAGAAGGAGACACAGTGCGCCAAGGCGATGTTCTATTTGAACTTGACGACAGAACTTTCTTGGCAGAGGTTGCCAGTCTTGGTGCACAAGTAAAGCGCGCCGAGGCGGCCCTTACGCAAGCAAAAAGTGAGTCCGCTCGTGCGCTTCGTTTAAGTAAGCAAAAGGCGATTTCAACAGAAGAAGTCGATGCCCGTGTTTCGCTTACCACGCAGCGTGAAGCCGAACTTGATGCGCTTCGAGCTTCATTTAAAGCGGCTCAGCTAAACCTAGAGTTTAGCAAAGTCACAGCACCAATCAGCGGTAAAATTTCATTTGCTGAGGTCACTAAAGGCAACACCATTAGAGCAAACGACACCTTACTTACTACGATAGTCGCAACCGATAAGATGTATGCGTACTTCGATATCGACGAGCGTACTTGGAATAGCCAATTTGCATCAGTGACGGAAAGTGAGCCGCTTCCTGTGAAATTACAGCTACTCGGCCGAGAGTCACAACCAGTCATGGGTAAGCTAGACTTTATCGACAACGCTATTGATGACCACTCTGGAACACTAAAAGTACGCGCTTCTTTTGACAATCACGGTAGGCAACTACGACCAGGCTCGTTTGCGCGAGTGAGCCTTTCTTCCGGTGAGCAAAACGATCGAGTATTAATTCCAGACCGCGCAGTGGGTACAGATCTTAAAAATCGTTTTGTTCTTGTCGTAAACGACGCTAATACACTTGAATATCGTCTAATCACACTGGGTAATCGCTATGGCGAATTTCGTGCTGTTGAGTCGGGTTTAGCCGCAGGAGAGCGTATCGCTGTGAATGGTCCAGCGCGTGTAGGCCCAGGCATGCCGATAAGCCCAAACTCAGTGACGCTTACCTTGCCAGATAGCATTGCCACTGAAGTGGTTGCTATGACGCCAGGCGATTCTTCACAAGGATTAAACTAATAATGAAATTTTCCCATTTTTTCATTAAGCGCCCTATTTTTGCGGCGATGATGTCGCTCGTGATATTAATCGCAGGGCCATTTCTCTGTTTCAGCTTCCTGTGAGTGAGTATCCGGAAGTTGTACCGCCTACGGTTGTGGTATCTGCAACCTATCCCGGCGCAAACCCAAAAGTCATTGCTGAAACGGTTGCAACACCGCTTGAACAAGAGATCAATGGTGTTGAGAACATGATTTATATGTTTTCTCAAGCAACCAGTGATGGTCGTTTAACGCTTACCGTGACTTTTGCGCTGGGTACTGATTTGGATCGTGCCCAAGTCCAAGTACAAAATCGGGTGAATAGCGCTATTCCAAGATTACCGCAAGAAGTGCAACGTTTAGGGGTTGTGGCTGAGAAGGCGTCACCTGATCTCACTATGGTGGTGCATTTGGTATCGCCAAGTGGCTCGCATGATACAAGCTACCTCTCTAATTATGCCGATATTTATGTTAAAGATCAGATAGCGCGTTTGCCGGGAGTTGGTGATGTAAAGCTATTCGGCGGCGGTAAATACGCGTTGCGGATATGGCTAAACCCCGAGCAATTGGCTGAAAGAAACTTAACCGCAAGCGATGTGGTCCGAGCAATCCAACAACAAAACCGCCAAGTAGCAGCGGGCTCTTTAGGTGCTCAGCCTACAACGAATGAAAATCAGTTCCAAATTCTCTTAAACGTTAAAGGCCGTTTGGCAGATACCAGTGAGTTTGACAATATTATTGTTAGTGTATCGAGCGATGGTGCGGTAACCCGGCTCAAAGATATTGGCCGTGTTGAGCTTGGACAAGATAATTACGCGTTAAGAGCTTTGCTGGATGGCAACGAAGCGGTGGCAATGCCGATTTTCCAACGTCCCGGCTCTAACGCAATAGAATTGTCGGATCAGGTGCGTGAAACCATGAAAGCGTTATCGACACGTTTCCCTGAGGGGGTTGAATACGATATCGTTTATGATCCAACTATTTTTGTTCGCGGTTCAATCGATGCGGTAATTTCGACATTATTAGAAGCCATCGTACTTGTCGTATTGGTCGTTATCTTATTCTTGCAAACATGGCGCGCCTCTATTATTCCACTCGTGGCAGTGCCTGTATCGTTAGTTGGGACCTTTGCCGCGATGCAGTGGCTTGGTGTTTCTATCAATACGTTGTCGTTGTTTGGTTTGGTACTAGCTATCGGTATCGTAGTCGATGATGCCATCGTCGTGGTTGAAAACGTTGAGCGTAACATTGAAAACGGCCTTGCGCCCTTTGAGGCAACTAAACAAGCGATGTCAGAGGTGACAGGCCCTATTATAGCGATTGCGTTGGTGCTTTGTGCGGTGTTTATTCCAACTGCATTTATTACCGGGTTGTCAGGCCAGTTTTACAAACAGTTTGCGCTTACGATTACGATTTCGACGCTGATCTCGGCATTTAACTCATTAACATTATCACCTGCGCTGGCTGCGTTACTGTTAAAACCGCACGGTGCTAAACCTGACAAACTCACAATCGTGTTAGATAAATTGTTTGGTCAATGGCTATTCAAACCGTTTAATCGCTTTTTTGATAAGGCAGCTCACGGCTATGTTGGACTGGTAAAAAAACTCATTAGACTGAGCACCATTGTTTTGGTGGTGTATTTAGGGTTAATTTTTGCTACTACTAAGTTGTTTAGCACAATTCCTGGCGGCTTTATTCCACAGCAGGACAAGCAGTATCTCGTTGCGATTGCGCAACTGCCAGACGCTGCGAGTTTGGACAGAACAGAAGCCGTTGTACGTGAGATGGAACAAATTGCCCTGCAGACTCCAGGTGTCTTACATTCCGTGTCTTTCCCTGGCCTTTCAGTGAATGGCTTCACAAATAGCCCAAATAGCGGGATTGTATTTGTTGCCTTAGACAAATTTGAAAATCGCACATCGCCCGAGTTGTATGCGTCTTCAATCGCAGCGCAGCTCAATCAGAAGTTTGCCATCATAGATGAAGCGTTTGTCGCGGTTTTCCCGCCGCCACCAATACAGGGGTTAGGCACGACAGGTGGTTTTAAACTGCAAATTGAAGATAGGGGCAACCTAGGCTTTGAGAAGCTATTCTCGGACTTACAAGCGGTGATCGCAAAAGCGCAGCAGCAACCGGAGCTAATGGGACTCTACTCAAGCTTTAGGATCCAAGTACCGCAAATGGACATTGATATCGACCGTGAGCAAGCCATGGTGCAAGGTGTTCCACTTGAGGAAGTGTTTAATGCATTACAGATCTATTTAGGTTCAATGTACGTCAATGACTTTAACTTATTTGGTCGCACTTATCAGGTCACCGCACAGGCTGACGCTAACTTTCGCTCAGATCCAGCACAAATTCTGTCTTACAAAGTAAGAAACAACTATGGTCAAATGGTGCCACTTGGCGCGGTACTCAAAGTCACCCCGACAACAGGACCTGATCGTGTGATGCACTATAACGGTTATCCTACTGCTGAGTTAAATGGCAGCCCTGCGCCCGGCTACTCTTCGGATCAAGCGCAAATAGCAATTGAAGCTGTGCTAAACGAAACGCTTAGTGAAGGCATGGCATTTGAATGGACTGAAGTCACCTATCAGCAGATCCTCGCTGGTAACGTGATGGTGTATATCTTCCCACTGGTTGTGCTGTTGGTGTTTATGGTTTTGGCGTCGCAATACGAAAGCCTAAAGCTACCATTTGCAATCATCCTCATTGTACCAATGACCATATTATCAGCCCTAATTGGAGTGTGGCTAACAGGCGGTGACAATAATATCTTTACCCAGATTGCACTCATCGTTTTGGTCGCTTTGGCATGTAAAAATGCAATCCTAATGGTGGAATTTGCCAAAGAAGAGTACGAACAAGGCAAGACTAATTTGGAGTCAATTATTGAGGCATGTAAGCTGCGTTTACGTCCGATTCTTATGACGTCGATTGCCTTCACCGCAGGGGTTGTACCTTTGGTACTCGCAACCGGTGCGGGTGCTGAAATGCGTGAGACCATGGGGATTGCGGTATTTTCTGGAATGATAGGTGTCACATTATTTGGTTTATTGTTTACGCCAATTTTCTTTATGGCGATGACCAAGCGGCTTTACACGCCAAAAATACGTGAAGCGCAGAGTACGCGCGATGGTATTCCTGTAAAGGATTAACTTGTAATCATGCTTAAAGGCCCATCGGGCCTTTTTTTGCTGCTTTTTATTGCCTTGTAATCACACTATTCACCTTAACTTCATCCTCTTACGCTATATTGCCAGATACCGTTTTTATCTTGCCGGAGTCTGCTTGTGAAATCTCAAATTGCCTTTGCCGTTTTGTTTACCTCTGTTCTAAGTGCGTGTGGCGAGGACATCTCAAATCGTAAAATTGAGCTTAGTGAAACACTTAGCCGGTATCAATGCGATAATAATTCGGTGATAAAGGTTGACTACAACGACAGTGATAAGGCAACAGTCCATTTTAACGAACAAGTGGTTAAGATGAAGATTGCTCGCTCAGCCAGCGGCGCAAAATACCAAGGTGATGGGTTTGTGTGGTGGACAAAAAACGACGAAGGAATGTTACTTAGACAGGAAGATGATAAAAACAACCGCATCGTCGCACGTTGCGAGATGCGGCCCAATGAAGCCTTAACAGTGAAGGCGCAATCAAACTGATTATAAATGCTCGTCCCAATAGGCAACGTCACTTATATATAGAATTAGGATGTCTTATACCGACAACTTTTCAGGCGTAGCTAAAGTACTTTTTACAAACCCAATGGCAGCGCTTACATCAGCAAATAAAACTTTATCCAATGGCTCTGGCATACCTATTTCCTTGCGCATTTTTTCAATCTGGCTTTTCGCAATTGCCGACTTCAACACATACGCAGCACTAACACAGCCTAACTGCAGACAGCGCTTTGCTATGTTTACCAGTAACTTGTATGCTTCTGGTGTTGCAGCGATGGCATTTTCTGAATAACTCACGTAACCCCATGTCGATGCGTGGATCTCAGCTCGACATTGCTCTAAAGCCCTAGAAAAATAATGGATCATAGATTCATTAATATTTCCTTCGAAACAGGCAAAGAGGATATTTTGCTCGGTCCAGAGGGTTACTTTCCCGCACCGAGTTTGATAACTATATTTTGACATTAATCCTTATCCAGCTCCTTTCGAAGTGCGGATTATACATCAGCACGACAAGATTAAAAAAGAGCGATTGCTACTTTTTTAACCTAAATCGTATTTAAAGCTTATGGCTCAGCGAGTTGCTGTTTCGCTGCTTCAGATTCTTCTTTTAGGTAGTTATTAAACGACAAACCTAAAAACTGCGGTAAAGTTGCGCTAATTGCCAAGGAAGACAAAGTACCAATGAGAATGCCACAACATAACGCCATGGCAAAACTATTAAGTCCAGCACCGCCTAACCACCATATCGCCAACACCGTTGTGAGCGTTGTTAATGAGGTGATCAGCGTGCGACTCATTGAGTCTTTTATCGCTCGATCTATGGTATTGCCCACTGGGCTGGTTTTCCAATGCTCTTCGAACAACAACTCCCTTACTCTGTCACCTATGACAATGGAATCGTTGAGAGAGTAGCCAATAATCGCCAGCAGCGCTGCAAGCACGGTTAAGTCAAACTCTACTTGCGTTATTGCAAACAAACCAAGCGTCACAATCACATCATGAAAAAGCGCGATACTTGCAGAGGCTGCCAAGCGCCACTCAAATCTAAACGCCAAGTAAATCAATACACTAAGTAATGCGAATATACCTGCAAGGCCACCTTGTTCTATTAACTCATTACCCACCTGCGCACCAAGATAACTGGCGTCTAACACACTAGCTTGCCATTGTGTTTCAAGTCCTTCTATCCACTGTTTGACGTGTGCTTCGTCGGTGGACTCAGGGGTTTGGAAAACTCGCCAGCTACCATCGTTTTGCAGATCAATTCGCGCATTTTGAACATCAAGCTCGGCTAGCTTGTTTTGCATTTCTGTTTGGCTCTTTTGCTTGGGTAAGTCGATAACCGTAACGTAACCGCCGGTAAAGTCTTGGCCTAATACAATGCCTTTTTGGGTGATGGCTATGAGACTTGCAAGGACAAGTAACAATCCAGAAATTAGCCCGACGAATCTTGCCTTTTGCGTTTTACTTGTCATTTTACTTTACGCCTTTACGTGATTTTGAATAAAGAGATTCTGATAACATACCGGAGACGACCACACCGGCGAAAATACTGGTTACTATGCCCAGCGCCAAAGTGATCGCGAACCCTTTTACTGGTCCATAACCGATACCAAGTAGGATAAGAGCAGTTATCATCGTGGTTAAGTTAGCATCGATAATACTCGACATGGCTTGTTGATAACCTTGCTTTAATGCAGTAACCATCCCGATGCCTTTACGTCTTAATTCGCGAACTCGCTCAAAAATAATCACATTGGTGTCGACTGCCATACCAATAGTCAAGACTAGGCCCGCAATGCCGGGCAAGGTAAGCACCACACCAGGAAGCAGCGACATTAATCCAATCAGGCAAACTAAGTTTACCAGTAATGAGGTAATGGCCACTGCGCCTAGCTTGCGATACCATATTGCCATAAACAGCAAAGTTAGGCTTAACCCTAAAGCCAATGCTTTAAAGCCGCTTTCAATATTCTTTTCGCCCAATGAAGGACCAATGGTTTGCTCTTTCACAAAGGTGATTGGTGCGTCTAGAGAACCCGCTCGTAACAATAATGCTAACTCCTGCGCGCGTTCCATAGTTTGCATATTGGTAATACTGAATCGGGTATTTAATACTTGTTGAATAGTGGCTACTGAAATCACTTCCGTTTTGCGCTTAATCTCTCCTTTTGGATCCGCGTAATATTCGCTGAATACAGTAGCCATTGGTTTACCAACATTGTTTCTAGAAAATCGATTGATCTTTTCACCACCTTGAGAAGATAAGAATAGTTCCACTAAAGGTTTTCCGTATTCGTCTCTTCCTGCTGTTGCGGACTCTATTTCATCCCCGCCAAAAATGGCAACTGGGTCGACTGAAATCGGAGCGCCAGACTTATCCTTTAATTTTTGACCTCCCATTTCTTGTAATGCATGAAATGAAAGCTTTGCTGTTGCGCCGATAATACGCTTGGCTTGTTCTGGGTCTTGCACGCCAGGTAATTCAATTCGTATATAATTAGTGCCTTGACGTTGCGTAACCGCTTCTGTGATCCCGAGTTCCTCAATACGCGAACGTAAGGTAGACAGCGCTTGCGTCATAAGCTGCTTATCGAACTCCGCTTTTTTCGCTTCTGCAAAGCGGAAGTTAACTTTAATTAAACTGCCTTGACTATGGGTTGTATTGGTTAATTGAGGGTATAGCTCGCGCAGTGTCGCCGTTAGTGCAACGAGTTCATTTTGCCCTTGTGCTTTAGCAATCACCTCAACCTGCTCACTATTAATAACTTGAGGGATAGAAAGGTTACGATAACGATTTTTTATCCGTAGGCTATTGGCTTCATCAGCGAGAGATTGTAGTTTATTTTGTGCAGCTTGTTCTGTGTCAACCTTGAGTACGAACAACACACCGCCGTCCAAGTCTAGTCCTAGCTTGATCGGTTTGAGTCCTGTGCTTTCTAACCACTGTGGCATTGTTGAAGCACTAACAACCTTAACACTTAGCTTTGAGTGAGACTCAGCCATATAAGCACGCGCTTCGGCGGTTAGCGTGCGGTTTTCAAGTTCAACTAAATAGCCACCTTGATGAGACTCAATTTGCTTAACTTTGAATCCCTCTCCTTCTAGCTGAGATTTAAGCTCAGGCAGTGACAGAGGCACAACCTCGTTACTACTTGCTTGAATTTGAATCAAATTCTTATTGGGATACAAGTTTGGTAGTGCACAAAGAATCAACAGGAATACAATAAGCGCAGTAAAAAAGCGTTTTGCACGCGCTGTAGTGCCACGAGGGTTTGACAATCTCGCTGGCGAATTGATATCTTTCATATTTTTCTCATTATCTATCTGAGCGATACCTATTTGCTAACGAAGTGACCTGACTAAATCCAGTCATGCGGGTGTTAGGATGTTGGTATAGCACTCGAAACCTAAAATTTGGATACTTTATTGGTCATAGATAATGATTAAGAGGCGAAGCTTAGGCTGCCTTTGAAGGTTAAGTTTGCCGGCTTACAGTTGTCGATAAAGCCATTATTTGGCCGAGTATCACACATATACCAAGGCACAGGTTTAGGTCTATTGATGTCATAGACTGAGGCCGGCACATATTTTTCTGCTGCTAGCTCAAAAACAAGCGCATATTCGGCTTGTTGTTTAGGATGTAGAAAGTAACTAGGATGGCTAGTGCGCTCGCGTTCTGGCAATAAGCCTTTTTCGTGATGCGTGGTTTCAACACTGATCTTTATTGGAGTCGCTGGACTTGGTTTACTCGCTAACTGTTCCGTGTTAGCAAGGCGCTTCAGAGCGATGTTTTCAACGCTCGTGCTGTGCGTATCAGCAGTATGGGAAAAGTTATTGTCGGAGGTTCCTGTCGCGCACGCAGCCGTTACCCATAGCAAAATGAGTAATGATATAACGGCAAAAAGGCTAGAACGCTTCATGAAAACTGATTAAACAACTTATTATATTTAGATATAAACACGAGATTGGGGCGATAGTAGCAAATTCAAGAGCGCGATATCAATGATACCGAATGAGATAGGCATAAAAAAACCTCCAACGTGGGAGGTTTTTCTTGTCCAGCGAGTGGATTAAGGATTTACTTGGTCTTTTAGGCCTTTACCAGCTTTGAACGAAGGAATGTTCGCAGCTGGGATTTGGATTTCAGCGCCAGTTTGTGGGTTACGACCAGTACGCGCAGCGCGCTCTTTTACTGTAAATGTGCCAAAACCAACTAAAGCAACAGAACCGCCATCTTTTAGTGTGTTAGTTACTGCGCCAGTAAACGCTTCTAAAGCGCGAGTTGCCGCTGCTTTTGAAATCTCTGCGTCTGCCGCCATCTTTTCAACTAGTTGAGCTTTATTCATTATTAGATTCCTATAACTTTATAATTTGCCTAAGCAAAACCTATGTTTATGTATTTTTCGTTTATGTGCAACCCCAAAATTGCGAAATTCGACGAAATATTTATTATTTTATTACGTTTCGCCCCGGATCCCGCGGGTTTGTAATCAAACGCTATCAATTTGCTCGCACCTGCGCAAGCTTTGTACCCCATAAAATGCGATTAAAACTAACTATCATATAGAATCCCACACTCCACAGTGCACCAAAAGTAGGCCAAAAAACGTACCAAGGGTTTGAAATAGAAACTACGCCAAAGTTTGCAGCGCCAAGATAGCTTGGCGGCGCACAAACCAAAAATATCAATAAGAGCAAGGGAGCCTTCAGCGTTAGCAGTTTGGAAAGCGCATTGTTTATCGTTAGCACCAATGCTATCCACAAAACCCAAAGCCAAAGTGGAAGTAACTCGCTGCCTTGGTAATTGATGAGCTGGGTTTTGACCGCAATGAATTCAATGCCAATCCCTATGATAGAGCCCACCAATGCAAGCACCAAATTGAGACGTATATTTTGGTGCCCTGCGAGCATAACTAAACAGCCAATCAACATGTACCAAAGCGCATCGGCTTGGAAAAATAATGCAGCAAACCAAATGCTTTGGAAGATAAGTGCGTTAGTAATCCAATGTTTGAGTACAGGCATTTGACTGATATCTCGGTTTTCTGGCGACTAAATGCACGGCACTGGTGGCTCTACGCTTAAAAGCGCCCTCACAGTAGCACAGATAAAATTGCCAAAGGCGATAAAAGCGCTCATCGAAACGTTTACCGTCGAGTGAAGGCCAAGCTTTTTCAAACCGAACACGCCAGTCATATAGCGTTCTGGCGTAGTGCAAACCGATATCATGGAGTTCGTGGACAACCATATCCGTGGAATTTAAAATTTGCTTACTCATTTCACTGATGGACGGAAGACAACCGCCAGGGAAGATATACTGCTGAATGAAATCCGATTGTTTAAGGTAATGTTGATAACGCTGACAGGCTATGGTGATGGCCTGAATTAGCATTGCGCCGGTCGGTTTTAGCAAGTCGTTGCATTTGGTAAAGAAGCCCGATAGATATGCGTGCCCAACTGCTTCAATCATTTCAATGGACACCAGTTTGTCGTATTGGCCTTCCAATTCGCGGTAGTCTTTCTTTAATAGCGTGATGTGTTGCTGCAACCCTTCTCTTTCAATTAGCGCTGTTACATAGGCGTATTGTTCTTCTGAGATGGTTGTCGTTGTTACATGACAGCCGTAGTTTTTTGCAGCATAGACAGCAAATGCGCCCCACCCAGTGCCAATCTCAACTACTTTGTCATTTGGCTGAAGATCTAAGCGCTCGCAGATCGCTGCTAGCTTATGTTGCTGGGCTTCTTCTAATGTTGCCTCCTTTGAAGGGTACACAGCACTAGAATAGAGCATTTCTTCACTTAAAAATGATTCATACAGGTCATTACCAAGGTCGTAATGGGCCACAATATTGCGCTTTGAGCCTTGTTTTGAGTTTTTGTTTTTGAGATGCTTTATTTTGTTAGCAATACCAGAGAAAACCGCAAACTTATTTTCAAACGCATCGAGCTGAGCTTGATTTAGGACGAAAATTTCAATCAGTCTAGTTAAATCTGAGCAGCTCCAGTGACCAAGAATGTAAGACTCACCGGCTCCTACGCTACCGCCAAGTGCAAATAACTTGTACATTTGCGCAGAATGCACATGAATATCTACGCTAAAACTTGTTTCAGACTCACCAAAACAGTATTTTTGGTTGCCTTCGACAAGTACCACTTTTCCAGTTTCTAACGTATTCAACGCGCCAAAGACGAGCTTTTTATACAATCTATCGAATGTAGAAAGCGAAATTGATGAGGATATTGTCGTGGTATTTTCCATCTTATACTCTTCCGGGATGCCCAACAAAAGGCACTTTTTTTAAAAATAACTTCAACGCTTGCCAATAGATGCCTTTAGCTATGTTCCATGTCATAGCAGGAAACCGCTTTAGCAATTGATTAATATTTGCCTCGTTGAGTTCCTGCTTTTTGAGCGCCATCGTGGCATCAAATAGCAATTCGTCACCTTTTCTATTTTCTATATGGATTAGCGTGTTGCTACCAGGTGGTTTTACTTTCCAATGGTAGTGCATATCCAAACTCATAAAAGGTGATACGTGAAATTCCTTTTTAAAGTTCACTTCTTTATTTAATTCAACTAAATAAAAATGTCGCTCATTCCAAGGCGTATTGCTTACTTCAGCAAGCATATGGCTGAAACCAGCCCCCTTTTCGTCTTCAAAAAAGTAGAAATTAACCGGACTGAAGTAAAAGCCTAAACAGCGTATTTGCGCCATTAAATATACTTTTGTTTGTGAAGAAACGGGTTTGCCTAGTGCATTTGATTTAGCACGTGCGCGCTCATCTAAGCTTTCCCCTTCCGTGAGGATATAGTCAGCTTGATTGAATTTAAGGAGTTTTAAGCCGGATGTACCAAACTTTGACGAAATACTATTGAGTGTTTCTATCTCACTTAAATCTAACCACATCATATACATGGGATAGGAAAATGCGTGTTCGGCATGGGCGAATCGCCGGTGCCGAACTTTGCCCACCAGTATTGCACTATTCAAAATGAGATACCCAGTTGTTCAGCCACGTCTACCGCACTTCTCACACCATCTTCATGAAAGCCGTTGAACCAGTACGCACCGCAAAAATAACTATGGTGTTTACCATCAATTTCAGCTTTACGTTTTTGGGCTGCAATGCTGGTGGTATTAAATACCGGATGATGATAAACAAATCGGCGGATCACTTTGTCTTCAGCTATCCCTTCATCGTGATTTAATGTGACACAGTATTGATGTTTGGCATCAAGCCCTTGCAATATGTTCATTTGATAGGTGACGACAGCGGCTTTGTCTGTCGCTTCGTTTAACAAATAGTTCCAACTGGCCCATGCGAGCGGACGCTTAGGCAATAAACGGGTATCTGTGTGTAGCACCACTGAGTTTGCTGTATATGGGATTGCCCCTAGTATCGCTTGTTCATCACTAGATGGTGTATTTAATAATGCCAATGCCTGATCGCTATGGCATGCAAAGACGACTTTATCGAAGTACTCGTTGCTGCCATCCTTAAAGACTATTGTCACACCAGATTCGTCACGAGTCACCGTCTCGATGTCGGCATTAAGCACAATATTGTCCTTAAATTCTGCCACCAATGGTTGGACGTATTCCCTTGAACCACCCGGAATTACATACCACTGAGGACGGTTAGTAATGTCCAATAATCCATGGTTGAAGAAAAACCGGACAAAGAATTTGGCTTCGAAGTCGAGCATCTCTTTGATGCTGGTTGACCAAATTGCAGCGCCCATCGGCAAGATATAGTGTAGCTTAAAAAATTCATTAAATTGGTGTTGCTGTAATAGTTTGCCAAGCGTTTCAACACCATCATAGTCGTCTTTTTCATATAAGGACTTACAGAGCTTGTTGAAACGCACTATATCCCTTAACAACCGCCAGAATGTTGGCCTTAGCAGATTCCGCTTTTGTGCAAATAAAGTGCGTAGTGAATGACCATTGTACTCGAATTTGGATCTACTGTTGTGAACACTAAAACTCATTTCAGTTTCTTGGCGACTGACACCGATTTCAGCTAGCAGCTTCTCAAATTTGGGATAAGTTCTGTCGTTAAATACGATAAAGCCGGTATCAATTGCGAGTTTTTCGCCCTGATATTCAACATCGATGGTTGCCGTATGTCCGCCAATATAATTATTTTTTTCAAAGACCTTGACGTCGTGTTGACGACTTAAAAGGTATGCTGCGGTCATACCTGAAATACCGCTTCCAATTATTGCAATCTTAGCCACGGGCTATCCTTTTTGCGAGAGGTAACCACAGTGCAAACGGCAGTAACCTGAGAAGTTTTAAAAATAAGGTAAATCTTTTTGGAAAATGTATTTCTTTGCTGCGTTTCTCTATTCCTTTACTAATGTACTCGACAGCTTCATTGACACTCACAATAAATGGCATCGGAAAGTCGTTTTTGTCTGTCAACGGCGTTTCTACAAAACCCGGGTGGACTAAGGTTACATCAACGTCATTTAATGTTGCAG
This sequence comes from Pseudoalteromonas piscicida, assembly GCF_002208135.1. Classification (NCBI taxonomy): domain Bacteria; kingdom Pseudomonadati; phylum Pseudomonadota; class Gammaproteobacteria; order Alteromonadales; family Pseudoalteromonadaceae; genus Pseudoalteromonas; species Pseudoalteromonas piscicida. Next base: position 414,211 of record NZ_CP021647.1, read on the forward strand.
TCAATGTGCGCGCTAAATAGCTGACAGCCGCCTTTGAAGCTCCATAAGCTTCAGCACGAGGTAAAGGTAAAAATGCGCTACTGGAGCTTACAATACAAATTTGCCCGCCGGCTTTAATTTTTGGCAGTAATACGTCTAGACAGTGGCCGATTGAAATGACATTGATATTCATTATTCGCTCAAACAAATGGCCGTCGAATTGGTTGGGATTATCAATATACTCACAACCACCTGCATTGAGAATTACGAGATCTAGCTCGTTAATATCTTTGAAGTTATGTTCTATCTCATCGCGATTTGTTAAGTCAAACGCTTTACTCTTAACACCTACGCTGTTTTCCAATTCGCCTAACACTTCTGTGTTACGGCCGCAGGCCGTTACTTGATGGGACTGTTTTGCATAGTATTCAGCAAGGCCTTTACCTATGCCTGATGTTGCGCCGGTAATTAAGACATTACTCATGCTGTGATCCTTTTATCCAATAGTCGAATAACCCCACCGAGCAGTGGGACTTGGCGATACAGCATTTGTGCACTGTCGAAGTAATCCCTATGTTGCGCTACTTTTTCGCCAATAAAGCTCAAGCGACTATGGCCATCGACTTCAATAAGCTTACCGCCATTTAGCTTTGGGTGTTGGTATGACATAGTCCAGTAGATGAAGCTAACGTCATCGACTTGATAGGCGTTTGTAACACGAAACTCGATTTCAGAGACATTTTCATACAAACCTTGAAAATAGCTCGTTAGCGCATCAAGCCCTTGAATTTTATGAAAAGGGTCTACAAAACTGATGTTCTCGGTGTAGATTGAAGCCAATTTACCGAGGCAGTATTTGTCTATTTCATTATAAATTGCCACGAATCGCTGCGTTCTGTGATCCATACCTATTAAACCTTAAATGCGTCAAGTGCTCTCGCCCTTGCTTCTTTATGATCAACCAGCGGCTCTACATAGTCGTCCTTTCCGCCAAATGCCGCTAAATAGTCGTGGGGAAAATGAATATGCTTTGCTGGAACATTTTTCAATTCAGGCACATATGTACGAATAAAGGAACCATCGGGATCAAACTTTTCGCTCTGCGTGATGGGATTAAAAATACGAAAATAAGGCTGCGCGTCACATCCTGTACTTGCAGCCCACTGCCAGCCACCATTGTTACTCGCCAGGTCACCGTCTATTAATTTAGACATGAAATAGGCTTCGCCTTCACGCCAATCGATAAGCAGGTGTTTGGTTAAAAAGCTGGCAACAATCATGCGTAGTCGATTGTGCATCCAGCCAGTTTTATTGAGCTGGCGCATTGCCGCATCGACAATCGGGTAGCCAGTTTTACCACAACACCATAGCTTAAATGCTTGGGTATCGTCACGCCATCTGACTGCGTTATATTTATCATTGAAGTTAAAACGCTTACATAAACGCGGAAAGGCAACGATAAGGTGGCGATAAAACTCACGCCAAATGAGTTCGTTCACCCAACAAAACTCCGGCTTACTTGGGTTTTCAAGCACCTCAGGATAGTGAAGTTGGATCTGTGCGATTAGCTGTTTGGGCGACACAATACCTAACGCCAAATAAGGGCTGAGTCCCGACGTCCCCTTGATTGCAGGAAAGTCTCGGTCATCTTGGTAGTCTTCTAGCTTGTCTTTAATGAAGCGGTTTACAATCGCGACAATGGCATTATCATCTGCTGGCCATTTTTCAGACTCATTAGTCGACTCAAAGAAAGTCGGCTTTTCGAAATTTGCATCGAGTTGTTTGTCTAATGGCCAGCTAGAAAAGTGAAATTGCTGCCCCACAAAGAGCTTTAACCATGCTTTTTTAAAAGGAGTAAATACCTTAAACATTTCACCTGAACCCGTAAGCACTGAGCCAGGTTTAGCAACAACGTCGCCATCGAATAATTTTAATGTAATCACAGTTGCACAGGCTTCATCGCGCGCAACTTCATTCACTTCATATTCTTTATTTGCGTACAAGCAATCAATGCTCTTATCATCACAAACTGCTTTGAGCTGCTCTGGCAGTTTAGCGAATGTACTTGCTTCTATTATATGCAGCGTAATGCCAAATTCACTAAGCTGGTTGCCTAGCTCAAGTAATCTACGCTCAAGCAGGTCGAGTTGAATACTGGCTGCGTTGTGTGATTGCCACTGTGGTTTGCAATAAAAAAAGAGCGCATCGCGTGCGCCCTCATTCACGGCTTCAATCAAAGCCTCGTTGCCGTAAACTCTGAGGTCACGGCGAAACCAAAAAGCTGTTTTCATTATTAAATCCCGAATCTCAAACGCAGTTCGTTGGGGTATGGGTCAAAGTACACTTGGCTTTGCAAATATTCTTTAGGATGCACAGTAAGGTGATGCTTGAGCAAGGTCAACGGCACATATAAAGGCACAATACCTTTGCGATACTGCTCAATCGCACCGCACATTTCTTGCTTCTCGATGCTTGAAAGCTCGCTCTTAAAATACCCCTGCAGATGCGTTAACGTGTTTGCTTGGTTTTTGCGATTGGCAGGCTTGCTCAGAGCTGACATCAAGCCGCTAATGTATTTATGTTTTAGTGCCTCTCTATCAAACTGTTTGCCGTCACCAAGTAAACGGCCCAAATCTTTATAAGCTTGATAGTTATGGCTCATTAACAAATATTTGTGCTTAGCATGAAAATTTGTCAACTCGTGTAGACCGATGTTTTCAGATTGGTTCAGTTCTTGCCAACTTTTATAGACAAACACGCGCATCACGAAGTTTTCTCTGAGATGCATGTCGTTCAATCTACCATTTTCCTCGCAAGGCAAGAGCGGATTATGTTTCATGATTTGCTCAGCAAAAATACCAATACCTTCAGATGTGTTACCAGTTCCCGCTTCGTTATAGACCTTAACACGCTCCATTCCGCAGCTTGGACTTTTGGCGCAAAATACAAAACCTGAAAGGTTCTGTGTCTGTGAGGTGGCAACTTTTTCGCCATACTCTCTAAGCTTTGGTGCGACATCCTCTTTACCGTCTGGGCGACTAACTTTGATGATGTCCCCTACACGGATCTGCCTAATGGTTGGTCTTGGAATTGGCAAGCCTATCGCAACTTCCGGGCAAAAGCGCACATACTCAACATGTTCGGCGAATTCATCCATACAAAAGTTTGAACGCTTATGGCCTGAGTCAAATCGTACTTTGTCTCCAGCTAAACACGCGCTAATGCCAATTTTTATTGGAGATGAAAATTTCATTTCGCAACTATTCCCTTAATAAATCAATTTGCCAATTGGGTTTAACAGCTTACTTAAGCCTCTATTAAAGTGTAGTGCACTACTTACTACGGTAAAGCACAGGCAGCCTTCTTTTGTGCGCGGAGAATGATTATGTTCGCCATCTTGCCAAATAAAGTCGCCCGGTACATATTCTCCCGCTTCATCTGCAAAATCGCCATCAAGTAGCAGAGTGATTTCAAAGCCGGTGTGGGTGTGCTCTGGGATTTCGCCTTCCGCACCAATTTGTAGGAGACTTGAGCGCAAGTCGCCATCTTCTAATAATAATCGCGAACGTAAGATTTTGCCTACGCCTGAAAATTTGCTGCGGTCGATATTCGCAATCGCGCGGGGTAGTTGAACATTCCTGCCTTGATAGCTAAATGTTGGTTGAACATATTCTTTAACTTCGTCGATTTCATCGTCGAGTGTTATCGCTTGCATTATCGCCTCGAAATCGGCACTGAGTGCGGAGTCGCTGTTCCCTCCGAGCTGAACACTCGCCTCCTGCGCTTCGAGTTGTTGAGTCTTTTTCTGACAACAAGGGCACAACTCGACATGCGCTGCGATGGCGACACTGATGCTTGCAGGCAAGTTGCCTTCAACAAATTGACTGAGTAATGAGTCATTAGGGTGATGCTTAATCATGCTTGATCTCCCATTTCTGCGCGAAGTTTTTGTAAAGCTAGCCGTAAACGTGATTTAACAGTACCAACCGGAATATTAAGATGTTCAGCCAATTGCTCTTGGGACATTTCTTGAAAGTACACGCCTTTGACTATGTCTCGCTGTGCTGGAGGCAACTTATTAATATACTTTTGAATTTGTGCCGTTTGCAAGTGATCTTGAAAACCATCATCGTCAGCTTGAGAATCTTGAATTATCGGCCAAATGTCTTCACTTATGTGTTCTTCTTTATTACTCTTCATTTTACGCAATGCGTCAAACGACGCGTTGCGCATCACAGTGTATATCCACGTCGTGGCTGCACCCTTATCGTGGTGATAGAGGTGTGCTTTGCGCCACACGGAAGTCATCGTGTCCTGGACGAGCTCCATCGCCTGAGCGTCGTTACCAAATTGCTTCACGCCGAAGCGCCTAATTTTTGGCGCAAAATACTCGAACAAGAACGCAAAAGCTTTGCGATCTCGTTTTTCTGCAACCTTAACTAAAGCGTCCGATAACGCTTGAGAGGGTGTTTCTTGCACTGCTTTGCGAGTTCCTGACTGAACATTGCAATCTGTAGATTGCTGTTGGCCTAACATAGCTCACCTTCCAATTTATAATTATGAACTTTAGTACGCTGTACAAATCGGAATGGATCACTATTTTTCATCTAATACAGTATGTAAGAACTCTGCCACCTGTTCAAATGTTTGTGCTTGTTTTATTTTCAGTTTTTGAGTCATTGAGATGGGTAAAATTTCTAGCCAACGATAAGCAACCCATAGTGGCTGAGTAAAATGTTTGTCGCGGTACAAATCATCGAGGATGGGATTCGCGATAAAAACGCTCTGTAGCTTACCAATAAGGGTTTCATCAACTAGGCTAAATGCTTCTTCACTGCATTGCCATGGTGGTCCTTCAATAATGTCGCATTTGCCATAACGTAAAGACTGCTTATCCACTTCCACATTGCTGATCTCGACCCGCGATAGCGCCTCAACATCGATAAGCAGCTGACCATCATCGTCTTGCGAGAAGTCGACGATTTTGACGTGCACGCCTTCTTTCGGCACATTGTGCGGCATATCATCTGCGTATGGACACAATACAAAACCTTGCTCTGTTTTGGCGGCCTCTTTTACCATATATAAATAGCGCTGCTCAAAGATCCGCAAACGGGTAAACCCGCCTGGAAGCAAGAATATTGGCAATGGAAATAAAGCTAGTTTCATAATTCCCGTTCAAACACTAAAAAACTAACGATAATTACGGCTGCTCTATCTATCTGGATCAGTTCACGCTAAATTTATGATTATTCCCAAACACAGTGTTTAGCTATCACGTTACGATTTGAAAAGGCAACGCCCTCGGCTTGCAAGCGAGCCTTTTGCTCGTGAAATTTACTACTGTCCAGAGGGAACGAAATACGCCGCTGGCTATTTACTACTCTGTACCAAGGTAACGTTGAACCTTGTGGTAGGTGCTTTAGTAATTGGCCTACCGTTCTCGCATGTTTTGGAGATTCAGCTAATCTCGCTATTTGCCCATAAGACGCAACTTTTCCAAACGGGATACCACCGATTACGGTGAAGACTTTTTCAGCGAATTCTTGTTGAGGATTGCTGCTTTTCATATCGAATATTTAACTCTTTTAATTTGTCCCAAAAATATCTCGCTACTGGCCCATGGTGGGAAATATGCAAACGATAAGCGTGAATTTCAGCTTCAAACTCGTCCTTTCTATCAAACACTCTCACTTGTTGCAAAACACCTGACTCTAACTCTTCTCTACAAAGGTCAAGACCGATTAAGGCATATCCCATACCTTGCAATAGGTATCTTTTTATTGCCAGCGCATCATCGAGCTTCATAACGTTGTTACTGTTGCGATATGCCAAACGTTCACTGTCAAACTTGAATTTACTTTCTTTCATTGCAAGGGAGGGGTATTGTGAAAGCTCCGAAAAGCTAAGTTCTGGTGGCATATAGCCTGTTAGTGAGACCAAACCTAATTTTACGTGTCCAATCGGCATTGACTCTAGGTCGCCTGTTGAATGGAAAAGGTCAAACCAAGGGCCAATACCAAGATTCGCAATTCCCTGCGTGACTTGTTCAAGTGCAAAAAACCGTTTACCACTAGAGATATTCATTTCGGTTGCCGGAAACTTAATGAAGGCGTTGCCCAATACTTGATCAATTTGGTTTTGATATACGATCGGTTCGTAACAGATGTTAAAGCTTGGCTCATTACCAGCTGCAAATTCAGTCGCGAGTAATGACAAGTCTCTATGATGATTAAGCAATTTTTCGGCTTCAAAATAAAATCGACGACCTTGCTCTGTTAACACATTGCGATATTTCTCACGCTCAAAAAGAGAAAATCCTAAAGATTGTTCTAATCTTTTAATTGATTGAGAGACCGCTGGCTGTGTCTTATGAAGCTTATTCGCCGCTTCGGTAAGGCTTGGCGCTTCAACAACGGTGCAAAACGCTGCTAAGTCCGAAATCTTCATAAATAAATCTTATGCAGTGCAGAATGTTTTATAATTTTTATTTTATATGTAATTCCATTATTCTGCACGCATTAAAATCGACGTTGTCATGGAGAACAATATGTTAAGAGTGTTTTCTGGAATTGTGTTGGCTACCCTATTGTTGGGTTGCCAAGAGCAAGCAGAACAAGCCCCAACAGAAACCCCTAACCGACCGGTTAAAATTCACACGGTTTCTGATCCAAATAGCAGCACGCTTCGCAGTTTCCCTGCTGAAGTGGTGGCAAACCAAGGCTCTTATCTTGCCTTTCGTGTGAATGGCGAACTTATCGAGTTTCCAGTTCTCGCAGGCCAAGATGTACAAAAAGGTCAATTGCTTGCAAAGCTCGATCCTGAAGATTTCAATCTGCAATATGAACAACGTAAAGCCCAATTTGAACTCGCTAAATCGCAGTTATCTAGAATTAAACCGCTGTTCGAAAAAGGCATAGCAACGAAAGCTGAATTCGATAAGGCAAATGCTGATAAACAAGTAGCTGAGTCTGCTTTTAAAATCGCTAAAACAAATCTTGAATATAGCGAACTTAGAGCACCCTTTAGTGGTACGGTTGCCAAGGTATTTGTCAAGAATTACGAAAACGTGGTCGCAAAGCAGAATATCCTTCGTCTTGAAACTCGCGATATGATGGATGTAGTTATTCAAGTCCCTGAGCGTATCGTTGCGCGTGTTGATAAAGATTCGGATTATAAACCGACAGTTGTTTTTGATGGTTACCCAAGTAAGTCTTACCCGCTTACGATTAAGGAATGGGATACGCAGGCAGATCCAGCAACCTTAACCTACAAAGTCGTATTTAGTCTACCAATCCCTGAGGACTTTAACTTGTTTGCAGGTATGACAGGCCATGTCTACGTTGACCCAAGTAAAATCACTAATCGTGAGAGCTCGGCAATCATAGTACCTAACCAAGCTGTATTTTCAGATAAGAAGCAAAGTACAGAGGATAATAGTTATGTATGGGTATATCAAAGTGATAAACAGACCGTGACAAAACGCCAAGTAACTGTTGGCCAACTCAATCATACTGGTATTGAGGTACTGTCGGGTCTTGAGCCCGGTGAAGAAATTGTTGCTGCGGGCGTGCATTACTTGCAAGAGGGCGCAAAAGTGAGACCTTGGACTAAGGAAAGAGGTCTTTAATATGAGTTTAGCCAAATGGTCAATTGAGAATAAGGTCATCAGTTGGATGTTTGCCTTGCTCCTGCTTATTGCAGGGGCGATATCCTATTTGGGCTTAGGCCAGCTAGAAGATCCTGAATTCACACTAAAAAAAGCCATGGTCGTGACCATGTATCCTGGCGCTTCACCACAACAAGTGGAAGAGGAAGTCACGTTCCCGATAGAGAATGCAATTCAGTCTCTGCCGTATGTTGATTATGTCACTTCAATTTCTTCTCCAGGTAAATCACAGATCACTGTTGAGATGAAGAGTAAGTACCGTAAGAAAGACTTACAACAGATCTGGGATGAGTTGCGCCGTAAAGTAAATGATCTCTCGCCAAAGTTACCACCAGGTGTGATGCCACCAAGTGTTATTGATGACTTTGCAGATGTTTATGGTGAGCTATACGCGATTACTGGCGAAGGCTACTCGTATGATGAGTTAAAAGACTATGTTGACTTCTTGAAGCGTGAATTAGTGCTTGTTGAAGGTGTCAGTAAGGTTACGGTCGCAGGTGAGCAGCAAGCGCAAGTGATAGTTGAAATATCAACACAGAAATTATCGCAACTCGGCATACCGCCAAGCCACATTTTCTCGTTGCTACAAGCACAAAATACGGTTTCTAATGCGGGTAAGATACGTGTTGGAGATGAGTCTATTCGGTTGCACCCTACTGGCGAGTTTACTGATGTCTCAGAACTTGAAGGTTTACTTATCTCAACGCCTGGCGCCAAAGAGCTTATTTATCTCGGTGACGTGGCAAAAGTGACACGTGAATATGCTGAAGTGCCAAGTCATATTACGCGCTTTGCACAAAAACGTGCACTATTGCTTGGGGTTTCTTTTACCTCTGGTGTTAATGTGGTTGAGGTGGGTAAAGAAATTGAACATCACTTACAGCAGTTAGAATATCAGCGCCCATACGGTATCACGATAAATACGGTTTACAATCAACCAACAGAGGTAGAAACTTCGGTAGATGGCTTTATTATTAGTCTCTTAGAGGCCGTTGCCATTGTAATTATCGTTTTACTTATCTTTATGGGTGTAAAAAGCGGTATTCTAATCGGTGGTATTTTGCTTATTACCGTGCTGGGTACCTTTATCTTTATGAAGATATTCGCCATTGATTTACAACGTATTTCACTGGGGCTTTGATCATTGCGCTGGGGATGTTGGTCGATAATGCCATTGTCGTAACAGAAGGCATCTTGATTAATATTAAACGGGGCCAATCTAAAATCAAAGCTGCAGTGAACATTGTTGAACAAACAAAATGGCCACTTCTTGGCGCAACTGTTATTGGGATCACGGCATTCGCGCCGATTGGTTTAAGCTCGGACGCCAGTGGTGAATTTGCGGGTTCTTTATTTTGGGTGTTATTAATTTCATTATTGCTAAGCTGGGTAACGGCAATCACACTGACCCCATTCTTTGCCAATATGATGTTTAAAGGACCTAAGGAGAAGTCATCAGATACGAACGAAGAAGAGGACGACCCCTATAAAGGTGTGATCTTCACCGTGTATAAATCGATGCTGACCTTCTGCCTTAAAAATCGCGCTATCACCATTATTTCTATGATACTGCTATTAGTTGCTGCTGTTGTTGGCTTTAAATCGGTTAAGCAGTCCTTCTTCCCAGCATCAAACACACCTATGTTCTATGTGGATTACTGGCATTATCAAGGTGCTGATATTCGCAGTACAGCGCAGAATGTTGAGAAGATAGAGTCGTTCTTATTGGCTGATCCGCTGGTTAGCGAAGTAACCACGACGATTGGTCAGGGCGCACCTCGTTTTATGCTGACCTATTCGCCTGAAAAGCAATACGACGCTTATGGTCAGTTAATTGTGCGTGTAAAAGACCGAGAAGCTGTGGTGGCTATGATTGCCAAGCTTCGTGACTACGAGCTTAACAATGAGCTAGACGGTCGTCTCAAAATAAAGCGCATGGAAATTGGTCCTTCAACCGACGCAAAAATCGAGGCTCGTTTCTCGGGGCCAGACCCTGTCGTGTTACGCCAACTAGCTGAAGAAGCAAAACGCATTATTAGCCAAGACGATAAATCGTTTAATATACGTGACAATTGGCGCCAAAGAACTAAGTTGATCCGCCCGCAGTTTAACGAGTTGAAGGCTCGTCGCTTGGGGATCAGTAAATCTGACTTAGACCAGTTGCTTCTGACTTCGGTGTCAGGTAACAAGGTAGGGTTATATCGAGATGGTACGCAACTATTACCTATCATTGCACGCTCTCCTGAAGAAGAGAGACTCAATGTTGAGAATCTTGGTGACTTACAAATTTTTAGTCCTGTACTTAGCGTTTACGTGCCGGTATCGCAAATCGTCGATGATTTTAGTGTTACTTGGGAAGATAGCCTGATCATGCGCCGCGACCGAAAACGTACAATCACGGTAATGGCCGATCATGACGTGATAGGCGATGAAACTCCTGCTAAGTTATTTTCGAGAGTAAAGGCGGATATCGAAGCCATTGAACTTCCCCAAGGATACGAGATGCAGTGGGGCGGCGAATATGAGTCATCAAGCAAAGCGCAGAAGGCCATTTTCGGTTCATTACCAATCGGTTATTTAGCGATGTTTATGATCACTGTGCTGCTATTTAACTCGGTGAAAAAGCCGTTAGTAATTTGGTCTACAGTGCCGCTTGCAATTATCGGGGTAACGGCAGGGCTTGTAATACTGCAAGCACCGTTTAGCTTTATGGCACTGTTAGGGTTGCTGAGTTTGTCCGGCATGTTGATTAAAAATGGTATCGTATTAATGGATCAAATCAATATCGAAATCGACTCTGGTAAGTCTCCTTACCAAGCAGTATTTGACTCTGGTGTAAGTCGCGTAAGGCCCGTGTCTATGGCGGCAATTACAACGATTTTGGGTATGATCCCGCTATTATTTGATGTGTTCTTCCAATCGATGGCCGTCACTATCATGTTCGGTCTTGGTTTTGCGACCATACTGACGTTGATAGTCTTACCAGTACTACATTGCGTGTACTTTGGTATCGAACAACCAAAAGACTAGTTGAGTAATATCCACCTTCTTCGGAAGGTGGATATTATTATCGCTTTCACAGCTTAAATTTCATTTTTAACAAAGAAGAGTTTTACTGCCACCAACTGTCTAGCTTATCTCCAACAAGCTCGGCTCTCCAGCCTAACGCAAGATCGGGTTTCATCAGCAATTGCTTTTCTTCCGGTGACTTTTTCCAAGACCAGCTGATCACCTGATTGATTTGTTTTTTCGAAGCAAACACATCAACCGGGATGTCATTAGCCTTGGCGATTTCGGAAATAATATGTTTAATATCCTTGCACGCTGCCTTATACCCTTTAAAGTCGATAAGTCTTTTTACGCGTTGTGGACAATCCTGTTCACTCACTTCTTTTGTTTTTTCTATACAGGCGAGAATTTCTTTACCAGAGCGATTGACTTCCATCGGTTCAACACCTGGAACATTGCGTAAACTGCCCAATGAGCTTGGGCGGCGTTTAGCGATTTCTACCATGTTATGTTCTTTAAGCACGAAATTTAGCGCTAAGTTCTTTTTCTCAGCCTTGGCTCTGCGCCAAGCTGCAAGTTCTTTTAAGGCAGCAAGATCTCTAGGTTTGAGCTGCCATACGTTTTTTACATCAAGATAAAGCACTTCATCAGGCTGTCGGAAGCTTCTCTTTTGGGCAAGCAACTCACTCTCTTGAAGCACTATGTTAAATAACTGCTTCTCGTTTACTCGCGTTTGAATAGTCTCAAAACATGGCAGTAAATGATATACATCGGAGGCGGCGTAATCTAATTGGCTTTGAGTCAAAGGGCGGCGTAACCAATCCGTTCTGGATTCACTTTTGTCAATTTCTACGTCTCTAAGTTGCTTCACCATATTAGCAAAACCAATACAACTACCCTCACCTAACAGTTGTAAAGCAAACTGGGTATCGAATATTGGTGATGGGATAAAGCCTGCAAATTTTAGAAATACTTCGATATCTTCTGATGGAGAGTGAAGCACTTTTAAAACACTGGTATCGGCAAATAATGTCCAAAGCCTACTAAAATCCATATCGGCTAGCGGATCGATAAGGGCAAGATGGTCACCATCAAAGATTTGTAACAAAGCAATTTCTGGGTACAAGGTGCGGCGACGCATGAATTCGGTGTCGACGGCAAGCACTTTGGCTTTCGAAATAGACAAGACAAATTCATCTAGTGCTGTTTGGCTTTCAATAACTTGATACTGCACTGTTACTCCCATGCAATTGACATAACTAGTATGACATGACTAGTTATAAAAAAGCCGGCTAGTGCCGGCTCTATTTGTTATTCTTTTAACGCTCTACGCAGTATTTTACCAACGTTAGTTTTTGGTAGTTCATCTCTAAACTCAACTAGTTTTGGTACTTTATAGTTCGTTAAATTATCTCGGCAATGCGCAATTATATCTTTTTCTGTTAAAGAAGGGTCTTTTTTAACGATAAAAACTTTAACTTGCTCACCACTAACCTCATGTGGCACGCCAACCGCTGCCACTTCTAATACCCCTTCGTGCATAGCAACGACTTCTTCGATTTCATTAGGAAAGACGTTAAACCCAGACACTAAGATCATGTCTTTTTTACGATCAACGATGTAGAAGAAACCATCATCGTCATAAGTTGCGATATCACCCGTTGCAAACCAGCCATCTTTTAAACACTCAGCGGTTGCGTCTGGGCGATTGTAGTAACCAGCCATCACCTGTGGGCCTTTAACACACAGCTCTCCGGGCTCACCTTTAGGGGTTTCATTACCATTGTCATCAACAATCTTAATGTCAGTGCTAGGTGCAGGTAAACCAATAGAGCCGTTGTAAGCTTCAAGATCATGTGGGCAGATAGTCACTAGCGGTGCACACTCTGTCAGGCCATAACCTTCCATCAGCTTTGATTTTGTCACCTTCTGCCAGCGTTCAGCAACAGGGCGTTGTACGGCCATACCACCACCTAAAGACATTTTCAGGGTTGAAAAGTCGAGGTCGGCAAAGCCTGGTGTATTCAACAAGCCATTAAATAGCGTGTTAACACCGGTGATAGCGGTAAATGGAACCTTTGCCAGCTCTTTCACAAACGCTGGCATATCACGCGGGTTAGTTATCAAGATATTGTGACCACCGTACTTCATAAAGGTCAAGCAGTTAGCCGTTAATGCAAAGATATGGTACAGCGGTAACGCCGTGATAACGACCTCTTTTCCTTTATCCAATACTTTGTCTAAACAGCCAGAGACCTGCTCAAGGTTTGCTACCATGTTGCCGTGCGTTAGCATCGCGCCCTTAGATACGCCAGTTGTACCGCCAGTGTATTGCAAGAAGGCAAGGTCACTTAGCGTCACATCAGGTTTCTGATATTTTGTAGGATCTGCAGCAATCACCTCTTTGAAAGGGATGGTATTTGGCAGGCTAAAGTCGGGCACCATTTTTTTAAAGTGCTTAACAACAAAATTCACCAAGTGCTTTTTAAAGCCACCTAACATGTCACCAATTTCTGTTAGCACAACGTGCTTCACATTCGTCTTAGGCAAGGCCTGCTCTAGTGTGTGGGCAAAGTTTGCAAGAATAAAGATAGCTTTTGACTCGGAGTCATTTAGCTGATGTTCTAATTCGCGCACGGTGTATAACGGGTTGACGTTTACAACCGTACAACCAGCACGAAGTACACCTAAAATGGTAACCGGGGTTTGTAACAAGTTTGGCATCATGACCGCAACTTTATCGCCACGGCCAAGTTTCAATTCATTTTGTATATAACTAGCAACTGCTTTGGTTTTTTCATCAACTTGCTGATAAGTCAGCGTCTTACCCATATTGGTATAGGCTGGATACTGGGCATAATCTGCAAAACTTTTTTCAAATAATTCAAGCAATGAGTTGTAATGCTCTGGGTCGATAGTTTCAGGCATACCTTCTGGGTAGCGCTTAAGCCAGATTTTTTCCACTCTTAGCTCCTGTGTTCTCGTTATTTTTATATTCACCCTAAACCATAAACGATGTAAGGCACTTTAACAATTGAGCAAATACTCTAAAAGCGCCATATTCCCACAATATCTGAGGATTTACAATCTAGATGCTATTGAAACGTGGGCTTTAGCGCTCTTTGTGAACTTTTCTTTCCTTGATTAGTTTATTCTTTATGCTCCTTCAGTTATAAGCAATGTATTATTGCGGCTTTGGTGTGCTTCAATTAGCTTATAGCAAATTTCTGGGTTTTCCATATGGCAATGGTGGCCTCCTGGTATTTTCTCAAGCTTGAGTGATTCGAAACAGCGCTTAAATTGACTATATTGTCTGACAATCATGTCATAGCCTTGCTCCGCTAACACCAACAAAGTTGGGATGGATATCCCATCAAGCGCTGATGTTGCTTGAGAGATGGAATATCTAAATCCAGAATGATGTTTTAGTCGCGGGTCCAACCTAAGTTGTACGCCATCAGTATGCGGTTGGGTATTTCTTGCCATCAGCATTGTTGCTATTTCTACGGAAACATCACTAACTTTGCTGCGCAGTTGCGCAAGCGTATTTATATCAGGATAAACCCTTGGTTCAGATTGATTTAATTTATCTCGAGAATTAAACGCATTAATGAGCTGTGTTTTGGTATCACCTTCTGAGGTGCTCACAACCCCTATTCCCTCAATTAATACCAAAGATAAACAACGTGCTGGATAGCAGCTTGCAAACAAGTTAGCTATCATCGCCCCCATAGAGTGACCAACAATATGGCACGCTTTGATCTGTGCTAAATCTAAAAAGCACTTTAGGTCATAGACATAATCGATAAAGTAATAACATGCGTCTGCACTTTTCCAATCTGAATGTCCGTGACCCAGCAAGTCAAGTGCGATATGTGTGTATTGTGTATTGCAAAATGGCGCAAGCGGCACGAAGCTGTTGCTATTGTCTTGCCAACCATGGAGGTAAATAACGGTTTGTTTTCCTTCTCCCCAGCTTTGGTAGGAGAATGGCCCGATTTTTTGTTCTTTTATCGCATATTGAGACATCGAAGAATTCTTTTAGTGTTCATTGTACAATCATTGATTTATCATCTTACCGTGACATATTTGAACTTACTACTTTGATTTGTTGAAAATATTTTTATCGAACATCCATTCTATTATGAATGTGTTTTAAATCGATCAAATAGTAGAGAATCACAAACCTCCATCACGATAAGTACACGGGAATAACAATGAATTTCAAAACTAGCCTTTTGGCCTCATTTGTTGGATTAGTATTTGCGGCTCCGACATTGGCTGCTCCAAAAAACATTATTTATATGATTGGCGACGGTATGGGGCCAGCTTACACGACGGGCTACCGTTATTTTAAAGATGACCCTTCAACGAAAGTCGTTGACCCAACGGTTTTCGACTCTATTTTGGTTGGTATGGCGCATACCTATCCAGACGATGATACGGTTGTAACAGATAGTGCCGCGGGCGCTACCGCTTTAAGTACAGGAACTAAAAGCTACAATGGTGCTATCGCGGTAGATACCCATAAAGAACATTTAGAAACGATGCTTGAAGTGGCGAAAAGAAAAGGAAAAACAACCGCGCTTGTTGCAACATCACAAATCAATCACGCAACCCCTGCAAGCTTCGCGTCTCATAACGAATCGCGTCGTAACTACGACGAAATCGCCAACGATTACGTAGACAATAAAGTCGCAGGAAAATTACCGGTAGATTTAATGCTTGGTGGTGGCACTAAATACTTCATTCGTGATGATAGAAACTTAGTTAATGAGTTCAAGGACGCCGGATATCAATACGTTGATGCTTTATCAAAGCTTGACACGTTGAATAAAATTCCTGCAATTGGCTTGTTCGCAGAAGTAGGCTTGCCATTCGCGATTGATGAAGAGCCGCAGCGCCTAACTAAAATGACTAAAACGGCATTATCATTATTGGAAAACCAAAATGATAAAGGCTTCTTCTTGATGATTGAAGGTAGTCAGATTGACTGGTGTGGGCATGCTAATGATATTGCCTGTGCTATGCATGAAATGGACGATTTTGCAGAGTCAATTAAGCTGGCAAAGGCTTTTGTTGATAACAATCCAGATACTATCCTGGTGATCACGGCTGATCACTCTACCGGTGGATTAACGCTTGGCGCGAATGGGCAATATCGCTGGGAGCGTGATGTGATTGCTAAAGTGAACGGTTCAGCCGGCGAGATAGCAAAAACACTTGCAAAGACAAAAGACGTTAAAGCAACGTGGCAGAAACTCACAGGACTTGAGTATGACAGTGCGACTGAGTTAAAAGTTAAAGAAGCGCTATTACAAGGTCCAAAAGCACTAAGTGTTGTCGTTAAAGAGGCAATTAGTGATGCGTCTTACACTGGTTGGACAACGGGTGGTCACACGGCTATCGATGTACAAGTATTCGCCCATGGTAAAGGCAAAGAAGCGTTTATCGGCTCGCAAAATAATACTGCAATTGCTGATAAGCTGATAGAATTTATTAGAAAGTAAAAATTTTCATCTACCATCAAAAATAAAGAAGGTCAGCAAACGCTGACCTTCTTAATTTTCGAATCTTAAAAGAGCTATTACGCGTAAACAGAAACGCCAATTAAATTTTTGATTTCATCTCGTCTTGCTTCTGTCGCAATTGCTTTGTATTCATTAATTGCTTGTCCTGTGCGAAAGTTAGGACGGTCATATATCGTAGAGCGCTGCTGCGATTGGAACTGCTCCACCAACGCAATGCCCTTTTCACTAGTTTTAATCTGAGCGGTATTGAGCTTGGCCGTATTTCCTTCTTCAATAGCAGAACTCACCGCCTTTCTAGGCTGTGGTTTTACTTGGTAAGTGCCTGCTTGTTGAATGACTGAATTTAGTTTCACGGTTTAGCTCAATAAATACGATGTGCTTGTATAAAAATACGCCTTTATTCGCGACCTGGCAACTTTTTCCACGTCACAGTATCTCTCACATATTGTGGCTGGGCGTCAGCTGCATCGACAGATAAGCCTTGTGTGAAAGTATCATCGGCTATAAACAGCATGTAATAAGCATCAGGTAGCGCGATACTGTCAATGACTTCGCAGTCAAGCTGGGTGGCAAGCGTTGAAAATGCTTGCCACCCTGTACCAACACCGGCCGCACCACTTGACGTAAAGTCGATATTTTCAGGTTTTATAACCGTTTCTTCGGTACTTGGTTGAATCACACCACTACTTTCGCCTTTGTATTGGCATAAGTAGATTTCACCCATGCGTGCGTCAATTGCCGACACTACGTTGGTCTTGCCTGCTTCCATGTATGCCTGTTGCGCCATTGCCTGTAGGGTTGAAACACCAACCAACTTCAGACCTGATGAATACGCTAAGCCTTGCGCAACCGCTGTACTTATTCTCACCCCAGTAAAGCTGCCTGGCCCTCGGCCAAATACAATGCCGTCAAGTTCACTAAGCGTGATATCGGCCTCGCGCAAAATACGCTCAACTAATGGTAATATCTTCTGGCTATGTTGTTGTGGGCAAACCTCAAAGTGGCGAATAAACTTGCCTTCATAATGCAATGCAATGCTGAGTGCTTCGGTAGAGGCGTCTATGGCCAACAGGTTATTTTTCATTTTTATCAATATTCTCTAAAAATCGGATTGCCTTGTTTAGGTCTCTAGTGCGAGACATATCGGGCAAACTACTTAAAAACGTCTGGCCGTATTTTCTCGTAACTAAGCGATTATCGCAAATAATCAGCACACCTTTATCGTTAGCATCACGAATTAACCGCCCAACTCCCTGTTTCAAAGCGATAACTGCTTGGGGGAGTTGTATTGCATCAAATGGTTCTAGTCCACGCATTTCAGCGTCTCGCATACGCGCTTGCAACAACGGATCATCTGGTGAAGCAAATGGCAGCTTATCAATGACAACACAGCTTAAGGTGTCACCTCTCACATCCACGCCCTCCCAAAAGGAAGCAGTACCAAGTAATACGGCGTTACCGTGACGAACAAATTGCTCTAAGATAATACGTTTCGATGCCTGCCCCTGCATAAAAATGGGATATTGCATTGCAGTGTTCAGCCCTTCGTATACCAAGTGCATAGCGCGGTAGCTTGTAAAAAGTAAGAATGTACGTCCTTTTGCGGCTTCAATCACTTGTTTGGCAAGCTTTACCAGTGCATGTGGCATCAAATCATCACGGGTTTCTGGCAGATAGCGTGGCAGGCATAGCAGGGCTTGTTGTCTATAGTCAAATGGGCTCTCAACAATAAATTGTGAAGTCGGTTTTAGCCCTAGGCTACGACCAAAGTGCTCAAGGGAGTTATCAACGGACAAAGTGGCTGAGGTAAACACAAAGCTTGCCTCTGTGGTCTTGATGATTTGTGCAAACTTACTTGAAACATCAAGCGGTGTGATATGAATAGATAAAAAACGCCTTGTGGTTTCAAACCAATAACTAAACCCGGTTTGACTGGTGTCAAAGGCGCGCTCAAACTGGGTTTTAAAGGTCATGACCTTTTCAAATGGGTGTTCTATTTTTTCGCTTCTATCCAGACAAAGTTTGAGCACTTTATAGAGAAAATCTAAGTTAGCTATCACTCGATGCATGGCATCGCAAATCGGTTTATTCGCCAGCGCCTCACGCCAATCACCACGAGCACCATCGCCACCAAATACCAAACGCAAATCGGCGACACTGGTTTCCAATTTATTGAGTGTTTTGCCAAGTTGCAACATATCTGGAATATCTGCGCGGTAGATCACCCTTAAATCGTTAATTAGTGCTTGCAATGCCTTAGAGCTGATAGTCTCACCAAAATAGTCACTGGCTATTTCAGGTAATTGATGTGCTTCATCGAAGATATAACTATCTGCGGTTGGCATTAACTCCGCAAAACCTAAATCTTTTACGGCCATATCGGCAAAAAATAGGTGATGGTTAATCACTACAACATCAGCATCGACCGCCTTTAATCTAGCCCTTCGGATATAACAGTCTTCGTAGTCAGGGCACTCTTTTCCCAAACAATTATCTGCGGTTGATGTTACGTAGGGTAATACCTTTGCGTCTTCTTCGATTCCGACACAGTCGGCTAGGTCTCCGCTCTGTGTTTCAGATGCAAACTTTGCAACCATGGCAAGTTGGTGCATGACATCTGGATCGTCAGTTGGTACATGGCTTAAATGCTGCGACAAGCGATAAGGGCAAAGGTAATTTGCCCTACCCTTTAGCAAAGTCACTTTTTTACCGCTGGTAAGCACCTTTTTTAGGGTTGGCACGTCACGATGGAATAATTGCTCTTGCAAGGCCTTAGAGCCGGTTGAGACGATGACTTTACCTTTAGACTGAAAGGCAGGGATGAGATAGGCAAACGTTTTCCCCGTCCCTGTTCCCGCTTCAGCGATGCATTGTCCACCATTTTGTATGGTTTCCTCTACCGCAGTAGCCATATCGATTTGGGGCTGCCTTGGTTGATAGCCCGGAAAATGCTGGGCTAAAGGCCCCGTAGAAGAGAAAATCGTAGATACAGCCAAGGTAATGTAAATTTACAAACAGACAGGTCGCGAAATTGTATGTGGCTGAGCACCAAATCGCAACCGCTGTTTGGCAATAACTGAGTGTTGATACCAATTGAATTAATTCTCTAATCAATTTGAAGGGTGAAATAGCATATTAGCTTCGTTAAAAACTTCTCATTTAGAACCCTAAATAGCAAAGTTTTTGCCTAGCTACTAAAGCTATTTCCCCGCTTCAAAATAGATCATTTACTTAATACAACTGGTATTACCTATTAAGTTGTCGTTTAATCTTAATCATACCTATCCCACAAATAGTGAGATACAAGAGATACAAAGCGATGCGGTTAGGCCAAGTAGGCTCTGGCGAAGGCATGACAACACGCAAGTAATCGTTCAAAACCAACATGCCGACACCGACAATGATTGCTGTCAATTGAAAGTGGCGGTGATTGGTTGAAGAAATGGTAAACAAGGAAATTAGGAGGAGCGCAAGGCTTAAATAAAATGCCAAAACAGACATACTACCAGGCACAACACCGGGGGCTAACGCTAGCGCAGACAGACCTACAACGAACCAACCTACGAGATTTTTTACTGATTTATACGACATGTTATTTCTCCTTAAATAAATGGTCGTTAATTTATGCAACTTTGTTTGATTTATTGAATACAAATAGAACTATCAAATGTATCGGTATCGAAACAGAACAGGGCGAGTGTATCGATAATGGCACGTAAAATACAGTAAGAGTAAAGCGATAATAGCCTACACCTAATTGATTGTATGAATAAAAATATAAAAAGTAAAAGCTGGTATCAAAACTGCAGATTAAGCTTACATTAGAAAACACACAATAATGATAATGGACACACTAAAAAGGACACAACATGTTTATTAAGTCGCTTATGCACGCCTCTTGCTTGGCTATCATTTCGTATAGTGCTTTAATACAGGCACAGCAACACAGTTCGCCAATCGCAGTGCTTGAGTCTGCTTTTTATAATCGTCAGTATCAGCAAGTCACTAAAATCCTTAACACGCTAAAAGATAAAGAACTTGATGCTGAAATAATGGCCGTGTCAGTTGCGGTCGCGCAAAATGATGTTGATAAAGAAACACTGTTAAACACCTTAATTAAGCGTCATATAGACAACGCAAAGGTGCATTTTACTGCTGGTAATTTATGGTATCAAATCAAACAGCAGTCCAGTCTTTTTAATAAACTTAGCTTAGTCGAAAAGTCTAATAAGCACTTTATAAGAGCTGCAGAATTGGCGCCAAACAATCCTGAGTATTTGGTATCTGCAGCGAAGGCATTAGCCATAGAAAGTGGCTTTTGGGATTCTGAAAAAAAAGCATCAAAAGCGATAGTTGATAGACTAAAAGCAATAGATGACCGTTACTATAACTTGGCTTTTATGGACTACTTACAAAACACACAAAATGAAGAGTTAGCCCTAAAAACGATAGCTTATGTGCGTCAACGCTACGCGCAAGATATCGTTTTGATCCATCGGGCTGCTAACTTATTGTGGACTTTTTCAGCGAAAGACGCAGCGCAGCGTTTATTCACTAACGGGTGCCTGATTGAGCATATTGCATTAAGCCAACTACCAACATGGAGAGATGCTTGTGTTTCATCTGCTTATTTAGCGCTTCAGCAACATGGTGATAAGCAACTTGCTGTTGATGCTATGGAGCGTTTGTTAAAAAAAGAGCGAGTAAAGGATGAGCAACATATAGAATATTTAATGCTTCAAGCTGAGCTATACCGTGAACTGAAACAAAACGAAAAGGCTAGAAGTACCTACCTTCAGGCATTGAATCTCACCAAAGTACGCTCAATAAAGCGAGATATTAGGCAAGCTTTAGCTGTATTAAACGATCAATAAACTGCGTTTGAAACAGCGAATGCAGTTCATATTGAATATTAGATAAGCATTGGTATTGAAAAGTACTCAAATGACCAAAACTAGGAATTATATTTACGCCCACGTATCTAGGTTTTCACCCTTATGCTCTTCGTGAGATTTTTCCTCTTCGTCATCCTCGTCTTCACTTTCTTTAATTTTTTCATGTTTAGCTGCTTGGCGTTTAAGTTCTACATCGGTTTTTAGATCTTTTTTAACTTTTTCAATCTTATAGTGCTGCACACCAGCCACATGAAATGCAGACTTATGGGTTACATCTAGTCGTACGATTGGACCTAAAAAAGGTTTAAATGCGTCCATACGCTCCTCCGCTAACCTATTGTTGATATTGCTTATTATCGACTGTTATAAGCTATTCTTTAATTTGCGTTAAAAAATCATTGCCAAATAGAACAATATTATGTTTATCTATAAATGAAATTTTTAAACAGCAGATATATTACAAAGGTAACATCATGCTAATGACACTGACAGCAATTCATCATCACCATCATCATACGGGATAACCTGTCAGGTATTTCGCTGGTGGGTTATTCCTGAAAGGAACCTCCGGCGAAGCAAAAAGATAGTCAAAGTTTATTTCGCCCCGAGGTTCCGCCTCGGGGTTTTTCGTTTAAAGAATTAGGAAATAAATAATGAGCAACAGCAACCGTTTAAGAATCGCAATCCAAAAATCAGGCCGTCTTTCAAAGGATTGCCAAGCCCTACTAAAACAACTTGGTGTAAAACTAAACCTACGTGAACAGCGTTTAATCGCTCACTCTACTAACATGCCTATTGATGTACTTAGAGTGCGTGATGACGATATTCCGGGCCTTGTAATGGACGGCGTTTGTGATTTAGGCATTGTCGGCGAAAACGTTTTAGAAGAAGCGCAAGCTGAGCGTGTTCGCAACGAGCAGTTTGCTGAAGTCACCAAGCTTTCAAAACTGGACTTTGGCTTTTGCCGCTTAGCGCTGGCGTGGCCACAAGAGCTAGGTCAACAGGAAAAAGCATGGTTTAACGGCAAACGCATTGCAACCACCTACCCTGAGATTTTAAAGCAATATTTAAAACGTGAGAACATCGACGCCAGCGTGGTCATGTTGACAGGCTCGGTAGAAGTTGCACCTCGAGCAGGGCTTGCTGACGCCATTTGTGACTTAGTATCAACGGGTGCAACGCTCGAAGCTAATGGTCTTATGCAAGGTGATACCATCTTAGAATCTAATGCTTGCCTCATTCAAAATGCAGCATTGACTGACCAAAGTAAGCTTGCGCTAATCGATAAGCTAATGCCACGCCTTAAAGGGGTGAAACAGGCAAAAGAGAGCAAGTACATCATGATGCATGCACCAAAGAGCAAGTTAGATGAAGTATGTGCTTTACTTCCAGGCACAGGCCAACCAACTTTGCTTGCACTTGCTGGCAGCGATGAATATGTAGCACTTCACATGGTTAGCTCTGAGACCCTATTCTGGG
The DNA here is from genome assembly GCF_002208135.1 of Pseudoalteromonas piscicida. Lineage (NCBI taxonomy): Bacteria > Pseudomonadati > Pseudomonadota > Gammaproteobacteria > Alteromonadales > Pseudoalteromonadaceae > Pseudoalteromonas > Pseudoalteromonas piscicida. The sequence continues at coordinate 436,773 of NZ_CP021647.1, forward strand.
AGACAATGGAAGAGCTAAAAGCGCTTGGTGCTAACTCGATTCTCGTCATGCCAATTGAAAAGATGATGGAGTAATATCATGTTTGATTGGCAGTTAGCCACCAGCGAGCAACGCATCGAATGCTTAAGCCGCCCTGCGGTAAAAGTCGGTGACAAGGTAAAAGCGGCGGTTGAAACAATCATCGATAACGTCGCTCTCAATGGTGACAAAGCATTACTTGGATACGCCGAGCAGTTCGATGCACGTGTTAGCCCAAGAATACGGGTGACAGAAACTGAGCTTATTGAAAGCGAATTTGCGTTAACACCTGAGCTGAAAAATGCTATTGACCAAGCATATAGCAATATTAAAAAGTTTCATCAGTTGCAGTTACCGCAAAGCAAACAAATCGAGACTCAGCCAGGTGTGACCTGCGAGCTACGATATCAAGCAATAGAAGCGCTGGGTTTGTATGTACCCGGTGGCAGTGCACCACTGCCTTCTTCTGTATTGATGCAAGGCGTATGTGCGCAGTTAAGCGGTGCAAAAACAATCGTGTTGGCCACGCCAGTAAAAGGCGATAGCCAGATACATCCTGCGATTTTGTATGCGGCTAAGCTGTGTGGCGTCACGGATGTGATTGAATGTGGTGGTGCAGGTGCAATCGCTGCCATGGCGCTAGGAACTAGCAGCGTACCAAAAGTAAGCAAGATTTTTGGCCCAGGTAATAGCTTTGTCACGATGGCTAAACAGCTACTTTCTCAGTCCGTGCCGGGACTTGCGATTGATATGCCTGCAGGTCCTTCTGAGGTGTTAGTGATTGCAGATAAAGGCGCTAATCCTGAATTTATCGCCGCGGATCTACTTTCTCAAGCGGAGCACGGTGAAGATTCTCAAGTAATATTGTTAGCGTCCGACAGTAAACTTATCGAAGAAACAGAAGCTGCAATTGAGCGTCAACTAAGCGTGCTTAGTCGTGCAGATATTGCCAGAGCCGCGCTTAAAAACAGCACGCTGATTTTAGTCCAGAGCATAGAACAAGCATTTGAGATCTCAGCAGAGTATGGGCCTGAGCACCTTATCCTACAGATAAGAGATGCAAAGCGTTTCCTGCCGCTAGTCAAAAATGCAGGCTCTGTGTTTGTTGGTGACTATACACCAGAGTCAGCAGGTGACTATGCGTCTGGCACCAACCATGTATTGCCAACCTATGGTTATTCTAAAACCTACTCAAGTTTAAACCTGATGGATTTTTATAAGGCCTACACCGTGCAAACCATCACCAAAGAGGGGCTGCGAGGATTAAGTGCTGCAATTTTACCTTTGGCGCTAGCTGAGGGTTTAGATGCACACGCGAATGCTGTTAAAGTGAGGCTGGAGAATAATAATGACTAATGTTGCGCTACCAAATAATATCGAAAAACTTAAGGCCTACAGCTCTGCAAAAAGTGAAAAGCTGACTGGCACCACATGGCTCAACGCCAATGAAAGCCCCTACGCTCGTGTGCTTGAAATGCGTTTTGATAATTTAAACCGTTACCCCGATCCGCAGCCACAGGTGGTAATAAATGCCTACGCAAGCTACGCAAAGGTCGAGCAAACAAATGTACTGATGACTCGTGGTGCTGATGAAGGCATTGAGTTATTAGTACGCACCTATTGTGAACCAGCCAAAGATAGCATTGCAATCTTTACCCCTACCTATGGTATGTACAAAGTAACGGCTGACACCCACAACGTCGCCATTAATGAGTTAAGCCAAGATCAGCTTGCCGACGAAGATATGGATTCACTCATCAGTGCAATTGGCGACGCTAAATTGGTATTTGTGTGCAATCCAAATAACCCAACCGGCGCAATTCAACCTGCGAGCAAAGTCGCTGCACTTGCAGATAAGCTTAAAGGCCGTGCAATCGTGGTCGTTGATGAAGCGTATATTGAGTTCTGTGAAGAAAAAACCTGCGCCGGGCTTATCAAAGAGTTCTCGAATGTTGTTGTGCTACGCACGCTATCTAAAGCGTTTGCACTGGCAGGACTTCGCGTTGGCTTTATGTTAGCGAGTGAAGCACTATTGGCTCCTGTAAGAAAAGTGATTGCGCCCTACCCTGTTTCAACGGTTGTGGCACAAATGGCAGCAACTGCGTTAACGTCAGATGCGATAACGCAGATGCGTCGGCAAGTCTCTATTTTGAACCTAGCAAAAAAGAAGCTTATACAATGGCTACAAGACAGCGAGTTCGTAAGCGCAATATTATGCGGCGAAGGCAACTTTGTTACTTTACAGCTAACCGACAAACAGTTTGTACAGCAAGCGATGCGTCAAGGGTTAATTATGCGGCCATTTGTGCTGTTTCGTGAGGATAACTGGTTGCGCATCTCCATTGGCAACGAACAAGAATTAAAACAAGTAGAAAACTGGCTCAAACAATGCCAAATCACTGAGGAAGTATCATGAGCGCCCCTTATTTATTCATCGACCGCGATGGCACAATCATCGAAGAGCCAATAACCGATAAACAAGTAGATAGCCTTGATAAGCTGGCACTATTACCCAATGTCATCCCAGCATTATTACAACTGCAGTCATTTGGTTATAAATTAGTGATGGTATCTAACCAAGACGGCCTCGGTACAGATAGCTTTCCTAAAGCTGATTTCGACGTGCCCCAAGACAAGATGATGCAAATTTTAACAAGCCAAGGGGTCCGTTTTGAAGAAGTGCTGATCTGCCCTCATTTTGATGAAGACAATTGCCAATGTCGCAAACCTAAAACAGGTTTACTCACTGAACTGATGCGTTCAGGCAAAGTGGACCTTAGCAAATCGTTTGTTATTGGTGATAGACAAACCGATATTCAGCTTGCTGAAAACCTCTGTATCGAAGGCATTCTCTACGAAGGCAACTGGCCAGCCATTGTGACGCAGTTGACTACCTTAAATCGCAGCGCACAAATCGTCAGAAATACCAAAGAAACGCAGATTTCAGTGGCGATAAATCTAGATCAACAAGCTAATGGTGAGATTTCAACGGGGCTTGGATTTTTTGACCACATGCTAGATCAGATCAGAACCCACGCCAATCTTGGCCTAAATATTCAGGCGAACGGTGACTTACATATAGACGAACACCACCTCGTAGAAGACATAGGTATTGCTCTCGGTCAGTCTTTTAAGACCGCGCTTGGCACAAAATCACAAATCGCACGTTATGGATTTGCGCTGCCTATGGACGAATGTAAAGCAGAGTGTCAGTTGGATTTATCTGGACGCGCGTCCTTTGTACTCAACGCTGACTTTACACGAGATAAAGTGGGTGACTTGGATGTGCAAATGGTTGAACACTTCTTTAAGTCCTTTGCGGATAATGCCGCAGTGAGTTTAATTCTGAGCGTGAGTGAAGGCAATGCGCACCACCAAGTTGAGGGGTTATTCAAAGCATTCTCTCGTGCTATTCGTATGGCAATTTCTACGGATGCATCACAGCAAATGGCAAGTTCTAAGGGGTGTTTATGATTGCAATTATTAATACCGGTTGTGCCAATATTAACTCAGTGCGCTTCGCGTTTGAGCGCCTCGGCGTCACACCAGAGGTGATCACAGCACCAGAAAAATTAGCTAGCTTTGAACGGGCAATTTTACCAGGAGTTGGTCACGCCAATGTGGCAATGAAGCGGTTAAATGAACAAGGCTGGGCAGAGGCAATAGCTGACTATCAAAGACCTTTAATGGGTATTTGTTTAGGGATGCAGCTGCTATGTGAATCGACTGAAGAAGGTGATATTCAGTGTTTGGGCCGCATTTCAGGTAAGGTCGAGTTATTAGAAACCAAGGAGTTAACTGCACCACATATGGGGTGGAATAATCTACGAGTAGTGAAGCCTCATGCCTTAACAGCCGGACTCAACGAACAAGATCAAGTGTACTTTGTGCACAGCTTTGCGCATACCATCAATCAATCGACATTAGTGTCGGGTGAGTACGGCCAGCCGTTTTCTGCAATTGTCGCAAACGACAATTATGCCGGCATGCAATTTCATCCTGAGCGCAGCGGCAAGGTCGGTGCGCAGCTTTTACAAAACTTTATTAATTGGCAGCTATAAAAAGGACGAACAATGATTATTCCCGCTTTAGATGTATTAGAGAACAATATTGTTCGTTTGTATCAAGGCAAATATGAAACCGCACAGTTTTACCCATTTGATTTAGCCGAGCGTTTACTGGAATACCAAAACGCAGGCGCAGCTAAGCTACATTTGGTGGATTTAGAAGGTGCTCGTGATCCGAGTAAAAAGCAATGGCGCACTATTCAAGCGGCGACTAAGGCTTTATCTGTACCTTTTCAGGTGGGCGGTGGTATTCGCAGTATAGACGACATAAAGCAATGGTTAGAAGCTGGTGCTGCTCAAGTGGTGATAGGCTCAATGGCGGTTGATAAGCAACATGACGTTGCTGCGTGGATAAAAGAGTTTGGCGCTGATAAATTTGTGATAGCACTTGATGTTAATAAAACCGTAAGTGGCTGGTCTCCTGCCACTCATGGCTGGCTAAATGATGCAAAAGTCGACCTTTTCGAGTTATTGGATTTTTATGTTGAGCAAGGTGTGAATGATTTTTTGTGCACGGATATCAGTAAGGACGGCACGATGACAGGGCCTTCGTTTTCCTTATACGAAGACATTACTAATCACAACAGTAAAATTAGAGTGCAAGCGTCAGGGGGCGTGAGCTCCCTTGATGATATTGTGCGACTTGCAAAGCAACAAGTGGGTGGAGTGATACTAGGCAAATCGCTCCTTGAAGGTGCATTTAGCGTTGAGGAGGCGTTAGCATGTTATCAAAACGCATAATTCCTTGTTTAGACGTAAAAAATGGCCAAGTTGTTAAGGGCGTAAAATTCCAAGGTCATGAAGTGGTGGGTGATATTCTTGATCTTGCCCAGCGTTATAGTGAAGCCGGTGCTGATGAACTGGTATTTTATGAGATCAGTGCTAGCGTAGAAAAGCGTCTGCTCGATGTGAATTGGGTAGCGGAGATTGCCAGACATATCGATATTCCATTTTGCGTAGCAGGTGGGATTAAATCGGTGGCCGATGCGGCTAGAGTGCTTGAGCAAGGCGCGGATAAAATCTCTATTAATAGCCCCGCGATTGCAAGGCCTGAACTCATCAAAGAGTTACATGATGAATTTGGCAAACAATGTGTGGTGGTTGGCGTTGATAGCTTTTATGACCAGCATACTCAAGAGTATTTAGTTTACCAGTTAACTGGTGATCCGAATGCGGCAAGTCGCACTAGATACAAAACACAAGAATGGGTCAAACGAGTTCAAGACCTTGGAGCTGGAGAAATTGTTCTTAATTGCATGAATCAAGATGGTGTGCGTAACGGTTATGATATCGAGCAGCTCAGCGCGATTAGAGCGCTGTGTAAAGTACCCCTTATCGCCTCCGGCGGCGCAGGCAGTATGCAAGACTTTGTTGAGGTATTTAAACAAAGCAATGTTGACGGTGCTTTGGCTGCAAGCGTATTCCATAAGGGTGTGATTGAAATTCCAAAGCTCAAGCAGTTCTTAATAAATAATGATGTGGCGGCACGACAATGATAATTAATAAACAAAATATTGCTGAAGTAGATTTCGATAAATCAGCGCTCATTCCCGCTATCGTACAAGATGTATTAACTGGGGTAGTATTGATGCAGGGCTTTATGAACAAAGAAGCCCTTGAAGTGACACTGGAAAAGCAACTCGTAACTTTTTATTCTCGTTCTAAATCTCGTCTTTGGACCAAAGGTGAAACCTCAAGCAATGTGTTAACCTTGGTGGAAGTGCATACCGATTGTGATAAAGACAGCCTACTGATCTATGCAAAACCGCAGGGCCCAACTTGCCATCTTGGCAGCGAAAGCTGCTTTGCGGACACCATGCCGGAACTCGCATTTTTAGGCAAGCTTGAGCGCGTGATAGCCCAGAGGAAAAATGCATCCCCCGAAAGCAGTTATACTGCTTCTTTATTCGCGAAAGACTTAAGCCGTAGTTGTCAAAAAGTAGGAGAAGAAGGCGTTGAGGTGGCGCTGGCAGCGATGAAAAATGACAACGAAGAGCTGCTTAATGAATCCTCAGATTTACTGTATCACCTTATCGTCCTACTACAGAGACAAGGTCTTACACTCAGTGACGTTGTAAATACGCTAAAAGATAGGCATAAGTAACTTGCGTTTTGGATAAGCAAGCACTTCGTCGTTCTCTTGCTTGGCTTGTTACAGAGACCGTGCTGTAACAAGCCAGCCTATTACAATCGAGGTAAAATCTGTAATTAATATCAACTCCTGTTCATATAAATAAGGTAAACTTCTCATAGTCTTACAACTATGCACTGGCAAAATATTAGTCTAACTTTAATAGTGCTATTGCGAACAGTATGGAACGGTTTATGAAAACAAGATTACTTGGTCTAATGCTGGCAGGGTTGACTGCTGCCGGATGCTCAACGTTGACCCCGAAGCAACAAGAAAAGCTCGACGATATGTCTAATTGTGAGAAGCTTAATGCACTTCTAAGTGCATCATCCAACGGGTTTTCTACGCTTAAAGGCGCTGAAGTCGGCGCAAAGTTAATCAATTCTTGGCAGGCTAAGGCGCATTTAATTGGCAATAAATGTCAAATCATAGAAAGCACTTCTGGTGAATCAAAATATACCTGTTCTGAGCAGTTCAAAGAGTATGAAAACGCAGTAAAAATCCATAATTATGCGCAGAGTCTCGCAAAGCAATGTTTAGATCACTCTTGGGTTGGTGATAGCCAACAGAATGGTCCGCTAATGCATACACAAATTAGTTCATCAAACGCTACTAGCAAAATCACAATTGAACTAGGCAAAGGCCTAGACAAAGTCACGCCATGGGTAGTAACGTTTAATGTGACTGAAAAATAAAACGCAAAGGTAGGAGAAGTTTCCGCTTCTCCGCTTCTCAATTTATTAGCATTTCACTCACCTTCAATTTCCTTCACTTAATCTATTGAGTTTTAACAGGTTCTTTATTGTTTTACTCATTTCGAATTGTCGATTTACGTAAGTGTTGTTAGCACCAAATCTTGTCAAATTGCAGCAAGCGACAGGTAGTACTTCTTAGTAGAGTCTGGTTACTCCCTACTCTATGTCAGAATTTCGTCATTTCATTGTCATACAAAAACCGCACACTCAAAATGTAATCATTTAGCGGATTTAAGATCTATTGTGACCAAACCGAATATTTTTCTCATCAATTTAGACTCTTGTACTGATAGACTTGTAGAGTCTACTTTTCAATTTGATAAATTCTCACTTTCTTTTGAGAGGGTAAGCGCTATAAAAGGTGCTGAGCTGAGCACAGATGAGTTGGGCATGAGCTATTGTAAGCTTAAAAACGCTAAGCAATACTTTCGCCCTTTAACGTTGGGAGAGATAGGTTGTTATTTAAGTCATATTAAAGTACTGAACAAAATTGTGGAGTTAGAACTGCCCTACGCCTTTATCTTTGAAGATGATTTCCAACTTCACTACGACTTAGCTCAGATAGACCAACTGGTTGCTGTGTTGCCATTTGATTGGGATATGATCAAACTATTCCAATCTGAGAAAAACAAACGTACTCCGATAGCAAGTTTCCCGCTGAATAAGTCTTTATCGTTATTTGTGCAAAATAAGGTACCAGCGGGAACCGTCGCCCAGCTTGTAAGCCTGGAGGGTGCAAAGAAAATATTATCTAAATCAATCCCTTTTGGCAGACCGATTGATATTGATTATCAACATTTTTGGGAAAAAGAGCTGAGTGTATTTGTAATGAGTCCTTGTCCAGTTAGTCATGGCGAAAAGTTTGCGAGTACCATAGATAGAGCACCGAGTGTTACAGGAGCAAAGCGCTATTTTTGGCGCAAGCAATTGCTACAAATAAATAAGTTTGTAAAAAACAAGTTTTATCGAGGACTGGTTCTCAAACGCTATCATCAGCACTTCTAGTTATATGATATGAAAGCCGCTGTGCGCCTTTTGAACAATGGATTGTATGCTTGTACGTAATAGAGAAAAATTCGTGTTAAAAGTGTAATTAATGGGAAGACTTCTGAAAAAGATATGCTAGTATCTAAGATTATTGCAATAAGTTTAACTTTTTGCTTAAACCATTAATAATAACAACGTTGAGGGAGCACAGACGTGTCTATAGAAATCAACTTTGAACTCTCTGATTCAGATCTTGAACACTTCCGTGGAATGATGAAAGCTGCGATCGAAAAAAGTGGCGATGTGAGTGATGCCGAAATCATTGCAAAAGCGCGTGATTTAGTTGCAACGATGGAAAAGTCTAACCTTCCTGAATTTGTTAGCACTCGTCTAATTTCTTTACAAACGCTAATTGATGCAGTGCTAGACGAAGAATGGCAAATGCCTGAAGATGAAAAGCGCGAGATCATGGCTTCTCTTGCTTACTTCAGTGAGCCAGAAGACATCGTTCCAGACCATATCCCTGTATTGGGTTATGTTGATGATGCGATTATGATTGAGCTAGTGTTGCAAGAGCTATCGTTAGACTTAAAAGCATACCGTGAATTCTGTGGTTTTAGAGCCACTGAAGAAGCAAGACGTGGCGATAACGCTAAGGTAGACCGTGAAAGCTGGCTTGCGGGTACACGCTCTCAGATCCGCTCTTCTATGCGTAGAAGCCGCTCTAAAAATCGTTCACGCTTCTTCTCTCGTATTATGTAAGTTAAGTCGCCCTAAGTTAGCTGATTGCGATTAAGCTTAGGATTGCGGATCAAAAAAAGGCTGATAATTATCAGCCTTTTTAATAGCGCGTTATTTTACTTCATTAGGGTGAGATATCCCCATCCATGCTCTATAAAGTAGCGCTTGCTCGCTTGATGGGTTAGGTATGAATGTTATCTTTTTAGGCTTATCATAGTCGCGGTCAAGCTTGATTTTCGTACTCATCAATTTATCACGACGGATAAAATCTACCGCGATTGTTTGACCAGGCTCGAAGTTTTCTAAGCTCGCTTTTAAATCCTTACGAACATGGTGTTTATCAAATGCAACGATAAGATCGCCAGCTGTTAACCCTGCTTGCCATGCATTTCCATCTCGAGCTACATGGGTAAGCTCCAGTAATTCACCTTTTTGTCTTGCCATACCATCAAATCCGGCAATGATTTTCGCCGACTCTGGGTAATCATAAATAAGCCCAACTTTTTCGAATAGCTTATCAAAATCTATGTTAGCTGGTGTGTCAACATATTCATCCCACCAAGCACTGTAGTCTTGACCTGTAAGTGTTTTTAAGATGGCTTTAACATCTTCGCTGGTAAAGCTATTTGGCAATTTATGCTGTTGGTAAAGTGCTTTGTGAACGTCACGGTAGCTAATTTTGCCGTTTGACTTGTCGAGTAAATCAATGTCAAGCGCCATCGATACTAACGCACCTTCTGAATAGATATTAGTACTGTAATTCATCCCATGATCGCCACCTTGATTGATCCACTTATCAAAGCTGGTTGCAGCAACAGATTGAACATCGCGGCCTGGTGTTTTTAAATGACGATTAACACGCTTCGTAAGCATTTTAAGGTATTCATCATTGGTGGTGATCCCTGCACTTAGTAGCAAATAGTCCTCGAAATAGCTGGTAGAGCCTTCTGCTAACCATAGCAAGTCTGTGTAATTCGGCGCGACGTAATCATAAGGAACCATACCCGCCGGGCGATAGTTTTTGACATTCCAAGTGTGGATGAATTCATGTGCTGCCGTAGAGATGAAACCAATGTAATCATCCCGTTCTTTAAAGCTATCTCTATGTCTTTGGATAATCGTCGAGTTTAAGTGCTCTGTTGCGCCTCGTGGGCCGCTGGTTGCATGCACCATGAAGACATAACGGTCATAAGGGTAATCGTGCCAAATAAGCGTACCGGTTTGAACGAGTTTTTTGAGATCAGTGAGCATTTGGTCAACATCATAGTTGCCCTCGCCCCAAATAACTAATTCATATTTGCGGTCATCTACTTCAAATTTGTGCAGCTGATTAATACCAGTTTCAATTGGAGAGTCTAACAGTATGTCGTAGTTATCCGCTTTGAAGCTGTGTTTTGAATCGGCAAAGTCCATACCAGAGACAGAGCGCCAGCCTTTAGGAACGTTTAGCTCAACAGAAACAGGCTCAGACCTAAAAGACTCATTAAACATCAAAAAGCCAGAGGCGTCGATAAACGCATGAGTGTCGTCAATGTGTCTGGCACGAAGACCTAACTCATTGGCGTAAATCTGATATTTAACCGTTAATTCGGTAGGTTCGCTAAGGTGTACACGCCATGTATTTTTATCAATTTTTTCCCACTTTTGCGTTTTCCCGTTTTGAGATTGAGCGTCAAAAAAGCGTACGCCGTTGGCTAAATCCAATATCTCGTAGCGACCTGTGCGCCAATCTGGCAGTTGCACATCAATGCTTGATTGTGAAGACTTAGGAAACTTAACCTCTACTTCTGCAAGATGGTGCTCTGGCTGTGTAATTGAAATACGGTAGTCGACGTCAGCATAAACATTAAATGTTGCTGCACATGCTAAGGCAATAAGACTTTTCTTCATCATTTTTGTATTGGTAATTCGAGATAAAATCAATTTACCAAATCAGCGACTTACACGCTAAGTAATATCGATGAGTAAACAGCAAACTCCGATACTTTACCACGTTAAATTTCTGCGCATAACGGCGTAATTTGTTGTAGACTTAGTAACTAAGAGATTATTTTATGATTGGAAATCTGTGACTGACAATGCCGTGATGCTCGAGCAGAAATTAAAACAAGCCATAGAGGCTAGAAAAACGCTTGAGGATGCAAGAAAACAACAAGTAGAACTCCTTACTCAGTTTGCTGCAAAGTTATCCCTAGCCTGCAAAGGGCAAGATGTTTCACTTGACAATCAGTTGGCTAAATTTCGTATCGCACTTAATAAAGGCGTCGATTTTGAGTTGCTTGTGCCTTTTATTGACGGCATTTCTGAGCCACTAAAGTCACAAGAAGTGACCAATTCAAATAATCAAAAAGCTTTGCAAGCGGCAATTCAGCAAAGTGGAAAGTTACTACAGAAACTAAAGGGACTACCAAATGAGTCGCGCAGAAAGTTGCGCCACTTATTGGATGTAGAACTTGAAGATATCAACTCTACTAATGCTTATATCCCCGCGTTGGAGTCTTTGGTTTCTATCTACCATACGGTTTTACAATCAAAAGTAGAAATTACTGAAGAAACATCTCATAGCCGCCATCCTGAGCTAGCTGCTGAGCTTCAAGCTTTGATCAACGAATTAATTTTCGAAGACGAAGTGATAGAAAAGGTCAAAGGGATACGTGCGAGCGTTGCAGAAAACGACAGTTTAGATAATTTATATTCTGCAGCGACAGAAATCATTAAAATTATTGCGCAAACGATTGCCAAAGAGCGTCAATCCGCGCAGGGTTTTTTGGTTTCATTAAATCAAACACTAGAAGAGCTACACCGCTCTATTGTTGAAACAACGGCGCGTTCAAAATCAACATCTAAAGAGCTGCAATCGTTAAACAATAAAATTGAATCAAAAATTCAAAACTTAAATCAGCAAACCCAAAACGCCAACTCAATAACAGAACTAAAAGCTTTGGTCGACAACGAGTTGAAATTACTGAGTGCAGATTTGATAGCGCGCGAGAAGCTTGAAAAAAATGAGCGAGAGGCGCTGCTTGACTCATTTGATGCAATTAATAATCGCATTAACACCTTAGAGTCTAAAGTTTCAAATTATAAAAAGCGACTCAGCGAACAAAAGTTCAAAAGCCTATTGGATAGCTTAACCAAGTTACCTAATAGAGCGGCTTTTGATGAGCGTCTAACCCATGAAATGCACCTATTTGAGATAAACGATTCAGATGTGACGCTGGTTGTTATCGACGTAGATCACTTTAAATCTATCAACGACCGTTATGGACATAGTGCGGGGGATAAAACCTTGCAAGTGATCGCAAGAGCCCTTAAAAAGTCTATCAGAAAAAGCGATTTTATCGCGCGCTACGGCGGCGAGGAATTTGTCTTGCTAATGCCTGGCATGCCATTGACCCATGCGCAAAAGCCGCTTGAAAAAGTAAGGCAAGTCATTAAATCTATACCATTCAAATTCAAAGAAAAAGAAGTCGAAATAACGATTTCTCTCGGCGCTACTCAGTTTGTCAAAGGGGATACTGCGCTCAGTGCCTTTGACCGAGCTGATGCAGCGCTTTATGAAGCCAAGAATAGCGGGCGAGATAGATTGTGTTTTAAGTAAATAGGATTAACTCGGGTCAAAGTTGAGTGGCAAGACTTAGTACTTGGCTCCTACTTTGCTCAAGAAAATCCCGCTGCGCATTACAAACAAGGAGTAAGCCTATGCAAGTAGAGCTAAACCCAACAGGGGTTCTTAACTTATTATCAAGATTGGAAGTCGATTTACTTCAGCAGTCAACCACAAGTGAGAGATATAGGCTTTTTAGAAATTGTGCATTGGCGGTATTGAATGTAGGTAGTCATACCGATTCCAGCTCTGAAATCTACGATAAATACGAAGATTTTGATATTCAATTACTCGCACGCGAGCGAGGAATAAAAATTGCCTTAAGTAATCCCCCCGAGTCAGCTTTTGTCGACGGTCAAATAATTACCGGGATTCATGAGCATATATTCTCAGTGATCCGCGACATACTTTTTATTTGTCAAAAATATCGTGGTGAGAATAAATCGCCGGTAGAAATCACCCACATGGTTTTTGACATGCTGCGTAACGCCGATGCGCTTGAAGTAAATAAAGACCCTAACATGATTGTCTGCTGGGGCGGTCATTCAATCAATGAGGTCGAATACAAATATACAAAAGAAGTAGGCTACCAACTCGGTCTTCGCGGCCTAAACATTTGTACTGGTTGTGGACCCGGAGCTATGAAGGGACCGATGAAAGGAGCAACAATTGGTCATGCCAAGCAACGGATCTCGAATAACCGTTATTTAGGCCTTACCGAACCCAGTATTATTGCCGCTGAGCCGCCTAACCCAATTGTTAATGAATTAGTGATTTTGCCTGATATCGAAAAACGTCTAGAAGCGTTTATACGCATTGCACATGGCATCATTATTTTCCCAGGCGGTGCAGGAACAGCTGAAGAGCTGCTTTATTTACTGGGTATTTTGTTACATCCAGAAAACGAAAAGCAATGTTTACCTGTGATCTTAACTGGCCCTAAAGAATCGGCTGCATATTTTGAAGAGCTCAGTGCTTTTGTTGAAAAAACACTGGGGAAAGAAGCATTATCTAAGTTCGAGATTATCGTGGACAATCCAGAACTGGTAGCCAAAAAGCTCAAACAATCAATGGCAACGGTGCGAGAGTACCGTAAGTCTGAAGGTGATGCCTATTACTTTAATTGGACGCTAAAGATTGAAAATGATTTTCAGCATCCATTTGCACCAACCCATGAAAATATGTCGGGCCTAGATTTACACCTCGAGCAACCAAAACAATTGCTGGCCGCTAACTTAAGGCGTGCTTTTTCTGGTATTGTTGCTGGAAACGTTAAAGATGAAGGTATCACTGCAATTAAGCAGCATGGTCCATACGAATTAAGTGGTGATAAATCACTGATGGCCGATATGGATAAGCTACTAGGTGCATTCGTGACTCAGGGGCGAATGAAGCTACCTGGGAGCAAGTATATACCGTGTTATAAAATTAAAGCTTAGAGTGAATGAATAATTTGTTGTTAATAGATGCGCTTAACCTTATCAGGCGCATCTATGCTGTTAACCAACCAAAAGGTAGTAAAGAACAAGAGGCCCATATAAAGGCCTCTTGTCTTCGTGTAGAGCAAGCTACTCGTAGCTTGTTACGTAAAACCGGGGCTACACACGCAGTTGCGGTCTTTGATGGTGATAAAAGTTGGCGTTATCACTTCTACCCAAAATATAAAATAAACCGCCAGCCAATGCCCGAATTCCTGAATCAGAATATTGATAAGTTTTCAGAGGCCTTTGCAAGTGTTGGTGTTAAATCATTTAATCCCGAACATGATGAAGCTGACGATGTGATAGCAACGCTTGCCTGTAAAGCCGCTGCCGCCAATGTTAACTGCACAATAGTATCCACTGATAAAGGTTTCTTACCGCTAATCAATGATGCTATCTCTGTTTACGACTATTTCAAAAAGTCGATAATCTCGCTTGAAGATATAAAAAGTCGATTTTCAGTCACGCAAAGCAAGCTCGAGATGTTTTGGGCATTAAGTGGTGACAAGACGAACGATATCCCTGGTGTTGCAGGAATTGGTGTTAAGACAGCGCAAGAGCTGGTCACAAAGCATGATGATTTTGAAAGTATGCTAACAGACGAGACAGTAAAGCCTGCCGCTAAAGCGAAATTAGAGGCCGGGGCAAGCGACTATGTTACCAGTCTTGCGCTTGTGACACTAAGAAGAGATATTGAAATTGGTTTTAGTTTGAAGGATATACGAGTGGTTTGAAGGGGCTTTTGATTGACAATTTATCACATCGTCGCTAAGCGCTAGGCGAACGTAGATGACTTTGATATATTGCATACAAGCGTATCTCAGTTTTGCAGATACAAGATTCGTTTTACCCATTCTTTATTGAGCAGTTAGATGATTAGGAAAATATTACAGTACATATTTCTTGGCCTTGCGGTTTACGTTACTGTGGTTTTTCTCGTGATCAACTATTATAAAGACGATCCACAGGCAATGATTTGGCAGGACCGGGAAGCGTTTAACAACCGTTTTATTCGTAACCTTAGCCTTGAAAAGCCGACAGAGTTAGACACCGTGTTGGATACCTTGGGTAGTCCAGACCTTACATATGTAAAGAAGAAACAAGACGACACGATTGTACAAATTGTGTTTTACCGTACGCAGCTTGTAAAACCAGATGGTATTACTACGGAAGATGAATGCACTGGATTATTGTTTGAAAATGGCATTTTAAAGCTTTGGGGGCCTGGTGCGCGGGTCACATTTGATAAAGTGCCACACCAACTAGATTAATTCTCTAATCAATGTGAAGGGCAAAATACCATATTGGCTTCGTTAATAAAGACACCTCATTTAGAGCAACTAAATGGCAAAGTTTTTGTCTTGCTACTAAGGCTATTTTCCCGCTCCAAAATAGACCGTTTACTTAATAAAATTGGTAAAAATAGATGGATGCAAGGATAGTCACTAGTAAAACGCTGTTTGCGTTAGCCCAAGGTACACACAAAGTATCACGGCTTTATTATTACAAAGAAAAGTGGTCTTCTATCTATCCTACCCTAGTTAAACTGGCGCAGCTTTATATGGACTGTTATGAGTCCTCACCCAGTAGCATGCACGGTCAGCTTGGACTGTATTCGCAAAACTTAGGTTACAACACCAATCTGGTCATGAACCAAAATGTGATGGTTTGTATGGCCTGTCATCACTTAAAGTTCTCACGCGCCGTAACCGAAGAATTATTGCTTGCAAGCTTTGCAGACTATTTATGTGTTGCCCGAGAAAGCGACCAACTCGCGGCAGGTAAAAAGTTAGATGCACAGCAAGATAAGCTTTGGAAAGTCCGGCATCAACTGGCTGTAAAGATACTTAGCGATGGACAAACACCGAACTTGCAATGTTTGCGAATTTTATCTCGCCTTTCAAACTACGACAGCAAACTCTTGGCTCCTACCCCTCAGCGGTTTAATGACCATGCCTCTTTGATTGTTGCAATTGCTCACCGATTAGCAAGCTTAATAACGCCTACACATACGCAAAAAAGCGTGGTTTTAGACAGAGCGATTAAGCTTCTTTATAGCAAACTCAGTTACGCTTTTGCGTTAAAAGTGCTGAGTGCAATTGCTGGGGCGTTTGTAAAATATCCCGCAGGATTGCTGTGTGAGATTAAAGGTGAAGTAGGCTTTTTGGTGTTACAAAACAGTAGTGAAAAAATAATTGCTGTTGTAAAACAAGGGCAAACCAAAAAGCTAGCGAAGGCCAATCGTAAATTTCAGTTTCACTGTGGTTTAACTGCGACGACAGATGCTAAGCTACTTTACAATATTTGGGACCGAGCTGCTGAGCCTGCGGTAATGCCTTTCGGCTCAGAACATTTACATCTGCTAGAAACAGTAAAAGCCTTATCTCAAAGTCAATTTCAAAGTATTCGTGCACTTGAAAAGCTGATTTGCGAGTTCGATTCAGTGTCAAGTGCATTGCAGATCGCAGCAAAGCAGTATAACCGTGAAAATCTAAAAGCCGCCTCCGTTAGGCACTCTCTTGCCATGGTAGGACTTGATGCTGCTGGGTTACTGGCGCAGCGAGTGTTGCTTGAGCAAATCATAGCAAACCATAAGCTTCCTTTCACTGAAGATATCGTGCATAAATATGGCGTGATTAGTCAAATCATCGCCTTATATGTTGGTGAAAGTTATGGTGAACAATTTGAGCGTTTGTTGTCTCCATTTGCAGCGGTTATTGTATTTTTAGTGACTAAACAAGGGGTAGAGATCCAACATGCCACAGCACTCCATTCTCGCGAGTATTCAGAAGAACTAGTATCAATTGCTAACCTATTTGGGATCCGCGCAATAGCAAAAGATAAATACCTAGACTTTAATCAGCAGTACTTTGAAAAGAGTATTCTTCATAAGGCAATGCTAGATAGCGAAACGCTAAAAAAGTCTCAGACCAATGCGCAGTGTAAACTGTTTATTTTTGTTAAACTCATTGCACTTAAAGTGATATCCCCCAACTTTGTTTTAACTGCGTGGCAAAAACAATTGGTCGACGACGTATTAACTGAAAGTCGTTTTGTTACCGCACAAAAGTTTGATTTGGCGCTACTAGAGACCGGATTTTACTCATCTATTGCGTGATATTTATTCTATAAATACTATCAATAACAAGCATAAATCATATGTATGTTATTTTTTCATTCCATACTGGAATAAGACCTAATTAATTGCTATAACACGCGGCTTAAACAAGCGAACGTACACCTTTGTTAATTTCTACTAAACTTAGTCTGCAATTCTTCTCGGGTGTATTCCAACTTTTGATAAAGGAAAAAACATGGCACAGCAAACCATCACAGTTATCCGTGGCGACGGCATTGGCCCTAGCATCATCGATTCAGCAATCGAGATCTTAAAAGCCGTAGGTTGCGACTATGAATATGAATACGTAGACGCAGGTTTGGCTGCTTTAGAAAAAACAGGTGAATTACTTCCAGCAGCAACGCTAGAAGCAATTGAGCGTAACAAAATCACGCTAAAGGGCCCACTAACTACACCTGTTGGCGAAGGTTTCACGTCAATCAACGTGACATTGCGTAAGCATTTTGGCCTTTACGCAAACGTTCGTCCAGTTAAGTCATTTGAAGGTACTAAAGCACGCTACGATGATATTGATATCATTACCGTACGTGAAAACACGCAAGGTATGTACTCAGGTCTTGGTCAAGTTGTTTCTGAAGATGGTAACGAAGCGGAAGCAATGTCAAAGATCACTCGCGAAGGTGCTGAAAAGATCGTAACTTTCGCTTATGAGTTAGCACAGCGTGAAGGTCGTAAGAAAGTAACTGCGGTTCACAAAGCGAACATCCTAAAATCAACTTCAGGTCTATTCCTTAAAGTTGCTCGTGAAGTTGGTGAGCGTTACCCTGAAATTGAATCAGCAGAAATGATCGTTGATGCTACTTGTATGAAATTAGTAATGACTCCTGAAGAGTTTGATGTGATCGTAACAACAAACCTATTCGGTGACATCCTTTCTGATCTTTGCGCGGGTCTTGTTGGCGGTCTTGGTATGGCACCAGGTGCAAACATTGGTACTGACGCTGCAATCTTTGAAGCGGTTCACGGTAGCGCACCAGATATCGCTGGCAAAAACCTTGCAAACCCAACTTCTGTTATTTTAGCTTCAATTCAAATGCTTGAGTACTTAGGCGAAGCTGATAAAGCGGAAAAAATCCGCAGTGCAGTAGCTGACGTTATCAAGAGCGGCGACCGTACAACGCGCGATCTTGGTGGTAGCCACGGCACTACCGATTTCACACAGGCGGTAATTGAGCGTCTTTAATCCTTGGGTGGTGCGCTAGCACCACCTTCTTCTTATCCCCATTAGCATACCACCGATTAACGCAAACCATCCTATACTGCCTCCAGACGATCCGCCATCACCTGAGTCCGTCGGTGTTGTTATTGGTGCCGTTACGGTGATTTCGACAGTGCCTTTAGCGCTTTGATCTGCGCCATCCGATAGGGTTAACACGACATTATATGTGCCCGCTTGAGCATAGCTATGTGATGCAGTTAAACCTGCTCCTTGCGTGCCATCACCGAAATCCCAATTAGCTTGATAGCTACCATCTCCCCCTACCGCAGTTGCGACAAAGCTTGCCTGTAAGTTAGATGTGGTCGCGGTGGCTTCAATAGTAAGTGGTACAACAACCGTCACTGAGGTTGACTTAGTTACGGCCTCGCCTTCGGCATCTGTTACATTAAGCGTTACCATGTATGTGCCGCTTAGCTCATAGATATGTTCAACTGAGTTTGATGTTGCTGTGGTCCCGTCACCAAAGTTCCACTCAAGCTCATAAGGCGCCTTGCCACCGATGATTTCGGCATTGAAGACAAAGCCTTGCCCTACTGTAGTTGCTTTGACATCACCGACTGTAAGCGGGATTGGCTCGACGTTGCCAACGCTAACATTAGAACTCAACGCTGAACTGCTCCCGTCAGCTTTGGTGCGTATGAACATTACCGTATAATTGCCGGTATCTTGATAGCTGTGTATAGGTGAAAGCGCGTTACTTGTTTGACCATCGCCAAAGCTCCACAAAAAACTATCTGATTCGTTTAATGCTAGGCCTTTGACATTAAACTTAACGGTGTTTTGCGATTGTACGTGAGTAATTTTAGGGTCGCTGAGATAAACTACACCGACTTGCGCGCTGCTCGCATCTTCTTCTATGGTATTCAATCTAAGTTGAACACCAAAACCTGGCAAACTAACACCTGACTCCTTTTGGATTGAGAAGGTGTAATCCTGAGTATCATCAAACGTACTGATTGGCGTGAGATGTTGGTCGCCAAGACCTGCTTTTTGAGTATCTAAACGCAGTGTTGCATCTTTGATTTGAATAATACTCGTTGCAGGTGTTGTTCCGTCGGCTTTGAAAATTGGGTTTTGGTCTTGGTCAATCACCAACATATCGCCAGAACCGGGGTGTAACGAAGTGGAGTTATTGCTTTGCCCATAGTTGCTGTACCACATCAACACACCTGAATTGTAACCAGACAAAGACAAACCAGCATCTAACCCTCTAAATGAGCGTAAATGTGCGTAGTAAGCGTTACTTGGTTTAGCTCTGTAGCCTGAAATCTTACGAAATCCGTTGTAGATAAGGTCGTTTGTAGGCTCTGCGTTATTAGTATAGATTTGCGCACCATCTGCTGTCACCTTGATGTTATCTAACAATACCCCTTTAAGTGTTTCAAAATCGTCAGTTTGATAAACGAATGTTACGGTGACTGTTTGTCCTCGGTACGCTGAGATATCAAAATCTAACGTAATTGGGTTAGCCCCAAAAGCCGACGACTCGCCATCCATGTAATTAGTGACACTGGTATAATTTGGATGATTCGATTTTGTGGTATTGCCAGCAATTGGCTGTCCATTTACTGCCACTTGGAAAATATCGTAGTTAAGCTCGATACTATAATTTGCAAGCATGGATAATGAAATTTCGGCTGCGTTAGGTAAGCTTACGGTAAAACTTGCTTGGTTATTGAGTTTGTCGTCTTGTCCAGAGTAATAGTGATAGTTCCCATCCAGAGGTGTTATAAATTCCTCTAGTTGTGCTGGCAAATTTATCTTTATTTGATTCGTGGTACCATTGTTCACCCCAATATCTGTGAGCGTTACCGTTTGTTCTGTACTCAAATCATCAAACGTGTACTCAGTTTGCTTTAACCAATTACCTGCATAATTTTGTTGTAAAAACTCAAGGCTTTTAGGGGAGAACTGGGTGGGCTGTGAGCCACTTAATTGACCTAAGTAACTGCCTGAAGACATGACTGACCAAAGCGCAACGGGTTCACCTATGTCATTGGAATTTAAATCATATTCGTCCGGTAATCCGAGGTCATGACCAAACTCATGGACAACTACGCCGATTGCAGCATCAATAGGATTTATGGTGTAGTTATAAATCTTGTAGTTGGTATCTGGAATTGCCTTAGGTTGGTTGTTTTCATCAAATACGAAGAAGCGATGTGACCAAATTGCATCAGTATCTAATACGCCGCCCCCGCTTCTTGACCAATACTGGAATGAAATAACATGACATGGTCGATAATGCCGTCAGGCTCAAGGCGGTTACCGTCACCATCTATGTCGTTCAAATCTGTTTTATCGTACTCAGATAAGTCGATATTAAATTGAGTTACAGCTTTGCTTACCGCTTCGAACACTAACTCTTCCGGTCGTAAGTCTCGGGTATCGCCTTCTTGTTCGCCATAGTAGGCTGCATTTTGAGCGGCTCTTACCCAGCCAAATGCATTGCCAGATACCTTAAAACTACCGCCTGAGGCCGCTTGATAAAACTGGGTAACGGATTGTAACGGTTCATTGTTCGGTCCGTTATAGCCGCTATCTGAGTACAATAATGATTGGTAATGAGACGCGGGATAGCTTGAGTAGTACATATCCGTATCACCCGGGTTTAGTCGGTTCTGGTCGTTAGGCAAGTCGGGAAAATCGACCAAAATAGCAAGAATTTTGGCTTCATTAAGTGTTTGTGCTGTACCCACCGCAAATTGTTTGCCTAACTTAGTATTGCCAAGGTGCACGTTTTTAATTGCATAAGGTGTTTTTATTTGGCTGGCAATGGGCTTTGTTTTGACAAATTGCTCAAGCGCAATTTTTCGCTCGTATTCGCTGAGCGTGCGGCCAAGCTTTTTCTCCTGCCAATAGATAACCTGATCTTTATAGAGTACCTGCGCTGACGCTGTACTTGATAGCAGTATGGTCGATGCCAATACGCTTAGCTTAAAAATATTCATCTAAGAATCCCTGTCTAATTGAGCATTAAGTTTAGCATTTTTATCGCTTTGTTCCCGTATAAGTTCTGCTAAATAAAAAATCTAATTGGTGGTGAATTTTAAATTGAAATGTAATATTTCAACAATTGAAAGGTGGAAAGGTGGAATTTATATCTAATACTGTGTAGGCTAACTTTGAAATCAACTTAAAGGCAAGATAATGACTAATTTCTTTCAGCTAATCGTTCTCGTGGTGGTACTGGTCTCTTCATAGAGTTCAGCGGGGAGCTATTACTTGAAAGAAATACTCAAACCCCGCAACCAGCGGGGTTTTTTTTTGATTTTAGAAATATAACAGGCACGCACAGTCAACGAGGAATGAGGTAATGGCAGAGCAATACAACGGCTCCGAGCTAGTAGTAAAAGCATTGAGCGCATTAAAGGTAAAATACATATTTGGTTATCCCGGAGGATCGGTTCTTGATCTTTATGATGCGTTGTTTCAGCAATCAGATATTGAACATATTTTAGTTAGACATGAGCAAGCAGCGACCCACATGGCAGACGGTTATGCCAGAGCTACGGGAGACGTCGGTGTTGTCCTAGCGACCAGTGGCCCTGGTGCCACTAACTGCATTACAGGGATCGCGACCGCTTATATGGATTCAATCCCAATGGTCGTACTCTCAGGGCAAGTACCTTCAAACCTAATCGGCGATGATGCGTTTCAAGAAACGGATATTGTAGGTTGCTCTCGCCCTATCGTTAAACACAGTTTTAACTGCCGCGACGCGACAAAAATCCCAGAAGTATTAGCTAAGGCATTTTATCTAGCAAACTCTGGTAGACCAGGACCTGTTGTGGTTGAGCTGCCAAAAGATATTTTGAACCCTGCGCTTAAATTCGATTATCAGATGCCTGAACAGATTGATATGCGTACTTACAACCCGAGTGTAAAGGGGCATTCCAAGCAGATCCGCAAAGCGGTCGAAGCCATTATTGAAGCGAAGCGTTTGGTTATCTATTCTGGCGGCGGCATTATTCTTTCGAATACCTCGGAAAAACTGACTGAGTTGGTTGAGAAACTAAATGCGCCTATCACCAATACCTTAATGGGTCTTGGCGGGATCAGTGGCACACATCCTAACTTTATTGGCATGTTAGGTATGCACGGTAGTCTTGAAGCGAATAAGGCGATGGCGAATGCCGATGTTATCTTAGCATTAGGTGCGCGTTTTGATGACCGTGTAACCAATAACGTTAAGAAGTTTTGTCCGGATGCCAAAATTGTTCACGTTGATGTGGATCCAACTTCAATTTCTAAGACCATTCAAGCGCATATTCCTGTTGTGGGCTGCTTAGATACGGTGATGGAGCAATTGCTACGCGGTATCGAAAAAAGCGAGAAGCGCATCGACCGCGCTGCACAAGAAGATTGGTGGCAAGCAATTACAACATGGCGCGCTCAGAAATGCTTGTCGTTTACTGCGGGTGTAGAAAAAATCAAGCCGCAAACGGTTATCGAAAAGCTATACCAAATGACCAGCGGTGACGCGTATGTTTGCTCGGATGTAGGACAGCATCAAATGTTTGCTGCGCAGTACTATCCGTTCAAATCGCCTCGTCAATGGATTAATTCAGGCGGACTTGGCACCATGGGGTTTGGCTTACCTGCTGCGATGGGCGTAAAAATGGCATTCCCGCAAAGCGAAGTATTGTGCGTAACTGGAGACGGCTCAATCCAAATGAATATTCAGGAGCTTTCAACTTGTTTGCAATACGGCCTTGCTGTCAAAGTCATCTCGTTAAACAACCGCTCGCTTGGTATGGTACGCCAATGGCAAGATATGATGTATGAGGGACGTCATGCGAGTTCTTACATGGAATCACTGCCCGATTTTGTTGCGCTTGCAGAGAGTTATGGTCATATCGGTATTCGGGTTGATAAACCAGAACAACTTGATGCGGCGCTGGAAAAAGCAATGTCGATTAAAGACCGACTTGTATTTTTAGATATTTTGGTCGATGAGTCAGAACATGTGTATCCAATGCAAATTAAGCAAGGTGCGATAGACGAGATGTGGTTGAAAAAAGGAGTAAAAGCATAATGAGAAGAATATTATCGATTTTATTGGAGAATGAACCAGGCTCTCTTTCTCGTATTGTGGGTTTATTTTCTCAGCGTGCGTATAACATTGACAGCTTAACTGTGGGTACGACTGCAGACAAAACGCTATCTCGTATCACCATCACGACCCAAGGCGATGACCGCATTGTTGAACAAATCACCAAGCAAGTTAACAAGCTGGTGGATGTGCTTAAGGTCATAGATTTAAGTGATATGCAGCATATTGAAAGAGAGCTTTTATTGGTAAAAGTCTATGCCAGAGACGAAGTAACACGAGCGGCTATCAATCGTGTTGCTGAGGTGTTCCAAGCCAGCATTATAGATATGGGCAAGCAAAGTTATATATTACAGATGGTAAGCTCAGCCGACCGTCTTGAATCTTTCTTGGATCTATTACGTCACGAAAGCGACATTATTGAACTTGTGCGTTCTGGTGCAGTAGGTATTGGCCGTGGTGACAAAGCACTGAAAGGATAAAACCACTCACCTTTTAGCTGTCACTGTGATCTTTTTGCGCGGGTGAGCACGTTGTCTTACGTACAACCCGCTTCGGTTATTTTGCATGGCGGCTTCGATTTACTCTCATTAGGTTACTGGCTATAATCTCGTTTTTATCAAGTTAGATTATGCACATGGAACTCGAACGCTTCTGGCAGCTTGTCACCGCCCCCGATCATTCAAACGATAATGAATATTTAAAAACGCGTTTATCTCCGCTGATTTCAGAAGAAATTGCTCAGTTCGATGCATTATATACCAAAGAACTAAGGGCTCTGTGGCACTGGGATAACTGGAAAGTGGCCTACGTGATTGCAGGCTGTAATAGCGAATATGATTTTTTAGACTTTTGTAATTGGATCATCAGTCGCGGCCCTGAAGCGGTAAGTGTACTTACTGCGGAACCAGACGAATTAGCCAATAAGTTTGCGATTCCCAATAAAGACGACCTGCCCTACCCGTTTATTGACGAATTAGATTTAGTTGCTGGGTTGCTTTTTGAAGAAAAAAATCAGGACGAACTCCCGTATCACAGTGTCGTGAACTTTCCGCCGCAAGGTAAAAAGTTTAAAAATAAACCAAAACAGTTAAAGGCTGAACTACCTCAACTTTTTGGTCAATATTGGCTTGGATAAGGTTTAGTTTATTGTTTTATATGATGGGTTTTGGTTGTTCTAGCTTTAGATGCTGAAACTCATTATTACCATCGCAAAATGCCACAACTCGATATAGCCCATCAATCCTTCTCGCTAACTTACCAAAACGCCTTTGCTAAAACACAACCTCTTGTTAAGTCTTGATCAGTGGAATACTATGTTTATTCCCTATATCGAAAACAAAAAGAATAATGATGAAAGCCCCCTCTATTTTAAAATACTTCCCTAGTTTAGCGTTAGTGATAGCCTGTCAAAGTATGGCTGTGCAGCAAAAGTTGTTAGCCGATGATGGTAAAGCAGAAGATCAGTTTGGTTATAGCGTAGCGATAGACGGCACAACTGCATTAGTTGGTGCCCACAAAGTGGATGCTAATATGAGTCAGGATACTGGTGCGGCTTACCTATACACGCTAGGTGCGTCTGGCTGGCAGCAACAAGCAAAGCTCATCGCGCAGCCTGCCAATGCCGGCGACACGCTTGGCGGCAATGTTGCCCTTAAGAATAATATTGCCATGCTTGGTGCGATAAATCGGGACGATAAAGGAGAAAATGCCGGTGCGGTGTTTGCTTTTGAGCGCACAGAAAATAGCTGGATACAAAAACAAATTTTAACCGCCAACGATGCAAAAGCGGGTGATGCCTTTGGACAAAGTATTGCGCTCACCGAGCAATTTTTAGTGATCGGTGCACCACACAGCGATGCGCCACACAAAGACTCAGGCTCAGCGTATGTATACGCGAGAGAAAACAATAGCTGGCATTTTCAGTCAAAGTTGACGGCAAGGGATGGCGCTGATGGAGACCTATTCGGAATTAGCGTAGCAATAGATGGCGATACCATTTTAGTCGGCGCAGATTTGAATGATGAAAAAGCAGAAAAAGCTGGTGCTGTTTATGTGTATCAATTCGATGGTAAAAAGTGGAATTCGCAAGCAAAACTAATGGCAAATGATGGTGGAAACACCGATATTTTTGGTGTTCGCGTGGCTATTTTTGGAGATACAGCCCTTATTTCTGCTAGAAGAGATGATATCGACGGTATAGGTAAAGATGCCGGCTCTGCTTATCTGTTTGAGAGAACAAATGATAAATGGACGCAAATTCAAAAATTAGTGGCACCAGACGCCAAAACGGATGATAGATTTGCACGCGGTGTTGCGTTAAGTAAGGACATGGCGTTTGTCACCGCGATGCACCATGATGAAAAAGGTAATAACGCGGGGGCACTTTATCTATACAAAAAACAACAAGACCAATGGCAATATGCGTCTAAGATATTTGCCAATGACGCCGCGCCAGAAGATAGGTTTGGTTGGAATATTGCGGTTTCAAATAACACCGCCATCATCGCAACTCCCCACCGCGATGACAAAGGAGAAGGCTCAGGTGCCGCCTATATTCTGGATTTGGTGGAATAATAGCGATTTGTAATGTCTGAGCTTGGCTTGTTAAGCTCAGACTTTGGCTGTCAGAGTTGATTGATAGACTCTTATTTAACTGTTGGCTTGGTGCCATTCTGAATCGTTCAAGCAACTAGAAAGGCTTTAAAGAAGACATTCGGTATGATCACATAAAAGCTCACGGTTTTTTGCGCGTCGGGCGACCGATAGGGAACTTATTTCATGTGTTTGTTATACATTTAACCTAACCGGCTTAACTAGCCTTTGACCTTAAGCTTTAGAACTCCCTTGCTCTGCTTTACTTATACTTGACTCCTGCGACCTTATCAGCGCTAACTTTCGTTTGCGACACACATTAGCTAAAAAGCTAAAGTATACGTTCAACCTATCTGAGGGTCATATTACTTTGTCTTGTTAGCACTATCCATTTATACGAACCATTTCATTCGCATACACTGGCTCGCCATTATATTCAGTGAGAAATTCATCAGACACTTCAAATCCGTAAGCCTTGTAGAGGTTCTTTGCTGGCTCATTTGTCTTGGCGACAAAAAGATTAGCCCTGCCGCATAGTTGTGATAAAAGGAATTCAAGTATTTGTCTTCCGATTCCGTTTCCTCTAGCACTAGGGCAAACAAATAGCGCTCTAATCTCTGACCCAAATATTGCTCCAAACCCAAGAATATTCCCATCATCAAAAACGTATATCTTTGATTCCCTAAGCGCAGACAATCTCTTTTCATCATTTTCTAGGGGCAAGAGCTTAAATGTCTTCTTCTCAAAACGAAGCTCATCCAGTTTAGATTTTGAATAGATCTCCAAAACTCTTGGATAGTCTTCCTCGCTGAACTCTCGAATATTCATATGTTGCTAGCTCTTATCAATTTTAAATATATCCATTGTGCGTTGCAGCGTATCACTGTTTAATTTCATATCTTTAAACAACTCATTTAACGCTTTCGATGTATCTAATTCATGGTTTGCAGCGTCAAGCACTGCGGCGGTGTTTTGTGATATATCGGCGGCGACTTCTGATTGTTCGCAGGCTGCGGTGGCAACTGAGGTCGTGAGTTTTTCAACATGTGCGCTGTGTTCGTTTACTTTGAGCGATATTTTACGCGTTTCTTCTACTTCGTTCATGGTATTTTGTGTTAGCTGTGTATTTTCTTTGATTGACTTAACAACGCTTTGGCTTATCTCTGACAGGCTAAGTAACAGTGTGGAAATTTGCTCAGAAGATTGTTTACTGTTGTTTGCAAGTCCTCGCACTTCATCGGCTACAACTGCAAAGCCACGACCATGCTCGCCTGCGCGGGCTGCTTCTATTGCGGCATTGAGCGCAAGTAGATTAGTCTGTTCGGCAACACTGCGAATTGAATCCAAGATAGTATTTATCTCAGACACTTGCTTTTCCATACTCGCGGCCATCTCGTCGACGGCGTTCATACTCGTCGAGAGGGTTTTCATGGTGTCTAAGTTCTTTTGGTTGTCTGCAAGTAACTGCTGTGATTCGATGTTGAGTTGGTCGCTGGCATCAAGCGTATCTTGCGCGAGTTTTGCGATTTCTTGGCTAGTTGCGGCCATTTCTTCTATTGCAACCGCAATGGAAGATGCCATCCCTTGGGTTTTTTGTGCATCCTCATTGACGTTAGAGGCCGCTATATGCATCTTTTCGCCAAGCTTAGTACCTACCTTTACCGACTTAGCCAGGCCTACCATCAAGTCTTTGAAAGCATTGATTGTGTTATATACCGACTCGGAAATCTGTCCTAACTCATCACTTGTGTTTAAACGCATATCCAAAGTTAAATCCCCATCTTCCGCTACCTTTTTTAATATGTGCGTTAACTGTGAGAGCTGAGATCTCAGCGAACGGATTAAATGGAAATTGATCAGCACGATAAAACCAAGCACGATGACGAAGAGCACGAACGTTAAACTGCTTTCAAAGGCAATATCAGATTTGTTCTGCTTACTATCTTTAACAGTTTTTTCCCATACCGAGTCAAGTTTGATTTTTAGTTTGCCAATTAAATTAGATGCGGTTGCGAACCACTCGTTACTTGACGGTAACCCATCGAAATCAATGTTCCCTTGAGTGGTGAGTTTATCCAAAGTACGCTTGAACTCTTTCGCTTCCCTTGAAGATAAAAATTCGTTTAAATTGTTTTGTTGAGTACCTTCAAGTGCAGTTTCTAATTGATGTAATGACATCTCTAGCTGTTGGCGATAGTATTTAATATCGTCCTTAATGGTGTTTGACATTGCTTTCTTTGCAAGCGCTCCATTAACCTTGCCACGGATCTGACCAAGGCGCTCTTTACTCTGTGCGATAAGAAACGCAATGGAAAGTTCCGACGATAAGGTCCTATCTGATACATAGGCTTGAATTTTTGCAGCCGTGTTTAGTGAAACTTGATTGAGTTTGCTGTAGTAAGCAAAGGCATTACCGCCATTTTTTCTGTCGACCTCATCTCTTATGCGGTTTTTGTTGGCTTCTACTTCAAAAATATACGGAAGCCACTTTTTTACATTTTTATCTTTAAGAAACAGTGAAGAGTGAACACTTTTAAGCGTTGATATTGTTTGATCGGCAATTTCTCGTTGCTCGTCGACTTTTCTTTTGTTATCACTGGTAGGGTTACCAAGGAAGCCAGCCGTTAAGCCGCGCTCTACCGCATGGTGATGCGCTACTTTCTCAATGGCGTCGAGTAAAACGACATAGTTGATATTTTGATCGGCGGCATTGTACAGTTTCCAATTATTTAAAACGTTTTTGCCAACTAAAAATAGTAAAAATGCAAGTAACGAGATAGAACTTATCATCGTGAGTTGCATAATTGAAAATCTTTTCAAAATACCCATTCGTCTCTCCGTAGTGCGAGCGTAGATTATTGTTTAATCAAGGTAACTATAGTCCAACAAAATTAATGTGAGATATTTTGTAACAAACTTCGTGATGGATTTAGCGTTTCGAGGTTGTAAGGATATGATAGATGTTATTTAAAGTAATTTTTTTGAAAATAGATGGGAATGCAGTGTTGCTACATTCTTGTTGCTGATAATGGTATTGGCGTCAAAATTAAATAGAGGAATGTATGAAAGGATTAATCAAACTAATGTTAGTGAGCCTTGCGCTTATCTCGTTGAAGTCATATGCGGTTGTATTTAGGTGTAAAGGCATCGTGTACGACCTTTATTCAAATGGTAATAATAGCTACGAAGTTAGGTTTGAGCGTGAGTCCGGAGTCGATCTTGAGCCTGTTATTATTTATCCAGAACAGCACTACCTATAGGCTCCGGTTTTAGATGCTATCCGCGAAGGTGAAAAATACCGCACCGTATATCGCTTAGTCATCGAAAATAGAGACAGCGGTGATACTCGATGTCACGATGGTGAGAATGAAAACGCCTTAATCAGTCTTACAAAAGTCATCGATTAAAAAAGAAAAGGCGCCGAAGGCGCCTTTAGAAATTAACCTGTAATGATCCTTAACATTCTACGAAGTGGCTCTGCCGCCCCCCATAAAAGTTGATCACCGACAGTAAATGCACTGATATATTTTTCACCCATTGTGAGCTTTCTTATCCTGCCTACAGGAATACTCAGTGTGCCAGTAACATTTACCGGAGTTAGCTCTTTTGCCGTAATATCACGCTCATTTGGAATAACGCGAACCCATTCATTATGTGCCGCTAGAATTTCCTCTATTTCTTCGACACTTCGATTTTCACGTAACTTGATGGTGAGCGCTTGTGAATGACAGCGCATCGCGCCAATTCGTACACACAATCCGTCGATAGGAATGGGCTGCTTTGACGAGCCAAGGATTTTGTTTGCTTCTACTTGTGCTTTCCACTCTTCTTTACTTTGACCAGACGGCATTGGAACGTCAATCCATGGAATTAAGCTGCCGGCTAACGGCACACCAAATTGATCTTGTGGTAAAGATTCATCTTTGATTTTTTCTGCCACAAGCTTATCGATTTCTAAGATGGCTGAGCTTGGGTCGTCGAGTTGTGCTTTAACGGAGCTGTGGATCTCACCCATTTGAGTGATGAGTTCACGCATATTTCTTGCGCCTGCACCTGATGCCGCTTGATAGGTCATTGGACTCACCCACTCTATTAAGTCTTGCTCGAACAAACCACCAAGCGCAAGTAGCATAAGAGAAACCGTGCAGTTACCACCGACAAAGGTTTTTACGCCTTGTTCAAGACCTTGTTGAATGACATCTTTATTGACAGGGTCAAGCACAATAATACTGTCTTTTTCCATTCTAAGTGCTGAGGCTGCATCTATCCAATAGCCTTCCCAGCCCTGTTCACGCAATGAAGGATATACAGATTTGGTATAATCTCCGCCTTGGCAGGAGATGATAATATCCATTTCGCTCAGTGATTGAATGTCGCTTGCGTCTTGAAGTGGCTTTGGCTCACCACCACCTTTAACAACGGGGCCAAGTTGACCTGCTTGTGAGGTAGTAAAGAAGTGTGGATCAATGACATCAAAGTCATTTTCTTGCTGCATACGCTCCATTAGCACGGAGCCAACCATTCCACGCCAGCCGACGAGTCCTACTTTTTTCATGTTATGTGCCTTAATTCTTGATTATACGGATCATTGCGTGAGTCGTATGTCTAGATGGCTACCATAGCAAAAGAATACGAGGTGGACTAGCTAGAAATGAGGATTTTAATAAATAAAAAACCCCGCATGGCGGGGTTTGGATACAACATGTAAAGGTTGTCCTAATTAAACGCATTTGCGTCAACAAGAACTCGGT
Source organism: Pseudoalteromonas piscicida (assembly GCF_002208135.1). NCBI lineage: Bacteria > Pseudomonadati > Pseudomonadota > Gammaproteobacteria > Alteromonadales > Pseudoalteromonadaceae > Pseudoalteromonas > Pseudoalteromonas piscicida. The sequence goes on from NZ_CP021647.1 coordinate 467,317, forward strand.
ACGTAACGAGCTATGGTTTTGTTTTTAAAGCTCTTAAATAATGTTACTGGTTAAATATGACAAGTATATTAACAACCTAGTAACCTACTGAAGTATTTGGATATATTTTTATATATAGACCAACTATACACAAAGTTACAGAACTTAGTCCATGAAATAATGAATTAGTAGGAAAAAATATCTCGAAGATTGATAAAGATCAAAAAAGCCAAGGCATGCCTTGGCTTTGGTTAAAGCTTAGTTGTTCTTTAGAACTCGTAGCTGTAGCTCAGGCTAACAGAGGTGCCGACATCTTTTTGTCTTACTACCACGTCAGATTGAGTTACTTCTTGATCTTCATTTAGCAAGTTCTTGACTTTAAATTTAACTTTAGAGTTAAAGTCTGGATACCAAGTATATACTAAGTCAAGTGAGTGAAATGGTTGCTCATAAGCATCATCTCTACCACCAATCCCAGAAGCCAAAATACGCTCACCAAAGACGTTATACACTAATGAACCACTATGTTGGCCATCAGCCGAATCATAGTTTAATTGCATATTAACTACGTACTCTGAGTGACCCGTCATACGCTTTGTTGGATTGGTTAAGTTACCAGCACGAGCAGGATCTATCGATACTTCAGAATCACTTAAGGTGATGTTACCTGACGTAAAGAAGCCACTCGCAAGGCCCGATAAGTCATATAACCACTCGGCTTCGATACCGTATACTTCGCCTTCCTCACCATTTACGAAGGTTGCTGTATAGTCTTCATCACCAACCCGTAAGATGGTTTCTATTGGTGCCGTGATGTCTTTATAGAATGCCGCAACTGAGAAGTTGTCGCCATTATCCATATAGTACTCAAAGCGCGCGTCATAGTTTTTCAGGTCGCTACTCTTTAGGCCAGCTACACCGAAGGTGCGGATATCGGTTAGTGGATCATAGTAGGCAACCGGTACTAACTCACGTAAGTCAGGGCGTACTGTGGTTTCACCATAACCAAAACGTACTTGATAGTTACTGTCTGAAAGGTACGTTAGCGATAGTGCGTTAAAGAAGTTATCTTCGTTAACTGTACCGGCTAAAATACGCTCTTCATCGTAAATCGTTTCCATCGTTATGCGGTCGAAGATCAGACTCGACGTTGCAAGTGACACTTGTTTAAAGTCTTCGTAACGAATACCACCACTAATACGCCAGGTATTGTCGAAGAAGATATCAAACTCACCATAGCCCGCATCAATCTTTTGCGCCGCGATATAATCGTCCGCCGCTGGTGCCTGAGGTTCGTTGAAGGTCAACAAGAAAGTGTTGTTGTTCAAAAACTCATCGTCTAGATAACCCGATAATCCATAGATCTCAGACTCATCAAAGTTTACTGGGATGGATATACCACTTTTGTTGTTTACAACGAAGTTACTGGTATTGTAAACACGCGCTCTATCCATAAAGTCATAACCACCTTTAAGGGTAATTTCTATGCCCTCGAAGGTTAACGGTAAGGTGACATTACCGCTGTAAGACTTTACGTTGTCTTCCATGTCGGTAAAGGCGTACGTTATACGGTTATCATCACCGGTAACGATGGAGTTTTTGTAAGAACCATCTTCGTTATAGTTATCAATAAACTTAAAGTCGATTTCAGTTGGAATATCGGTTTGCGCTTTTGACTCTGTATACTGCCAGTCAAAGCCAATACCCCAGTAATCGAGGAACGTGTGTTGACCAATCACTTGGTCGATATCCAACGTGCGTTCTTCGTAATCAAACTGATGTGAACGCTGTGCCGCGCCTGTTCCCGCGATAGTTCTAACGGTACTGCCGTTAGGGCTTTGTAATACGGAAAACTCTGATTCGGTTTCGTTATCTTCGAGATAAATCTTAGAATAAGTAATACTATGCTGATCTAAGCGGTAACCGATATTGAATACACCATTTAGGCGTTCAGTCTCAGTCGTTACTTTAGATTCTTTAAGTGTCACATAACAGGAATTGGCTGTGTCTTCTGCGGTTTCTAGTTTTGAAGTACAGTTTTCAGCTAATGTGTCGTCAATAACGCCTGTTGTGCGGTCACTATAATTCCAGTCGTTGTCATAGGAACCCGCAAGCATAAAACCTACCGTGCCGCCTAACCAATCTTCTTGGAAACTATTGCCAATGTTGGCTTTTACATCAAAGTTCGGATCTAGCGACTCTTCTTTGACTTGAATATCGCGTGGAAGTGATGACACAAAACCTTTGATCACGTCAATTGCTTGATCCGCACGTGTTAGTCCGTCTTTATCTTTGAACCCGTTTTTGTCTACAACTTCACCGATGTCAAAGTTACCACGATATCTTACAACCGCATCTTGTAGCACTTGAGGTATGCCTTCCGCGGTTCCGCTGTAGGTAAAGCCTTTATCAGAATTAAAGTTTTGGCCAATACCTACCTCAATACCTGCGGTGAACTCCGATGGTACAGACTTGGTACGGATATCGATGTTACCACCACCGAATGCAGCAGGCATTGACGGAGAATAAGCTTTTTGTACCGCTAGACTTTCAATAATGCTTGCTGGAAAAATATCGAGTGGAATAACGTTTCGGGTTAAGTCCGGGCTCGGTACTGCGGCACCATTTAGGCGAGCACTTGAGTAACGCTCACCTAGGCCACGAACATAGATAAACTTGCCGTCAACTAACGTAAGGCCGGTAACTCGACGTAGCGCGGATGCTGCATCACTATCACCTGTTCTAGATAGCTGCTCTGCGCCTAAGATATCCGCAACGAAGGCTTGGTTTTTACGTTCTTCAATTACCGCCGCAGCACTACCTTGCAAACGAGTACCTACCGCAACAACTTCTTCGATTGCCTGTTCTTCTTCTGCAACACTTGGTAGAGAAGTTGCGACTGTGAGTGCCGTACTGATGGCTAAAGCAACTTTTTTAAATTTCATTTGAGTATCCATATGCAATCCTGCCAAAAATCATAAAAAAGGCGCAATGACTGCGCCTTAATTGTAATAACTAAGGTCATTACGGATAATTAGTCAGCGTTTGAAGCCTCAATTGCTTTCTTAACCCACTGATACCATTCAGAAGATGTATCTTTATCAGATACCGCACCAATGTAATCAACAGTCGTGAAGAAGTTGTCATTTAGGCTGCTTAGGTCGTTTGCTTCAACAGTGATAGCGGTAGAGCTTGAATTTGTTGAGAAGCCGTCTGCTGCAAGTACGTCAGCTGCACCGTTTAGAATTTGGTTAGAACCTGCGTTAACAAACCAGTCCTCTTTACCTTCACCTGCAGGTAATGGGTCAGAACCATTTTTAAAGTTTGCAGCACAAGCAAGTACAGAGCTTACATAGTTAAGCGTATCAGCTTCAGCGTTTGCAGCAGCCTTATCATCTTTAAACTCTAAACATTCAGTGCCATTCGCAGCTGATGATTTAACTACTAATGCGTTGTAATACATACCACGGATAGCATCGTCAAACTTCATACCTTGTGATTCGTCATCATCACGAATTGAGTTACCATCAGTCGTTAACACAGTTACGTTTGCAAAATTAAGCGTAGATGCTGGTGCTTGGCTGTAATCAGGGCCTGCTGCTTTTTCACCATCGGTTTCAAAACCATTGTTACCCATGAAGCCTTCTGTGCCAGCAGGAATTAGTACTGCGTCGCCGTTGTCATCAGCATAAGTAACGTCACGCTTTGTTTGAATCGTACCGTGTTTAACAACAATAAACTGACCTTTACCCTGCCAGCCCGCATCAACGTCGATACCATCATCTTGAGTATCTGTTACTACGATATTTTTGATGTTTGCAGCACCACCGAAGAATTCGATACCATCGTCAAAACCTTGGTGAATGTGAAGGAATTCAAAGCTTGAACCAGAACCCACAGCATTTAGTGTTAGTGAGTTTAAGTCGTCCCCAGGGCCGCCATCACGAGGACCAGAACCTGCATACCAAATGTGTGCATATTTGATTTGACCGCTGCTATCTGCGTTGTTTTTACCGCCATAGTAGCTTGTTACACCTTCAGAATCTGCATTACAAAGGTCGCCATCACGCTCTGCATCAGTACATTCGTTTGTGATACCAAAACCGTTAACCATGATACCACCCCAGTCAGCAAACTGTGGACCGATACCTGCTAGGTTAAATGCGTCAAATTCTGCTGCTGAAGTGAAACGAATTGGCTCAGCTGCAGTACCAACTGCGTTGATTTTCGCACCACGCGCGATACGAACCACAGACTCACCAGAAGTGAATGCCATTACTGCACCTGGCTCTACAGTTAGTGTTGGGCCGTTCGCCTCGATTGTACAACCTGTTGACGTGTTACAATCTTTACCGATTAAAAGTGCACCTTTAAATACGTGAGCACCGCCATTCTCAAGTTTTTTGAATGTCACATCAGCTTGTACTTCTAGTGATTTAGAAGCAAAGTCAGTGCCGTATACACAGTGTGGTGCTTGGAACGTACCTTGAACTTCAGTGCTTCCTACAGCGCGAGTTGTACAAGGGTTAGTTGTGCCAGTATCGCCACCTGTATCACCGCCTGAATCGCCATTGTTTGTTGTATTGTTTGAATTGTTAGTGCTGTTATCGTTTACAGTAGGTGTAACTTCGATGTCACCACCACAACCAGTAAGTGCCATAGCAGCGACGATTGCAGAGACTCTGAAGAGGTTTTTTAGTTCCATTGCTAACTCCAATAGTAGACTTTTAAAAAATTATTTTTTTACTGTGTTTAAATGATGTGACTAAATTAATGGGGTTTTATTACATGAAGATTACACAAAATGATTGTAATTAAATCTTCATAATGAAAGTTGGAACTTTTAAAAATAAAAAAACCGCCCGAAGGCGGCTTTGGTGTTGCGATTATAAAATATTATAATAAAGCTTGTTTTAATGTTTCAGCATGAACTTTTTCTCGCTTCACATATTTAATCCATTGTTTAGCGAGGTTTGCTGATTTTTTGTGCTTTTCCGCTTGTTCGAATGCCAATATAGACGCATCAAAGTTTTGCAGGTTAAACTGTGCCATTCCAAGTGCAACATAGGCGTTAGACTCAAACGTTAAATCGCCTTTATTGAGCGCAAGTCGGGCGTGATCTGCGGCTTCATCATATTTTTCAAGATTTAAGTAGATCTCTGCAAGTCTCTGATCTAAATTGCCATGTTCAACTTTTTCAGTTGCAGCTAGGAAAAAAGGTAGTGACTTTTTATCTTCTCTTGCTTGAACGAAAGCTTCTGCGATAAAAGTTAAGTTTTTGGCGCTGTCTTCAACGACACCTGCTTTTATTCCGTTATCGAGTGCTTCCGCTGCTTTAAAAGGCAGGGCGTTCATTAAATAGACTTGAGCAAGTTGCATATAATCAGATTTTGATTTTATAAAGCCCCTTTGCTTCGCAGTTTCAAATGTTGCAAGCTGTTTTTTCTCGGCACCTATCTCACCGTACATACCACCAAGCTGGATCCAGTATTGTGGTTTGTCATAAAGGGTAACCATTTTCTCTAAAACATCCGCTACTTTTTTCGGCTGATTTAATGAGTAATATATCGCACGTTGAAGAACTAACCAGTGTTCTTTTGGTAGTTCACCGTCGGCTTCAACTAAATCAATCGCAGTATTTATATTGTTTATCGCATCATTATATTTTTTTAGTTGATATTGTGCTTGCGCCTTTAAAATATAAAAGTTACTTTTTGGGGCCTGCGTATTAACTTCGTTCCACTGATCAAGGAATGATAATGTACTTTCAAAATCATTGTTTGCCATGGCCAATTGAGCCAAACTAAATGTCGTAGAAAGACGCAGGGACTCAGGAATAGATTCTTCAGCAATAACGGCTTTGAAAGATTCGATGGCCTTGTCGAGCTTGTTCTCGTTGTAATAAATAAAACCATAGAAGTTATACATCATGGCCACTTCGTAGCTATTCATACTCGAAACGCGTTCTTTCACCGAATCTAATGCGGCGAGGCCTTCTGCAACTTGACCGTCGTCTGCAAGTTTTTGCGCGCGAGCCAGTTGACTATACACTTTTTCGCGTAGCGCGGGCACACGCTTGGTTTTAGTTTCTGAGTCTGCATAAGCCGTTGCCAAATTAACATTTGGTATGACCGAAATGAGACTCGGTGCTATTAAACCTGTGCTAAATAACGCACTTATTAACGTAATTTTTTTAAATATTTTCATAATCGCAATCCTTAATGGCGGTTAGCCATTAATTTGAAATGAAATCTTATTTTGAACACCCGCAACTTCAACCGGTTCACCGTTTACGACACGAGGTTTGTATTTAAATTTCAAAGCTGCATCGAGCGCTGCTTGGTCAAAGATTGATTCCGGTTCGGCGCTTACTACAACAGGGTTTCTCACGGTGCCTTGTTTAGTTACAATGAACTCAACAATCACATACCCCTCAATGCCGCGTGATAACGCACGTCTTGGATATACCGGCGCAACTTTTACGATTGGCAGATATTCACCATCACTGGACTCAAGTGCTAAACCACCCGCCAAATCTACGTCGGCGTCCACATTGGCACTGAAATCAAAGTTGCCGCCTGTTGCGTCAAGATTGTTGTTCTGTGTTTGTGGTGCATCCATTGGCGGAGGCGGCTCTTTAGGTGTTGGTGGCTTTTGTGGCTTACGCTCTTTTTTCTCCACCGTCTCTTCTTTTTTAAGACGGACGAAATCTAGTACTTGTCCTTTTACAGGATCTGTCATTGCTCCTTCCCCTCCTTGGATAAGCGCTTGCATACCCAAGAAAAGGAAAAAGGTAACTATGCCTGCAATTACTAAAGCAATTAAGTAACGCATGGTATGTTCCTATGACTCCTGTGCTGCAATTGAAACATCAAATGCGCCAGCTGCGCGTGATGCATCCATTACTTTGATTAGCGTGTCAGTAGTTGCCTTTTTATCAGCTTGAATAACCACACTACCCTGCGGGTTTTCCGCTTTAAGACGCTCAATGTTTGCTTGAACTGCACGGATGTCTACTTGGCGTTTGTTAATCCAAATTTCACCAGTATCTGAAATTGCAACCAGGATATTGGCTCTTTGCTTTTTCACTGCAGTGGCCGCTTCTGGGCGGTTAACATCAATACCCGCTTCTTTAACGAAAGAGGCAGTTACAATAAAGAAGATAAGCATGATAAATACAACGTCCAGCATTGGTGTCATGTTGATTTCTTCTGCTTCCTCTTCTTGGAATACTTTTGCAAGTGGTGCTCTCATAATTCTTTCCTCACATGACCGATTAATGGTCTAGTAGCATTTTATCTTCTAACAACTCAACTTCACGCTTGGCTTTACGCTGTAGGTAGGTCGATGCAAATACACCCGAAAGCGCGCCAACCATGCCTGCCATTGTCGGAATAGTTGCTTTTGATACCCCAGACGCCATAGAGCGTGCACTGCCTGATCCGGTGATCGCCATTACATCAAATACTTCAATCATGCCGGTTACCGTACCTAGAAGTCCTAGTAAAGGACACAGTGCCACCATGACGTTGATATAAGGTAAGTTGGTGTTGAGTTTGATCCCCACGCGAGAGATAGTTGCTTGTCTTATCTGCTCTGCGTTCCAACTGTTACGCTCATTTCGAGAGTTCCAAGCTTGTAGGACTTCGTTTTTGTAGCCTCTGTATTTACCGAACACAAACATGAAGCGCTCGAGAATAAGTAGCCACATGGCGAAGGTTACGAAGCCGATGACCAGGAGAACCTGGCCACCTGTATCAAGGAATTCACGTAAAGCGTTAATTGCATCAAGCAATAAAACCACGATTACGCTCCTTTCTCGCTACGCTCTGCAATGATCCCCGCGCTCTGCTCTTGAAGAATAAGGAGCAAGTTACGAGAACGTGTGTTTAGTAGTGTGTAAAGGAATACGGTTGGGATAGCGACAACCAGACCAAGTACGGTGGTTACAAGGGCCTGAGAAATACCACCAGCCATGAGTTTAGGGTCGCCTGTACCAAACAAGGTGATTGCTTGGAAGGTGTTGATCATACCGGTCACAGTACCGAGTAGACCAAGTAGAGGTGCTACGACTGAAATAATTTTGATTAAAGTCAGGTTACGAGTGATCTTTGGCATCTCACGAAGGATTGCTTCGCTTAACTTAAGTTCTAGCGTATCGTAAGCCACATCTGGATATTGCTCTTTCACTTTCATCACACGACCTAGCGGGTTGTCGTCACGGGCAACGCTATCTTTAAGCTGACGATTGATTTTAGAACCCATCAACATGAGTGATACAAAACGCTCAATTGCAATAAGTAGTGCCAGTAAACCTACACCTAAAATAACGTAACCTACCGCGCCACCTTGGTGTACTTGTTCTTCGGTATTTGGCGCTTGTACTAGTAGACCAAGAATTGAACCGCCTGTTGGGTCAAGGGCAAAATCTACAGAACCTGCTTTCGCACTTTGTAATTCACCCGCTGTTGAGGTGAAACGAGACGCTGGCTGACGAGTCAGTTCAGAAAGTGTTTGTGTATCGTTGTTGTAAGTCAGGTATTTACCATCAGCGATTAAGTTAAACGCACCGACGCGAAGCACTTCTTTGTTTTGCTTGGCACCACCGGCTACGATAACTTCGGTATTAAAGCGCGATACTTTACCTTGTTCTGTCATTTCACGTTGCATCTCAAACCAGACTTTCTCAATGTCTTCGATTGATGCTAGACGTGATGTTGAGCCCATCTTTTTCGCAAGCTCAGTCATGTAATCATCACGACCTTTAATTTCAGCAGATACCACAGACGTTGCGAACTTATTTGAACTGTCGCCAGCTACTTGCTGAAGCACACCGAATAGCTCTTTTAATGTCCCCATACGCTTGCTAAGGGTGTCACTTAGGTTGGCCAGTTTAATTTCGTTTTCTTCGAAATTGGTTTCTAGACGTTCAGATTTAGCCAACGCTTGGTTACGTTCACCCGTTAACGCATTCAACATTTGGATTTGGTTGTTTTGCTGCGCTTTGAACTCGGCTTCACGTTGTTTATTTTGCGCTGTTTGTGCGGTTTGCCCTTGCTCTAAGGTTTTAAGTAGCGAATCTAAATCTAATGCTTGTTCAGCATGCGCAGATGCGGTTAACGCAAGTGTTGTTGCGAAAATAGCGTGTTTAGTGAATTTTTGTACGAATTTCATAGTGGTCTCACCTATTACTCTGCAGCCTGAACTGGAAGCGTTAACATGTCAGGTGCTAACTGCTTACGTGCGATGCGAATGCCTTTATTGATTTGGCTGATGTTGGTATCTGGTAATGCGTCAAAAGCGTTACTGTCTTTGTTCCAAAAGCCAGCTTGGCTACCATCTTTCGTGACATAAAGCAGCTCAAGACGACCAATTCGTAGGAAATCTACTTCACGTTCTTGTCCATTCACGTCAAGTAATGAGGTGTAAGCTTCGATAGTACGTCCGTAGTCAACTTCAACTTGGTAAGCTTCAAGTACGCGGCGGAACTTCTCACTTGATGAAATATCAGCACGATCCATCAAGTTAGTTAACTGAGTAATACGCTCAGCACGCTCTTTAGGAAGGAAAGGCACATCTAATTCAACGAACTGTTTCAGACCTGTGATCATGCGCATCATGAGAGGTGTGATTTGACGCTCGATCACCGAAACCTGATCCATAGAGGTGTTAATGGCCGCCATTTCTTCAAGTTGGTTTTTGATTTGTTTTTCTAATTGAGCGTTGTAAACAGATAGGCCGTCGATTTCTTTGTTCAACGTCTTGAACTTTTGCAAACGAGACTGCATATCGTCTGCAATACCATCGATTTTCCCTTGAGACTTTAATGCAGATTCATTGATAGCTGCACTTTTGTCCATCGCTTGATTTAATTCTGTTGCTCCGGCGGAGGCCGTTGCTAGCATACCTGCTATAAGCAAGTGGTTAACGCACTTCATCGCATACACCTTATAAATTATTGCTAGTTGCTAAAAAACTGGGTGCAGTCTAATTACGAAAAATGACAACCATGTTGCGCAACTAATACACAAATGTGACAGCTGTCATTGAAATTACATTAATCAATTAACTTGTTGGTTTTGATGGGATTTTGTTGGTTAATAAGATGTTGCATGTGTTTTTTGTCATAAAAGGATCACAAAAAAACCGCCTTTTGTTAAGCGGCTTTTAAGCACTAGTGAGATGGCGTTAGACTCTAAACTTGAGCACCATTTGTTCTAATTCGTCGAACTGTAGTTTCAATGACTTACACTCTTCAAGGGTTGCGGTTAGGTTATTGCTGCCTTGCAGGCTGAGGTCACTAATATGATGAATGTCGCTATCTAATGTTTGGATAACGGTGTTTTGCTGGTGGGTGGCGCTGGCTACTGCATGGTTAACGCCGTCTATGGCATCAATCGAATTGCTAACTTCTTGCATTTTAGTACCTGAAGCATTGGCTCTATCGGCGCTTCTTGCTGAGTCTTCTAAACTCGCTTTCATTACGGCCACAGCTGAAGCAGAACCTTGTTGTAGTTGTACAATAGTGCTTTCGATTTCTTGCGTTGACTCTTGCGTGCGCTGTGCTAATTGCCTTACTTCATCGGCAACGACGGCGAATCCACGTCCAGCCTCACCAGCCCTAGCTGCTTCAATGGCAGCATTTAACGCTAGTAAGTTGGTTTGTTCGCTAACTCCTTTAATCACCTCAAGTACTTGCCCTATGCTGCCTGAGAGTTTATCCAACCCATCCAGCGTGTCTTGTGCTTGAGACATTTTTTGTGTCAGTGAAGCGATTTCTTCGATATTTTGAGTGAGTGAATGTTGGCTTTCAATCGAAAGCTTGTTGGCGTTACTGGCAAGTTCTGAAGCATGGGTTGCATTGTTTGAGATCTCTTGTGCACTTGAAGAAAGCTCGTTGATGGCCGTCGCGACGCTATCGGTGCGCTTTGACTGATCTGTATACATCGATAAGGTATCTTGCGTTTGCGCAACCAAACTATTCACCACGTTTTCAAGTGTCACCGTGGTATTTTTTACCTGCGTAATAGAAGCATGAATCTTGTCGATAAATTGGTTGAAATAATCGGATAACTCGCCAAATTCATCTTGATTTTCTACGACTAATCTGCGAGTAAGGTCTCCTTCACCTTGGGCGATGTCTTTGATGGCTGCATTGAGATTGTACATCGGGCGCATCAGATACTTGAGCAATAGTTGTAGCATCACCACAATCGCAATCACGCCAAGCAGCATATAGATAGCCGCCATATTTCTAAAAGAAGATACGGACGAATAGGCAATTTCTTTATTAATGACAACGCCAAGATACCAGTCGACATTTTTAATGCCTTTCATTTTCACAAATGAAACGAGCTTTTCTGTGCCATTAATTTCAAGCTCAGTGAAATCTCGATTTAATGACAGGCGCTCACCGAATAGCTCTGACATCGGCTTGTCATTCAGTTTGGTATCTGGGTGACTGAGTATTTTGCCGCTTTCATCGAGTAAAAAGCCGTAACCAAATCCCAAGAAGTCAATTTCATTGATAATTTCTGTGATGGTTGACATGTCAATGTCCCCCCTGCTACACCTGCGAAACGGCCTCCTTGTTTGACTGGTACAACGGCAGAAATAGTGAATTCGTTGGTAGTAACGTCGATATAAGGTGCGGTAAAAGCGGTATCTTGTTTTTGCTCCGCGAGCTTGTACCAAGGGCGACTGGTCGCATCAAAGTCAGCAGGAAGTTGAATACTCGGATCATCCAACACGAATGTACCATCTGGCGTGCCAATAAAGACGTTTTTGAAATCCCCGGCAGTGTCTGCGGTTTTTAACCGTCTTCTTATTTGTTCAGTGGAATCATCTGCTCTATGTCCATCAGCAATGGAGACCACGATTTCAAGTCTGTCATTGAGCCAATTGGCGATATTTTGTGAAACCGAGCTGGAAATCTCTTGTAAAACCAAGGTAAGCCGAGCTTGAGTTTGGTCTCGCATAACGAGAAAGTTGTTTACGGTAAATAAGCCGAGCACAATCACTAACACAAGGGAGGCTGCTACGGTTACTTTGGTGGTGAACTTTAGCGCTTTAAACATCATGATCCTGTTGAACTTGTTCTTTTCTTCAACCAAGCAATCAACTTGTTGGCCGATTGTTATTAATAGATTTAGGAACTAGGTTCCTTTGTAACTATATTTATCAAAAACTCAAAGGTTTGTCTTTGATTATCGGCAGGAAATGATAGAGATTTAGAGCGAGTGTTAAATAAAGGTGAGACTAAGCTCACCTTACCTTAAAGTAACGACGCTTGATAATGTTGCCAAGCAGTATCTAATTTAACACCTGATGATTGCTCGAAGTATTGCCAGTCCCACTTTATGTTGTCATGTGGGTCCAACTGAGCATTGATTTCCTGAAGTAGGTCTCGGTTACTTTGCTTTGATAACCAATCGATAAAGAATGCCGTATTTTTATAGCCATCTTTATAGTTGCCTCCAGGCTTTTGGGTGTTATCAGGAATATACCCGGCTTTTAGTCTAACAACATCCGCTATTCCCTCAATGATTGGCCCTATTTCCTTGTAATTATGATCATCTAGCTGATACGCATGGGCAATTTCATGATAGAGAATACCGATAAGTTCGTCGACGGATTCTGTTTCACTGTGCGATTTGGAAAAGTTTTCCATGTAATTTGCACTGATGTGGATGGTTGCGCCGTTAAAATCTCCCTCTTTATATGCAACACCTTTTAGATCTTCAAAGACAATATGGAGCGTTGGTAGTTTAGGCGCGTCTTCGATGTCCTTATACAGTAACCTAGCCACGTTATAGCTTATTTGCTCCACTACTTTTTTATCAACTTCTTGCCATGCGAAATGGTTAATTTTAGTTGTTTTGCTGAGCGAAACGGCAGGCAGAGGGAATTGGCGCCATGCTAAGTCTGACTGAAACGCGATCGGTTTTAATCGCGCTGCGGCATTATCAGCTTCGCCTGCAAGTGCGAACGGCGCACTTGCAAAGGTGGTAATAGCCGCAAGAAGTATTCCTGCTTTAACCATTACTTATACTCCGACAATGAAGGTGGTCTTTGTGTTTTGGATTGACCCCATGCTTTGTTAGGCTTGCTAGACATTTGATACTCCAATGTACCGCCATTCATAATATCGTTATGTGTGATGTAGCTGCGAGCAAGCGGTTTGCCATTCAATTTAACGGATTTGATGTATTTATTTTTGTCACTAAAATCTTTTGCAACGGTTTTAAACGCTTTGCCGTTTGCAAGTTTCAACGTAACTTCTGGCACCTGAGGCGCACCAATCGCATAGCTTAAGTCTCCTGGCGCAACAGGATAGAAGCCCATCGCTGAGAATATATACCAAGCAGACATCTGACCGACATCGTCGTTACCAGCTAGGCCATCGGGCTTGTCTGAGCTTAAGGTATCCATGATCTGACGAATGCGTTCTTGGGTTCTCCATGGTTTACCAGCGTAGTTATATAGATAGGCAATATGATGGCTAGGTTCATTACCATGGGCATAGTTACCAATCAGGCCTGCAATATCCTCGTGCTCTTTGATCATCTCTTCAGAAAGGTGGGTATCAAACAGCGCATCTAGGCGGGCTTCAAATGCATCGTCGCCACCCATTAGTTCAATCAAACCAGCAACATCGTGCGGTACATAGAAGCTATATTGCTTAGCGTTACCTTCGGTGTAAGGACCCATATATTTTGCTTCAAACGGATCAAACTCCGGATCCCAGTTGCCTTTTGAGTCCAGCCCTTGCATGTAACCGGTTTCTTTATTGAACACATTTTTATAGTTCATCGCGCGGCGATAATACTCTGTCGCTTTGCTGGTATTACCCATCGCTTCATACATTCTTGCAATGGCAAAATCATCGTAAGCATACTCAAGTGTGATAGAGATAGACTCTGGAAGTACGTCCATCGGTACATAGCCAAACTTCTTGTATTCTGGGATGGCGTCATATACTGGGTTGTTAGCCGTGTTTTCAATCGCTTCTACCGCTAAGTCGATATCGTAATTTCTGATCCCTTTTAGATAAGCATCAGCAATAACTGAAACTGCATGATAACCAATCATGGTCCATGTTTCGTGTGCATGGAACGACCAAATAGGTAACATTTTTTCATAACTTTGCTGATAATGTACCAGCATAGATTGGATCATGCCGGATACGCGGTCTGGGTCGATATAAGTGAGTAACGGGTGTAATGCACGATAGGTATCCCACAACGAGAATAAGGTATAGTGCTCAAAACCTTTTCCATCATGAATTTCACCATCAACCCCACGATACTGGCCGTTGACATCTTGGTAGATGTTGGGCGCTTGTAGTGCGTGATAAAGCGCGGTGTAGAACTGACGTTTTTGCGCTTTTGTGCCTTCCACGTCGACTTTATCTAGGTAATTCGCCCACTGTGACTTGGCATTTGCACGAACTGTATCAAAATCCCAATTTGGTACTTCGGTTTTTAAGTTCTCTAATGCATTTTTACGGCTGACGGCGGAAAGTCCAACCTTAACCAACAGCGGCTTTTCATCTAGATTATCGAAGCTTGCAACAAACTTAACGGCTTTACCTGCTGTCATTTTTACTGCGGTATTCTCAATCGTCGAGTGCTTGTTGTCTTTGCCTAAGCAATTCATACAGCGGTAGCGGTTGTTGTCTAGATTATAAAACTGATAGTCATCGATAGGTTTCGAAAACTCGATGGCAAAATACATTTGGCGGTTACGCGCCCAGCCATTAGTTGCACGGTAAGCTACGAGTGTGGTGTCGTTTATTTTGCGGATGTCGCTCCAAATCACTTTGTTCTCAAAGTTATAGATTGCTGAGGTCAAATCAAGTAATACATGGCCTTGCTTTGCCTTATTGAAGCTGTATTTATGCATACCCACTCGCGTGGTTGCTGTGACTTCAGCTTTGACGCCATAGTCGAGTAAGTCAACACCGTAATAGCCAGGTTCTGACCACTCTTGGTCATGAGAAAAACGTGAACGATAACCCACGTCCGGGTTGTCAGCGGTACCTGCGTCAAGCTTTACTTCGCCGGTCATTGGCATGATCAGTAAATCGCCAAGATCTGAGTGGCCAGTGCCAGAGAAATGTGTGTGCGAGAAACCAACAATGGTATGGTCGTCATAGTGATAACCTGCGCAGCGCTTGTAGATTTCTGGCTGAGGTGAAACTCCGCGCATCGGGTTATCTGTATCTGGACTCAATTGCACCATACCAAATGGGACAACCGCACCCGGGAAGGTGTGGCCATCACCGCCGGTACCGATGAAGGTGTCGACCCATTGTGTATTTGATTCAGTTGCGTGAACCGTTGCGCTTAACAGCACACTTTGTGTGACTGCCAACGCCCAAGTTTTAGCTCGCATTACTCTCTCCTAGTTTTTGTTTTGAATTGGAGCGTTCCAATTTTGTTTTATAATACCCTTTATGAATACGTATTCAATACTCTGCGATGAAAAAATTATGCAATAAAAAAGGCGAGCTATGCTCGCCTTGTAAACTTTCGTTAACTTAATTCAATTTTGCTTGCCACTTTTGCGACAACTTAACCACGTTCAAGCCGTACCATGCGATGTAGACATAACAAAGCAGTGGCACGATAAAGCTGATCTGAATATGGAATTTATCAGCAATCACACCTTGAGCAAGCGGCACTATTGCGCCACCGACAATGGCTAAGCATAGCCAGCCAGAGCCTTTACTCGTTAATGAACTCAGGCCTTCAATTGCCATTGAGAAGATAGTCGGGAACATGATTGAATTAAATAAGCCAATCGCCAGCACGGCAATCATCGCAATGTTGCCACTGGTGCTCATGGTCAATGCCAACAATAATATAATAACGACGGCGTTGAAAGCGACTGCTTTAGAAGGTGCAATAGTTTTAAGTGCAGCTGAGCCGATAAAGCGCCCAACCATTGCACCACCCCAGTAGTAACCAATAAGTTTTGCTGCTGCATGTTCTTCAAGCCCAGCGATTTCAGGTTCTGCAAAGTAATTTACCAGGAAACTGCCGATGGCAACTTCTGCACCGACATAACAGAAAATAGCCACTACGCCCATCACCAAATGGGGCGCTTCAATTAGGTTATGGTGTTTCGCTTTACAATCAACGGCTTCGGTATGTTCAGCAATGATGGGCAACTTTAAAAACGCGAATACAACGGCGATTGTAAGCAGCGCTGCGGCCAAAATAAGATAAGGTAACTTTACGCCCTCTGCGCTTGCCGCAGCTTCAACGGTTAACGTACCGGCTGAGCCAAACAGTAAAAAGCCACCAACGATAGGTCCAATAGTGGTACCCAGAGAATTAAGCGCTTGCGCTAAGTTTAAACGACTTGACGCAGTGCGTGGATGGCCAAGTGCTGCAACATAGGGGTTCGCTGATACCTGCAAAACTGTAATTCCAGATGCCAGTACAAAAAGGGCTGAGAGGAAGATCCAATATTCGTGCACAACTACAGCTGGGTAAAACATGATGCAGCCGATTGATGCCACAATTAAGCCCATTAATACGCCATTTTTATAACCAAAGCGTTTAACTAAGTACCCCGCAGGTAATGAAACAATAAAATAGGCACTAAAAAAGCAAAACTGGATTAGCATTGCTTCTGTGTAGTTAAGGTCAAATACGCCTTTTAAGCGTGGGATGAGTACATCGTTTAAAACGGTGATAAATCCCCATAGGAAAAAAAGCGTTGTCATTGCAATAAGCGGAAGTCGATAATTATTATTCTCGGTATTCCCGCTTGTGACGAAGGTTTGGTTTGTATTTATTTCGCTCACAAGTGATACTCCAATCTGTTTTCACCTTGATTCTACACACTGTTACATGAAAATCACAAATGTTTTATTGGATCGTTCCATGTTTTATCTGCTAAAGTAACAAAAATGTTCAGCAGTAGGTTAAAAGTTAGATGAATTTTAGAACAACGCAATTTTTAGAAGCACACATTAAAAAAACACTCAGCTTTTACGCACCAAATTGCGTGGATGAACGTGGTGGCTTTAATCACTTCTTCAAGGATAATGGCGAGATTTATGACGCGAGTACGCGTCATTTGGTATCTAGTACTCGCTTTGTGTTTAACTATGCGATGGCTTATGACTATTTTAAGGAGCCTTCTGACTTAGATAAGGTTAAACATGGCATAGATTATTTGGAAACCATCCACAGGCAGAAAAATGGAGGTTATGCTTGGTTACTCAAAGGCGAAAAAGTAGTAGATGGCACAAACCATTGCTATGGCCTAGCCTTTGTTTTGTTGGCTCATGCTAGTGCCTTAAAGGTTGGCTTATTCGAGAGCAAGTCTGCAATTGAGCGAGTATGGCAGCTGTTAGAAGACAAATACTTCGAGCCTGATTTTGGGCTTTATAAAGATGAGTACGATGCGGATTTCAATCGAGCAGATAAGTATCGTGGTCAAAATGCCAATATGCATACCTGTGAAGCGCTAATAGCTTGCTATGAGGCAACACAGGATGAAAAATTTTTACAGCGTGCGTATTTGCTTGCCGATAATATGGTAAATCGCCAAGCGGCTAAAGCAGAAGGGCTGATTTGGGAGCATTATAATAGTGAATGGCAAGTCGACCTTGATTATAACAAAGACGATCCTAAGCACCTATTCAGACCTTGGGGATTTCAGCCAGGCCATCAAACGGAGTGGTCAAAACTATTATTGTTAATTAACCGCTACATGCCAAAAGCATGGCTTGTGGAAAAAGCCGTACACTTATTTGATGAGTCACTAAAAGCTGCTTGGGATAGTGAGTTTGGTGGGATTTATTATGGTTTTGCGCCGGATAAGTCGATTTGTGACGATGATAAATACTTTTGGGTTCAGGCTGAATCATTCGCTGCGGCTGCGCTACTTGCGCTTGAAACCGGTGATGAGAAGTATTGGCAGTGGTACGACCAAATCTGGCAATACGCTTGGGACAACTTTGTTGACCATGAGTACGGCGCTTGGTATCGGATCTTGAATAACAAGAATGAAAAATACAGTGATGAGAAAAGCCCAGCGGGCAAGACCGATTATCACACGATGGGCGCGTGTTACGAGGTCCTACGTTCAATGAAGTTATAAGGCGAATAGTATGGCATTAGTTTGTTTTGGTGAGGCACTGATCGATTTTTTATCGGATGGTAAAACACCAGAGTCATTTACTAAATATGCAGGCGGCGCGCCTGCTAATGTAGCGGTAGCAGCGGCAAAGCAAGGTGTGGACGCTTATTTTTGCGGTATGTTAGGCAACGACATGTTTGGCCAGTTTTTAGCTGAAGCGTTACAGACCAATGGGGTAAACACCCGTTATCTTGAGTATACAGATAAAGCCAAAACGGCGTTGGCATTTGTCTCTCTTGATAAAGAAGGTGAGAGAAGCTTTAGTTTTTATAGACCACCAGCGGCGGATTTGTTGTTCAGACAATCACATTTTTCTGAAGATATGTTTACTGAGCACTCCGTGATACATATATGCAGTAATAGTCTTACTGAAGAGAATATCTATAGAACGACGATTTATGCACTTGAGCGTGCACGGGCAAACAACATGCTTGTTAGTTTTGATATGAACCTCAGGCTGAACCTGTGGAGTTCGACTACGCATATTCTTGATAGAATTTGGCATTGCATCGCCCTAAGTCACGTCGTCAAACTGTCGCGAGAGGAGCTTGAATATCTCAATACTCAGAGCCATGCCGATAAAACCGAAGCACAAACTATAGACGCAATCATGGCTAGACAAACTCAATTATTATTGATAACTGACGGTGCAAACCCAGTTGAAGTCTATCTATCCTGTGAGAGGACGACAGTAGCGGCGCCTAAAGTTATAGCCGTGGATACAACCGCTGCGGGAGATGCGTTTGTGGGGGGATTACTTGCTGAGATCATTCGAAAGTTTAAACCTACCCGAGATACCGAATTTGCTATCTCACTGGATGAGGCAAAATCATTAGTCGCGTATGCTGCGAAATGCGGTGCGTTCGCTGTTCAACGTTACGGTGCATTTGCCTCTTTACCGTCAAAAGGTGATATAGGCGAATAGTAACTAACCTGAGATCAGGTTAACTACCCTAGGATAGATGCGCGTCCCGTTACTGCGCATCTATCCTAGTCTAGCGATTGTTTCTTTAGTCACTGTCTATATGGGGCCATTCTACAATATGTGCTTCAAAATCGGATTCTAAATCCACCTCTAGCTCAGAGGTAGCCTTACCAAAAATACTGATGCCCGCATCTATCATGGCTTGTTTGGAACCATTGTTTTTAAGTGGATGCCAGCTTGCCAGTCCCCTGCCCTCATGAAGTCTTCGATAACTACAACTGTTTGGCATAAAAAAGATATCTTTGAGGTTCTCTTTAGTCAGCTGTACGCAAGAGGGTACTAGAATTTGTCGTTCGCTGTAGCGGCTACAACCACAGCTATTTTTATCGTTATATTGGCAAACAACATCTGTGTAGAGTAACTCTTCACCTTCGCGTAAAAAGTCGGTGCTCTCAAATGATTCATCTTCTTCATCGCTGTCGATAAAAGAGTGTAAACAGCATTTACCACAGCCATCACAAATCGCTTCCCACTCATCTCTAGTCATTTCTTCGAGTGTTTTTTCTTGCCAAAAGCTCATTACTTTGCCCCTTCATTACGCTTTTTTGCATCATATTTGATTTGTGACGTCGGAATCGATCACATCAAACAAGCGGCGCATTCTATAGGATAGTTAAACGTAATTCAAAATTGGCGAACTATTTATTGCTGACGATGATTAAAGTACTATTTTTATTTCATAATCTTTGCCGTTAGCGCTATTTGTCTGTGATTATGAAGCGTAGCGAGGGTCGTTGGTTGAGACAAAAGGCAGGTCTTTCTCTTTTGTGCTAAGTGAATTGGCAGTTGGTATTCGGCTGTAAATGAATTAGTGTATAAAGCTGAGGCGCTATGGAAAAGGGAAAAGAATGCACTATGAAAACATTTTACAGAATCATTATTTTATTGGCTTTACTCCTTGGTGCAATAGCATCTTATAGTTATAGCAGCCAAACAGGAATGTTCATATTTGTGGTATTGGGTGTGGCACTTGAAATTGCGTTTTGGCTTAATTTGATGCCGCGACGAAAAATTAAAACGTGATGTAACAGTACTTTTTTATATCAGCCGAAAGCGGGTTCTTTAGTTAACGGAAGCTTGATCTCCATGTTCAACCCGCCTAGTAAACTATTAAAAGACTCAATTTGTCCACTATGGGCTTCCACCACTTTTTTGCACATTGCAAGACCCATCCCCTTGGATTTTCCTGAACTGGTTCTTGCAGATTGTGATTTGTAAAGTGGGTCGAATAGCTGTTGATGCGCCTCATAAGATAGCGGTGTGCCTGAGTCCTCAATGCGTATTGTCAAGTTGCTGTCTAAGCAAAAAAAACTCATTTTTACTTGAACTTTATCTCCGCCATGTTTAATCGCATTAACTAAGATTTCGAGAACGCAATTAGTTATCGCGTCTAAGTCGATAGTTATCTTTTCTGTACCAGAAATTTGATAGTTAACTTCTAATTGATCTTTATTATCCTTAAATAAACCCGCAGCCTGAGCATGCACTCGGTTTACTAACTTACAGATTGTAAAGTCTCTTAGATTAAGCATAGTTGCTAACTTTTCATTGTCAGTGACGAGCATCAATTGATTAATAAAGTGATTTAGCTCGTCGATTTTATCCATGAGTTTGCCGTAACTTTCCTGAACATTCTCAACGATATTATATTGTAGAGATTCAACCTGTACCTTCATAACCGTTAATGGTGTACGAAGCTCATGTGAGAGATCGGTAAATAAGCGTTGCTCTTTCTTTTCTAAAGCTTGTTGATTTCGGTGGTTGAACTGTTTTTCAACTTGCACGGTATTCGCGAGCGCATTCACCTGAGTTTGTAGGGTTAATAAGAGGTTGTTTTGGGCCGACTTATTTTGCTGCGCAAGTGCGAGCGTGAACAACATGACCTCAATTAAATAACCAAGCTTAATCGCGCTCGATATGTGATAAACATTGATAAAACCTACAAACATAGTCCCACCGATAGCAATGACGTTTACAAAGGTTACGTGGTTTAGCAGACTGAGGGAGAAAGTTACAGAGCCTGGAGCCCTTTGTTTCAAAGACCAATAGCCGGTATAAAGAAATAGCGGGATGATACTCAGGCTCAATACTAGGTTGTAGTGCACTGATTTTGAATAGATTGCAATCGGGATAAGCAGCAGATAGGCCGCTAAAAATCCATTATAGAGAAGATGTAAGGTTTTGTTTCTACGCTTTAATTGCAGAAATTGCTTTATGAAAAGAAGATGAAACACTGGCACAAAGGTCATCAAACAAGCTGAGAATAAGGTTGCAAATTTACCTTCTAAAGGCCAGAAATATTGAAACGTGAACCCAGAAATGTCCAATAAAATCAGCAAAAACAATAGCGTCCAAATACAATAATAAGCGTTAGTCGCATTGGCATTAAAGTAAAAATTAACTAGTACGATGACAAATACTGCTGCTATGAACCCGCTAAGCGCTGCATTCATTATCGTACTGGTAAGAACATTGCTGTTTAGTTCATTGTCATTGATTAATCTAAGATCGGCGGGGGCATTCGCAAAAGTTTGATAGCGAACAATAAGACTAGCCCCTTCTAAGTGCTCTCTTGATATTGGTAAATATAGCTGAGGCGCTTCTACCTCCCTAACATTAAACGCGGTATTTAGGGTGTGCTGCGTTAAAAATGAGACCTTTCCATTGTTAACCGATACGACACTTAGCCAAGGTAATCTAGCAAAACCAAAAGAAAGGTAATTGCTACCGGCGGAGACAAGCATATTTGGTGTAATAATTGCCCACTGATAAGACTCATTCTTAAGCTCAGGTGCTCGGCTTGAAAGTATTTCTAATATGGATTGGCTTTCGAGCTCGTTTAAGCCGAGCGTTGAAGATAATTGCGCAGCACTGACTTCTCCAAAATGAATTGTTAATGGTTCACTTACTCTATACTCAGCACTTGGCGTGGAGTCAACTGCCTCAGCCATGAAAGAGACAAGCATAAAAAACAACGAGAAAAGTCTTAACATAGTGATATAAGGCACAATAATTATTACTAAATCCTACTTTTAAATAGTGAAGCAAATGTGGATCAAATTTGGAGGAGTAAACAAATGTAAATGCATTACAACACTAATAATCAGTAAAAACAGCATATTACTACTATTAGTTATCACTGTTTCAAAAAAATGCGGTGAGGAAATGTGCATACGAGCCGAGTTATATAAAACTGAAATATAACTGTAACAATAGAGTGGTTAAATGCGCAGCTGAAATAAAAGTGTAATGAAAGAACATTACTTACTCTAAGAGCGAAACTATGGTTAATCAATCTCAGACTTCAGCATCAGCTAAACTTTTGAACTGGCTGTCAATCTTAATACTTGTTTACTTAGTCTTAGTCGCAGTTGGCACAGTGAGCGGCGGTTTTAAGTTGGCTTCAGGTGGAAGTGAAGGCGCAAAGGAAATCTTCGCATTTGCAACCAATCCAATCGTCGCCCTACTCTTAGGCGCTTTAGCAACGGCATTGGTGCAGTCTTCTTCGACGGTGACTTCTGTTATTGTTGGTCTTGTTGCTGGTGGATTACCTATTAGCATCGCAATTCCTATGGTGATGGGCGCAAATATCGGTACGACTATTACTAATACGCTCGTTTCTATCGGCCACATTCGTAGTAAGGAAGAGTTTAGAAGAGCGTTTGCCGCATCCACTGTACATGACTTCTTTAATTTATTAGCCGTCACTATCTTTCTACCTTTGGAAATCATGTTTGGTATGTTAGAGAAGCTCGCAGCAGGACTGGCCAATGTTTTTGTGGGAGACGCTGACTTATCGCTAAATAGCTACAACTTTATCAAACCAATGGTGAAGCCAGCGGTTAGTGTAGTAAAAGATGGTGTTAGCTTCTTAGATTCGACGGCCGCCGGTATTGCTATGGTCGTTATCGGGATCATGATGATCCTGTTCGCTGTAACCTACTTAGGTAAATTACTCAAGAAAGCACTGGTGGGTAAAGCGAAAGAGCTGTTACACAGTGCGATTGGTAGAGGTCCTGTCGTAGGCATCAGCTCAGGCGCATTAGTTACGGTAATGGTACAATCGTCATCGACAACAACCAGCTTAATGATCCCGCTCGCTGGCAGCGGTGTATTTACCACTCGTCAAATATATCCGTTTACTTTAGGTGCGAATATAGGCACTACAATTACAGCTTTGCTGGCGGCCACATCTATTACTGGTGATGCTGCAGAAGTCGCATTAACGATTGCACTTGTACATGTCATGTTTAATGTTTTTGCAGTGGCGCTTATTTACGGTATACCGTTACTCAGAGAAATCCCGCTTCGTCTAGCCGAGAAGCTAGCTCACATTGGCGCACAGAATAAGCCGGCTGCTCTGGCTTATGTATTAGGTTCATTCTTTGTATTTCCGGGACTCATTATGCTTGCAGTAAGATAAATAGAACTAACAAAAAGTGCATTTCAAGGCTCAGTATTGCTGAGCTTTTTTACTTTTTTTGCCTTTAGTTTTTAAGTCATAATTCTGTAATCTAGCTTTGAGATAATTAACATTGTCTTGTAAATAACGAAAGAAAGTAATGAGTAGCAAACCTGGTATTTTTAGTTTTAATGCAGCGCAGATAACAAGTTCTATGAGGGGACAGTACCGTGCTGTTCAGCCATATGAGAAACTTAATCTGCAACCAGGTGAACAAGGGCTTTCTTTGATCATAGAGTTGCCAATGGATGCGCGTATTGATGACCGAATTAACGTTGTACTAACAAAACACGGTGAGCGAAATGCCAAGTGTGAGGTCTCTTTGGTGGTTGACCCTGAGTATTATCTTACTAAGATTGTAGAAATCAAAGTAAAGCAATCGCTTGATGCAGGCCCTTACTTTATGCAATTGAACCTAGTGGGACTCCATGATTACCTAAAAAACGCGGCTGAGTTTGATATCATTTTGAACGAGCGTATTATTGCAAGCGAACCAGTATCTGAACTGGTGACAACTCAGGCTACAGGCTTCAAGCGTATAGTTAACTCGGCGGTCAGTGCTGTATTATCTGTTTTTTAACGACTATGTTGGTAGTGAAATCTTACCCATAGAAAAAGGTAGTGCATTGCTGTCACCTGAAACGGTTTCATTCGCAAGTAGGGCAAATAAGGCGGCCTCTTTGGCATCAGGGTTAACACCAAGTTGTGAAAAATCCCTGAGTGAGACGCGTTTACTTATATGGATTGCAATTCGCTCCATTAAAAATGCATTATGGATCCCCCCCCACTGACATATAACTCTAATTCAGTTGAACTGAGTGCATTAACTGCATTTGCGACCGTGATAGCGGTGAATTCGGTGAGTGTCGTGATAATATCTTCATGATTATAATCTTTGCCCTCCAATGCTTGATGCACAAAGGTTTGATTAAATAGCTCTTGTCCTGTTGATTTTGGAACTGGCTCATTAAAGAATTCGTGTGACAGCAAGGCTTCGAGAAATGGCGATTGAATGTTGCCGCTTGATGCAATCTTACCATCTTCATCGAATGGCAGCCCTAGCACGTGGCGACAATATTGATCTACTAAGGTATTTCCTGGACCGATGTCACTACTCACGCTCTGTGCTAGCGCACAATTTTTTGGTAAATAAGTAAGATTTGAAATACCGCCGATATTGAGCAACACCCTATCGATATTCGAATCCGAATATAATAGATAGTCACCATATTGCACGAGAGGTGCTCCCTCAAAACCCTTAGCAATATGTTTTTGTCTAAAGTCTGCGATGGTGATGATATTCGTTTTTGTCGCAATAATATCGGCATCAACTATCTGTAATGTGCTATTTAATGCGTCCGAGTCTGCAAAAGGTTGTTTCGGACAGTGGTAAAGTGTTTGTCCATGACTTGCGATTAGGTCAATTGTGTCTGCCGCAACTTGCCACTCAGCTAAAATATTATTGATTAGAGTCGCGTACAACTCACCGAGCCAAGTATTTAACTGACATAGCGTCTTAAGACTGACCTGAGATTTAGAAGCGTGATCACTGAGAAGCTGCTTTTGCGAAGGGCTATACTCTATCGTGGTAAATTTTTCGACCGTGACTAGTGTATTTTTCCCCACACCTTCAATTTTACATAACGCAATATCTAATCCATCCAATGAGGTACCGCTCATTAGTCCGAGTATATATTTTGTCTTTTTTTCCGCGATCGTGGCGAGTTTAATGATATCTGCTTTCATTTATAAAGCGCGCTCCGTGATCAATGCTTTTGCCTTCTCATATTTTTCGCTGGATAAGCTACCAAACCCGCTAAGTTGTCTGAATTTATATTTAGTAAAATAGGGGCAATTTAAGCCCAGTAAAAACAACGTTTTGAGGTGAGTTGTAAAAGTAACGCCGCGTTGCGCTGCAAACTGTGAAACGTCTCTTAATATATTTCGTGTTGTTTCAACATCTAATTCGTTGTTCTCTTGTACATTGACGATTAGATGCTTACCACTGCAGACACTGCAATGACCACATTGCTCCGGTGCGAGCTTGTCGCCAAAATAACTGGCGAGCGCTTTGTGGTAGCATGAAGTAAGTTGGAAAAATTTAAGTAGATGTCTTAGCCGTGCAAGTTCACCTTGTTCTTTAATTTGTGACTGTTGGTAGAAAGACTGAACCAATTCATTAATGTTTACATGTTGAGTAGGCTTTGAATAAACCGACGTATATTTAGCGACTTTTACTTCAATCAATTGTTGGCTTTGCAAATACTCAACGACTTCTTGCGCTTTTGTCAGTGGGATATTGTGCTCCTTCAATGTTTGATGTGAAAGCAATCCCCATTTCTTTTTGAATTCAAAACACGAGAATAGCCGAGTCAAAAATAGTTGTCGCTCGGGCGAGTATTTCGCTAATATTTTATCTTTTTCTTGGGTGAATGCGATGCTTAGCTCTGCAAAGTAGCTGTAGTTTACCTGTAAATAACCTTGAAGTTCGAGCTGGACGATAAGCGTTTTTAGTACCAATTGATTAATATTAGTTTTGTAAGCGAGATCGTATTCATTAAGGTGATAATCTGTACTTAGATCAGCAAATAGTTCGTTAAACAGCAGCGTTAATGACTCACGCTCTAATGCATTGGCATAAATGAAATTCTCTAATGTGGCAATTTTTTCATTATTAATTAATGCTACGCAATGTGCATTCTCACCATCTCTCCCCGCCCTGCCCACTTCTTGGCTATATCCTTCAATCGATTTTGGCATATCATAATGTAGTACCCAACGGACATCGGGTTTGTCTACACCCATCCCAAATGCAATGGTAGCCACAACGATAAGATTTGCTTTAGCTAGAAAGTCAGCTTGAATTTGTGCCTTTTTCTCGGGCTGTAAAGATGCGTGAAAAGCTTCTGCTGGAAAGCCACAGGCAGTTATCATTTTTGCCACTTCTTCTGCTTGCTTTTGTTGTGTTACATAAACGATACCCGCGCCCTTCGCCCTTTTTAAAAAGGCGAGCAAATATTCGTCTTTTTGTGATTCGCTAATATGGGCTGCACTTAACAAAAGGTTCTTTCGGTAAAAACCAGTCCTAATGATATTTTGTTCAGAGACTTCGAATTTATCTGCCATATCTCGAGCGACTTTATTTGTCGCTGTTGCAGTTAGTAACAAAACTTGATTGATCCTGAGTTCATGTCGATATTTAGCTACTTTTAGGTAATCAGGTCTGAAATTATGTCCCCACTCAGAAATACAATGGGCTTCGTCGATGACAAGAAAAGAGATATTGCTTTGTGATAATAAAGTCCGTGCTTTTTGGCTATTCAGACGCTCGACTGATATAAAAAGGACTTTAAGTGCATTGTCCCGCACCGCATTCTCTGTGCGTAACGTCTGCTCTTTGGTTTGAGTACTATCGAGACAGGCTGTCGCAATTCCTTTGCTTTGTAGGTAATCTCGCTGCTCATGCATCAGTGCCAAAAGTGGTGAAACGACTAAGCACATGCCTTCCTTGATTATTGCAGGTAACTGGTAACACAACGATTTTCCTGCACCAGTTGCAAAAATAGCGATTGCACTTTGACCTTGCAGTATAGACTCGATGACTTCAGATTGCCCTGGGCGAAGTGTTGTATGTCCAAATGTGCTTTGTAGTGTTTGAAAAAGTAGCTGTTGTTGAGTCATCCTGAATCTTTTCTATATTTTTCTGAGATATTCGCTATTGTGCCATTTAAATTAGTTATTGCTTCATTGATGCGTTCAATGTCGCTACGCTTAAATGCATGACGTCCGAGCATAAAATGTATAGCGTTATCGTTAACTACATAAGGGTGAAGCTGAATGCCTTTATAGCCAAGCTTGTTGATATAGTAATAGCCTGCGTCTTCATCTTCAATGAGAAAATCAACGCGGTTCTTAGCCACCATCTCAATCCGTCTGTCTAAGCTCGCTATTTCAAACAAACGTTTATCGTACCAATCAATTTTTTTTATTTGTTTTACTTCCTCGCCATAGTAGGCGCCAGGATTAGCTGTGAATGAATAACCCGCAGAGAATAACTCGATTAAGTTGCTATCTAGATCTATTTCCTTATTGGCAAAAAGGCGCATTTTTTCACGTCGGTATGGTGAAGAAAAGTAAGCAATTTTGGCCCTATCTACGCTAAAACTCGCGGATGGTAGAACATCAATTAAGCCCTTTTCAAGCTCTGTGATACCTCGGGCAGAGGATGGAAGTTGGATAAATTCGATACAAAACCCAGCGCGCTCGAACACCGCTCTAGTGATATCTACGTCTATGCCATAGGGACGAGTACCATACATCACGAAAGGCGGCCAGCTAGATCCAATGCCGATTTTTAGGGACAACTTATTCGCGCAATCGGAAGCGTAGCTTTTTGAAAAAACTAAAACGAATAATAAAACGGATAGACGAATAAGCACAGCCAGAACTTATGACTCTTTTATGAAGTTCATTATGTCATTATGAAAGACCAAGCAGAAAAAGAAAGAAGAAATTGGAGATAATAGACAGAAAACGGTTAATTTTATGTTTTTGTGGATAAAAAATGAGCTTGACTAGCAAGCTCATTAATTAGGGATTGGTAGATTAGTTAGTTACTGCCTTCCATACATCAGCAGTTCCAGGTTCTTCACCTTGAGTCCACCACTTTGCTTCAAAGACATTGCCGTTGTGAATTACCCGGTCTCCACCGACATAGACCGCAGAACTATCCCAAGTTGGATATTGTGCGCCACCGTCTTTAATCGTGACATTAAATGTCGTATCAACGGCGTTTACTCCGTCTGATATGGTAACAGTAACTGGCACTGTTGTGTCAGCAGTCACATTTGCCGCAGTGATTGAAGCTGAGCTGCCGTTTGCTGCAATGCTTAGCTCTGCAGGTGCACTCCAGCTATAGCTTAGTGCTGCACCTTCGGGGTCAGTTGCTGTTACATTCACAGTGGCTGAAGCGCCTTCGTTAACCGTAATATTCGAAATAGGTGTAACGACTGGTGCTGCATTAGCGCCTTCTGGATTTACTACAACTGAGATCGTTTTCGTTGTCGATAGCGCGCCATCATTTACTGTTACCGTCAAGTCGTAGCTTGTCTGTTGGGTGACTGAAGGTGCAGTCACAGCAACTGCTGCGGTGTTGTTAGCAGATAAAGTCAAACCAGATGCTGCAACCCATGAATAGGTCAACGGATCATTGTCTAAATCGCTTGCTTGCGCATCAACATTTACAATCTGACCTGAGGTCACATTGATTGGTCCAGACATACCGATAGAAGGCGCACGATTTGGGATCTCACCAGCTGTAAGACCATCGTACATAGCATTTAGAATGTCGCCATTATCTGCATCAATTTCCCAGCCAAATAAACCGGCTAGTTGATGAGTGTTTGCATACTGACCTTTTGCGATAACGCTACGCGGGCTATCGTAAGTGATGAGTTTACCGTTACTTCTGTTCCAAACATATGCTGCTTGTGCTTGCTCATCGTAGCCAACTTCATAGCCATTAACACCTGAACCGCCTTGCCCTACAGCGTTTGCTGCAATCGCTTTGTAATCCATAATGCCAGGTTCCCAAACGCCTTCGCTCGTTGAACCAGTCAAAGGACCATTGCCCGGCGCTGTCATCGGATTACCCGGAATAGTAGCATTGGAATCTAGTACACCTTCCCAGCCACGGCCATACATTGCAACGCCCATGACTAGCTTAGACGGCTGTACACCCTGCTGAAGTAGCAGTTGTATCGCATGGTCTCCTGTATAAGCTGGGCCTTTACGCGGCACACCATTGTCGTCAACGCCAGTGCCGTTGCACTCATCAGTACTTAGGTGTGAGCCACAGTAGATACCTGTTTGATGACCTGTTTCATTGTTCCAAGCGCCATAGAAGTCATAGGTCATCGCGAAGATGTAATCCATATATTGCTGAGCTGCTTGATAATCAACGTCTTCAATCTTATCGTAACCGGCACCTATTGCAGAAGTGAGCTCATATTGACGTCCTGTTTCCGCTTCTAACTCATCAAGCATTGCGCGAAGTTCTTGCATTAGCGCCACATATGCTGGACCGTCATTAACCGGATCGCCTAAATCTGGGTTTGGACCATCACCACCTGGGAATTCCCAGTCTATATCAACACCATCATAAAACTTCCACGTTTTAAGGAATTGCTTTACTGACGCAACAAAAGTGTCGCGGTTTGCTTTGTTGGTGAAGCCATGGAATGGATCTGAAAGCGTCCATCCACCAACGGAAGGTAGAATTTTAAGGTCTGGATAACGCTGTTTCAGCGCCATCAACTGAGAGTAAACACCGCGAATTGGATCTTTTGCGTCCACACCAGGCATAGATTTTTGTACCGCAGCCCAAGGGTCGTGAATAACCACTTCATAATCTTGAGAGTCAGCGCACGCCGTTTGTAACGCTCTCCAGCTATTACCATTCTCAATCGATTTTAGCGACTCGTTAGGACCACAAATAGGAATAAAGCCATATAAAATGTGTGACAGGTTATGAGCTGGGATCTTAGTTACGTCGTAGTCACGGCCATAAATACCCCATTCAACAAAATATGCACCCGTTACGCGCCCTGGTATTGTACCGTTATTGCGGTTATTCGGATCTACATTCATAGGAAGGGGCGCTAAGTGTGCTCCGTCCGTGTCAGCAATGACGATCTCTTTTCCTGCGCTTCTTGCACAAACTGTACCTTCACATAATTCTAGGTAAAGTTGATGGCGTCCAGATTTAGTATAGGGGAATTGCACTACGCCGCTTTTGGTACCTGCTGCAAGTGTGCCTTGGTTAACAAGCTGATCATCAAAGTATACTTTATAGTTGTCGCCGCCAGAACCGCTCCATGCATTCCATTTGATGCTAATATTCACCACGTCTTTGGCTTTAACTAATTGTTTGTAAGAACCAAGCCCATCGACGTTGACTTCAACGAACGAATACTGTTGTGGCTGCCAGTCTAACGTTGGTGTGGACGGGGCTGCAAATGCCCCGCCACTCAGTAAGGCAAGTCCTATATAGCTGGTTATTTTATTAAGTTTCATATCTTCAACCTTATTGTAGTTACATGTTGTACCCAATTAATGTGGGTTTTCTTTAAATTGCTTTCCAAACGTCGGATGTACCGGGCTCTTCTCCCTGTGTCCACCACTTAGCTTCATACACTTTCTGTTGATGTGTTACTCTGTCGCCTGCAACATAGGTAGTTGTACTATTCCAAGCTGGATATTGGTTATTGATGCTATCTTGAACAGTGATTGAGAATTTTACGGTCGTGCTCGCCTTGCCGTCAGTAACATTAAGTTCAGCCTGAAACGTTTGATCAGCTGCAACTTCAGGTGCTGAGATGGTAATTGTGTCACCTTCGCCACTAAAGCTAAGCGGAGCAGGAATACGCCAAATGAATGTTAGTGGATCATTTTGGTCGTCAAACGCATGAGCATGCACTGTCGCTTGACTGCTTTCCGCGATACGTTGGTTAGAAATTGGGTTTACCGTTGGTGCGGTGTTGTCACCACCTTTTACAATGCTAAGGTTGCTGGTGTAAGCGGCATTTGGCAAAAATACTTCGTTTGCTAATAAGGCATTTGCATCAAACGCGATTGAACCGTCCACTTGTTTGATACCGATGTTGACCTTATTACCGTAATTGTTATTAAGGTATTGAGCTAACTCAGCTTGCCATGTTGATACATTCGTGGAAGTTACCTTAAGGCTATGGCTAATTAATTCATTACCAGATTGGTCAAATGTCCTAAACCACACACTGTCACCAGCATTGGCGTCTTGTCCTTGTTTTAAGAAATAACCGCTGCTAACCCATTCTGGTGGTGTGCCAGATGATGCTATCGTGATATCCGAGCAATTATAAAATCCCTCACCTGCGACATCTAACCGTTGCCAACGCGTATATAAAACTGCATTGCCCTCACGCCCTTGAGGTATATCTATTTCCATTTTATAGAAACGTTTACCTTCAGGATCGACAACGAAATCAATATTGCCAAACTCATTGATTAGCTCTAAATCATTCCAAGTCAGGGGCGATGTATCACCATCGTAGCTTGGTTTCGAAAGGAAAAACTGCCAAAAGCTCGGGTTGTGCGGTGTTGTCGCTCTAAAGCTAATTGCAAGTTTATTTTGAGCGTTTGGTTCGACAACTGTACGCTGCCAGTGAGGTGAAACAACACTCATACCACTTTTGTTTGGATCGCCCGCTGAGCAGAGCGTTCCGTCTGGTATATTCACTTTTACCGCCTCCAGATTGTTGTAATCAGCGGTGTTAGTTGAAAACTCATGCTCTTGCACAAATTGGAAATGGCCGGAGTCAAGAAAAGCTGCGCGACAGGCTAAGTTTGGGATATTTGAGCCATCATCCGGCCACCAATAGCCTCCTTGCGCCTGACAGATTGCTTGCCTTGCTTTGGGAAAGTCCATAAAACCGTGAGCTGAAACTGTGCTTGAAAGCAAAGCTGAGGTTGCGCCCAAAAGACCAAGCGCATATTTACGTTGTAAACTATTCATGCTTATTCGCCTTTCATAAAGGGGAGCAAAGCTCCCCGTTTATCATTTACAAGTTGCAAACCTTGGTATAATCGCTGCTGACTGATGGTTGCTTATTGCTCCACCATTTCGCTTCATATACCGCGTTTCCTTCAACAATTAAATCACCTTGAGCAGCATGTGTGCCCTGTGGCAAATTCGGGTAAACCACAATTTGACTGATAGGTGTGCCTTTACAGCTAGTGATTGGATCTGTAGGGCCGGTGCCAGGGGTTGCAATAGGTAGATCCTTGTATTCACTGGTGAGTGCATAGCGATTGCCGTCTTTCTCAACCACAAAGTTAACCGGGCCAGAAATAGGCATGTAATACATTACTTGGGCATTAATGGTTTCGCCCGGAGCAAAAGACTTAGGCGTACCACCCCACTCATTTATGAGAGAGATTGAGAATCTATGGAACTCGTTTTCGAAGCCACCGATATTGTTACCTGCGGCATTCGATCCATTTACATCTACTGCCATGCCAAGCTTTTCTTGTGCATTCCAGTTAGATTTGAAAATGGCAGATGTTGCAACCGGAACATCAAACGAAATTTTAGCGCCACTCAAGTCTATCGCTGAGTTGTTTGTAAAGGCAAAAGTTGGTGCAATTGGGTAGTTAGCATCTCCCGCAGGAAAATCTTTAGCGACGAATGTTACATCAACCGCCGAAGTTGGTTTTATGAAGGTCTTATTACCTTGTTTAACTGAATAAGGCGTGCCACTTTGGTTAAACTTGTTGTAGGCTAAGCTTGTTAGCGATGAACCCATGAAATATTCATTCTTGCTCACATCGTAATCGAAGTCGCCTGCAAGCTCCCAGAACATGATACCGCCTAGTTCTTGGTTGATGACATAGTCGACTTTAGCGGCCATAGATTCCTCATCTTCAATGGATAGGAAGACATTTTTGGTGGAATTCCAAAGCCAAGGTGCAACGGCCACAGAGTCATAATGACGCGTATAGGTGCCATTAATTTGATGCTCTGGGTTGTTAACTGGGTCTAGTCCATAATCACTTAGGTAACTACCCAAAACACCATTTTGAAGGTTTTTGACATGCCAAAGAGGGTTGGAGCCTGCTGGTACTTCTAAGCCAATGTCATTCTTGTCGTGCCACAAGTTATCGATACCAACAGCACCATTACCGCACTTGTTCTTTTCACCGCTGCCCGTGCCTGGGGGGCAATCAGCTTGGTTAGGTAATGCAGCCTGACCCCATAAGCCATTTGTACCACCCGTAACATCTCTAAAACCACGAGTATAATAAGGGATACCGATATTGATGCGTCCTGCAGAGACAGATCCCCTGAAGTATTTAACGGCCCAGTCAGTGTTAAGGTAACCAATGCCCTCAAACTCTTTGGTACCGTATACATTCCATTGTTTGAGCTCGGAATCTTCGCCAGTGTCGAATAGCGATGCGTTGTGGCCAACGTGTTGGTTCCATGCGCCATGTAAGTCATAAGACATGATATTGACGTAGTCTAGGTACTTAGTAACTTGGAATGTTTCCATACCACGTAGAAGGTAACCAGAAGATGGCGATGCAATTGTTAACAGGTAGTGTGTATTGTCTTGTTGACCTGCCTGGTCTAATGCTTCTCTTAGCTTTTTCATTAGTACTTGATAAGAAGCATTCAGTGCAGCTCGACGCGGGTTTGAGATGGCAAAATCGTCGGGGTGACCAGAGTCGTTCATAGATGATGGGTATTCATAGTCAATATCAACGCCATCAAAGTTATATTTACGAATAAATTCAACAGAACTTGCTACAAATGCGTCAATACCAGCGTGATTTACGCTGCCGTCTGCATTGGTCGTCATCGTATAGAAACCGCCACTTGCGACACGCTTACCTGTTTCATCAAAGTAACCGCCAGTTTCAGCCCAGCCGCCGACAGAGATTAAGGTTTTAACATCAGGGTGCTGCTTCTTAAATTTGTTCAGCAAGTTAAAATGACCGGTGTAAGGAAGAGCGGGGTCCATCTCTGCACCGGCAACACCTGGCCAAGTCATATTTGTTGCTGGATTGTTCGGTGCTGTTGGATTGCCTATTGATACCTTATTATTGGCATCAACGTGCGCGAAAGCGTAATTTATATGGGTGATCTTATCCCATGGAATATCATCAACTAAATAACTCGGCTGACCATTCTTTCCTGTTCTCCAGCTGGTAAAGTAACCGATGACACGTCTAGGGTGATCGGTGCCCATTTTTTCGCGACCGGTTTCATCATAAATATCACAGTAGTTAGGTGATGTGTTGGGGGTTTGATAAAGACCATGAGGAACACAGTTGTTTGCGACTGGAGGGGTTTCAACCACATTTGCATTGAGTATGCTCTCTGCAGTACCGCCGCTATTATCTTCGACAATAAGCTTTAATGATACCGCGCCTAGTTGTGATGGCGTCCAGGTGTGTTGTGCTGGTGCGGTGGTACTTTCAAAAGCAACTTGTCCATTAATGAGAAGTGATAGCTTGGTTACAGTACCGTCTGGATCTGACCCATCTAGTACGATATCAATGGGTTGATTAATAACGAGATTGCTACTTCCACCTAACGAAAGGTTTGCTGAAGGTAACTGATTTCCTGTCGTATTAACGACGATATTGGTCATTAAAGAGTTAGACACCGCTTGTTTATCATCTGTCGCAATAACTGAAATTGCGTGTGTCCCAGCCGTTGCTGACCAGTTAAATGAAAAACTATCACCCGTTGCTGTCGTATCAATACCGACTGATGCGCCATCAACAAAAAACTCTACCTGAGTTACTTGACCATCGCTGTCTGTTGCATTTACAGAAATGGCAACGCTGTCATTTTCATTAAAAGAACTTCCCTCAACTGGTAGTAAGGATTGTACTGTAGGCGGTGTGTTAGTGACAACGCTGTCACAGTCGCCCAATTTTTTCCAATCATCCCACTGCCCCGAATGGGTAACTGGATCTGATTGAGTCCACCACTTTGCCTCAAATGCTTGTTGCGATTTTTGTACTTGAGCTCCGCCATTATAAGCTGAGCTTTGTGACCATTCTGGTAAGCCATCACAATTGTAAGCGTATGAGTTTGCGCAGAAAATGGCGCCGAGGATCGAAGCCATTTGCGATAATTTAAGGGCCTTTACATGTTGTTTCATAGTTTGGTTCTCCAACCATTTATTGTATTTGGTTAACAATAACAACATAAAGCTAACACATAAAATCAATATGGCAACAAGAATTTTATCTAGCTTTTAACGTTGACGTAAACGTAAAGTGAGGCTTGCTTTTCGTTGAAATTTAACACTAAACCATTGATTAATATGCTTAGTTTAGGCCAATTGGCACTATTAAATAAAAGTGTAATTATTTAATATTAAGCGATAGTTACTAGTCTACTTCTCTAAATCTAGTACAGTTAATAGTTTGTTATTTAAGCATATATTAAAAAGTTATTAAAAAGGTTAAAGGGTAATATTAGACTTAAGGCGTATTTTAGCGGTTTCTTGTCGTGGCTTGCTTTTTGAACTAAGTTTAAATTAATTGATTTAGGAGATTAAACTTTGGAATTTAACGAGCAATCAACGACTTCAAATGAAGTAATACGCGTGCTTTGCCTTGATGATGAAACTAATGTTATACGCTCGTTAAATCGCTTATTCCGACAAAACGGAATACATGCTGAGCTCTGCAGTGATCCACAGCAAGCCTTATCGGTGATCCGCCACTCTTCTTTTGAAGTTGTTATTAGTGATATGCGCATGCCTGGGATGGATGGTGCCACCTTCTTGCATGAAGTAAAAAGTATTAGTCCTGATACACAACGTATATTACTTACGGGGTACTCTGATCTTGCTTCGACAATTAAAGCCATTAATGAAAGCGGGATCCATGCATACATTCAAAAGCCTTGGGACAACGATATTCTCGTACATACCGTTAAAGAATGTTCAGAGAAATACCGATTAAAAAGCTTAAACAAGAAGCTTAATGAAGAGATAGTGCAAAAGAATGCTCAGCTTACAGAGTTAAACGAAAACCTTGAAGGGTTAGTACAAAAACGTACTGCGCAGATCCGTAAAGTATTAAGTCAATTAGAGCAGGCTAATCAAAAGGAACGCAAAGAACATCTGGCCACCGTAGAGTTGCTCTATAACTTCCTAAATGCGAATCCTTTTATCGACGGTAAAAAAGCAAAGAATATCGCCAAGTTATGTAAAATCATAGCTAAGAAGCTAGAACTCTCAAGTGAAGTGGCTGAAACTGCGATGATGTCTGGATATCTAGCAGAAGTAGGGTTACTAGCGATGGATCCAGAAATTTATAAATCGCCACCTAGAAAACTAAGCGAAGCACAAAAGAAAATTTATTATACTCACCCTTCCATTGCACAGCTTATGCTGATGCCTGCGCAGCACCTGTCTGACGTATCCGAAGCGATTTACCATCAGTTTGAAAAATTTAATGGCCAAGGGATCCCAAAAGGACTTAAAGGTAAAGAAATCCCTTTGGGGTCACAAATACTGGCAGTTGCCCGAGACTATTATGACAACTTATATAGCGCAAACGGTTCTGATAAAGAGAAAGCTGATTTAGCGCTCGATCTAATTCGCACATACAGAGGTAATTTCTACTCTCCTGAAGTTGTTGATATTTTAGAGCAAGCAGTGAGTAACAACGAGCTTGGTCAAGAGCAGGTCGGCTCGGTTGACATCCTGACAACCGAAAAGCTAAAGCCTGGTATGACTTTGGGTTTGGCGCTTCACAGCAATCAAGGAATTTTGCTGTTACCTAAAGGTCATACCTTTACCGATAAGTCGATAGATAAACTCAAGCAGCTAGAAACACAGCGTCCAATCCCCTTCCGGATTATGGTCAAGCAATAATTTTGCGAATGCGCTATAGAATATTTGTTTGCTGACATTGTGTATAGACAGCGGTCAATATAGAAATTAAGAACACATCATACTCTGAAGTGGGTTCTATCAATTCTCCTTCTACTAAATTTGTTCATAAAAAAAGCCCAGTAAACTGAGCTCAATTAACTACTATACTAATCTAATAGTTTGTTAAGTGCTTGAATCGGGTGTTTTGGTTTTTCTCCACTAAAGCGTTTAACCTGACAACGACAAGAGAAGCCAGTCACTAATACTTCATCCTGAGCCGCGTTATCAATATGATGCTGCCATGAGGATTCGTAGAGCGCTTTTGAGTTTTTTTGGTTTTGCGCTTCATGACCATAAGTTCCCGCCATGCCGCAACATCCCGTATTAACCGCTTCTAAATTAGAGTTCAATTTATTAAAAATACCTTGCCAAACATCTTTAGATTCAGGCATTGCTGTGGTTTCTGTACAGTGACTTATTAATGTAAATTTTGATGGACTGATTGTTGCAGCCGTTGGGATATCGATAGTTGCAAGCCATTCATGCGCTAATTGTACCTTAAAGTCTCCCCTACTCTCTTTGAGAATATCATTATATTCATCGCGATAGCACATTACCAAAGAGGCATCTAGCCCAACTAAAGGCCTGTTATATTCACTGACTGTATTTAAAAACTGTGCGGCTGTCTTAGCTGTAGATTTAAATTCTTTTAAAAAACCTTTCACATGTTGTGGCTTGCCGTTTGGCTTAAAAGGCAATACCAGTGGGTAAAACCCGAGTTTTGATATGACTTGCACAAAGTCCGATACTAGTTCCGCTTCATAGAAGCTAGTAAAAGGATCTTGAACAATAAATACTGCTCGCTGCTGATCTTCATCGCTTGACTTTTCGAAATTACTTTCTGAATAAAAGTATTTTTTCGGCACTAGCTTAATCAGCGGTACTCTACTTAATGCTGGTGAGTCAATATAGCCAATTAGCCGTTCAACGAAAAAATTAAAAGCGCGATTATTTTGTAAAGCGTTAACTAAATTTGGAAACTTAGCCATGGTAGGTAGTGCGCGCTCTATATTCGCCACCAGGTAATCTTTAAGTGGACGATTGTAACGGCTATAGTAAAAGTTTAAAAACTTAGCTCTGAATGTAGGAACATCAACCTTTATTGGGCACGCAGTTGTGCACGCTTTACAGGCTAAACATTCATCCATCGATGTTTTAACTTCATGAGAAAAGTCATATTCGTTTTTCTTCCGGGTATTCAGAAAGCGCTCCCACCAAGTAGTATCATTTTCATGATTGATTAATTGCTTCTCTACTGCAATTAAATCTACCCCTTTATCGTTTTGGAGTCTTAACCACTCTTTGAATAGCCCAGCGCGTCCTTTTGGAGAGTTCCTTCGATCTTTGGTAACTTTATACGATGGGCACATTGGTGAGTTGTCATCATAGTTAAAGCAAAGTCCGTTACCATTACAATTGATTGGCGCTTCGTAGTTTACTTTTACTTCCGTTGGGATTGTACGGTCAAACCAAGCTCTTTTCTGTGCATCGACTGATACTAATTGATCGCTTGAATTTAGTGGTGTACAAATTTTTCCAGGATTTAAGCGATTGTTTTTATCAAACAAACTTTTAATTTTACGAAGTTCATTAAATAGTTGTTCTCCGAAAAACTCGGGTCCATATTCACTTCGGTAACCTTTTCCATGCTCACCCCACATTAGTCCTCGGTATTTTGCAGTTAATGCCACTACTTTATCTGAGATCACACGTAGTAGTCTTTCTTGTTCGGGATCGCACATATCAAGCGCTGGGCGCACATGTAAAACACCAGCGTCAACATGTCCAAACATACCGTAATCTAGTTGGTAACTATCAAGTAACTCTCTAAATTCAATAATAAAATCAGCTAGGTTTTCAGGTGGTACGGCTGTATCTTCAGCAAAAGCAAGTGGCTTTTTATTACCTTTTGCGTTACCCAATAAGCCTACTGATTTTTTACGCATTGCATAGATCTTAAGGATATCCGCTTTATCATTGGTAAGTTGATAACCAATAACCCCCGCTTCTTTATTCGCAATAAGCTGATCTAATCGTTGACATAAACTCTCTACTTTAGACGAAATTTCATCTTCGGACTCACCATTAAACTCAACCATGTTAAGACCTTGCATCTCAACACCTGGTACATCTTGAACTAAGTCCGATACTGAATGCCAAATGATGTCTTCTTTGGCAAGACCCAGAACTTTACTATCTACGGTTTCGACCGATGTAGCATTAGCGGAAACCAAGAATGGGCTGTTTCTAAGCGCTGATTCAAATGAGTCATACTTGATATTGATTAGGGTTTTATATGGCTGAATTGGCGTTAAATTAAGTTTCGCTTCGGTTACAACACAAAGCGAACCTTCAGATCCCGTAATAATTCGAGATAAATCAAAAGTAGTTAGTGAATCGTCGAATACATTTTCTAGGTCATAACCCGTTAAAAAGCGGTTTAGTCGTGGAAATTTTTCAAGTATAAGTGCTCGATTGTTTCGACAAATCTCAATGACATTTGCATAAATGCGAGAAGTTCTCGATTTTTGTTCAGCTAGCATTTCCGCTTTATCGATAGCTAACTTTGAGGTATTTAGTTCTGTACCGTCGACTAAAAAGGTTTTTAGTCCAAGGACATGATCGCTTGTTTTACCATAAACGAGAGAGCCTTGACCCGAGGCGTCAGTATTAATCATACCGCCTATCGTTGCTCGGTTACTTGTGGATAGATCTGGAGAAAAGAAATAACCGTAAGGCCTTAGAAAGTCATTTAGCTGATCTTTTATGACACCCGCTTGAACTCTAACCCACCCTTCTTGTTCATTGATCTCGAGAATTTCTCTCATGTGTCTCGATAAATCAATTACGATACCGGGTGTCAGTGATTGACCATTCGTACCAGTTCCTCCGCCTCTGGGGCCAAAGGTGAGAGACAAAAATGGATCTTGTTGGGCGATTTCAAGTGCAAGTTGTACGTCTCGATTTGTTCTAGGAAACAATACTGCTTGAGGGATTTCCTGATAGATACTATTGTCGGTTGACGTAACAAGACGAGTTGCATAACTCGTATCAATGTCCCCACTAAAACCTGCATCAGTTAGTTTACTTTGATAGAGGTTGATAAGTTCGTTTGCAGAATCCTGCTGACTAATATTTGCGATCATGACGGTATATTTTACTTGCTTTAAATTAATTGTATCACGAAGGATTAATGATCAACTTGAGAATTTTATGGTTTGTTACAATTGGAAATAGTTTATTTTACCACACACCTTATACTCATATTGTATAGGAGGAAATAACATGAAAATTATTTACGACCTTGCTGGTATTGTGTTTTGTATTCTAGCATTGATCTTCTTTATTGTGCCCGGTCCATCGGTTATCTTTTTACTTGCGGCCCTGGTGTGTTTCTCGATGAATCATGAAGGTGCAAAGAAGCACTTAAAAAATGTGCAGCGTTTGTTTAAGCTTGGCTGCGAAAAGTTAGATAGGACATTTCAGAAATGAAATAGCCCCAATGTGTTGCATTGGGGCCATTAAATTATTTAGTAAACTTTTCAGCTAGATAAAGCCAAGTTTCAAGTACTGTATCTGGGTTAAGTGAAACAGAGTCAATCCCCTCTTCAACTAACCAAGCAGCAAAATCTTCATGATCCGATGGACCTTGACCACAAATACCTACATATTTGCCTTTCGCTTTAGCAGTTTGAATTGCCATTGAAAGTAGTTTCTTGATAGCTGGATTTCGCTCATCAAAAAGGTGCGCAATAAGACCAGAATCTCGGTCCAGACCAAGTGTTAACTGAGTAAGATCATTCGAACCAATCGAGAAGCCATCGAAATATTCTAAAAACTCTTCAGCAAGCAGGCAGTTCGATGGAAGTTCACACATCATGATGACTTTAAGACCATTCTCACCACGTTTTAGACCGTGAGCTTCAAGAATTTCAATAACTTGAGCTGCTTCTTCAAGGGTACGAACGAATGGGATCATGATTTCAACGTTAGTTAAATCCATTTCGTTACGAACACGTTTAATGGCTTCACACTCTAATGCGAAACATTCTCTAAAATCTTCAGAAATGTAACGAGATGCGCCGCGGAAACCAATCATTGGGTTTTCTTCTTCCGGCTCATACTGCTGACCGCCAACCAAGTTTGCATATTCGTTTGACTTGAAATCAGACATACGAACGATCACACGCTCTGGCGCAAATGCAGCACCTAGTGTTGAAATACCTTCAACTAGCTTGCTGATATAGAACTCTACTGGTGATTCATACCCTGCGATTAGCTCTTTAATTTCAGCCTGTAGCTCTGCATCTTGCTTATCAAAATGAAGTAGTGCTTTAGGGTGAATACCAATCATACGGTTGATGATAAATTCAAGACGCGCAAGACCGATACCTGCATGTGGTAACTTCGCAAAATCAAACGCGCGATCTGGGTTACCTACGTTCATCATTATCTTCATCGGAATAGCTGGCATTGAATCGATGCGAGAAGAAATAACATCGAATTCAAGTTCACCTTTGTAGATATAACCTGTATCGCCTTCAGCACATGATACTGTTACCGTGTCGCCATTGGTGATCAAATCGGTTGCATTACCACATCCAACCACAGCTGGGATCCCCAGCTCACGTGCAATGATTGCAGCGTGACAAGTACGGCCGCCACGATTCGTTACGATAGCAGAAGCACGCTTCATGATAGGTTCCCAATCAGGATCCGTCATATCAGTAACGAGTACGTCGCCTTGCTTTACCGAATCCATTTCGTCAATTGAAGTCAGGACTTTAACTACGCCTGAGCCAATTTTATGACCTATAGCACGACCTTCAACAATAACTTCAGACTTTGATTTTAGCTGGAAGCGCTCCATTACGTTCGCATCTTCATTCGAACGAACGGTCTCAGGACGGGCTTGAACGATGTAAAGCTTACCGTCGTTACCATCTTTTGCCCATTCGATATCCATTGGACGACCGTAGTGCTTTTCGATAATAACAGCTTGTTTTGCTAACTCTTCTACCTCTGCGTCTGTAATCGAGAACTGGTTAGATAGTGCTGAGTCTACATCAACAATCTCAACTTGCTTTCCATGAGACTCATCACTTGAGTAGATCATTTGGATTGCTTTTGAGCCAATATTTCTCTTAAGAACAGCAGGTTTAGCTTTTGCAAGCGTTTGCTTATGAACATAAAATTCATCTGGGTTTACTGCGCCCTGAACTACCATCTCGCCTAAACCATAGCTAGAAGTAACGAAGACAACGTCTTCGAAGCCTGATTCGGTATCGATTGAGAACATAACTCCAGACGACGCTTTGTCTGAACGCACCATACGCTGAATACCTGCAGAAAGCGCCACGCCTCTGTGATCATAGCCTTGGTGTACACGATAAGATATTGCACGGTCATTGAATAGCGAAGCAAAAACATGCTTGATAGCGACCATTACGGCATCAATGCCACGAACGTTTAGGAAAGTTTCTTGTTGGCCAGCGAAGGAGGCGTCTGGCATATCTTCTGCGGTTGCTGATGAACGAACAGCAAAGGAGACATCTTGGCTTGCGTCACCGTGTAACTGGCTATACGCTTCACGGATTGCTTTATCTAATTCTGGTTGGAATGGTGTATCGATAACCCATTGTCTAATTTGGGCGCCGACTTTGGCTAATTCGTTGACATCGTCAACATCGAGAGTATCTAGGATTGAGTGGATTTTTTCATTGAGGCCTGATTGCTCAAGAAATTCATTAAACGCATCAGCTGTTGTTGCGAATCCACCAGGTACTTGTACACCAGCGTTAGCAAGGTTAGATATCATTTCACCTAGAGAAGCGTTTTTACCACCAACTCGAGGTACATCTTGCATACCCAACTCTTGATACCAGAGAACGTAGTCTTGCACGGAACTGTCTCCAAAACAAATTGTATTAAATGTGAGAGATTAATTGACCTTTCCACTTGGTCAAGGGCATTCTACAACGGTAAGGCAGTCTTCGTAAACCGCGATGGCTTATTTTCAACAATTTCTGAATGAATAATAGCAAAATGAGAACAGCATTTTATATTTCCGATGGTACCGCTATCACCTCTGAAGTGTTTGGTCACGCAACGCTTTCAATGTTCCCTGTAGAATTTAATCATCAAACGATACCATTTGTAGAAACAGTGAAAAAAGCAAATGAAATCAAAAAACTAATAGACTCTGTTGCTGAGACTTCAGGTGAAAAACCATTGGTGTTTTTTACATTCGTTAATCCAGAATTGTCCGATATTATTTTATCGTCGCAAGGGGTTTGTTACGACTTTTTATCTTATGCGAGCGAAATTGTAAAAAGAGAGCTAAAAGTTCAGCCGGTGCCAAAAATGCACCGCACGCATAGCATTCATGAATCTTCGTATGATTTTAGAATAGATGCAGTTAACTACGCACTTGCAAATGATGACGGTGCAAATATTAAAGATTATGACGAGGCAGACATCATATTGGTGGGTGTCAGCCGCAGCGGTAAAACGCCGACAAGCTTATATTTAGCTTTGCAATATGGGATAAAGGCCGCGAATTATCCGATGACAGAAGATGATTTAGAAAGTGGAAAGCTACCCAAATGTCTGGATAAATACAAAGGTAAGCTCTTTGGCTTAACCATAGATCCCGAAAGACTAGCTGCAATCAGGCAAGAGAGAATGGCAAACTCCAAGTACGCATCAATTAGACAATGCCGTATTGAAGTCAAAGAAGTCGAGATGCTATTTAAAAAGAATAAAACGCCTTACTTGAACAGTACACGCTATTCCGTTGAGGAAATATCAGCAAAAATTATTTCTGAAACTGGGCTAAAGCGCCATAAATACTAAAAAGGCCGCTATGCGGCCCTTTGTTTGTTATTTATACTGTTTTACGAGCATCTTTTAGTAGATCAGCAACTAAAAAGCCTAGCTCTAAAACTTGGTCTGCGTTTAGACGTGGATCACACTGGGTGCGGTAACGCTGAGATAAGTCTTCGTCTGATAGACCGTAGGCACCACCAACACACTCAGTAACGTGCTGCCCTGTCATTTCTAAGTGCACACCACCAGGATAGCTACCCTCAGCTTTATGAACTGCGAAGAACTGACTGATTTCTCTTAGGATATTGTTAAAGCTACGTGTCTTATATCCAGTGGTCGCTTTTTCAGTGTTTCCGTGCATGGGATCCGAAGTCCAAATAACTTTGCGGCCTTCTTCTTGAATTCTGCGAACTAATTTAGGAAGTTTTTCCGGCAACATATCTGCACCCATGCGTGTGATAAGTGTTAGACGACCAGGAATGTTATCTGGGTTAAGCGCATCGACAAGCTCAATTAACTCATCTTCTTGCATCCCAGGGCCAACTTTTACACCAATAGGGTTTTTAATACCACGGAAAAACTCGATATGTGCGTGATCTAGCTGACGCGTACGTTCTCCAATCCACACAAAATGAGCAGAACAATCGTACCAATCCCCTGATAGGTGATCTCGTCTCGTCAACGCTTCTTCATAACCTAACAAAAGCGCTTCGTGTGAGGTATAAAGCGGAGTTTCTTTTAGGCTTGGCGCTACTGTTGAATCGATACCACAAACTTCCATAAACTCGAGTGCTTCTTGAATACGCTCAGCGAGTTGTTGAAACTTATCCTTTAATGGATTTGCAGCTACGAAACTCATATTCCAACGATTTACCTGGTGCAGATCCGCAAGACCACCCTGTGCAAACGCACGAAGTAGATTGAGAGTCGCTGCTGACTGGTGATACGCTTTCATCAATCTATCAGGATCTGGGAT
This sequence comes from Pseudoalteromonas piscicida, assembly GCF_002208135.1. Lineage (NCBI taxonomy): Bacteria > Pseudomonadati > Pseudomonadota > Gammaproteobacteria > Alteromonadales > Pseudoalteromonadaceae > Pseudoalteromonas > Pseudoalteromonas piscicida. The sequence goes on from NZ_CP021647.1 coordinate 512,208, forward strand.
ACGTGCTTCTTCTGTAAACTCAAAGCTATTAACGATATCGCCTCGATATGAGGGTAAAGAAATACCATCAATAGTCTCAAAATCTGAAGAACGAGGTTTTGCATACTGCCCCGCCATTCGAGCTATTTTAACTACCGGACACTTACCACCGTATGTTAGTACGACCGCCATTTGTAAAAGCGTCTTGAACGTATCTCGTATATTAGCGGCACTAAAATCCGAAAACGACTCTGCGCAATCACCGCCTTGCAATATAAAAGCTTTACCTTCGCAGACATCTGCAAGGCTTTTATACAAGCTTCTAGTCTCTTCTGCAAAAACGAGCGGCGGTGCTGAATTTAGTTCTTTTTCAACTGATTTTAACTTCTCTGAATTTGGGTATTCTGGTTGCTGCAAGATAGGTTTATCTCTCCAGCTATTCGGGCTCCAATTAGCCATTGTATTTTCCTCATTCCAATATGTGTTACCACCATTGAACAGTACCCCAAGCCCCCTTATTCATCAAGGAAAAACTTTAGTTTGTTTCAACAAAGAACACATCATACTAAATTTTATTTCTAATCTTGATACATTTGCTAAAAATAATAAAAAATTTGCCACAGTATCACCATTCTTGAGATATGATGTTTTTTAATACATCTTTCCAGCAAGCACAAAAGCGGACTTAGAGTTGGCAAGTATCGGACTTTTATAATCTAGTCTTAAAATCACTATAATGAGTGCCATCATTCATTTTAAAGTGAATTGAAAATCCAAGAGCCGATACACAATCTTCTCGACTTCTTGTGTTTCACTTTCAGTGCATTGATTAGTAGCGCTTACGAATAGAAGTCAATTTAAGAATTTGTGAGCAAGCGGGATCCCACCCTACCTCTTCAGCAAATCGTCTTACAGAGCATTTATATGCAACACTGACTTAAGTCAAATATTATGTTAAATTGACAATTTATTAGAGTTAAGCCTAGTAATCTTCAACTCAGTTACAAGTCATTGGGTAGCAAATCGTAGTATTTTATGAGTAGGAAGGAAGCAAGAAAAATGAGTCGTATTGTGATAGCTATTAGTACAAATCACATATCATATATAGTTTTTGGAAGTGTTAATGTACTTCCAGCAGGCCTCTCCCACAATGAGAACTCAATACTGAAAAATTGGAGAGATTTTTCTTCAGTGCTCTGGGTTATTTAAATAACATAAATTTTCTTGGTTAAGCTATCTTATTGAGAAGACGAAGTCTCGCCTACAAATCTAGTGACACAGTGCTTATCTCTATTACCAGATAAAAATAAATAAAGTAAAGTATTCTACTGTCAAGAAGGTGGTATTGATAACAATAGTACTACTGAGTTTACTCTTGACCATCATTTTTTCTTGATGTCTAGCACACAACAACTTTTTTATTCTTACAGTATCAAGGGATAGTCACGTTGCCTAGAATAGTTAGGCATAAGGTTACTTGCTGAATAGCTTAAACGCTATTTTCATTTCCAAAACTCTCATTAGTTTTGGGACAATTAATTTCAGAAATATTTTCCCATGAACAATTTACACATCTAGCATGACTCGTTCACAACCGAGCTGTTCAGACGCTTGAAGAGAGATCTATCTACTTTGCTCTTCGACGAACAGACCATTAACTCAGGTGTGAGAACGATATGATCTTGAAATTGCCTAAACATATGAGATGCGTTTTCGTATTTACTCCTGTTCTGTCTTTATTTGACTTCGGTTCAAATCGAGTAAGGCAATATTACGGCGAAATTTGCATAATACTGAAGTGCCTGGTTTAGTTATTATAAAGTTAGTGCTAGCGTTGCAACTTCGAACTGAACATGTATCAAAAGAAACTTGCACTATATTTTAGTCAGGTAAGACTGCAGAAAATGCGGATATTACTTGAAGATTCATTGCAAAGTAAAAGAAGTGGTACGGTTGTTCTCCAAGAAAGTGCAAAGTTAAACTATTTTAAAGTAAGTGCATACTTACTTTTCCATCTCAACTTATCTATCACCTTCCCTTTACGGCCTAACTAGAATCTATTAAATCTTCATGTCTACAGAAAAGCGCTTGGTCGAAATAAAGTTTGTGAATACTTACTATGGTTTTTCACTTCCAAAACCTATTGACAGTAACAAGACAATGTCGGGATCAACAAGTTGACTTTAATTTATAAAAAAGAGTATCATCGCGAGGATTTCACAGAGAACACATCATACAAACTGTTAATCAATATGAAATCACCATTAAATTTAAAAATTAATCAGGAAGCTGAAAATTAGCATTGCCATTCTGAGTGATTACTAGCCACCACTTTCTATTTGAGTATTGTCCGTTAAGAACTCCCTGCAAAAATTTATCAAAATCCAATTTTATAAGAGAAATGCAAAAAAATTTGATATAATTCAGCTAATAAAAAGGAACACATCATACTTAATTTAAACAGTATAGTTTGACCTCTAAAAGAGCTGATTAACATTTTCATCAAAATAACATAGAGTTAATTCTCTATTTATAGAATTAACTAGGGCTTGTTTATCTTTCAAGTTTGTTTTTGCAGCTGTTTGATTGGCATTTCTACAAGGCAGAACCTGCTTAGCGTAGTTATCCTATGTGCGTCAGGCGATAAATACTTTATGATTCTACAAAGTATCTTCCCCCCCTTCTGGGAAAACAATAAACGAAAACAAAAATCAAACAATAAAAGGTTCCTAGCTGATGATTTAATTTCTCCAAAATCTTGACGCCCTGCATCGAGGCTAAATAAGTGAAGATAAATATGAGCTATCAGAATATTTTTGATATAATCTGGACACACTATAAGAACACATCATACTTACTTGTTCAGTAAACATACACACAGTTACTGTATTACCCCCAACTAATTGATCAAATAACTAACTACTTAACACTGATATTCTAGATAAGATATCCAGCTTAATTTAGCAAATGGAGGCCTGGTGAAAATGATATCGTTAGTTTTTCCATTAAATACTCATGGTAAAATCGCTTAGCGAGATTCCATTATTTTTGATATAATATTAAAGAGATAATGAGAACACATCATACAATGAATAAATTCAATATACGTTCAACTTTCGATATTCTTAACGAACATATTAATCAGCTATGCCATGAACTGACAGAAGCCGATATAAAAAAGGCAACTTTTTATGAACTGCCTGATATAAAAAAACAAGATGAAGAAACCGCTCCAACAAATATAGCAGTTACAAAAATTGAAGGTGAAAATGCGCTCTCCAAATGTTTAGATGCATATCGCGACCTCTATTTAAACGACCGCGAAAGCGGAAAGTTGTTGCAAAGGTTCCCTGGCCTTCTACTAGTTAATGATCCTAAAGAAATCATCAAGTCTAGGGTGAACGCAGTAAACCAAGCCAAAGAAAACTTCAAAAATACCATTCTGGAAATTTCTAACAATGATGCAAGATTTGAAGCTGTTCATAGTGCAGTTCCTAATTTGATGACTTTGGCTGCATATAGAAAAATACATAGCGAATCCACAGCTCCCTATTCCGTTCGATTTACCTGGATGAAAAAACATGCAACCAGAGTTTTGAGTAAAGAACTCGCTCTGGAGATGTTGAATCGCTCTTCACTTTATTCAAATCCGAGGATGATAGATCAGGAAAAGTGGCAACAGCTTGTAGAACAAGAAAAATATAGAGTTTCTAGTTTATCAGAAAATGCAAAGCTTAGAATTAGAAGGCCAACCAGAGTAACACCTGAGGTGAATGTGAGATATACAGCTCAAAATCGCTATCATGTAAGTGCCGCACTTCCGTTTATACTATTTAACCCGCAACCAGACACTAAACTAGGAGAGTTAAGTCACTTTACACATAAAGAAGATCATCCTAGAAAACGAGAGTACAACTTTCTAGTCGATAGAATTTATTTAGAAAGATTTGAATAAATCCATACGGAATTTAAAGATAACACGTAATTTAACATAATCTTGTTAGATAAACTAATCCATGGCAAGCGTTAAGTGACTTATGCTGATTTTAGTATGATGTGTTCTTAATCACTTAGAAACTTATAAGGCTATGACGAAATCGTTATCTTCACAGATTAAATACCAAATTTCCTCAGGTTAAATTTTGACTTATCATTGAGTTTTAAGCTTTGAAATAGCTGATCGACCACGGACTCGCATCTAGCAATCACTAATAAATCAACGTCTGTTGGATAAAAAATTTTTCTATTTGATTGTTCTAAATAGGAAAGTTTGAATTATTAATATGCTTGCTCCCTCTTCTAAGGATTAGAGAATTAATTCAATCCGTTGATGTAGTTTCAAGATTTATTGAGGTCGGTATCTTTTCACCGCAGGAAATTTTTAAGAAAGCTTTTAGCTCTTTAGACTTCATTGTTTTGAAGAATTGGATTGTGATAAATTTCGGTCAGTAAGTATCTTCAGTTGAAATAGAAATTAGCTTTGATATAAAAGTTTTTTGTTTTGGCTAGAAGTACTACTCTAGCCAAAATAAGAAATCTTATTTCTTAACAATTTCTTCTAATGTATCTTCATCAATCACTTCAACATTTTCAACGATCCGTTTTCCACCTTGAATTTCGATACGCTTATGGTGTTTATTGAGAGCCAATATCTCATCGCAGAACTGAGCTGACGGATGCATTTCGTACACATAATCAACGATTTTACCTGACTTTTCATCCTTAACATTCGAAATATTGTATTCGGATATTGCTCCTTTTTCGATCAAATCTTTCATTGTTGTGGTCATATCACGACGAAGCGCTTTCAACTTATTCTCTGTAATTTCATCGTCAGAATAAATTGAACCGTACTTTTCCATAATTGAGATTAAGCGAAAATGGTAAGTTTTACCCGGAGCTGCGTAACGCCATAGATGATACAAACGTAGCATCATCCAACGAGATAAACCACGTTTTAACTCTTGAGCACTGTTGAAATAATAGCCTTTGTACTCCAAGTTATCGATCATGTTATGAACAAATGCATTTAAACATGCAACACATTTGATGTTTCCGCCCTGTCCTTTTTTGCCACTAAAGTGTAGCGATGACAGAAAGTTCATATTTGACTCGTAAAATGAATCATCAATACTTGGGTTTTTAGTATCTGTTGCCGTATATTTGAACGAAAGTTTTGAACCTTGAAGGGCTTCCAAAGATTCTTTAATTTGCGGATAAGGCATTGATTGACCAACGGCTTTCAATTCTTGAGCGAGCTCATTCATAGAAAAAATAACCGCGTATTGAATACCGGACTTAAAATTTATTTTAACAATCTTACCTTTAGAAGCTAGACGGATCAGCGCACGCTCAACTTTTTCTTCTCGGTCAGAAGGCCAAACTAAAAACTCTTCGTCATCTCCATCTTTTTTAGTACTAACAACGGCCGGCGTAATTTTTATTTCACCTTCGTAAAGAATACCATCTACTTTTTCTGATATTTTTCTTGTTACGATTGTTTTTTTAGGTGCTTCTTCTAACGGTAACTTTTTATGTCCCGAGCGAACAAAGCGCCCCCATAAATCATAATGATTAAAGGTGTTAGAATAAGCTCTTAGCCCATGGGCTGCATTTTCTAAAGATACTCGAACATCTTTATTATCTGTAAACAACGCCAAACTTTCGTTATCGATTGCACTTTCTACACCATGGATCTGTCCACGAAGTGAATCGGGCAAATTGTCAACAGAGATGTTCACCTTCCGGCTCATTGTTTTACTTCCAAATTTTCATGACGTCTAATAACAACATATTCGACAGAAAAAGTTAATGATTAAAGTTAGTAAAAAAGTGATCCGAAGTAATTTTTTTTGTTTGGATCATTTTTTTACCAAGTAGAGCCTATTTTCAGATCAAGCTTTTACTAACACAGACAAAATTAACGCTGAAAAGTCTTTGTTTAGGGCCTATATAATCGATTTTCGACGATAAACCAGACACCCTTGTGGACAACTCAGACATTAATTAGTAAAGATCTGATCTATGCTTAGTAGAGATCAGATCTATATATACCTTAAAGCAAATGATCTTACATAGATTGTGCATAACCACCTGATCTTACTTAGTAAAAAATTGATCTAAACTAAATATTTTGTGCATAAAGCTGTGCATAAACTGTTTATATATAACTTTTTGAAATAGCAGTTAGTAAAATTTCGATCTGGGAGTTATAAGAGATCTGATCTTAACCTAGTAAAAATTAGATCTATAAAATTATAAAAAATGATTGTAAAACAGTGAGATAAGCCTCTATTTCTTTTCCTTATCCTTTAATACCTAACTATTTAACCATATCTAAACCTTCTTATTTATACTTAGATGTAAATCAAAATTACAAATGTCTTTGTTTTTTTGTGTTTACAGCAAAATATATGGACATTATAATAATCGTTATCAAATAAAGGATAATGTGTATGTCTATAAATAACAATGCGCTATCAACGTATCGGCTTTTGAAAGCTACAGCTGAAGTAGCAGAACAATCACTTGCTGGTCGTATTCAACATTATAGAGCTCATCTTAAAACCGAAGAAAAGGAGCTTAGAACCTACACGCAAAAAGCTGCCGCAGATCTACTAGGTGTTAATAACAGAACACTAAAAAGACGTCATGACCAAGGTGACTTTGATGCCATCAACATTAAGAAAGGCGCAAATGGTCATTATGCATACACATTAGCAAATATCTTTGCGATGGCAGATGTCTTAGGTGTAAATGCCGATCAACGTAAGTCTGGCGACAAATTACAAGTCATAGTGATTAATAGTTTGAAAGGTGGCTGTGGTAAAACAACCAGTTTAGTGAACGTTGCTGCTGCATTAGCAACAACCAATATTAAGCGCTATCGCATCGGGATCATTGATCTTGATCCGCAAGGATCATCGTCAAGTTTTTTTCCATCTAACGATCATGAACCGATCACGGTTGGCGATTTGATGAGAGACTGCATTGAATTAGATGAAGGTGAAACATGGAAAGATCTTGTCTCTAACTCATTCCAAGAAACCCATATTCCAAATATTCGCGTATTACCTTCTGGTATGGATGACTTTTATTTTGAGCACGAAACTGCAACAGAGTTAAAAGAAAGCTCTAGCTACGAAAAGACACGCCATTACCACAAGCTCAAAGAGAAGGTTATAGAGCCTGTACAAGACGAGTTTGACATTATCCTAGTAGATACCGCACCTTCACTCAACTTTATGTTCTACAACGCACTGATGGCGTCTACAGCGATGTTGATACCTGTACATCCAGAGGCCGTTGATTTCGACGCTAATAATAAGTATCTAAAGCGTCTTGGTGAGATATATCATACCGTTGCAGCGCTTGGTCACGAAGGTTGGGACTTTATGCAGTTTTTAGTCACAAACTATGTTAAAGGTAACCACTCTCAGCGTGATATCGTTAAAGATGTACGTAGTGCTTTTGGTCGCCAAGTAATGAGCTATCCAATCAACCACAGCTCCGCAATTACGGCGAGTTCTTCATCGTTTAACACTATCTTTGATCAGAAGACTTCGGATAGCTTAGCAAGTCGTGAAGCATTATTAAAAGCGCAAGAAAATATCAAAGACGTAGTTGATGAATTAGAGATGCTGATCCGTTCAAATTGGCCTTCAACACAATCTTCGCTAGCAGAATAAAAAGGTATTAATAATGGCTAGAAAACGTAAAAATGACACACGAATAGATCCTTTTGCTACTGCGGTTGAAGGTAGTAGCCTCGATGATCTTTTAGATCAGGCTAAAGTAGGCGATGTGGTTACAATGCCAGCGCCAAGCGATCCAACAAAGACCATAGTGCTAACCTGTGAAGTGGTGCCGTTTAACGAAATCGAGAGTAAAACCACAGTTTATGGGCAGAATCGCCGCGAGCAATTGCTATTAAGCGAAAAAGCGGTAGCAGATATATTACCTGCCATTAAAAAAGATAAGCGAAATCTTCACCCTGCTCTATGTTGGCACCACAATGGCAAGCTTCACGTTTTATCAGGTTCAAGACGCCGTAAAGCCTGTTTGCTGGCTGAAGCGGATTATGTGGTATTGAGCTCGAAAGACTTTAACGACGAAGATGCAAAAACATTAGCGGTATCTTCCGATCAATACATTGCCCCGAGTCTTTGGGAATTGGGTAAAGCGTATTTTGACACCAAGCAAAACTTGATCGAGCAGGGCCATAAAGGATCGTATCGCGAAATTGCTGCCGTGGAAGGCGTTTCTCACACTGCCATCGCTGACGCGTTGAAAGCCTATGAAAGTATTCCAGTCGAAGTATTGCAATTGTACCCAACGGCAAATCATTTAGGCCGTGAAGCAGCTAAAAAGCTAATTACGGCAAAACAAGAACAGCCTGAACAGTTTTCAGAGCAAATCGCTGCGCTTAAAGCGCAAGATTTTATGAAAGAAGAGATGTCAGATGAAAAACGTGCTGTTCAGATCACCAAATTTTTGACCACATTTGGAAGTAATGATTCACGTGTGGAGTCCATGCTAGAGAACGACTACATTCGAGTACAAAGAAATCTAAAAAGTGGTGATGTTACCGTGAAAATAGATAATCGAGTATTGACTGATAAGCGTTTGGAACAATTGCAAAAGTTACTAAGCAGCTATAACTAAGGCCTGTTCAAAAATTGCCGCGTTGGTTGAATTATCAAGCAACTCGGCGCTTTTTCTAGTCAGTTGACCTCCAACCAGTCCTTTTTTAGCGAATTTCTCGCATTTCTCTCTTTAGCTCAAATCACTAATTTCATATACTGGCTTTTTATTTTAATTTTGACGTGCACTTAATGTCTTCGCAGTTATCTAAAGAGCAACTTTTCGCCTTATTTGAAGAAATCAAGCAGGAACAGGCTAATCAATTTCCTTTGTCTGAACGTTTTCTTCGCCAGTACTTCAATTCAGCTTTACTTGCGAAAGCTAAGGAGTATTTGAAAGACGAACAAGTCTGCTATCTTCAACACAGCGAAAACTTTGCACTCATTGACGCGCAGGTATTGGGAAATTACGGCAATACTTTCACCCAGCACATCAAAATAAACCAAACACAAGCTACGGTTTCGGTCGAAGCAAACTGCTCTTGTTCAAATAACAGTAAATGTCGGCACATTGCTGCGGTATTGCTCAAACTTAAAATCGAACATTCTGGCGGCTTTGGTGAGGCTTATTTGGTTAATGACTGGTTTAATGAACTTGGGCAGTTGCAGCAAAGCGATAAAGCAGACGCGGAAAACGTGTTGCTCTTCGTGTTAGAGCCACGAGCAAACGAAATCCTTGTAAGCCCTAAGGTATCGCCAAATCGGCCCGATGGTGTTTATCCCTTAGGCCGAGTGTTGACCGAGCAGCAGCTCAATAGTCAGGTCGCTCCTGCAGGTTTATTAGAAAACGATTTTCGCTTATTTAGCTGGATCCGCTCGCAAAATACACCGGGTCATTTTGAGCTATTTGGCGCCTGGGGCTTTAATGCACTCACACAACTTGTACATACCCATCGCTGTTTTTATCGTAACCAGCGCCAACCTTTGGAGCTTGGGCATAAGCAAACGCTAGATTTTTACTGGCATCAAGAAGGCAATGAATACCAACTTAAAAGCCGCCTAGCGAATGTTGAGCACTGGCGCTTGATTAAAACCGAACCTCCGGTGTATCTAGATACCGAGAATTTGGTCGTTGGCCGAATTGAGTCAGAGCTTACCGCGCAGGAAATCGCCCACCTTCATACTATGCCGACTATAACGGCTGAAAAGCTAGAGCAGGTGATGGCGCGTTTTCAAGATATCTTTACGGATGATGTCATTGCGCCTCCTGCTGGGTTTTCGCAGTTAGCGAGCAAGCAATCTAATGTTGCTAAGCTTATAAAACTAGATAGGCCAAACAAAATTCGCTTTGCGATTGAACCCCTTGGGAAAGGCGCGACGAAAAAGCAGTTGGCAAGATTGGAACAGGTCCTTACAGGCCTAGGACTTATTCATGAGGGAGATGAGTTTTTATTACCAACCGAGGATGGCGTTGAAGTCCATTGGTTTAACAGAGAAATCAGACCGCTTCTTCAGGGCAAACGTTGGATTGTTGACGAGTTGCCAAGCAATGGCCTCGTTGTTACACCAAAAGTGCTGTTAAGTCTTAAGCGAGATAAGCAACATCATGTGCTCGGTAAGGTGATGTTAGATGACAAGCCCGTTACGCTCAACTGGGATAAGCACCCAGCTCATGAGCTCAACAACCTTGCACATGAATATCGCTACGTCGAAATCGGTGAGCAGTTCTATGCCATTAGCAAATCCATATTTGATGAATTGCTAGAGCTGAAATCTCGTTTTAGTTATTACCTTTCGAGCTCACAATTTAAATTTCCGTTGTCGTATGCCAAAAAGCTATTTGAACTGACACATATTCACGCCGACTCAGACGATCAAAAGCTACTTGAGTATCTCGCCGAGCTAGATAAACCAATAGAAAACCTCGACGTGATCCCAGCCAGCGAAGGACAGAGCTTCACCCTACGAGATTATCAAGTTCAAGGGGTTAACTGGCTTAAGTTCCTTAATCGTCATCAGCTAGGTGGCATTCTGGCCGATGATATGGGTCTTGGTAAAACGCTTCAGGTTATTGCTTACTTTATTTCTCAGCATAATACGCTTGTGACACAACCAAGTTTAATTGTCTGTCCAACGAGTTTAGTGGGGAACTGGCGTGATGAATTTAAACGTTTCGCTCCGCATCTACCTTTGACTATTATTCATGGTTCCAATAGAGAGGAAGCACTCACCAACCTGTCTGGTGCACGATTTATTCTGACGACATATCCATTACTTAAGCGCGATGTGGCGTATTATAAAGGGCTAGATTTTGATTCCATCGTGTTGGATGAGGCGCAGTATATTAAAAATGAAAGCGCACAAATATCTAAATGCGTAAAGAGCCTATCAGCCCGTTTCAAGCTTTGTTTAAGTGGCACACCGGTAGAGAACAACTTACTTGAGCTTAAATCGCTGCTCGATTTTGTAATGCCTGATGTGCTGGGGACTAAGCAACAATTTAAGCAACACTTCCAGATCCCAATTGAAAAAGAACAAGATCGTCCTAGGGCCAGAGAGCTCAGATCGTTGATCGCGCCGTTTATTCTTCGTCGTACAAAAGCGGAGGTGGTGAAAGAGCTACCTAATAAGACAGAACTTATCAAAGAATTGGAGTTCTCTGATGAACAGCATAAGTTATATCAAGGTGTTCAGCACCAAGTAGAAAGTAGATTGCTCAATCTATTTCAGGAGCAAGGGGTTGAACGAAGCAAGCTGGCGTTCCTCGATGCTTTGCTAAAGTTACGTCAGATCTGCTGTCACCCACAATTGGTTGATAAATCACTGACCGACCAACATGGTGCTAAATTTGAGTGGCTTGCACAACACCTGCCAGTGCTGCTTAGTGAGGGTCGTAAGATAATTATCTTCAGCCAGTTTACCAGCGTGTTAGATCTCATTGCTGAGCAGTGCCAGCAGCAAAAGCTGAAATACACCATGCTGACGGGGCAGACAAGGCAACGGGATAAAGCCATTGAGGCGTTTACTCAAGGCAAGTGCAATGTCTTTTTAATAAGCTTAAAAGCTGGGGGAACTGGTTTGAATTTGACTCAAGCAGATACGGTTATCCATTTCGATCCTTGGTGGAATCCTGCGGTAGAAAATCAAGCAACAGATCGCGCCTATCGTATCGGACAAGACAAGCCGGTATTTGTGTACAAATTGATTATGGCGAACTCTATCGAAGAGAAGGTGTTTAAGATGCAACGCGATAAACAAGCTCTTGTTGACGCCCTGTTTGCCGAGTCTGGCGTCAATCTTGGTCAGTTTGATGAGTCGCAAATGCTAGCGCTGATAAAAAATTAAAAATAATTTGGAACTAATCAACAAAGGTGAAGGTCTATGATAGTGCTTGTTGTGACATTGTTGAAACAGTAGGCATATGTTGATTTTCCCCCTTTGTTACTGATTGTAATAAGCCAGCTTAATTAAGTTGGCTTTTCTTTTTTCTGGCTCTAGGGCCTGTTTATCTTTCAAGTTTGTTTTTGCAGCAGTTTGACTGGTATTTATACAAGGCAGAGCCTGCGTAGCATAGTCATTCTATGTAAGTCTGGCGATAACATAGTAGAAATGCCAATCAAGCGCTGCCCTTTGGGTTCACCTGAGTGCGCTTTGTTCATTGTTGCTCAACTTTTGCCTAGATTACTAGGCGGCAAGTCGAGCGTCGCGATCAAAACACACTCAGAAGAACAAAAATCAAACAGCAAAGGTCAACAGGCCCTAAAACATCTCTCACTCCATTTTTATTCCATAATCTCGCGCTTTAATAGCGATAACGGAGAAACGCCATAGACCAATTAGGATAACCTTATGCTTTGCTACGACGCGACAATTTCACACTTAAACTTTATTGAGACACAATCAGAATCTGACTATGATCTACTTAATGAAGTTGCGAGTTCAGAAGACTTGTCTAGTATACTTACCATGTTACTGTTCGATGACACGCTTTCAGACAAATTAAAGCGTCAAGTTAGACAACAATTGAAAAAGTTAAAAGCAAAGAGTAAATAAATCCTATGTCTACCCCATCAAGAATTTTGCTCGTCGAAGACGACCAAGATATTGCGGAGCAGGTGCTGTTGTTTTTTAGAGCATCCGGTTTTGAAATGTTTCATATTGCAGACGGTGCCGAAGTTGTACCTTGGGTAAAGTTAAACCAACCAAATGCAATCTTGATGGATATCATGTTGCCGAACCAAGACGGCGTAGAGTGTCTGCGTCAAATTCGGGCGTTTTCTGAAGTACCTATTGTGATGCTGACTGCCAAAGTGGCAGAAGCAGACCGTTTAAAGGGCTTAGAAGTCGGTGCAGATGATTATGTATGTAAACCTTTTAGCGCCGCTGAATTAGTGATGCGCATGAAAGCGATCTTACGTCGTTGTGTGAACACCAATGCGTATCAAAAGCCTATCGAAGTAAATCGCGAAGAATTAACGGTTAAGCTGAATGGCAGTACATTAGGCTTAACCAAAGTTGAGTTTGATGTCTTTGCGCTTTTATATGATGCGCCAAACCGTGTCTTTTCAAGACAGCAAATTCTTGATTATATTCAACCGGATAACTTTGATATTTCGGATCGCGTAATCGACAGCCACATTAAAAATATCAGAAAGAAAATCAAAGGATTAGATTTATCTCCGAAAATTGTAGAGTCGGTATATGGCGCCGGGTATCGCTACAATGGTCAACAGATCACTGAATGACTAAGTGATTGAAATTTATATCTAAGGTATTATCAAAGTAGAAGAACCGATGAGATCTCAATATGCTTTGGTCAATGCTCTCCAATACGCCTGCATGGTTTAGTCTTGCGCTATTTGCAGGCGGTGCGGCTACCCTACTCCCCGTTGTTTGGGTTATGCGCAGCACTTTCAAAAATCAACTCAAGACTCAACTCGCCTCCGAGCAAGCACTTAGGTCACAACTAAGCCAAGCTGAGCAACTCGCTGAGCAATTAAGAACACAGCAACTGCAAAGTCATGGCCAACAGCAGCAATTGCAAGCAAGATTAGCTGAGCGTCAACGGCAAGCCGCTGAATATCAGCAGCTGTGGCAGCGAGAGCTCGATGCCAAGGAAGAAATTCAAGTGCATGCTCATGAGTTAGAAGTTGAAATGGCCAACCTGCAAACCTTGCTGGAGCAAAAGCAACTGAGTTTTGAGCAGCAGCTCGCGCAGCTTGAGCAAGCTAAAGTCCAGTTGAAAGAAGAGTTTCATAATCTCGCGAATCAAATATTTGATGAGAAAAGCGAGCGTTTTAGTCACCAAAGTAAAGAAAAAATCCAGCAGTTGCTGCAGCCAGTACAAGGTGAATTAAAGGGCTTTAGAGATAAAATGGAAGCTATTCATAGTGAAGAGCTTAAGCAACGGGCGTCATTGAAAACCGAATTGCTGCACTTACAAGCCAACAATAAAGCCATGACTGAGCAAGCCGATCGTTTGACCACTGCGTTACAAGGGCAAAAGAAAGCACAAGGTAACTGGGGCGAACTCATGCTCGAAAATGTGCTAGATAGTGCTGGGCTACGTCCGGGGCACGACTATCAGCGAGAAGTAAGTTTTAATACCGACGAAGGCAAGTTTCGCCCTGACGTCGTGGTTTACTTACCGCAATCTCGCCACCTTGTTATTGACGCTAAAACCTCATTGAATGCCTATACACGGTATATTAATGCCACAACCGATAGTGAAGCGAATCAAGCCATTGTGGCACACACCGAAGCCATCACTGCACGGATCAAAGAGTTGGGTAGTAAATCTTATGAGCGCTTACCAGGTCTTAACTCCCCTGAGGTGGTCATCATGTTTATCCCTGTGGAATCTGCATTTGTTGAGGCGGTTAAGCATAAGCCAACGCTTTATCAGGACGCTTTACAAAACAATGTATTAGTGGCAACGCCAACAACGCTATTGACCAGTCTTAACATCGTCAAACAACTATGGCGCTTTGAAGAGCAAAGCAAACACACCAGAGAGCTGGCGCTACGAGCGGAGAAGTTTTATAACAAGCTCAATAGCTTCCTACATAGTATGGAAGGGGTGGGCAAACAGCTTGATAAAGCAAAAGAGAGCTACGAGCGCGCGTTTTCTCAGTTGTATATGGGTAAAGGTAATTTAATTAAGCAAGCCTCTGAATTTAAAGAGCTAGGTGTTGCCGTTGTCAAAGAGCTACCCGAAGAACTCGAAGAAAAAGCCAAACTTGAGCTCGAGCCGGTAAGTTCGCTTGCTAACCACGATAGCTCGAAATAACTCTTGAAATCCAAAAAGGCCCATCGGGCCTTTGAACTGAAAGATAAAAGAATTTAACCTGAAATGATTAAGGTGCTTGGCATTTGGCATAGTCGCTGTGGCGTGGCGTATCCGAGTACAAGTGCATATAAAGCGCAAACTGATTGACATCACGCCAAACATTGCTACTGACCGGTGGGCAAAGTGACTGCTCGATATACCCCTTGAGTGCCTGTCCCGTTAATGCAAGTTTAGTCGGGATACGGATAAACACATTGATGTCATCTTTACTGGTTTTTAAATGTGAGAACTGCCAGCTTCCAACCATATACTGTTTGGTAAAGTAGCGGTTGATACGCATTTGGGATTCTTTACTAAGCTGCTGAGTAGGTGCCTCAGATGTTTCGGTAACAAATGCCCATGCACTAATCAGTGAAATCATAGTGGCTAGTACAAAAGTCCAAATTACAGCAGGTGATAGTTTATTTTTTGGCTTTATTTGAAGTTGCTGCTGGTTCGCTCTAGATTCAACAATTTTCAACCATTCAGCATGTTTAAGCGTCCGTTGTGTCATTGGTACTCTCCGTTTCTGCATGCTGGTATTTAAGCGTTGCAATATGGAGTAAAGATGGAGCGGGTAAACATCAGACCAGTGCCTGAGTGAGGTATAAGGTAGATTAAAAAATTCTTTATTATCGATGAAAGAATAATTCTAAAATCCGCGTCTTTTCTTATGAGCGATTGCTTAATCTTAGGTTGCTATTGAATAAGTAAGTACCAACATTTTAGTCGTAGGTTGAATGTGAACGTACCGCTTTTTGTGTCATTCACTTGGGTCTTTTATTCAGTCTTGATTTATCTTCATGGTGACTAAATTAAGTAATAATCGGTCTTTTACAGACTCTGCATTCAACATATTCACGGGACAAACTATGCAAATTATTAATAACAAGCTGGAAAACGCTGTTCGCAAGCCAATCTCGTTGGCTATTGGTACCGCGCTTCTTTCAACAATTTCAATTCACGCGCAAGCCGAAAGTAACAACACTGAAGCCAAAGATAGTGTTGAAGTCATCGAGATCACAGGTACGCGAAGAAGCCTTCGTAGTGTTGCCGAAAGTACGGTACCAGTTGATGTTATTTCTTTAGATGATATGCAAAGTACTGGTCAGCTAGAGCTGAGCCAAGTACTGACGACACTCGTGCCAAGTTTTAACTTCCCTAACTCGACACTCGCGGATGGTACCGATCATGCTCGTCCGGCAGTACTTAGAGGTTTAGCACCAGACCACACCTTAGTGCTAGTAAACGGTAAACGTCGTCATGCTGGCGCATTGTTGAATTTAAACGGTACCGTTGGTCGTGGTTCAACCGCGGTTGATTTAAATACGATCCCGGCTGCCGCGATTAAACGTGTAGAAGTATTGCGTGATGGCGCTGCTGCTCAATACGGCTCAGATGCCATTGCTGGCGTTATTAATATCGTGCTTAAAGATGCAGAAGAAGGCGGCAGTATTAGTGTGACCTATGGTGAACACGATACGCAGATGGCAGGTGTCCCTGACTTATTAGAAACCCGTGCAAACGATGCGGGCGATTTGGACTTTGTGCTTGGAGATGACCGTAAGCGTAACGACGGTGGTACCACAACAATTGGTGCCAACATCGGTTTTGCTTTAGGTAATGAAGGTTTTATTAATCTGTCTGCCGAATATAGAGATAAAAAACCGACTAATCGTTCAGGCTTTGATCCAAGAGAGCAATATGCTCGTGATGAAAATGGTCAACTTGACTCAAGAGAGTTTTCATTCGATCGCTACAACCACCGTTTTGGTAAAGCTGAAGTGGAAGACTTTGCACTATTTTATAATGCGGGTTACAACCTAGATGCGGAAACCGAACTTTATTCATTTGGTAGCTACTCAACACGTGAAGGTAACTCCGGTGGTTTCTATCGCCGTGCAAATGACAGCCGCAACTTAACTGCGGTATATCCAGATGGTTTCTTGCCTCAAATCGTCAGCGATGTAGATGATTACTCGTTTGCGGTTGGTGTTAAAGGCACTCGAGGTGAGTGGGATTACGATATCAGTACAAACTATGGTGTGAATGACTTCGCTTTGGGTGTCGTAAATAGTTTGAATACTTCGATGGGTGTAACAAGCCCGACTGAGTTTAATAACGGTGCTTTAGTTTATTCACAGTGGCTTGTGAATGCTGATGCTAAAACGGCATTGGATTTAGGCTTACCGGATGATGTATTTTTCACGATTGGTGCAGAATATCGCCGTGAAACCTATGAAATTGAAGTAGGTGAAGAAGCGTCTTACCTGACCGTGCTGGATGCAGAAGGTAATCCCGTTGCGGCCGGCGGTGCGCAGGTACTCGCTGGTTTCTCACCAGCAAGTGCTGTCGATGAGTCTCGTCACAATATCGCTTTATTCGCAGAGTTTGATACCTACTTAACGCAGGACTGGAATGTCGTTTTGGCGGGTCGTTTTGAAGATTACAGTGATTTTGGCAGCACCTTCACCAGTAAACTGGCATCGCGCTACGTGGTGTCGGATAACTTTTCACTACGTGGTGCAGTAAGCACAGGTTTTAGAGCGCCTTCATTGGCTCAAACGTCCTATAAGTCAATTGCTACGGTATTTGAAAATGGCGTACCGAGTGAAGTTGGTCATTTCCCTGTTGATACGCCAGCTGCAAAAGCGCTGGGTGCGAGGGAGCTTGAACCGGAAGAGTCAGTTAATATGACGGCGGGCTTTGTCTATACACTAGACGCGTTCTCATTTACGGTGGATGCTTATCGAATTGACATCAACGATCGCATCGTACTTTCTGAGAACTTGGGTGGTCCTGAGGTCATTAATATTTTGCAGCTAGCGGGTGAGCTCAATACGCAAAGTGTAAGGTATTTCACTAATGCTATCGACTCGCGTACTCAAGGTGTGGATATCGTAGCAACGTACAGTTTTGATCTTGCCGACTACGGTAATCTGCGTTTAAGCGCCGCAGTAAACATCAATGACACGGAAGTGACACATGTAAAGGCAAACCCTGCTGAGCTTGAAGCCCTAGGTGACAGCTATGAGTATTTTGCTCGTCGTGAAATTGCACGATTTGAAGATGGGACACCAAAAGACAAATGGAACTTAGCTGCAATTTGGCAATTTGGCGATTGGCAGACGACATTACGTGCCACACGCTATGGTGAAACGGTGGACTCTTCGAGCGCAGTAGAAGGCGATGAAGTATTAGACGCTAAATGGATCACTGATTTAGAAGTGGCTTATAACCTAGGTAACAACTGGAAGTTTGCTGTAGGCGCTAACAATCTATTTGATCAGTATCCACAAGATACTGTTAGTAATATTGGTTATACAACGTTTAACCAGATCTTCCCCTACTCTGCGTTTTCGGCATATAACACCGATGGTCGCTTTGTATATGGCAATATCAGCTACCGCTTCTAAGCTAGCTTAGAAAGAGGAAAGGCCAAGCAGATGCTTGGCCTTTTTGTGCTTTACGCTGATACCTCTACCGCGTGAGGTAAGTTTATCTGGATACATAAACCGCCATACTTCCCTGACTTCACTGTGATTTTTCCATTCATCGCTTCAATCAAGCTCTTACAAATAGATAAACCAAGACCTGAGCCTCCTGTCGCACGACTTCTCGATGCCTCGACACGGTACAAGCGTTCAAACAGTTTGTTCTGCTCGGCCTCAGATACGCCTGGTGAGCTATCTTCTACTTGTAGAAATAGTCCTTGTTTATTGACCACGGCTTTAAACCTTACCTTGCCGGGTTTATCTGTATATAAACATGCATTCTTAGCAAGATTATCGATAACTCTATCTAGCTTTGGTTTATCAATGTAAATACTCATATCATCGACGTGAATGTCGGCAATAAATTGCAGCTGATCACTCGTTACCAGTCTTTCAATATCGTACACATAGCTTTGGATAACCGTTTTCGCGCCATACTGCTGAGGATGGATCACAAGTGCGTCATGATCTGCTTGAGACAATTGATACACGTTTGAGATCAATTCATTGAGCTGATTTATCTTGTTGTTGATCTTGGCATATGCAATTGTGCTGTCATCAATAAGATTGTGTTCCATCGCTTCTATATGGAGTTTTAAGACACTGAGTGGCGTGCGTAACTCGTGGGAAATATCGGCCAGCATTTTATCTTTATGCTCAATATTCAATTGATACATTTTTGCTTTTAGCGCCGCATTTCTATGTTTGACGACAAAAAATCCGACTAGAAATAATCCAGCTAAAAAGGTCGAGATTGCTGCGGTTACCCACATTTGTGTGGATAGCTTGGCATTTTGTAAGTTAACCTCGGTTATGGCTTGTGCAGAGCGGGCCTGCTCTAGTTGTTGAGATTGAATAAGCGCGTCAATACTGGCTTTATAGGTACTAACTTGTTTTTCTAGTAACACTTTATGAAGTCTAGTCTGCAGCTCTGAAGTTGACTTCATAAATTGATAGGCTTGGGCGTATTCATGATGTGCAGCTAGCGTTATCGCTTTAAGGCGGTGATATTTTTCGAGCAGCAGCTCTGCCGTTTCAATTTCGGTTAGGGCATCCAGCTTTGTCAGTAGTGTTTTTGCTTCGGCTAATTCTTTGCGTTTTAGCCTAACTTCTAACTCCGTCAGATAGGCGTAAAATTGTTGCAGTGTTGAACTGGTTTGAGTGGCATACTCAATGCCTGCTTGTGCATCCGACAGGGCACTGTCTAAGTTAGCCTTAGCTATATGGATCAGTGCGGAGTTACGATATGCCCTAGCGAGTGAAACCCTAGCATTGAGTTCTTTTAGAAATTCAATGGCCTCTTTTGTTTGCGCTAAAGCTTCGTCCGTTTTACCATTCTTGAACTTCAGCTCTCCCAAGCGAAGCGCTGTGCCGGCGACGTTGCGTAATTCCTTTGAAGCTTTATCTGCAGCGAGAGCTTGTTGGAAGAAGTACTCAGCATTTTCTTCATCTCCCATCCGCACAGAAATATCACCGAGATTATAAAAGTTAGCCCCTTGCTTTTCGTACTGATCAGTTCCTTTTAGCAGTTCATAGGCTTTTAAGTGGTATTGCATAGATTGCGCAAGCAAATTTCTATGGTCGGCAACAACACCTAAATTATTATAGGTTTGTGCAACTAAATTTGATTTGTTCATTGCTTCGGCTGAAGAGAGCGCTTTTAAGTAAAAAGACTCGGCCTGCTCAAGCTGGCTTAAGTTACGATAGTTAATGCCTATCTCTCTGTATACTTCATACTTGCGCGCTTCGGTAAGGAAAAACTGCTTTTCGATATAGCTAAGCGTAGATATCGATTTTTCGTACAAGTCTTGTTTTCGATAAATCATGGCCTGCAAATAAATCGCTTGATATCTCGTTTCCTCTTCTTCACTGACGCTGGCCGTTTCAATTTTAACTAAGGCTTCGTTATATTTGCCTGCCTTTTCCAGATCTTCGATTTCCTTGATAACTGTGTTCCCGGCCTGACAATGCATCGCTGTAAGCAGTGCGACTGCTTTTATTAAGTTCTTAATGGGGGTCATGTATCAACTTCAATGTACTGTAATCAGTTTTATAGTTTTACATGGAAAAGTGGGGTAAATATGGAAAGTGTAAAGGGGGTTTACAGCAAAAAGAAGTGCTGATAAATCTATGGTTAGTCATATTTTGATTTTTATTCAAAATAAACTCAGAACAAAATTTTACTAAGTAAGTTAGTAAAAATGTGACCTGTCGCTGGTTTAGTTAGTAAAATTTTGGTTTGTGAAAGTGAAAAAAGTCACAAATGCGCTCTTTTTTGTCAGGATCTTAGATCTTTACTGAAAAGATCGGGATCGTTTGGTGTTGAGTTAATAAAAGTCTGATCTCAAATAGGTCTAGGTTAGTAAAAATATGATCTGAATAACTGACGTTGGTAAATACGTGATCTAAGTTATCAGTGGCTAGTAAAAACCTGATCCACAATAGATAAAAGGGCCTGACGGCCCTTGCTGATTAAGGAACTATATAGGTCGTTATCTAAATCGAGAGTTTAGAACTGGTTCATAGTGTTGGCTTCACCGCCTGCTTTGAGTGCGTTCTCACCAGAGAAATACTCTTTGTGCGTGTCACCGATATTAGAGCCCGCCAAGTCTTGGTGTCTAACTGATGCTTGTTCGCGACGGATTTCCTGTCGTTGCACATCGCGTACATAGGCAAGCATACCCGCGTCACCGAAATAGCCTTCAGCCAGAATATCAGTGCTGAGCGCTGCTGTATGGTAAGTTGGCAGTGTAATAAGGTGGTGGAAAATACCTGCTTCTCTTGCCGAGTCACGCTGGAAGTTTTGCACTAGTAGATCGGCTTCTGTTGCCAATTCGGTTGCGTCTAACTCAGGCGCCATCAACACTTTTGCATCCGCGCTTGGATTTGGGTATGCCGATAAGTCTTTACCTTGCTCCTGCCATTGTTGGTATACCTGTTCACGGAATTTTAATGTCCAGTTGAACGATGGCGAGTTGTTGTACACAAGCTTAGCGTTAGGCACCTGTTCACGAACTCGGTTAACTAGCTCGGCAATTTGCTCGATATTTGGCTTTTCGGTTTCAATCCATAATAGATCTGCGCCTGATTGAAGACTGGTTACACAGTCTAGTACCACACGGTCTTTTTCTGTGCCCGCTCTGAATTGGTATAAACCGTTGTCTAAGCGAACTGGCTTTTGCAGTTCGCCACCCAATTTAATTGCCATCTCACCTTCTTGTAAGTCAGCGGCCGAGGTCACTGGCGTGGTGTCTAAATAACTGGTGTATTGACTCGCAAGGTCGCCCGGCGCTTTTGATACTGGCACTTTTTGCGTCAAACTTGCACCCAATGAGTCAGTGCGTGCGACGATAACGCCATCTTCAACGCCAAGTTCAAGGAATGCGTATCGTACAGCGTTAATCTTAGCTAAAAAGTCTTCATGGGGAACCGTTACTTTACCCGCTTGGTGGCCACACTGTTTTGCATCCGATACTTGGTTTTCGATTTGAATTGCACAAGCACCCGCTTCAATCATTTGTTTAGCTAATAGGTAGGTTGCTTCTTCGTTACCAAAACCAGCATCAATATCAGCAATGATAGGCACTACATGGGTTTCGAAGTTGTCGATTTTGTTAAGGATCTCTGTTGTATCTTGGCCTTTTGCTCTTGCTGCATCAAGATCTTTGTAGAGATGATCTAGCTCTCGTGCATCGGCTTGCTTGAGGAAGGTGTAGATCTCTTCAATCAAAGCAGGAACCGCAGTTTTTTCATGCATACTTTGGTCAGGTAGTGGGCCAAACTCTGAGCGTAGCGCCGCAACCATCCAGCCACTTAGGTAAACGTATGAGCGTTTTGTGGTTTTATTGTGACGTTTTACGGCCATCATCATTTGCTGCGCGGTAAAACCGTGCCAACAACCAAGCGATTGCGTGTATTGGCTGCTATCTGCGTCGTACGCTGCCATGTCTTCACGCATCACCTTAGCCGTGTATTTTGCAATGTCCAAACCGGTTTTAAAACGGTTTTGTAGGTGCATACGGCTGGCATACTCAGGACTGATAGACTGCCAAGTTTTTCCTTGGCTTTGGCATAGACTAGAGAAATGATCTAACTGAGTTTGATACTGAGACATAATTAGCTTCCTTTGAACGGGTACTATAAATCAAATTAAATTCTGGTTGTTTGTTACACGAAACCAACCGGTGTGAGAGTGGTTGGCTGCGGGCTTAATTAAACACTAGGCCGATAAATTAGATTTTTTAAATTTATAGTTATTATTGCGAGTATATTTTTTGTGAATGGGAAAAGGGGTTCGTTTTTCCAAAAATTGTTTTATGTTTGACCTATCCCGTTCAAAAAATGTTAATCAAGGACTCTCCATGAGCAAGTATGTCACTCATTCAGGCTTCCAAATTGCGACTCCACTGGCGCAGTTTGTTGAGCAATCTCTACTTCCCGGTACGGGGATCGCGGTCAATCAATTTTGGCAAGGCGTAGCGGATATTTTTTCGGAACTTGGGAAGCAAAACCAAGCGTTACTCAACAAACGCGATACCCTGCAACAGCAAATTGACGATTACCACCTCTCTCATCCTGATTGGCAATCTGCAGAATATCGGACATTTCTTGAATCTATCGGTTATTTGCAGCCTGAGCCTGAAGATTTTGCCATCGAAACCGAGCATGTGGAGCCTGAAATTGCGAGCGCAGCCGGTCCTCAGTTAGTGGTGCCTGTCAGTAACGCAAGGTTTGCGCTTAATGCGGCTAATGCGCGTTGGGGCTCCTTGTATGATGCGCTCTATGGAACGGATGTTCTTGGCGAAGAGGATGGTGCTGAGCGTACTCAAGCCTATAATCCGAATCGTGGGTTTAAAGTCATGGCTTATGCTAGGCAGTTTCTCGATAAAGCGCTGCCGTTGGCAGAAGGTTCTCACATAGAAAGTACGAACTACGCGATTCTAGACGGCAATTTAGTGATTACACTCAACGACAGCACCCAAGTTGCACTGCAAAAGCCTGAGCAGCTGGTGGGTTATCAGGGGGAGGCACAAAATCCAAGCGTGGTATTGCTGCGCCACCATGATCTGCATATTGAGATCCAAATTGATCCACACCATCCGATCGGACAGGCAGACAAAGCAGGGATCAAAGATGTCGTCCTTGAGGCTGCACTTACGACTATCATGGATTGTGAAGACTCGGTTGCGGCGGTGGATGCACAAGACAAAGTATTGGTATACCAAAATTGGTTAGGTTTGATGAAAGGGAGCTTGAGTGAGACCTTCGAAAAGTCAGGTCAGTCGCTGACTCGGACGCTAAATGCCGACCGAAGTTACGTAGATACACAAGGCCAGCGTATGACACTAAAAGGTCGCTCTATGATGTTTGTGCGCAATGTTGGCCACCTAATGACAACGCCAGCGGTACTGGATGCAGAAGGAAACGAGCAGTTCGAAGGGATCTTAGATGCCATCATGACAAGCACGGCTGCGCTGCATGATTTACAAGGCAATAGTCCGTTTAAAAACTCGACGGCAGCAAGTATCAATATCGTGAAGCCGAAGATGCACGGCCCTGAAGAAGTCGCTTTCACTGATACCCTATTTAGCCGAGTTGAAGCGCTGCTCTCGTTACCCAAAAATACCATTAAAATGGGGATTATGGATGAAGAGCGCCGTACTTCGGTAAACTTAAAAGCCTGTATTGCCGCCGCTAAGCAGCGTGTAGTATTTATTAATACCGGGTTTTTAGATAGAACGGGCGATGAAATTCACACTTCGATGTTAGCAGGCCCTGTATTGCCCAAAGTGGCTATTAAAGGACAGTCTTGGATAGCGGCTTATGAAGACCAAAATGTGGATATTGGCCTTAAAACCGGTTTTCGGAAAAAGGCACAAATAGGTAAAGGAATGTGGCCAATGCCAGATAAAATGGCGCTGATGATGGAGCAAAAACAAGGCCATCCGGAGTCTGGTGCTAATACTGCATGGGTGCCCTCTCCTACCGCAGCAACGCTCCATGCGATGCACTATCACTATGTAGATGTGTTTGCACGCCAACTTGAGATAAAAACACGTCAGCAGGCATCACTTGATAACTTACTTACGCCGCCTTTGATGTTAGAAAACGATTTGTCTGCGGAGGATATCCAAGCCGAATTAGACAATAACGCGCAGGGCATTTTAGGCTACGTGGTGCGCTGGATAGACCAAGGCGTAGGCTGTTCAAAAGTGCCTGATATCAATCACGTTGGATTAATGGAAGACAGAGCAACGCTTAGGATTTCAAGTCAGCATATCGCTAACTGGTTATATCATGGTATTTGTAGCGAAGAGCAAGTAGAAAAAACCTTTAGGCGTATGGCTGCTGTGGTAGATGGTCAAAACGAAGGCGACAGCCTCTACCAACCAATGCTCAATGACCATAAACCGCTTAGTGAAAACCTCGCCTATAAAGCGGCGTTATCTTTGGTATTTGAAGGCCGAGTACAACCCAATGGTTACACCGAGCCGCTGCTTCACGCCTATCGACAAGCCTATAAGCAGCAGGCTGATTAGTCCCTTTTCATTTCGATGTCACTCAAATCAAGGCTGGTTAATCCAGCCTTTTTGGTTTTTATGCTTGTGCCGAGCTGCTCGTCGAAATATTTGTTGAGATATGTGTCGAGGTAAACCTCGACCTACGCTGGATTTGTAGGTCGTGATTTATCACGATGAGATTTTTTGTCGTGGGTTGTTAAGATTCTTGTCGAGATTTTTGTTGAGATATGTGTCGAGGTAAAACTCGACCTACGTTGGATTTGTAGGTCGTGATTTATCACGATGAGATTTTTGTCGTGGGTTGTTAAGATTCTTGTCGAGATTTTTGTTGAGATATGTGTCGAGGTAAAACTCGACCTACGTTGGATTTGTAGGTCGTGATTTATCACGATGAGATTTTTATCGTGGGTTGTTAAGATTCTTGTCGAGATTTTTGTTGAGATATGTGTCGAGGTAAAACTCGACCTACGCTGGATTTGTAGGTCGTGATTTATCACGACGAGCTTCTAATAGGCTACATTTGCGATGAGGTGACTAACGGAATTCGTGTTGAAACACCGTTGAGTGCAATTTTGTGGATCATTTCATCTAGGGTAGTGCAGCAATCACTGAGAATGTAGACATTGTACTGCTCCGCCGATTTCGATAGCGCGGTATGGGTTACACAGTTTTGTGTCATCATGCCGCAGATATATAAAGTGTCGATACCTTTAGATTGGAGCAAATCGTTTAAGGAGGTTTGCTCAAAGCTGTCGGCATAGGACTTTACGATATGGTGGCCGTTTTCTTGCGCTTGGTGTAGGTCATTATGAAGCTCGACACCGCTAGTGTCGGCATTAAAAAATGGCGCTTTTCCTTGCTCTGGATTGGCTATGTGCTGGACATAAATGATCTCCATGTTTTGTTCTGCTGCTTTTTTGATAGCTGTATTGATGTTTGCCAGTGTATTTTCGGTATTCCATAACGGGAAAAGCCCTCCAGGAAAGTAGTCATTTTGAATATCGATAACCAATAGTGCGCTGTTGTTCATTTCTTTTACCTCGTTAGTTAATTTTCAGAGGTATTGTGCTGGAGTTGTAACTTTGACTGGAGTGTCTAAAATGACATTTTTGAGTTCAAATTCGACAATGTAGATGAAACCAATCAAAGTGGCGATTTGTCACTATCCTCATGCGATGAAATCAGCTGTATATGGTCTAGAAGAGTTGTTTTCTCTGGCAGATAGAATTTGTATCGAAGAGTCACAGAGTACCCGCTTTACAACCCATGTTGTTACCTTCAGTAGTGCTGTAAAGGGGGATTACAATATTGTGTTATTGCCGCCGAGTGTTAGTTCTGATTATTACCTTAAACCTGAACCTCAATTACTTGCGTGGTTAACTCAGCAGCACCAACAAGGTGCAGTTATCGCCTCTGCCTGTGCGGGAACATTTATATTGGCAGCGTCAGGGCTAAGTCATCAGCGCTTGCTTACCACGCATTGGGGGTTGAGTGAAGCATTTAAACAGCGCTTTCCTAACCAGCCTACCGATACGCGTAAAATTTTAATCGATCACAATGATATTATGTCGGCTGGCGGCATGATGTCTTGGCTTGATCTAGGATTAGAGCTAGTCAAAAAATATAGCAGTCATTTAGTCATGCGTAAGTTAGGTAAAACGCTAGTGGTGGATACAGCCCCAAGGGAGCAAAGCTACTATCATCAATTTCAGCCAAACTTTCAACATGGCGATGATGCTGTGCTGCACGCTCAGCAATACATTAACACCCATTATGGTCACAATATTTCAATTACAGAACTGGCTGATATCGCCCTACTTACCCAAAGAACCTTACAGCGACGTTTTGTTAAGGTGCTCGGACTCAATCCAAATCAATATCTACAACGGTTTCGAGTGCAGAAAATGTGTGATTTATTAGAAAGCACGAGCAAGCCATTTGATTGGATTGCGCACCAGGTAGGATACGAGGATACGACAGCCTGCCGTAAGGTGTTTAATAAGTGTATGGGCTTAACGCCAAACGAGTTTCGAAAACGTTTCTAGTTAACCTGAACCTGGGATAACAACTTGTTCTCTAGCAGCTGTTATCCCTTACTACCGCGTTAAATTTGCTTGCAATAGGCCAGCTATTGACGCACAAATTTGCCTTGTATTAAGAAATAACTTCTGGCTAGAGTGATATTACACTTTTGAGCTTAGGTATTTTAGTTTAATAACTAACTTCTCATCCCGAATTCAGGTTAGTTATTAAAACTTGACTTAGAGTAAAAAATATTTGACTTGTAATTGGTCAAAGTTTACGCTTTCAATGTAAAAAATACTTAACCTTGAGTAAAGTGAGGGTAACATGGAAAGCAGCAATAAGATTAAAGCGTTTTTAGACTCGTTGAGTTTCCGTGACTTAACGATTGCGATAGAGTTTTTGGTAACAGGTTATATCTTGTATTTTTATTTAGGCGAAATAACTGCGGCTACAGAGCAGTTACGTCAAGATCCGAGCTGGGTATCAGGATTGTTGCTCAAGGTGATTGTTATTTCTATCGTGACATCGATTGCAGGCCAGCTACTACTGAGCTTTGTTAGCGATAAAGATATGGATAAGCCGTTAGATGAGCGTGAAAAGTTGATTGCGCTATCAGGGTGCAAACCTGCTTACTGGGTGTTGCAAGTTGGTGTGTGTATCTCTATTTTCCAGTATTCTGCTGAAGCGCAAAATTGGCCGCAAGCGCTGCCGTTTGAATTACCGTTTGCACCACTTCATATTTTAGTGATTGCATTCTTACTAGCTGAATTGGTGGGTTATGGAACGCAGCTAGTCAAAGCCCGTTTGGGAGCTGTGTATGGCTGATTTACCCATAAAAAACAAAATCAGAATGCTACGCTTTATGAGCGGTGAAATGACACAAAAAGAGCTTGCTGAGCGAGTGGGTGTCACGAGACAAACGATTATGGCCATCGAGGCTGCAAAGTACTCACCTTCGCTTGAAGTGGCATTCAAAATAGCGCATGTATTTAATGTCTCTGTTGAAGAGGTATTCGAATATCAGCCATTAGGTGCCAAAACAAACGTGATGTAAAGGGGTTTACGTCACGCTTTTTTGTTCCTGTGAGCATAGATGCGTTTTTTGATTTAAATAGTTTAATAATTAGGCATTGTAATCTAGGCTTTAGGTAAATATATTGTTACTACTAAAGATAGTGCCTTTGTAATGAACTGAGTCGTCATTCTATAAGGCCGATTGTCACAGACTTACTCACGAGGTGTCATGGTTAAGCAGTACGTATCAATGATTAACTTGATTGGCACGGCTATATTGGTGTGGGGCTTGGTAACTGCCCCTGCCAGTGCAAGCGAATGCAGTAAAACGGTGAATATCGGCGTTGTTGCTGATTGGCCGCCATTAACTGTATTTGATAAGCTTGGCCCTTGGGGGTTAGACGTAGACATTGCTGAGATGGTGTTTCAGCATGTTGCTGTGTGTACCACGTATATTCGCCTCCCTTCCAGCGCTCGTACTTTTGAAGAAATGTCAAAAGGGGTGATCGATGTAGCTGTTATGGTCAGCTATACTAAAGAGAGAGAAGCATACGGAGATTTCTCTCTGCCCTACCGTTTTGAACGTATGCGATTATTTTCTTTATCACCTCCTACAGGGCTCCCTGATTTGGCTTCATTACTAAAGCAATCGAAAACCATAGGGTTAAGCATTGGATCTTACTATGGAGAGGAGCTTGGTAAGCTTAAACAAGATCCCCGCTATAAAGATCAGTTTGTGAGTATTGCCAGTGCGCAGCGGCGGGTTGAAATGTTAATGAAAGCGCGCGTTGATTTTATTGTGGATGATATGATCACGGGAAACTATTTTATCAAAGAGCGAGGTCTTGATGCTGCGCAGGCTTGGCCTTATGTGGTGCATGATAACCAAGTACACTTTTTGTTACGTAAAAAGGTTTTTAGTGCGAGGCTAAAAAGTAAAATTGATGAGGCGATTGTAGCGCTTAAACCTAAGATTGAATTGTTAGTGGCGAGTTATCAGTCAAACGCTTCTTTTGGGGTTTCAACTGTCCCAGATAGGTTTCCTAGTTACCAACCGTTACCGCTTTCAAATCCTAACTAGCAAGGATGTTTAGTCTTACTCAGTTCCCTCATTTGATTCGATTTTGATTGTTTTATAGCCAAACCAAACTTAGTCAAATTGTCACATCAAAACGGTAAATTATCGCAAATACCTGCAAAATCTCAGATTTTTTAAAATTTTTTAAGGTTTTTTGTAATCCTTTAAAACCTCTTAGCTATCATGGGATTAACCTAGGTACAAACGTCAAAAATTTGGCTTTTTACAAAAAGTCAACCTTGAAGTCTCATCCTTATCACCCTAGTATTTATTTTAATTGAACGGTCAATTAATAAAAAGCTATGCCAAAAGTCGGAATGGAACCTGTTCGTCGTCAGCAGCTAATTGACGCCACTTTAGAGTCAGTTGCTGAGTTAGGATTACAAGCAACCACGATTAATAGTATCAGTAAAAGAGCCGGTCTTTCATCGGGGATCATCAGTCACTATTTTGGTGGTAAGCAAGGCTTGATTGAAGCAACCGTGCGCTATCTATTAAATAACTTGAAATACAGTTTGTTAGATAAGACCTGTGAAGGTTGTAGTGCTGAGCAGCGACTCATGTATATCGTCGAAGCTAACTTTGCCATGGTGCAGCAGCAGTCAAATACGACGCGTACTTGGTTGAGCTTCTGGGCGCAGTCTATGCACGATGACGAGCTACACCGACTGCAGCGCGTTAACAGCCGCCGTTTGCAGAGTAACTTAGCGACTTCGTTTGCTGCTTTTATGTCGCGAGCACAAGCAAAAGAAGCGGCTGAGCTTGCCGCCGGTATGATTGATGGGCTCTGGCTTAGAGCCGTATTAAGCAAAGCTGACCATCATGCGTTTCATCACAGTGAAACGCTCGCAAAACGCTACATTCAATCACTTATTAAGCAGTTTGGAGGATAATGTGACAGTCCCTGTATATCAAAATTTTATTCATGGCCAGTTCTTGGCAAATCACTCAGGCGAAAAGTTTGCAGTAAAAAATCCAGCAACGGATGAAGTGATCTACGAGGTAGAGGTTGCTGACAGTCATGTTCAGCAAGCTGCGATTGAAAGTGCCAAAGCGGGCTTTGCGTTATGGTCAGCGATGGCGCCAATTGAGCGTAGTCGTGTTTTACATAAAGCAGTATCTCTGCTACGCGAGCGTAACGATGAGCTTGCCAAGATTGAAGTGTTAGATACAGGCAAACCTTGGCAAGAGGCGGAATGTGTAGACATACAAACAGGCGCTGATGTGATTGAATATTTTGCAGGGTTGGCTCCCGCTCAAGTTGGCACTCAGCAGCCTGTGGGAGGGGACTTTTTCTATACCCGTAAAGAACCCCTGGGGATTTGTGCTGGCATTGGCGCGTGGAATTATCCACTGCAAATTGCGTGTTGGAAATCAGGCCCTGCACTTGCCGCTGGTAACGCCCTCATTTTTAAGCCATCGGAAGAAACACCACTAGGCGCGATTAAGCTGGCCGAAATCTTTATTGAAGCCGGTGTCCCAGCGGGCGTATTCAATGTGGTACAAGGTGCCGCTGAGGTGGGCCAATGGCTTACTACCAGCCCTGATATTGAAAAAGTATCGTTCACCGGTGAAGTGGGTACTGGCAAAAAAGTAATGCAAAGTGCAGCAAGCAATTTAAAAGAAGTGACGATGGAGCTAGGCGGCAAATCACCACTTATCGTCTTTGAAGACGCTGATATCTCTCAAGCCATAAGTGCCGCGATGTTGGGCAACTTCTACACTCAAGGTGAAGTGTGTACCAACTGCACACGCGTATTTGTACAGCGTAAGGTTTACGACGCCTTTTTGGCTGAGTTAAAGCAGCGAACCGAACAAAATATCATCGCGGGCGATCCGCTCGATCCAAACGTAAATCTTGGCGCCCTAATCTCAAAGCAGCATCACACACTGGTGATGGATTACATTGCAAAAGGTAAAGCTGAAGGCGCAACCGTACTGACCGGTGGTGAGGCACTTAGCCCTGAAACGGCGCCAAACGGCTACTTTGTCGCACCGACCGTATTTATCGACTGTCATGATGACATGACCATAGTGAAAGAAGAGATCTTTGGCCCAGTGATGTCGATATTGGTATTCGATGACGAAGAAGAAGTCATTCAGCGTGCAAACAACACCCACTTAGGTTTGGCTGCAGGTGTGTTTAGTAAAGATATTCAGCGTGCTCACCGTGTCATCCACCAGCTAGAGGCTGGTATTTGTTGGATCAATAGTTATGGTAATTCACCCGCTGAAATGCCTGTTGGAGGCTATAAGCAATCGGGCATTGGCCGCGAAAATGGCATCGAGACGCTAGATCAATATACCCAGACTAAGTCTGTGTATGTTGGTATGAGCGATATTGAAAGTCCATTTTAATTGAGGAGTATGATGACTGATTTTGATTATATTATTGTAGGTGCAGGTTCTGCAGGTTGTGTGCTTGCAAACCGCCTATCGGAAAATCCTGCACACAAAGTGCTACTACTCGAAACCGGTGGTAGTGATAAGAGTATTTTTATTCAGATGCCAACTGCGCTGTCTATTCCAATGAATACCGATAAATACGCCTGGCAGTTCCATACTGAGCCCGAGCCGCACTTAGACAATCGCGTTATGCATTGCCCTCGCGGCAAGGTACTTGGTGGTTCATCGTCAATCAATGGCATGGTGTACGTTCGAGGTCATGCTAAAGACTTTGACGAGTGGCAAGACAGTGGTGCACAAGGTTGGGATTATCAGTCTTGTTTGCCTTACTTCAAGCGCGCTGAATCTTGGTATTTAGGTGGCGACGAGTACCGTGGTGAGCAAGGTCCACTTGGCACCAATAATGGTAATGAAATGGCAAACCCGCTCTATCGTGCGTTTATTAGCGCCGGTGAGCAAGCGGGTTATGCGTTTACCAAAGACTATAACGGTGAGCAGCAAGAAGGCTTTGGGCCAATGCATATGACCGTAAAAGGTGGTAAACGTTGCTCTTCTAGCCGAGCCTATTTAGACCCCATTAAACATCGCAGTAACCTCACCATAGTCACGGGTGCCTTGGTACAAAAAGTACTATTAGATGGCAAAACCACGACAGGCGTTGAGTACAGTGTGAAAGGGAGCCTGAAAAAAGCGAATGCAGCGAAGGAAGTGATTCTGAGTGCAGGCTCAGTTGGTTCACCACATTTATTACAGTTATCTGGCATTGGTGATACAGAGGCTTTAAACGCGGCGGGCGTTGAAGTGAAACATCATTTACCTGGGGTTGGCAAAAACCTTCAAGATCACTTGGAGTTTTATTTCCAATACAAGTGTAAGCAGCCCATCACCTTGAATGGCAAGTTGGGGTTAATTTCTAAAGGTTTGATCGGTGCAAGATGGTTGCTTGATAAGTCAGGTCTTGGCGCGACCAATCACTTTGAATCTTGTGCCTTTATTCGTTCGAAAGCGGGCGTTGAGTGGCCAGATCTTCAGTACCACTTTTTACCTGCGGCCATTCGCTACGATGGTAAAAGTGCCTTTGATGGTCATGGGTTCCAAGTTCATGTCGGCCACAATAAACCAAAGAGCCGTGGTGAAGTAACGATTAAGTCAGCAGATCCAACGGTGGCGCCTAAAATACAGTTTAATTACCTAGCTGAACAAGAAGACATTGAAGGCTTTAGAGCTTGTGTCAGGTTGACTCGTGAAATCATTGAGCAAAGTGCGTTTGATGACTTTAGACAGAGCGAGATCCAACCAGGTGAGCATATCCAAACCGATGAAG
Source organism: Pseudoalteromonas piscicida (assembly GCF_002208135.1). Taxonomy (NCBI): domain Bacteria; kingdom Pseudomonadati; phylum Pseudomonadota; class Gammaproteobacteria; order Alteromonadales; family Pseudoalteromonadaceae; genus Pseudoalteromonas; species Pseudoalteromonas piscicida. The sequence goes on from NZ_CP021647.1 coordinate 544,959, forward strand.
AAATTGATGCCTTTGTACGTCAAGCGGTAGAAAGTGCTTATCACCCTTCTTGTTCATGCAAAATGGGAGAGGATGAAATGGCGGTTGTAGACTCGCAAACCCGTGTGCACGGTGTAAAGGGGCTACGCGTTGTGGATTCATCTATCTTCCCAACCATTCCAAATGGCAACCTCAATGCGCCGACTATTATGGTCGCAGAAAAAGCAGCGGATATGATTTTAGGCAATTCGCCACTTGCCGCTGAGGGAGCAAACGTTGCTATGACACAAAACTGGCAACAGGTTCAACGTAGTTCGGAGATCTAGTTTCGCCACTCGTATGGGAAAGTTCGTGCCCCATATGAGACCTGCAGTGGCACGCAGTGCAAATCGTTTGCACTGCGTTAATGCGGGAATAATGTAAATAAAAACAACGGAGAAAAAATGAGTTACTTCTATCAATTTTGGGAGGGTGACAATGACAGTATGGCTTAGTGCAGGCATCATTTTCACTCTATTGGCAATTGCCTTTATCTTATTGAAGTGGGGGAATTTACAGTGCGTTGGTGTTACACCGGTTAAAACGTTCACTTTTATTGCAATCTTATTTACTTCTGGCCTAGATGTTGGCCTGATCATGTTTCCGCTTACGGAGTTTGCGGGTTACGCAGACATAAAAGCAAGCCCAGAGTATGCATTTACTAATCCGCTGGCCATAGAGTTTGGTTTTTGGGGGTTTTTAATCTGGGGGTTTTACTTTCTTACGTGCTTTTATTTCTGCGTAATAGAGCCCAAAGTGAAATTCTTTGAAATTCCTTGGGTTAAATTCATTAATAATCTGGTTATTATCGGCACTTGTGCGTTTACCGCATTCTTATTGTTGTCTAATTTGCCTTGGTATTTACCCAGTTTAGGTGACGGTGAGTCGATTATTCCTAGTTTCTATCTGGTTGTGTTTGCGGCGATTGCTTTTGCTGTTTATTCAAGCACTAGCCTGAAGTACGTGCGCTTTTTAAGCATTACAACGACTTGGGTCTTTATCGGTTTAATCGCCTTTATGTGGGCATCTGCGTTTGTCTTTGGTGACAGTGCTATGTCGAGCTATACCACTAACTTGGCGTTGATCGGTGGATATTTTGCCAATATTGATCAGTTTGTGTTGCCACTTAATGACTATCACGAATTTTATCTGTTTTGGTGGTTCGCGTGGAGCATCATGATTGGGCAATTCACATCGCGTTTTGTTGGTGGCTTGAAAACTTATCAAGTGCTAGCGGCGATGTTGATTTTCCCGTCTATTCCAATCGCAGCTTGGTTTAGTGTGCTTTATCACTACCATGAGGCTGGGATCCCAACTGCGGGTATTAAAAACTTTGCAATGGTCTTTGTTGGCGTGGTGTTTGTAATTAACTCACTCGACTCTTTGATCCGCCTATATACAGACAACCTTAACCTCACGGTTAGCCGTTTAGGAAAAAGAAACTATATTTTATTTAATATCGTGGCGTTATCACTGCTTACGCTGTTATTTAAACTAAACTTTTTACAGATCCAATGGGTTGGTGCGTTAGTCATAGGCTTGTTCTTCTCGTGTTTTGGTTACATCGCTTATAGCAAGTACAAAACCGTGAGCAAGATTGATAGCTCGCCAAAAGACAACCTTATCGACTTTAGCAAAATTGAATCAGTAAACTAGGGATACAACTACATGACAACTTTAAAGAAAACACTTTTCGCACTCCCACTTGTACTGGCGTCTAACTATGCGGCGGCTGACTGGTCTGCAACGCTTACGGGGGCATCTGATTATACCTTTAACGGTGTGAGTCAAACGCAGGACGACCCTGCCCTGCAAGGCAGCATCGATAAAGCCTTTGCTAATGGCATATATGCTGGGAGCTGGGCGTCTAATGTCGATTTTGGTGGTGACACCGATTTAGAGTGGGATTTCTATGTTGGTCGTTATGTTGAACTGAACCAAAGCTGGAGCCTTGACTATGGTATTGCTTACTATTCTTATCATGGTGGTGACAACTCAAGTGACGGTAATTATCCAGAGATCTATACTAAGTTTGGTTACGCGAGTGAGTTTGGCCAAACTGAGTTTAATTTTTGGTACAGCTGGGATTATTTCGGTACCGAAGCGGGTCACACTATTGCGATGGTAGCGCATACTGTTGAAATTGCCGAAGGTCATGCACTACGAGCAAGCTTTGATATCTCCAATTCATTGGATGGCGATAAATATACATGGGATGGTAACGATAAATCTTACAATCACTATCGCCTTGCTTACCAAACGGCATTTAAAGGCTTTGATATTGAAGTGGCGGCTGAAAATACGAGCTTAGATTGGGATACGGCGGATGAACGTATCGTACTTTCTGTGTCGAGAACATTTGATTTGTAACTCGTATTAAGATGTGATGATTGTAATACCAGCCAAACCTAGGCTGGTATTTTTTTGCCTACAAGGCACAATGATTCAGTATTGTTATAAGGATGATGATTATGAATCTTAACCAAGTTACCCTGCCCGTTGATGATATGGATGCAGCTTGTCAATTCTATCGAACGCTAGGCTTTACTCAAATTGTTGATACACCGCACTATGCTCGATTTGAATGCCCTGAAGGTAATGCAACCTTCTCCTTGTCGTTAGAAACGCCTCCCATCAATAATGGTGCGGTTATTTACTTCGAGCATGAACAGTTAGATGAGTGGGTCACTGAGCTTGAGGCCCAGGGTATCGTATTTGAGCAACTTCCGACAGAGCAGCGCTATCTGTGGCGAGAAGCCATACTGTTTGACCCTGCAGGGAACAAGATCAAATTGTACTGGGCAGGTGAAAATCGACTGACTCCTCCTTGGCGTGTAGAACTTAAAGGATGTTAGTAAATTCATTCTTGTTTATTTAATGTTAAATTTTGTTTTACAAACATTGTTAAATTGTGTAACTTTAATGGTGACTGTACAACTGGGTAAGAAGTCCGAGTGGAGTCGCTTAAGTTAGGGGATTTTTCACCAATCGCCTGATGGATTGTTTTGAAAGATTGAGAACGACGTATTGAACATTTCTACAGATCAAGTTGTACCATTCTCCCAATTTGCCGTTACCAGATAAACGGATGTGCTGTTGCGGCAAATTATTTCTCTATCCTTGACTAATTGCTAGACCCTAGTTTCAAGCTTATGAACTTTCTAAAAGATATTCCAGCTGATGTAACCGAAGAAATTTTTGAAACGGTGCTGTCTCATCCAAATATTCGTATTGAACGGATAGTATCAAACGGGCATACCTCGCCAAGCTCTGGATATTATGACCAAGATGAAAATGAATGGGTACTGGTATTAAAGGGCTGTGGTGAGTTGACTTTTGAGGACGGTAAAATAGTAACCTTAAAGGCGGGTGATAGTCTTAATATTCCCGCACACCAAAAGCATAAAGTAAGTTATACAGACACTTCTGAGCCAACTATATGGCTCGCCATCTTTTATTAACTACCAAAGTTCAACTGAGCGAAGCTTAAATAAAACTAAAGTCGCCAACAAACACTTGGTTGTCGTTGGAAACTTGGGTAAACCACTCTTTTAGGCTTTCAATCGCAGCGGTTGTTTTTGCTGCAACGGTGTCGCGGTGCGGCGTCACTGCATAAACGCTATATTTTTGTAATGACCAGTCTGAACATAGTCGTTTTAGCCTCCCCGATGAGAGATGATGCCTAATTTCGGGTTCAGGTAATACCCCATAGCCAATGCCATCTAGAGTGAGCTGAATGCAAGCCTGCATATTATTCACCATAAAGCGCGCTGTTGGCAACGCCACTTGTTGATGGGTTTGTTGGTGGCTCAAATGGTAAGGGTTTTGTTTACTACTCGAATGACCAATCAAGGCGTGAGGCGCTAAGCTGTCTGGGTGCGATATATTGAGTTGTGTCAGTGGATGATGGCAACTGACACAGGGAATAAGTTGCCAGTCAGCAAGGTGACGGGCGATAAGGTTTGAGTCCTGTAAAGGGCCTATACAGATAGCTAAGTCGACGCCCTCAGTAATGATGTCAATTGATTCGTCGGTCAGGATCAAATCGACTTTTATTTGTGGAAACTGCTCACTCAAGTAGCGCAGTGGTTTACTGAGTAGCCCGCCTCCAAACCCGATGGGGGCAGATATCTTCAATATGCCAGATGGCGTATGTTGTAATAACTCGAGTTCATGCTCCGCTTGCTCTGCGGTTTGCAGTATTTGTATCGCGGATTTGTAATAGATAGAGCCCGCTTCGGTGAGCGTGAGGTTACGAGTATTTCGATTAAATAAACTTAGGCCTATGTCTTGCTCTAATTTGCTGATCTGCTGGCTGACGGCCGAGGTGGTCATATGCAATAAGTCAGCGGCTTTACTCATACTGCCAGCTTCTACCGTTTTTGCGAACACTTTAAGTCCGCGAGTCAATTTCTGATTCATTGTTAAGACCTGCTTAAAATACCTTTAAGAAAAACCGCATTGCTCCAAAATACGCAATCATCATAACATTACAAATGAAAATAATTGTTATTTATCTTGTATTCTATCATGGAGGTTTCTCGATGTTGATGGTCTGTCGTAGTTTGGCGCCACTCTCTTTAGCTGTTGCCGCGGCCCTGCCTTTTTCCTCACTTGCACAAAGTGATGCAAAATCAGAAATAAAAGAAGAGGTGGAAGTGATCGTCGTATCCGCTTCTGGATTTGAGCAACTGCTAAAAAATGCGCCGGCATCTGTTAGCGTTATCAATCAAGAAGCGCTACAGCAGCGCTTTTATCGAGACCTTACCGATGCTATGACAGATGTTCCCGGAGTTGTAGTAACTGGAGGCGGAGACAGGGAAGATATTAGCCTTCGCGGCATGGGCAGTCAGTACACGCTTATCTTAGTCGACGGGCAAAGACAAAGTTCGCGTGAGACTCGGCCAAATAGTGACGGCCCTGGTGTTGAAGGTGCATGGACGCCTCCTGTTGCTGCCATCGAACGTATCGAAGTTGTGCGCGGGCCTATGTCTTCGCTGTATGGCTCTGATGCAATTGGCGGCGTGATTAACATTATCACTAAAAAAACGCCTGACGAGTGGCATGGAGAAGTCAGAGTTGACGCAACCAGCCAAGAAAACAGTCGCTCAGGTGATATTTATCAGGCAAATTTCTTTGCTGCAGGCTCGCTGATCAAAGATACCTTAGGGGTACAAATTTACGGCCAAACTACGCACAGAGACGAAGACGAAATCGTGTCTGGCTTTAGAGGTCGCGATGCCGATACGCTGAAGGTAAAACTGGCCTATACACCATCAGATGAACACGAATGGTTATTGGATTATGGTATTGCTTCACAAAAGCTTGATGCAACGCTAGGTAAAACGGTGGCAACGCTTGCGCCAGGTGAGCCGTGCGGCCGTCGAGGCTGTCCTGAGTCCACCACAACCGAATACGATAGCGAGTCAATTTCTTTGACGCATAACGGTTATTGGTCATTTGGTAGTTCTCGTAGTTACTTAAAACATGAAGAGTTTGACAATAAATCCCGTGAGATGACGGTTAAAAACGTAGATTTCCAGTCTCTTTGGACGTTACCGCTTGGTGAGTCTCATACTAGCTCAATCGGTGTCGCTTATCTCAATGAAGACTTGACCGACAAAACCAGTAACCGCATTAGTGATTTGCAGCAAGTTGACAACGATCAGTGGTCGGTATTTGCTGAGGATGAGTGGCGCATCGTTGAGCCATTCGCCCTAACTATGGGCCTACGCTATGACAAAGACGGTAACTTTGGCGGCCACGTTAGTCCGCGTTTATACGGTGTTTATACAGCATCAGACGCGGTGACGGTTAAAGGTGGGATCTCAACCGGCTTTAGAGCGCCGAACTTGCGTCAAAGCACGGCGGCGTGGGGCCAAGTGAGTCGTGGTGGCAATATTTATGGTAATCCAGACTTAAGCCCTGAAACCTCAATTAATTACGAGGTAGGCGTATACGTTGAGCTTGCTAAAGGGATCAGCACCTCAGCAACGGTATTCTATAACGAGTTTGACGATAAAATTTCACGGGTTTCGTGTCCTCTCACTCAATGCACGGACGGCCCTAATGAGTTTGGCTCGTTACCGACAACCTATGTCAACGTTGATGAAGCCGTAACCCAAGGGGGTGAAATTAGCTTCTCGGGTCAATTGACTGAAAAACTGAAGCTTAGCGCAAACTATACCTACACAGATTCGGAGCAAAAAACCGGAGTGTATGCTGGTAGCCCGTTAAACCAGTTACCTAAACATCTGTTCCAAACGTCGCTTAATTATCAGTATTCGGATGAGCTAAACACGTGGTTACGCTTCCATTATCGTGGTGAAGAAAGCCAGCCTGTAACAGGGCCTTCGCAAAGTAGCTTAGTCGCACCTTCGTATAACCTAACTGATTTAGGTGCAAATTATCAGCTGAACGAAGCAATTAAGCTTGGATTTGGGATTTACAACCTCTTCGATGAAGAAATTACTGAAGCAGAATACGGCTACTTTGAAGATGGTCGTCGCTATTGGGTTTCATTGGCGTGGAGCTTTTAATGACACGAGCTCGCTCAGCGGCTAAGTCGTCGAGTCGGCGACTTAAAAAGCTGTTTGATTGGCGTACTTGGCATTGGATGAGTTCTGCCGTGTGTTTGGTGGGAATGCTGCTGTTTGCCGTGACGGGGATCACCTTAAATCATGCAAGCCAGATAGAAGCTGCGCCTACCACATATGGTAAAGAAGCGGTGCTGCCAAGCGCTCTGTTGACCCAGCTTAACGCGGCGGCAGAGCAAACAGCGCTGCCACACAGCTTTCAATCTTGGTATCAGTCACACACAGGCTCGGCGTTACCTGCACTACAGCATGTGCAGTGGAGCGAGTACGAATTGTATGTTGCGCTGCCAAGAGCTGGTGGCGATGGCTGGTTTAGCATCGCCCTTGATAGCGGTGAGTTTTATCAAGAGATCACGGATCGTGGTTGGGTATCATACCTTAATGATCTTCACAAAGGACGTAATACAGGATTTGCATGGCGTATGTTTATTGATGTGTTTTCAGTAGCTTGTGTGGTGTTTTCACTCACAGGGTTATGGCTTTTATACAAGCATTCTCGAGGAAGAAAGTCGACTTGGCCGCTCGTCGCAGCAAGTTTTGTATTACCTGTTTTAGTGCTGATGGTACCCGCGCACGCTAAAGCTGATGAAGTTGAAATCACGATCCCGCGCTTAAACGTTGCGGAATATCACCCTCCTTATGTAGCAGTATGGCTGGCGGACAGCAAACAACAGCGAGTTGCCGATATTGCCGTTTGGTATGACGTTAATATGGCGAATAAAGAAGGTGAAAAGTGGCTAAAAGACTTACGTCTTTGGTGGCGTAGAAGCGGCCGTAGCCTATCCATGCCTATAGACGGCGTGACTGGTGCTACAAGGCGTCCTGGTACGGCAAAGATTGATTTAACCCCTTGGCGCGATGAGTTTAAAGCCTTACCTGCGGGTGAATACACGCTGTTTGTAGAGGCTGCTCGTGAGCTTGGAGGTCGTGAAGTATTGAAACTGCCGGTGACTTTACCTATCACTGCGCCTGTCACTGTGATTGCAGAAGGTAAATCTGAACTCGCTACAACAATTTTAACAATGGAGCCTTAATCGTGAAAATTTCAACGTTAGTTTCTGGTGTCTTAGTTGCCTTAGCTGCATATAGCCCGTTAAGTGAAGCACACCGAGTATGGATAAAGCCAAGTACCACTGTGGTGTCTGGTGACAGCGAATGGATCACGTTTGATGCTGCCATCGCTAATGGGATCTTTAACCCAGATCATTATGCTTATCCACCAGAGCGCCTATCTGCACTGTCCCCTTCTGGTAGCAAGGTTGAGCTTCAGAGCGCCGCAAAACTTAAGTATCGTAGTGTGTTTGACATTGAGCTCAATCAGCAAGGCACTTACAAAGTGTTTAATCAAAGTCGCTCGCTGGTGGCGCGCTGGACTGATGAAAACGGTGAAAAGCATTACTGGCCAGGACGCGGAAAAATTGGCTCAGTAGAGGCCTTTAACAAAGAAGTACCAAAAACGGCAAAAAACTTAAGTGTGACCGACGTTGCAAGACGATTAGAAGTATTTGTAACTTTGGGTGCACCAAATCACACCGCACTTAAGCCAACCGGCAAAGGGCTAGAACTAAACCCGGTTACTCACCCTAATGATTTGTACACCGGTGAACCCATTACCTTGCAGTATACGATGGATGGTGAACCTGCAAAAGGTGCTGAAGTGATAGTGGTACGTCAAGATGAAAAGTACCGTGATAACAGTCAACCAAGCAAATATACAACGAATGCTAAAGGTGAAGTGACGCTAACATTATCTGAGCCTGGCATGTATTGGTTTGAAGTGGAATATGAAGACGACAAAGCACAAGCACCCGCCACAAAACGTGCCGGCAGCTATGTCACTACCCTCGAGGTATTACCGCTTTAATACCAATTCGCTTAATTAAGTGATCTATTTTGAGGCGAGAAAATCTTGTCGATAACCAGGCGAAAATTTTGCTATTTAGTTGCTCTAAATGAGAAATTTTTAACGCAGTTAGCGTCAGATTTGCTCCTTCAAATTGAGCAAGTATTAAGACTAATTGGTATAACCGTCCCCATGTGGTTTGAGGCGTGCAGTCGTCTCAGCCCATTTAACTTAGTGGTCATAACAGAGACGCCACTAAGTGCCCAAAGGGGGAGGCGTTCCTTCCTCCCCCTTTTCTTCTGTTAATACCTTGACGATGAATGCTTCACAATCGCTTAGCGAGCCATCTAACTGCCAAAAGTCTCTACTAAAATCGGGAAGCGTCTGAGTTTGGCTAAGTTCACATAAGTGACTCAGGAGCGTGGGGTGGATGTAGTAGTCTCGACAGACCTTGGGGGTGTTGCCAAGCGCCTTGGCTACCTGTTTAATTAAGCTGGTATCGAAACGCTTTCTGTTGTTAGTTGTTATTTCTGCTGCAACGTCAAATGCGAACCGTACCGCTAACCGAGAAGCTACCCAAGTGCGGTAATCCTTGCTGGTAAATTCTGGGCCGTGCAGGCGGTGGATAAACGTGTTGACGTCATCACTGGTTAAATCGAGCCAACGCCCATGATAGTGATAACGAAATAACCCATAGCCGGTTTGTACTGCAGACTCACTAATAAATTGGCAAAGCTGCTCGTCGAATACGTTCACTTTTCTTTGCTTACCGTGCTTTCCTTGAAACTCAAAAGCTATCCCAGCTTCGTTATATTTTAGATGCTTTCGCCTTAATGTTGTTAGGCCACAAGTGTCATTGTGCTGATAATAATGTTGATTACCAATGCGGATCCCCGTGGAGTCGAGCACCATAATAGCAAGTGCGGCGACTTTTTCTTGGTTCCAGTCATCGTTTTCTAGTTGCTCTATGCAGCGCGCTCTTGCTTGTGGTAGCTGTTTTGCAAATTGCCTCATACGGGTAAATTTAGCTTGTTGCTGGGTGAGCTGATAGCTCGGATGATAAATATACTGCTTTTTACCTTTGCCATCGAAACCAACGGCCTGCACTTTGTCAAAAGCGCAGGCACTGATCTGAACTTGATCCCACATTGGCGGGATCACCAACTGTTTTATCCGTCTCTTGAACATTTTGGAGCGGATAGGGTTGTTGCTTGCATCTAAGTAGCAAAAACCACGGCCCCACTTTTTTCTCGCAATCTCTAAACGATTGCATTCGTGAAACTCAGATTGAATATCCTTGCAGTCCACATTATCTCCAGTGACTGGTCGTTGCATATAGGTTGAAATGCAAATCCCAAACCAGAAATTAATTATCTGAAATACTTTACTTTTTTGACTTAGTTTATGAAGTGGCAGGTAAATTTTTCATGATGTTGCTAACCTTATTGCTTCAAGCTTACTGAGCTGACTGCAAAAATATTCATTGTGAGAGACCAGCATAAATCCACAAGGAAGCTGATTGAGCATAGCTGCAAGCTCCTGTTGCGCTTCTAGGTCGAGGTGATTGTCTGGTTCATCAAGCAGTAAAAAGCCTTGTAGTTGAACTGCCAGCACGATGGCTGCTTTCATTTTCTCGCCACCACTGAGGTTGCTGATAGGCCCTGAAATCTGATTAATCTTAAGACCAACGCTTGCAAAGCTGGTGATGATATTATGGTGTGGCGTGTCTAGTAAGCGTTGGGCAAAATCTAAAACGCAAGTGCCCTGCTTAAGCCAAGTGCAGTGCTGATCCAAGTAAACACATGTTGTTGGTCGCTGGATTTCTCCGTGCTTTAAATTTAGCTGGCCCGCAAGGGTTTTAAGCAAAGTGGATTTTCCGACGCCATTGTCTCCTATTACTCTGAGCTTTTGTGTGGTATCCGCAAAAAGGTTCAGTGTATTTTCCGGCCCAAAGCACAGTTTGGCTTCACTTAAGCGGATCTTCTCTTTCGCTTGAGAAGCTGAATTAAAATGAAACTGCTGTTTGTTTTCTCGATAGTAAACTGCATTTTTCTTTATTCTATCTTGAGCGTGCTGAATCTTATGGGTTTGTCCGGCATGACGCTTACTTCCTCGGTCTGACTTAAAGTCAGTAACCAGTTTACTTTGGCTACCAGCGCGCACTTGCGCTTTTCCTTTACGTGCCTGTCGTTGATGTTGTAGATCCGCTGCAATCATGGCTTGTTTGAGTGCTTTTTGTTCCGCGCGATTTGCCAAATGTTGTTGTTTTTGTCGAGCTTGAGTTTGAAGGAGTGTCTCTCTGAAGGCGTCAAATCCAAGCGAGTGATGAGTTAGCTCCCCCTGTTTTATGTGCAGTATATGGTCGGCTGCATCTAATAAAATAGGATCGTGTGTGACGGCAACCACACCATGTTTGTGGTGCTTTAGCTGCTCAGCTAGCCAGTGCTTATTGACGCTGTCCATGTGATTGCTCGGCTCATCCAGTAATAGGATTGCAGGCTGAGATTGTAGTATCTCAATATAAACACGCATTCGCTCTCCTGGACTAAGCCTTGTAAAGGGGGTTTCCAAAGTGAGTTCTAGCGGTGCAAGTGTTGCTTGCCAACTTGATTCTAACTGCCAATCATCTGAGATTAAGTCAAAATCGTGCTCAGAGGCTAACCCCTGATGGGCTCGATGCAGTGCTACTAGCTTCTCTTTAAGCCCGAGTAGTTCAGAAACGGTGGTAAAGCGGTTAGTCGCATCTTGTGGGAGATAGAAGCATTTTCCATGGCTTTGTCGCTCGCCCGAGGTTAGAGGCTGTTCACCGGATAAGACTTTGAGTAAGTGTGATTTGCCCGCCCCATTTGGGCCTGTTACCGCAATAAATTGCCGCTCTATTGTTAAGTCGACATCGCTAAATAAACATTGACCATTTGCAAGCGTCAAGTTTGCCTGCTTTAACTGTATCCAAGGCATCATTACTGCTCCTAGTTGCAGCAGTGCAAAAGGCTAAAGGCACAAAGACTCGTAAAAGCGGTAAAAAGTAAAATAGAAAATGAGAGTCTATAGATTGGTCTGAGAAGCCTCAAAGATAACCATAAGCCTTGCACTGGAAATTAATAATAAGTTCGTCAGTTACAAAGGGCTCAGTTATTCATTGTGATGGCAACTCCTAATGAGGAAATAAAACGAATAGAGGCAAATAATTAGCGATAAATCGTGCCTACGTTTATTTTGCAGGCACGAGGGCCTGTTGATCTTTGCTGTTTGACTTTTGTTCTCCTGAGTGTGTTTTGGTCGCGACGCTCGACTTGCCGCCTAGTAATCTAGGCAAAAGTTGAACAACAATGAACAAAGCGCACTCAGGTGAACCCAAAGGGCAGCGCTTGATTAGCATTTCTTCTGTGTTGCCCCACAAGGATGTGGGGTAAGGGGACTTTGCAGGAGCACAAAGTCTTTATCGCCTGACTCACATAGAATAACTATGCTACGCAGGCTCTGCCTTGTATAAATACCAATCAAACTGCTGCAAAAACAAACTTGAAAGATAAACTGGCCCTAGGTTAAATGTCAAGGCGCGGAATTGATTAAATCACAATTGAATAGGCATAAATGGTTTGATTAAGGCGCCGACCACAAGGGCCAGCAACACACTGACAAGCGTGCCCAACATCACGTATTCGGTGAGCTTTCTGTCTTGGCTTTGGGTTAGATCGCCAAAGCGAAATACCGATTTAGCAGCGAGAATAAAGCCGATAGCAGCCCAGCTATCCAGTAAAACGCAGCTCAGGAGCAATACACGTTCAAGCTGACCAATTAAACTTCCTGCTTGCGGCAGGCTATCAAGGGATGAATTATTGAGTTGCCAGCGCTCAAGCAGCATGCTGGTGAATATTGATGCGGGGTGCAATACCAGTAAATAACCCACAATTAATATTAGCAGCTGGACATTGGCAAAAGGCGTTGCAAAGGCACTAAGTGCAATCTCAGGCTCTGCAATTTGCCAAGTGACGGCCACTAATATGGCGATATGTGCACATTGGTCTAGCACAAAAGGAATAACGCCTTTGCTAGAATAGGATTTAGCTAAATCGATACAATAGTGGCTAATACCTACCGCTAGCGCAAAGAGCAGCGCATTCCATTGTGCTCCCCAAAACAAAGTAGACTGCCAAAGTAGGATGATTGCAAGTGCAGCTCCGCCATGCGCCACACTATGCCACAACAACTTGATGGACTTATAGTGATGGGTGTTTCTGTCATGCACCCAGCTCATAGGTTGGAGGTAGAAGTCAGTGATTGTGTGGCCTATTACTAACCACAATAACAATACTTGCCATTCGTTCATTAAGTCCACCTCGTGATTTTTAAGCGTTGAGCATTCGACTAGTCGTGTGAGTGTGCAATTGCTAAAAATTGGTCTAATAAAGCATAGTGTGCGCTATTGAGTAACTTAGTCACGTTCACCCGACTGGTGCTGAGTTGTTTTGCAATATCGGCATGGCTCAACTTAGGGTGTGAAATATGAATAAAAGCGGCCTCTGCTTGTTTTTGGGTTAAGTTCGAAAGTAATAAATCCACGAACGCAAGGTTTAGCGTAAAGTGGGCATTGCTGTCATTGTTATACCTGAGTCTTGCTTGTCCAATTGCGTCCAACCCTCGGCCCGCAAGTACCAGCGCAGCGCCTGTTGCAGTTGATAAATCTGCTGCTGTGATATTAACTTCACCGACCGCAAGGCTGAGTCTGGCATCGCTATGTCGGCTAATTAAAAACAATCTTAGCCGTAATGCTAAATTGAACAGTTTCGTAGCATCTGGCAACACAAGCTGAAAGCCGTCGCCACGGTAAAAACTATAATAGCCCTGCTCTGCGGCCGCTATTTCAGATAAGTAGTCCTTTAACTCGCTTTGTAGCGTTGTAAGTTGTAATTGTGACAGTGATTGGGAGCCGACAATGTCTGCTGTGATCACCACACCTTGAGATATTGATGTCATAAAGGTAACTTAACTTGGTTACATTTAAAAAGGTAACTAATATTGGTTACTTTTATTTTGGTATGAAGCTGGATAAAAAGCAAGCAGTCGGTTAGGCTTGTTCGCTTCGGCAGTATTTTACCAAAGCGAACGCATGAATGGAGGCAGACAAAGCTTCCGTATATGTGAGAAATAGACGTTTATCAACTGTCCTTAAGCTTACAGATTGCTAAAGTTTAAGTTTTTGATTTGTTTGTTTTTCTCTCAGTTTGATTTCTGTGTTCACTCAGTGTTTTTGATGTCAATGAAGCGCGGGGCTACTTTATTCCTGACTACTCCCATAAATAGACTTTAACCAATTGATGCTGCGTATTACGGTTTCAGGGAAAGCAGTTTGGTGTGTGCCATTGGACATTGTCTTGTGCAGTGATAAGCCATCACTTTGCTTGCTTTTTAGGTAGTCGATAAATGCGTCGATTTGCAGTGCTAATTTATGTTCTTCTGTACCAACCGAGATAAACACTTTCCCTTTGAGTGGTTGTTTGGAGCTAGAAAGTGTTTTTAGCGCATCCAGTTGTCTAACAGATGGACTGCCTAACATATAGTTGTCAAAGGTATCAGGCTGGGTAAGCAATATATAGGCGCCAAATAGTCCACCGAGAGAATAGCCAAAATAACTGCGACTATTGGGCTTTACCGAGTAATTGTTTTCAACATACTTAATAACTTGATTGCGAATAAAGGCTGTATGAGCATTTGCTTGGCCAAATTGGTACTTTTGCTGATGTTCACTGTTTTTTGACTTTGTAAAAGAATAATCAGCGTAACGGCTAACAAAAGGGCCTTCTTCCTGAAGCCGGGTGGTGTTGATATTTTTCCGCCACGAGATACCAACGAGGATCACTTCATCGAACAAAAAGAAGGTTGCCGAAGACAATGCTTCGATATGCCATACCGCATCGGTAAAGTAGAGCACAGGGTAGCTCTTATCTTTTGAGTATTCTTCGGGCAGCTTGATATAAAGCTCATATTGATAGCCGGTAGTGGTATCTTTTAGTGGTACAACTTGCGTTCCGGGCATCGCATATTGCGGTACTTCACTGGCATTTAGCAAGCTACAGAATAGGAGTAATATCAGCATAAACAGCAAACGTTTCATCACACTTTTCCTTCTTTCATGTTATTTTTAGGCTAATGAATAAGTATCTCGTACTGGCAACTTAGCAGCTGAGAACAAAAATGCATGACGTTTACATGATGTTGTGCTGAATTGTGACTTTTAAATAAAAAACTATTTATATCAAGTCGTTATGTTGTTGAGTTTCGATTTTTTCAAGTTTATCCTTATACTGATAATTATAATAATTGGCGTGGTTAGCGCGTGCGATAGGTACTCTGGGGATTTATGGTAGAACAATATTGGGTTGGTGATTTTTTTGTAGATTTATCACGTAACCAGATTTCACACCAAGGTGAATGTCAAACACTGGCACCAAAGGCCCTAGCGGTACTCACTTGCTTGGCTCAGAATCAAGGCAAAGTGATTAGCCTTGATACCTTGCTCGATACAGTATGGCCAGATACGGTAGTCTCTCCTAATACTTTGCAGCGTAGTATAGCGCAATTGAGAAAGGCGCTTGGGGATGATGGTAAGGTGCAAGGTTACATCCAAACGCATGCTAAAAAGGGATATAGCTTAGAGTGTGAAGTACGTTGGGGGGAGCAAACGAGCGAGCTGACGAATACTGAGCCGCAACGTGAGGTGACGGCAGTCCCTGAGCCTGAAATACAACAAGATAAACACGTAAATCAAACTCAGAATAGACACAAACTCAGTCTTTATGTGTTTGTTTTACTTGCCTTCACGATTTTGCTTGGGGCTATTAGTTATCAATATTTTTCCATCAAAAAACCTTCACCACTGATCTTTGATACTTTGCGCTCACTGACCGCAACTGACGATAAAGAATTTGATGCAAGCTATTCCCCTGATGGTCAGTACATTGTTTTTCACCGCTATTTAGATAAGTTTTGCGATAATAAGATATGGGCAAAAAAGGCGGATACCCAGCAAGAGATCCTGCTCACCGAGCGCTTTGGAGCATACGGCAGGCATAGTTTCTCAAAAGATGGTGAGCAGTTACTGTTTTTGGCCACCGACACTTGTCGCGAGCCCGTTACACAAAAGCGCTGCTACGACCTTGTAACACTCGATTTTACTAAAGCATTGAAAAGCCCTCAGCAGCCAAAAGTTATTCTCCAGTGTAAAAACTCAGTGGTTGATAAGCCTATCTGGCTGAACGATGGCAATGTGGTATTGAAGCAAAAACAAGGCGAGCGCTGGAAGCTGATCAATTATTCCATTGATGACGACAGCAGTGCTGATCTTTATACCGTAGAAGAGGGGACGTTGATTGATTACGCCTATTCACCTCAAGATGATTTAATCGCGGTCAGTAGCATTCATGCCGATGGCCTACATTATATCGATATGCTAAAACCCGACGGTGAGTTGATCTCTAGCCATCAGATCCTGCGGCCGCCGGAAATTACTAAATTTCACGATATCTACCCAAGTTTTGACCCACTCAACCAGCAATTGATTTTTAGTACCGGACGTCAGCTATTTAGCCTAACTTATGAAGGACTTGTGAGTAAAATTCAATTGCCGTTTTCAGATCGAATGAGGCAGCCTGAATTTCGCCCTGATGGCAAAAGTGTACTGATGATCAAAGGGCCTTACGACGGTGATATCGTCAAATTACCACTGACACAGCTAGCACAAGGCGCTCAAACATACACCAGCTTTGCGCGAACCAACCTTGGTGAAGATCAGGCTGTTTTTCAGCCAGATGGAGACTTAGTGGCATTTTGGTCGGAGCGCTCTGGTACTGAACAGGTGTGGCTAAGCGATGGCAATAACACGCGACAACTGACTAACTTCCCGTTAGATACTTTTATTCGCGGGATCCACTGGGCAGAGGATGGCCAAAGCATATTGGTCAGTGTCAGTGGTGTACTGACACAAATTGCTTTAGATGGTAGCTTGACATCTTACCCGCACGCCTACCCAGTTTTACGCTTATATCAATGGAAAAGTGCAAAACAACGTGCACTAACACAGATTAGAGTAAAGGGAGAAATGAAGTTAGCTGCTTATGATTTTGCTCAACAATCTTTTCAAATATTGACGCAGCAACCTGTGCTTTGGGCACTTGAAAGTGAACACGGTAAAGTTGTGTATAAGGATAGACTTGATCAGTTTTGGCAAATAGGCGCTGTTGAACCTCAGCGGATCAGTGCACTAGACAATCAAGGCGGCAGAGGAAAATCTTTTGTAATGCGCGGCAATGGGATATATGGCGTCAATGAAGACAATCAATTCTGGTTCTATGATTTAGACAAAACGTCGTTTACTATACTCGGCGAAGTACCTACCAGTGTCGACTATCTCACCGACATTAACGACAACGATGTACTGTTGATAAATCGAATATCGGCCAAGAAAGAAGTGGTAGAGCTTACGGTTGCGAATTAATAACTGGAGTATAAAAATGAGCAAATTAGCTCAATGTCAGCATTTTAGGCAAGAGCTAGGGCAATTGCTCGCACAATACAAAGGCTATGGGTTTGTACTCGGTTTTTTATCTGCGAACAGAGCGTACGGTAAGCTGATGTGGCGCTAACTCCTTATTCTGAGTTAGTTCATAAAGTTTGGGTCGTCGTAAAAGCTCATTGTCTGTTGTTATAGCGTTTAAGCGGACCATTCAATTAAGTGAGCTGTTATTTGAACAGCTGTAAACTTTAAGGAGAAAATGGGTAAGTGTGAATTGGCAAACATGTAACTGCATTGCCTATTTTACTTTTATTAATTCAATCCATTTGCAGTGTTTAAATTCATTAAAGCCAGTTGAAATTTGGTAGCAGGAGCATGTTTATTGTTTCAGGCAAGTAATCAATTAGGGGCAGAATCACTTTGACTAATTCAAGTGAGGCGTATACCTTAAGGCTGTTGCTGAGATGGAGACGGGATTTAATGAAAGCAATTGAGGGTAAGGAAAATGCGGTCGATTACATTGAAAACTATAAGTTTGACGATGCTGTACTGGAGTGGTTTGATTGGTATATAGAAACGCACTTTGAATATAAATTATCTGATGATGAGATCCAGGTGGTCGTTGAGGGTCTGAAAGACTATCTAATATTTGTGGTTATTTCACCACAAGCAGTTGCTGCAGCAAGCAAATTAGTTGATGAGTTATTCCATGCATTTATTTTGCATACAGAACTATACCAAGCATTTTGCAAAGGTGTTGGGCAGTTTATACACCATTATCCAATTAGAAAAAAAGTGGTGCTCGGGAATGAAACTCCACTAGAAAAGATTGAATATAATGATCATTACCAATCCATAATAAGAACATACTGTCTAGCTTGTCAGGCATCAGATCTCGATCCGCTAACCACTAATCAAGTTCCCTACCTATTTAAAGTCGATTCAATATTGCCTGAAAAACATGCCGCCTTATTCGACATCAAGTTTTTTCAATCTGTATTACCTAAGTTAGGTGTACATAACTTTATAATTCAAGAGTAAAGGAGATAGTCATGTCATATTTAAAAAATCGTGCTAAGCGTAATGAAGCTGCTCATTCACAAGTTGAGATTGAGCTGACGAAACCTAAAAAGTTTGTAGATGTATGCCTAGCAGGTGTTTGGCCTCGCAAGTAATTAGCCCAGAAGCAAAGCCGGTTTATGCCGGCTTTTTGGAAAGAGTATGCTGGATAAAATTGAAGCCTTAGAGCGAGCGTTACATTCGCCAGAGCTACGAAAAAATATTAATCTGATCTCGGACTACATCCATGATGAGTTTTCAGAAAGTGGACTATTTTGTGATGGTATGACGAAAGATGACATTATTGAAGGCTTAAAGAGTGAAGATCTCAGCGAGCATAAAATAATTAGCGAGGATTATAAGTTAGTTGAGCAGAGTCCCAATAAGGTTGTGATTGAGTACGTCTCCGCACTGGAAAATACCTTGGGTGAGAGGTCATATGACGCACTAAGGCAGTCTATTTGGTATTTATGTAGCGATGATAGATGGCGGTTGATAGGTCACTCTGCAAATTTGTTATAGCGCCAAGCCTGCACTCTATTGATAAAAGAGTGGACGAAGAAGTGCGAGGTAGAAGCACGCGTCCAGCGTGCCTATTCATAGTTAACTGCGTGCGGTTACAAACAATATTGTGAAATGATTTTATACACTTGGTTGATATTGTCGCCCGCTTTAAATTCTTTACTAATTGGCGTTGGATCTGAGCCAATCCAGATTTTTAATTCCGCGTCGAGGTCGAAGTGACCCGCAGATTCTTTGCTGTATTTTGTGATTTTGTTGTACGGGATGCTGAGCATTTCTACTTTGCTGCCCGTCATGCCCTGCTTGTCGATTAAAATGAGGCGCTTGTTGGTAAAAATAAATAAGTCGCGGATCACCTTGTAAGCTTGTGCAACCTCTTCTCCAGCAATTAGCGTATCTGCTAATAACTTATCTACTTCGCTATTATCTACTTCACTTGCATTACCGAGTAGACCACTTAATAGTCCCATTGTTATTCTCCGTTTTATTTCAATTCGTCTTAGACCGATCGCAAGATAGTGCTTAGGTCTAAATGAATTAATGATGAAAGTGACAAAACCAGCATAGAAAAGCACGCTGATTTTGCCAAATTAATAACTCGAGTAAGGAGTTAGCTTATATCTCTGATCAAACAAATTTTACCATCGCGAAATGCAAACTCTGAGCGGCCTTGCAAGGAGATGCTTTGCCCTGCTTTCATGCCATTGGCTAAATCTTGGGCTAATTTAGCTTTGTAGACCACATGAATAATAAACAGATCATTGTCTTGCGTGGCGGCGGTTAACGATTGATTGCGTTCGGAAAATAACTTAGCGGACTGATTCGCTAATGCTGCAAACTCCATTTTACTGGTTGTACGCGTCGTAATTTCACCATTGGCGAGATTCTCAAACACGACATCATCGGTGAGCTGAGCTAGCATTCCCGGAATATCAAAGTGATTGTAGGCAGAGATATAGTTTTTCACTAAGGTTTCCATTTTTCCTCCTTGGTGTAATGGATGCTAATAAAAACTTAGGTCGGTTTGTTCAATTTCGCACACTCTTTTTACCACTTTTTGCTGTGCCATTATTCGCATAAACCTTCCCAAATGCGCATAGTCTTTTGGCGCAGTATTAAACCCACTTGCCCAATGAGCCAGCATAAATAAATAATAATCACAAAGCGTGAGCTGATCACCAACTAAGTAGGTGTGTGTTGCTAACTGCTTGTCGATGAGTGCAAACATGTCGCCGACTCGTTGCTCAGCGGCTTGAGACATGGTCTTGCTGCTCTCTGGTGACAGCTGATATTTTTCAGGGTAGAAATACAGCATGAGTTCTGGCTGAACTGTCGTGGTTAAATAAAAAAGCCACTGATAAAACGTGGCTCTCTGTGAGGTTGCTGGTGCTGGGATAAGCTGTCCTTCAGGGTGCTTTTCGCATAAATGCAAACAAATTGCCGCACTTTCGAAGATGATCTGGTCGCCGTCAACCAATGTCGGGATGCGTCCTGTTGGATTAAGTTCTAAATAGGTCGCAGACTTTTGTTGTTGTTTTTTTCTATCGACTAAGAGCAGTTCTTTTTCTAGTTGTAGGTGCTCAAGTACGAGATGTGGTGCCCAGCTGGCATTACGGGGGTAGTAAAATAACTGATACATCTTTTGCTATTCCTTGACGATATTTTTTGTTAGCGTGTGGCAGATTTACAGCCTGATAGTTACAACTTTTACAGCGGCTGTAAACCGTTATTTTGCCTCTAGCTGGGAGAATCAAAAATGTATATTGGCAAACTGTCAAAGCAAACTGGGCTGTCAGTCAAGGCCATTCGCTTTTATGAAGAGAAAGGGCTTATTCCTACCCCTGAGCGTGTTGGTAGGTATCGCGTCTATTCGCAAGTGGATGTCGATCTGCTGTTATTAATAAAAGAAGCAAAATTGCTTGGTGTGTCGATTAAACAATTACAGCAGGTGATTGAAATTAAAGGGCGACAAGTCAACTGGGTGGAAATCAATACATTTTTAGTCGAGCTTAAAGCGTCCTTCATGGAGCAAGTTGTGTTGCTTCAGCAAAAAATACACCGAATTGAACACTGCATTGCATCGCTTGATGAGTGTCCACAGATAAAACTATCCTAGTCTCAGACGGAGTAACTTGACTCTCCCGTTAAGGGGAGACAGTACACTCGTTTCTTAGTTACTTGAAAAGGAAACGACGATGAAAAAAATACTGCTACTAAACGGTAATCCCAAAGCCAAAAGCTTGTGCCACGCTATCACCACAAGTTATGAGCAAGCTGCAAGCACCCAACATCAAATACGCAGAATGGATCTCCATGAGATGCACTTTGAAATCAATTTGATGTATGGCTATGAAGCGAGCCAACCATTAGAGTCATGCCTCAAGCAATTTCAAGAGAACTTACTGTGGGCGCAGCACATTGTGATAGTAAGCCCAATTTGGTGGTTGGCGTTACCAGCCAAGCTCAAAGGGCTAATAGATAGAACATTACTTCCAGGCTTTGCTTTTAAATACAGTGAAGCAGGAACAGAAATTGAAAAGCTTCTACCGCATAAAACCGCAAGAGTCATTCTCACCTCAGACACACCGCAAACTTATTTGGAAGAAGTTGCTGCTGGGCTTATGGCTCAGCTAGAACATGGGACATTGGGATTTTGTGGCATAGAGCCAACTCAACATACGTTATTTGGCCCTGCTCACTTAGCAACTCCTGAAGTAATTGATAACTGGCTGAGTGAAGTGACAAGTATAGGCGTGCTGGGTGAGTGAATAAAACACACAACTTCTATTGCTAAGCTTATTTTAAATCAAAATTTGCAATGCCGAATGTTGCTATCTTTTACACCAAGATGGCAACTTGGGCGGAGTGTATGCGAATTTGGAATTTATTACTTTTTGCGTTTCCATTATTGGGAGCTGCAAATGAGCCAATTCTGCCACTTGAGCCTGCAATAGGACTTGATGCCGATAAAGTCAGCTTGGGCAGAACACTTTTTTTTGATAAGCGGCTTTCCCGAGGAAACCAAGTCAGCTGTGCGTCATGCCATCAATTACCCAGCCATGGTGCAGATGTAAAGCCCCTTTCCAATGGCGTTAATGAGGCACTTGGTGAGCTAAAAACCCCTACCGTTTACAACGCGGCTTTAAATATTCGTCAAGCGTGGGATGGCCGTGCACAATCGCTTTATGAGCAGGTTGACTCGCCAATCCTAAATCCAAAAGAGCATGATATGACTTGGCCAGAAGTCATCGCTAAGTTAAACCAAGATAAAAAGCTGGTCGCGCAATTTACTAAACTGTATTCGCAGGGAGTAACCAAGCACACGGTAAAAGACGCAATAGCGACTTTTGAACAGTCGTTAATCACAGTTAATGCACCGTTCGATTTATGGCTTAAGGATAACAGCACAAAACTGCCTAAGCCCGCTATTGCTGGTTATGAGTTATTTAAACGGTATGGCTGCATTAGTTGTCATCAAGGACGTAATGTTGGTGGCAATATGTTCGCCAAAATGGGCACTTTTGGTGATTATTTTGGCGATAGAAATACACCAATTCAAAAAGCGGATTATGGTCGTTTTAATGTTACTGGTAACGAACAAGACCGCTTTGTGTTCAAAGTACCGAGCTTGCGACTTGCTAGCAAACAAGCGTACTTTTTTCACGATGCTAGTCATAGCAGCCTAGAATCCGCAGTTGCGACCATGGCCAAATACCAACTTGGCCGCAATATCTCAGACTCCGATATAAACAAGCTAGTTGCCTTTATTGACAGCCTAGCAGGACATCACCACGAAATGGATTTGGAAAACCACGAATGAAGAATAAGGCCTTCATTGGTGTGCAAGCGTTACTGCTATGCGCGCCAATTGCGCTTTTTGCGTATTTTTACTCGCAGCAAGAGCTCAGCAGTCAAACACACCAAGCACGAGTTACCCTGCTCTTTGAAGCCAAAAGTATTGATGCCAAACTGGATGCCGCTGTGTTACAAATGCTTAGCGCACAGCTCAATCAATATGATCAGTTAGCGCAATTAGCACATGCAATTGACGCTTTGAATACACCACAGCGAGACGCGTTATTTGCAGAAGCCACGCCCGACATTCGACAGCAATTTGATGCCTATCGTCAGCTACTTAGCAATAAAGTATTGCAAGTCGAATCCATTAAAACTGCGGCGGCAAATATTAAAAATAGCCTGCTTTATCTCCCCGAGTTGCTAATCGAGCTAGAACAGAGCGATCCTGAATTGGCAACGCACGCCAATAGAATGCTTGCTAATTTAATGTTGGGTCAGCTTTACGAATTTGTCGCAGAGCCTTTACTCACGGCTGGCTCAAAAAGTAACTTAGAGCAGCTTATCTATCAGCATTTTAATGTTGCCCTTGCTAACAGTGCAGAGTTAAAAAAGGCAAAACAACGCTTTTTGTCTTTGCCTAGTGACCAAGCTTTTTCAGCACTTTACGCGGCATATAGCCAGCACCACAGTGAAACCATAGAAAAAACCAAGCATCAAAGTGAATTACTCTTACTGCTGACCATTGTGCTATTTTTGCTCTTGATTGTGTTTGCAAACCGGCTTTACGTGGCCAAAAATAAAATTCTGAGCACTAGCCAAACTTTGTCCGATGCCGTTGCGCGTTTAACCGAAGGCTTTGCTCTTTTTAGTCGCAGCGGCAATTTGCTGCTCTGTAACAGTGCGTGGCGTAATCATTTCGCAATTGCTGATAGCGAAAAAATGCCACGCAAGCTAGAAGAGTGGCAGCAGCAGTTTGGAGATATTTTTAACTCCGATGCCAATTTGCATCAAACCGAATCTGGCGCTTGGTTACAGGTAAAACAAACGAACACGCACAACAATGGTCAAGTGTTTGTGAGTGTTAATGTCTCCCTTTTTAAACAAGCGGAAGAAGAGCTTCGCAAGTGGGGCCATGCCATTGAGCAAAGCCCCTCCTCCATTGTGATAACCGATCCTCGTGCTCGCATTGAATACGTCAACCCTAAGTTTGAACAAGTTACTGGGTATTCACTTGAGAATGTGAAAGGACAAACACCCAAAGTACTAGGCTCCAAACAAGGGTTTACCGACTACAAAGCGCTGTGGCAAACCATTAAACAAGGCAAAGTCTGGCGTGGTGAGTTTTACAATCGCCGTAAGTCTGGAGATTACTATTGGGAGTACGCGTCTATTTCCCCGATTAAAAACCAGCAAGGGGAAATCATTAACTTTATTGCGATCAAAGAAGACATCACCGCACAAAAAAGCGCAAGTGCGCAGCTTAAAACCGCGGCGGCGGTATTTAATGCAACGCAAGAAGGGATCATGACCACCAACGCAAAACTTGAGATCACCGCGGTCAATCCTGCTTTCACCAAAATTACTGGATACGAAGAACATGAAGTGCTTGGTCAACGACCTAATATTTTAAGTTCGGGTAAGCATGACAAACATTTTTATGAGCAGATGTGGAGCACACTTAACTCATATGGGCAATGGGCAAGTGAGATCTGGAACAAGCGCAAAGATGGTACCTTATATCCAGAATGGTTAGCGATAAGTGTCGTGCATGATGATAAAGGGCTAGTACAGCAATACGTTGCCATTTTGTCGGATATGACTGAGCGCAAAGCGCAAGAAGAGCAGATTGAATATCAAGCCTATTACGATGTGTTGACCGGACTGCCCAATAGAACGTTATTACTTGAGCGTATTGAGCAAGATATTAGACGCATGAGCCGTACGCATCATCAAAGCGCGGTATTATTTATCGATTTAGACAGATTTAAGCGTGTCAATGACACTATGGGTCACGAAGCTGGAGATGCGTTACTTATCTCCGTTGCTAAGCGCTTAAACGGCCTGTTGCGTAAAAGCGATACCTTGAGCCGCTTTGGGGGAGATGAATTTGTATTATTATTGAGTCAAATTGCTCATCCGGATCATGCTGCTCAAGTGGCCGATAAAATTGTCAAAGCACTGAGCGAACCATTTGTGATAAACGGCTTTGAGGTATTTACGGGGGCGAGTATCGGGATCGCGATTTTACCAAGTGACGCAAAAGATCAAAAAGAGTTATTACGACTTGCCGACTTAGCTATGTATAAAGCAAAAGAGTCGGGACGCAATCAATATCATTTCTTTGCGCAAGAAATGCAGCAACAGGTGAATCGTCGAGTTGAGCTGGAGCAGCTGCTGCGAGCTGCGCTTGAACATCAGCGCTTAACCGTACATTACCAACCTATTGTCGATACGGTGTCGGGTAAATTATATGGCGTCGAGGCGCTCATGCGCTGGCCAACTGATTTCGGCCAGTATATCTCACCTGCTGAATTTATTCCGGTCGCTGAAGAAAGCGGCCTTATTGCTCCTCTTGGTGAGTGGTTACTTGCCAAGGCATGTAATGATATTCGCAGGTTAAATAAAGCGCTTGGTATGAACTGTTATTTGACGGTAAATGTCTCGAGTCAGCAGTATCGACTTGGATTTAACGCCACTACCATTAAACAAATCATGCAGCAATCAGGCTTTCATCCAGAAAATCTAACGCTTGAAATCACAGAAAGCATCTTACTTGAAGATGATAAAGCCGTAACCGCTTGGCTGCAAAGCTTACGGGCAACGGGAGTAAACCTAGCAATCGACGACTTTGGCACTGGCTACTCTTCGCTTAGCTACCTTAAACGCTTCCCCATCAATATATTAAAGATAGACCGAGGCTTTATTCAAGATATAGATCAAAACCAAGATGCGGCTGTTTTGGTCAACGCGATTTTGTCGATGGCGGAGAGTTTATCGCTCAAAGTGGTAGCAGAAGGCGTAGAACAGCAAGGACAACTAGATTGCTTAAAAGGCTTGGGCTGTCAGTATGTGCAAGGATACTTTTATGCCAAACCAATGGCGATTGAGGGATTAATCGATTGGGTTGAGCAATTTGCCATTGCATCAGAGCGAGCATCTTCTAAGCTCTGGTTGGATTGAGTCGCTAGAGATAGCGCTAACTTTGGTCTAGATTAATAATGAAGCCAGCAAATGAATATGGATCTACTTAGCAACTAGGGTCGCCGACTGACTATTGAGCTAAGCAGCTGTATACCTAAGGCTTTAATAAGGCAAAAATGTGATTGTTGTAGAAACGTTCATTTTTGAATATGGCGCGTTTTAACACCGCTTCTTGCTCAAAACCTGACTTCTCTAGTAACTTCATTGATGCATGATTGTCGTCAAACACTGCGGCAAAGATCCGTTCAATATTGGTCTCGTTAAATACCTCTGACGTAATGTGTAAAATGGCTTTATGAGTAATTCCTTTGCGCCAATGGCTTTTTGCGAGCCAATAGCCTATTTCACCAGAGCGTTCATATTCAAACTCGCCAGGGTTAACACCTATACAGCCGATAAGCTGCTGACCATCGCAAATCGCCCGAACATAGCCGTGTTTACTGCCTTCATTTACCCACCAAATGGCATCTTGCTTGGTGTAAGGTTGCGGAATTTTTGTTGATAAATACCGGACGACATCAGGATCGTTCAAAATCACGACCATGTTGTCAACATCATTGGCTTGGAACGGTCTTAGCTTGAACATTGGACTCCCTTTCAATAAATTTAAACGTATATTCATCAATAAGTTACCATTCCCTTTCGAGGTATGCAATGCGTGCTTTGTGCAGAGAAAAGCAAGCTGGGGTTGGTTGTCGTCATCGGCCTTTATTTTGCGTATTTTAATTTCATTATGTCTGGAAAGAGCGTCGTTGTTGAAGGGGAAGAAGGCGGTGTGATGTGATGGTACGTACTGGCCTGATAATCAAATTTCATCTGGCCGTTTTTGTAGTGTGTTCGAATTCTCAGATAATTTGATCACAAGAATGCATATTTATGTTGACCGGGACTTCTCAAGCCAAGATAGTGATAGAATTTCAATATTATCGCGTTAATGTTGACCGTTTTGATAAAAGAAAAGGATAGCTGAATTATGGTTTTCTCTGAAAGTGAAAAAAACACCTTACTTGCCCTCAAAGGAGTCGGTCCTACGGTGATAAAGCGTTTTGAAGAAATCGGTATTTGCAGTTTGAGCGAGCTTGCAACTTATGAAGTTGAAGAAATTGCTGAGCGGGTCGCTTCTATGTTGCGAACAACCTGCTGGAAAAACAGCCTACAGGCCAAAGCTGCCATTCAAGCTGCAATCACAAAGGCGCGTGAGATGAACTAGCGTGTAAAGCCCCTTTACGGGGCTTTATTAACGGTTTACTAAGCAACAGTTTCTACAAAGTTGAGGTCAAAACGTCCATCAGGGTCTTCTACTTTAATAAGCTCGTTAAAGGGCTTACTTTTCAGCGCTTTATTTTCTGCAAAGATGTTTAGGAATAGTGCTTTTACTTCGTTTCCGCATAGTGCCTCGGCGAGCGCTTCATGAGATAGCTTGAATAACAGATCCATATTCTCGTCCTCATCTTCAACGAGTTCTATATCTTCCCAGCTCTCGAAAATGTCTCTCAGTTTACTGACTTCTGGACAATCATCTTCAAAGTCAGACAAGATGATAAACTCGTCTGAAGCAACATTTTTATGCTGTTCGAAACGGCTGTCGGGCAGGCTATAGATATTCCAATTTACATCGTAATGCCAAAACTCAACAGATAACGACATATGAGAATAAGTACTTTGATTTACATAAAATTTTAGTTCGTTGATACGCTTTTTAATGAGCGTAATTAAAACGTTTTCATAGGCTTCAATAAGCGTATTTTTATCAAACATAATGTATCCTAACTGCAGTCTTAAATACTAAAACTACGTGCTCCTAAGTTTGTTCTCAGTATTAATGCCACTCTACTATGTAAATGTGAACTTTTGTTACTGGCATTTGCTAAAGGGAAATTTATCCAAAACAGGTTCATTTAACCACTGGTGTACAAAAAATGCCAGCCTATACATAGCCAGTATGGCTTTAATCTGACGGTATACTTCTAGTCAAAATAAGTTTGCTGTTTCGTTGTATATCCGTTGCACTATACCCATTTCGACGACCAGCTGGTTAGGAGTATGTTCGGTTGATAGCTCCAACAATTCGCCCGTGTACCACTGTGAGCTGCGTCAGGTAATAACCAGTGCGCTTAGGTGTATACTGGAGGCGCTAATATTAAGCGGCTCCTTAGGATTATCTTTGGCGTACATAGTAATTTTTTACCACGCAATCTAAGTATCTTACTGCGTTCACATGTTTAAATTTAAGCGGTTCGTTTAAATTTCCGAATAAAGGTATTCCACCACCTAAAACAGTTGGAATGGTCGTGATAATTAGCTCATCAATGAGATCTTGTTGTAGAAAGCTTTGTATGGTTTGTCCGCCATCAATGTAAAGGTTTTTAAATCCTTGCTGAGCTATTTGTTTGACGATATCTGTCAGTTCACCCCGCACAAGCGATACCTTGTCTGCAAAGGTTTTTGGTACGTCTTTAAGCGTATTACTTAATACAAAAACAGGTTTATGGTATGGCCATTCGCAATCAAATCCTTGGATTGTCTCAAAGGTATTACGTCCCATGATGATGGCATCTACGCGGGCCATAAAATCGGCGAACCCCAAGTCTGAACTTTCAGGGTTAGGTAATTCGTGTAGCCAGTCTAAGCGGTTATTTTTATCCGCGATAAAGCCGTCTAGGCTTGCCCCAATATAGACGATGTTTGCCATTTTATACTCCGATTGAACCCTAAACCATTTCAAGATAAAATAAATTCTACGGTGTAGAATTTATTTTATCTTAGCGAGAGTAAACAATGAGTGTCAAGGATAAGAAGCGTGGCCGACCGTTAGCGGAAGGTGAAGCACTAAGTCAGGAGCGGATCATACAAGCAGCAAAATTGCAGATGAAGGAAAGTAGAAAAGTACCTAGTATTCGAGCGTTGGCGAGCAGCCTAAATGTCGATGCGATGGCAATTTATCACTACTTTAAAAACAAACAGGCTTTGCTCGAAGCTTTGACCTGCTCTTTAGTCGATGAAATATATGAACCTAGCTGCGATGAAAAGTGGCAAACAGAACTACAAAAGCTCAGTGCAAGTTATTTACAGCTACTCGACGACTATCCAGGATTGTTAACTGTGCTGCTATCAATGGACTCAGTGGGTCCAGCTCAGGTATTTCAAACTCGATTTGAAGAAGTGACTCAAACGCTTGAATTACAAGGGCTGGCACAACAAAATGCGATTAGCTTACTGGTAGATTATCTACATGGTGTTGCACTTGCTATGGAGTGTAACCCAGATAGAGAAGCGTTAAATGTCTCGATGACAAGCGGTGCAATTGCACTAATTTGTAAAGCGATTGAGGCTTAAGTGTCATTGTGTTGTGGTGTTGTAAAGGGGCATTACAACACCTATAGGCGAAGTACCTGTTAGAGACGCTTGAGATAACGGTTTGGAGTGGTACCGATTATTTCTTTAAAGTCTCTTATGAGGTGGGACTGATCGGTATAGTCCAACTGAGCCACAATGTCTGCCATTGTAGTCGCATCAGATTCAAGCAGTGCAAGCGCTTGGTGCAGGCGATACTTTCGAATTAGCCATTTGGGACTAAAACCAATGTAGTGCTGGCAGAGCCTTTGTATTTTTCGTATTGGCATGTCGCATTGTTCGGCTAGTTGCTCGACCGTAGAAATATCGCTGTGATCTTGCAAAGTGTTGAGAATATCAGCAGCCATAGCTGCACCTGTGCTTGAGGGGAGTGTATACGGCATTAAAAACTGTGATAGCACTTTTACCCGCTCTGCGTCATCATTTGCTATCGTTAATGAAGCAATAAGGGGACTCGACGGTACATCGCAAAGATGCTCCAAAGAAAAAGTTTTATCGACACATGCCAAAGGGGTGATATCAAATTGCTCTACTAGGGCACCTACCCTAAATTTAACCCCCAAGATCTGCCCTTTCCCCTGCATTGTGTAATCGTATACTTTACTTATAGGGCCAATAATTCGTATTTCATTTTCATCTAGCAGTAAATGAAAGTTGGGATCTGGTAAGTTTCGTTGTGTATGGGTTTTATTATCCGGCAAACACCAGTCGACAAACCAAAACTGCTCGACAAGACCTTTTAACTCTGTACATGGGAAATACCGTCTAAGCTGGTAGTTTGGAGCGCTTTGTTGTTGGTGAAGTACACCGTTGATTGGGCTAAGGTTAGATTTCATCGCTGCCTTGTTATGAATAGAGCTCATTGTTTGTTGTCGCGTTTTTACAATACCAATTTTAAATTGCGTGCTAGATTTAAAAGAAGCTGCATAAAACTGCAGAGCAAGGTCAAACTCTTCCACTATAAAATTAAGGGAAATGCGATGCAACTAACAGGTGTGTACGAAATTATCAATTGGCAAGAAACCACAGAAAAACAATTTGATGATGGTGCTAAACTCTCCAAAGCTGTGGTGAGCCTCAGTTATATCGGTGAAATTGAGGGCAATAGCGAAGTTTATTATCAGCTTCACTATACCGAAGAAGGTGATGTTGAATTTAATGGCTTTGAGGCTGTCACCGGGTGCTTTTCTGGGCAACAAGGTAAGGTTGTATTGATGCACGACGGCCGTTTTAAGCACGGCAAAGCACATAGCAACTTTACGGTGGTACAGAGCGATGTTGACGCTATTGCAGTGGGTGACAAAGGGTCATTTGAGTCTACTGAGGGAAAAAAGGCAAACTACCAAATAACACATAATTGATAGTTTTATCGTGGTTACGCTAGGCTAAGTAACGTTGTCTTCTCGTGTCTAGCGTATACAGCGCGTCAACTAACTCTGCAAAGTGACTAATGACGACATCAGCTTGCTCTGCGTAGTGAGGTTTGTCATTGGGGGCAAACAAGCATGACGGCATGTTGGCGTTATGTGCCGCTTCGATATCGTAGAGGTAATCGCCAACATAAACACATTGATAAGGTGGCACTTGCCACGTTTGTGCAACTTGCAGCAGCGCTGCAGGGTCTGGTTTGGCTGGTGCGTCGTCCCTCGTTAAAATCAATGGGATTGGCAATCCCGCCGTTTTAAGCTTTAATCGCGCCGCTTTTGCAAAGTTTCGAGTCACGACGGCAAGCGGGACACCCATTCTCGAAAGCTGCGCAATGGATTCCCTCACCCCTGGAATGACCTCACAGTGCTGTGCGTCACATAATTCATGTTGGTGGACAATGTTCATAGCCTCTTCACGCATGTAAGGTGAAGGCAATGCACTGATAAAACTGAGTAAGTCTTGACCTACCGGGCAGCCAATTTGTGCCCGAATAAGTGAGAAATCGAGTTCAGATGTCACTAGCGTGCCATCTAGGTCAAAAATGATGCCTTTAACCGGTATCCTATCCATTTTTAATATCCTTTGGTTTCGCATATGTACTGCGTAGCCCTACTTAAAGGTAGGTACGTAATTGAAGTTTGTAAAGATCAAGACGATGGAGTTTTGCTTTTGCGAGATGAGTGGCTCACTGATGGTAACGGTGAGCCACTTTTTAGGCTTTTCGAGTGTATTAGGCTAGTTTGCGTAGTAGTCCTTGTGTGTTTTGTTTCATGGTATTCGCCACCATAAAGTAACCAATCACAGCGACGAACGTTGCGCCTGTTGCAGGCCCTAATAACCAAATATAGGGGTGCAAGCGGCCATCTACATCGAACGTTTGGACTTGGATCACGAAAAGTGCAATGTCACTGACCACGGCGGCTACCAGCCCTGCCAATCCGCCAAGTAATAAAAATTCATAAAGCGTGGCGAGTTTTATCAAACGACCTTTAGCACCGAGCGTGCGCAAGATAACGATTTCTTGCATGCGTTCAGCAAGGCTCGCTTGAACCTGAGAAATTAACACCAAAGAGCCGCTGATAAGCACGATACTCAGTACAAAGCTAATCGCTAGTGATACCTGAGAAATCATTGACTGTGCCTGTTTGAGCTGGCTCTGAATGTCGATCATGCTAATCGTCGGATAGGCTTTTAAGAATTGACTAATCACCTTAGTGTCAGTTGTTTCAAGCTTGGCGGCAGTAAAGTAAGTCACAGGGAATTGGCCGGCGATTTTATCGTTAAATATCATCACAAAGTTGGGTTTCAATGAGCCCCAATTGACACTACGTAAACTTGTCACTTCGGCTTCAATTGTTTGACTATTGATTAGGAAGCTAAGCGTGTCCCCCACTTTTATCCCTACCCGCTCGGCAAGCCCTTTAGCAACGGAAACTTGAAGCACATCAGAATCATCAAACCACTTGCCGTCAACTACTTCATTGCCTGCAGGTAATTCATCTAGCCAGGTAAGGTTGAGCTCTCGCCCTACCCCTTCACGTGCATCTTTGTCTTTTTCTTCACCTTCTTGCAGTGAGACTCGGCGCGCAAACTCTTCACCATTTAAAGCATTTACACGGCCCAAAAATACGGGATAAAAATGCGCATGTTTGATGCCACTCTCATCGAGTTTGCTCTGCATTGGCTGAATTTCTTGTTCCGCGATATTAATAAAGAACGCATTGGGCGCGTCTTCAGGCACCTGCATCTGCCAATCCGAGATCATGTCGTTTTTCAGCACCACCAAAAACAGCATCAATTTGATAGCAAGGGCAAAGCTAATAAGCTGTACCGCGTTTGCATTTGCGCGTTTTTGCAGTGTGGCAATGGCAAGAGACCAACTTGAGCCCGGGCTCAAACCAAGTTTCCTACCTGCTGAAAATAATAGTCGTGAGATCACGTATAGCACGGCCATGAGTAGCAAGGTTGCGCCAAATAGAATTGCGGTGATCTTAATGTCGCGACTAAATAGCCACATCAACCCGAAAATAGTTAATACAGAGAGCGCCATATGAATTCGACTAATCGCGATGGTGTCTCCAAGGTTACGTCTTAGGACGCGCAGCGGCGGGATATCAAACAAATCTAATAGTGGTTTCAGTGAAAACATCATGGCGCACACTACACCCACAGCGATGCTCAGCAGCCAAGGCCTAAACCCTGCCTCAGGTAGGGCTGTATCCATAAAATTAATTAGGTAAGAGGCTCCAACACTTTGCAGCCCATAGCCAACAGCAAGACCAACCACAACGGAAAAAAAGGTCACTAAAGAAAGGTGTAAAAGGTAAATGCGGCGGATGGTTTTACGACTACCACCGAGTGTTTTCATCATGGCGACGGGATCATATTGACGCTCACAGTAGCGTTTTGCAGATACCGCCATCGCCACGGCAGCAAGCATGATCCCGAACAGTCCTGCAAGGAGCAAAAAGCGCTCTGAGCGGGCTAAGTTTTCACCCAAAGGTGATTGCCTATCCTTCACCCCTTGCCAAGATTGGTTGCTTTTGAGTTGAGGCTTAAGCCAAGTGTAGTACTCTCCCAGCTGTTGTTCTGAACCCGAAAATAATAGCCGGTAAAACACCCGACTACCGGGCTGAATGGCTTTAGTTACCGGAATATCATCATAATTAATGAGGACGCGTTTATTCCCCGCCAGCGAGAAGAAAGGAGCATCTGGCTCGCTAATGAGTACCTTACTCACGGTAAACTGCCCAGCCCCTATTTCTACCTCGTCGCCAATGTTAAGGCCTAGCGAGTAAAAAAGGCCTTCACTTAGCCATACATTGCCCTTTTTTGGGGCGGCTTGAACTTGGTAATTCTCGCCATTAAGGCTATCTCTTAGGGTAAGCTTACCTCTTAGTGGATATGTCTCTGTCACGGCTTTTAGCGAGCCAAGTATTAACTCATCGTTGGCAAATAGCATAGAGTCAAAATACACTTGCTTGGCAGTATTTAAGCCAAACTCTCGTGCTGTGGTTAGTACTCTGTCGTCGAAATCATGGTTGCTCGAAAGCCGCCTGTCAGCCGCGATAAAGTCTGCGGATTTTTGTTCTAAATTCAAACGGATCCGTTCGGTAATGGAAGACAAGCTAAACACAGTCAATACTGCAAGCGCAATTGCAGCTAGGATGATGGTGAGCTCGCCTCGCCTAAATTCCCTAGAGAATAAAGTAAGTGCTAACTTAAACCACATTTACTGCCGCTCCTTGTTTTATTACTTCTAGTTTACCAGCTTCAATATGAATAATGCGGTCACACTGTTGCGCGAGTTGTTCATCATGGGTGACGAGCACTAAAGTCGTGCCATTTTCTTTGTTGAGATCAAACAGCAACCGCTCGATAAGATGGCCGTTTTTACTGTCTAAGTTTGCCGATGGTTCGTCGGCGAATAGGATTTTGGGTTTGCCAACAAAGGCTCTGGCGATGGCCACTCGTTGCTGTTCGCCACCCGAAAGTTGTGAGGGATAGTGCGTTAGGCGATGAGACAAGCCAACCTTTTCTAATAGCTCTGTCGCTTGATTTTTTGCACCTTTGTCCCCAGCTAATTCAGCAGGAAGCATTACATTTTCAAGCGCCGTTAAGCTTTGCACTAGCATAAATGACTGAAATACGAAGCCGACTTTTTCCGCTCGTAGCTGAGCTCGAGCTTCTTCATCCATTTTTTGCAATGATTCGCCGTCTAAATGAACTTCTCCTTTGGATGCGATATCTAAGCCAGCGAGCAAACTAAGTAAGGTTGACTTACCTGAGCCAGAAGCGCCAACGATAGCCACGGACTCTCCTGACTTGACAGTGAAATCGATATCACTAAGGATAGTGAGATTACCTTCGACGGTAGAGACCTGTTTAGTAAGGCCTTTTACTTGGATCATATTTAACTGAGAAAGCACTGACATGAAGTACTATTTCCTAAAGTTGTTGTTCATACTTGTTATTGTAATGACGCCGTTAAGCGCAAATGCCAAGCAAAAACTCATGATAGTTGGTGATAGCTTAAGCGCCGCTTATGGCCTGAAACAAGATGATGGTTGGGTTAAATTGTTACAAAATAAATACGAAGGAGAACAAAATCCGATCGAAATTATCAATGTTAGCGTTAGCGGTCAAACCACAGGTAATGCTGTGGCAAAAATAAATCAGCAACTAAAAACGATTTCGCCTACTCATGTATTAATCGAATTAGGCGGTAATGATGGCTTGCGTGGCTTCCCTGTTAAAAGGTTAAAGGCAAATCTCACACAGCTGGTGCAATCTAGCCAACAAGCAGGCGCCAACGTTGCCGTAATGGAAATCCAAATACCTCCTAACTTAGGTCCGCGTTATACCAGTATGTTTACCGAGAGCTACCAACAAGTGACAGAGCAAACCAATAGCTACCTAATGCCCTACTTTATGCTAGAAGTGGCGGACAAACCGGAATTAATGCAAAACGATAACCTACACCCAAATAAAGAAGCGCAACCTCTAATTCGCGACTTTATGTATCAAGCAATCAATCAATGGCTGGCAAAATAAGCATACAAAGTAAAAAACCCGCTAAGAGCGCGGGTTTGGGTGTGTTTTAGTTTGAAACTCTAACTTATAGCGATTACTTGAAGTTTGCGATGCTTGTTTTAGTCGCATCTACTGTTTTCCAAGCATACGATTGACCAACTACACCGTAAGGCACGCCACCAAGAGACCAGTTCGGGTTAGCGAAGTAGTCGTACTGTGTTGCATTACCAAATACATGTGGATAAGCCATGATACTGGCGAAGTTGTCTTGTACACCATGGCCCATGCCATCAACGTATACACCACCGCTGGTATCACCCTGCTTACGTGAATGCGCAAGACCTTGGTTGTGACCAAGTTCATGAACAAATGTTGTTGCACCACAATCGATACCTGTAATGCTGAACATACGGTTGCTCATGCTTGAATATAGGTTGCCATTGCTACCTTGACCTACCCAAGCTAGACCACATGTGATGTAGTTACCATTGCGCTCACCTGTACCAAGTACAGCAACCATATCTGCACGCCAAGTGTTACGCAGGTTAGCGACATAATTGCTGTTAGTGATGTTGTTTAGCCATGCACTAGTTGGAGTTATATTATGATTGCCTAGGTTTTCGGTACCAGCAAGACGTAGCTGAAGGTCGATACCATTTTGGCTATACACTTGGTTTGTAAATGCAATCAGCTGATTGATTTTAGTATTAATGTTTGACGTAGCAGCCGCAGATTGATCGGTATAAAGAATACCGATATCAACGGTGACTGCCGATGCGCTTGCAGATAGAGCGAGTGCTGTTGCCAGCGATGCTGCCTTTACTGTTGTTTTCATTGTTTTTCCTTTCTTTTAGTTAACGTTACTTTTGGGTTGAAAAATATCTTCCTTCACTGAAACTGAGTTATGCTCTGTTTCGTCATGGCTATCATGCGGATGCAGCTCTTCTTCTTTATGGGAGCGGTAAAGGTCTCGTTTTGCTGCAATCCAACCATATTGGTCTTTTGATTCAAATACATAGTTGCCACTTGGCGCGGTGAGCTGGCCATATACGGCGTCTTTGCCTACGGTTAAAACGGTGGTATGAAAACGACCATCGGCACCAGTTACTTTACCGAATACGCTTTTATCGCCGTTTTCAGCCAAAGAAATGCCTGTCACTTCTGCTACAAATGACTCTTGTGTTTGCGGAATTAGCAATTCAAAGTTATCGCCACCTTCTAATTTTCTGAGTGTAGGCAAGTCAAACTCAATATAAGCTTCATTGTTTAAGTCTTGTGGTAAAACTTTTGCGGCTGATAGCACGGCTTTTGCTTGATTGGATACCTTATTCACCGCATAAAAATCGCTACTTTTTTGTATTGATGGTGCTGCGGTGATAGCTTGCTCAGGGCCTAGTTCAAGAGCTTCAAGCTGTGGGATCGCCTTAGGCTCATCTTCTGAGTTGTTTGAAACTTGAATTACATTTGCACGTGACGGCTGAGCTTCTGGCATCATTTTCCAAAAAGCAATTCCAATAAAACCAACAAGTAATGCAACAATGAGCAATCGCATAATTCACCACGAAGACGTTAATAAGTGGTGAAATACTATTCATGTTGAGGGTTTGTGATCAACTTTTAATTTACCAGTTGTTTTCATATTGGTTCATTAAAATTAATTATCTTCATGATATATATGTATAAATCTCATTAACAAATCTTTACAATACAGTGTGGTTAAGTGTGTTACGTCGTGGAACTGTCAAACTTATGTAACCAAAGTATGTTTTTGAAAGTAATTGTTTAGATTGGCTTTATTTTTTCAACTGGTAGTATTATTTATCCTTTAGCTTCTATCTACTTGATTTCTATATTCAAAGTTTTCTGCTTTAGTTGAATCTTTTATTTACATTCCTGATGCGTGTTCAGGGTATTTTGCCATTTGTTTTGAAAATTGTTGTTTGACTTGGTCAAATAACTGATCAGGCGTGAGCTCCACAGTATTGTCAATCGCTTGCATAACAACAAAAGTTTTACTGCGATAGTCTATTGCCATAGGCACAATGGGTACTTGAGCGGATTGTGCGATGTAGACGAAGCCTTTTTTCCACTCTGGGGTGTATTTACGTGTTCCTTCTGGAGCTAAGCCCAAAATCAATTTGTCGTTGGCATCAAAGATATCGCGAACCTGCGTGACCATACCATGAGGTATATCTCGCCTAACCGGAATACCACCCCATTTGCGTAATAACCAGTCAAATGGTGGGATAAAAATGGTGTGCTTGCCTAGAAAACGAATTTCAACATCAAGTGCAAGTTTTACCGCAATGGCGATAAAGAAGTCCCAATTTGACGTATGCGGTGCGACGGCTGCTACAAATTTGTCTTCACTTGGGAAGCTGCCAGCTATCTTCCATCCCATCATCTTAAGCATCAAGCTCCCAAGCTTTCGACCAATAGGGCTGTTCGAGCGCGGAATATTAGGTGGAACATTGATCAAGGTAATGGCCTTCTTTGTTTTTGTTATTTATTGGTGGTGAATATATTTTAGCTGAAAGTTCTATATACCAAACGCTGGTGTGTGATGCCATAGTATAAAATGAATTACTGATTAGGCAGAAAAATCTACAAAAGAGCGATTGAGCTAAGTTAGCTCCCTTATGCGGATCCCAGTCCCAGATTAATTAACCAAAACTAGGGCCTGTTGATCTTTCAAGTTTGTTTTTGCAGCAGTTTGATTGGTATTTATACAAGGCAGAGTCTGCGTAGCATAGTTATTCTATGTGAGTCAGGCGATAACACAGTAGAAATGCCAATCAAGCGCTGCCCTTCGGGTTCACCTGAGTGCGCTTTGTTCATTGTTGCTCAACTTTTGCTTAGATTACTAGGCGGCAAGTCGAGCGCCGCGACCAAAACACACTCAGGGGAACAAAAATCAAACAGCAAAGGTAAACAGGCCCTAATAACTCAAGTTTCAATAGCTTGCCACTCTGATCAGTTTGGCGATA
Source organism: Pseudoalteromonas piscicida (assembly GCF_002208135.1). NCBI lineage: Bacteria > Pseudomonadati > Pseudomonadota > Gammaproteobacteria > Alteromonadales > Pseudoalteromonadaceae > Pseudoalteromonas > Pseudoalteromonas piscicida. The sequence continues at coordinate 582,810 of NZ_CP021647.1, forward strand.
TGCACTGATGGATAGGTTGCCAAGTATATTTGGGGTTAAACAGGATATCCCTTGTATGGCCACTTAAGTTTGGGTTTTGAAGTTTTAGTGCTTTCCTATCTTTAAATTTAGCTTTTGCAATGGCTTCACGAGTAATTGGATGATTGAAAAACAGTTTATCAAACGAGCCGTCTTCAATTGCTTTATTGAGACCATAGGTGAGACGATCCTTGAGTCGACTATTGTTTTTATTGACGAAAAAATACATCGCGGCGGGGTAACAAAACGCGAACCTAGACTCTACCACTGTGCTATCTAAGCTTTGTAACTCCGTCCACGGTTCGTGAAGTGCGCGAGGGAAGAGTTCAAAGCGCTTTTCTTCTAACATCTTTGGTAGCAAGGAAGCCATGCTAGTGACCACAACAAAGCCATTTTTTTCGTAGATTGAGGTATCGGGCCAGTCGATACCACTGCCAAGTGTAAAACTCATTAATTGTGCGGGTGAGTTCAATAGAGAGAGTTTTTCTTCGGTATCTTTGTGGATGAGAAATAAACGCGCGCCCATCATCCCTTTTAGTAACGGCACATATACCGTCGCTAAACTCTTTTCCCGTTTGATTGACGTCATACTCCAGTGAACATCTAAAAGCTTTCCTTGTTCCAATATTTCTAAGGTGCGTCCTTGGGGGGTATGGTCGAATGAATTTTCACTGAGTTGGTAAGCGCCGTATTTATCGCGGCTCTTATTTAGAGCAAGTCTTAGTAACGCAATGTAGTAGTCTTGCTTAGGGTCTGCAAATTCTTTAGAAATATTATAGCGCACCAGGTCGCTTGCACAGACGCTAGATGACGTCAGTAATATGAATATCAGGACTAGCTTAATTGAGGCAATCATTCCTTTTCCTCATCGCTCATTAGGAAGTATTCTTTAACTCTAGCGCAGAACGTGAGTTGATAAAGTAAAAAAGGCACCGAAGTGCCTTTTATTTTAGCGAGTTAGATAACCTAAAATATGACGCTCAGCCAATCGTCATTGCCATCAAAGTGCAACGTTCTTACTTTTCCTTTGCCTTCAAAGTTTACTAAATTAATTTGCTCTGACCATACATCTCTGAGTGCACTGTGGCGCATTTTAAGCTCAGTTATGGGTGAAAAAATCGGTGTTTCTTGGTATACCCAAAAGAATTGACCATCGATTTCTGCACCAACCAAGTTTAATGGCAGCACCTCACCAGCACCTGTTTTTATTTCAACACGCTTACTGACATATTCTGCAAAGCTCGCTCTATCAGCAGCATTATTAAATATGTCGGCATTTTGGCTGAGTAGGCTCTCTACTGCATGCTCAGTATCATGGAGATAGAATCTGTGCATGATTTCAATATTACCACTGCGTTCGTTAAATAATACCGTGGTGATCGCTGCTTTTAGTTGGTGCGCCTGACAAAGCGGAGAAATCAGCACCAGTAAACAGGCTAAGCGCCAGGTTTTCATTAGTTATCCTTTTTCTCTTCAAATGGTTTTAGCTCGGCTTTCACGTCTTGCATGATATCGCGATACACTTTACCTTCACGCGCTTTCTTTTTATAGAGCTCTAGGCGAGATTCTATAATGCGTCTTGGGTAATGGTTATTCTCGATATCAACGTCAGCAGTTTCCCATCGCGGATCAACGGTCACGGACGCTAGTGGCTTATCTTTCTCTGTAATAATTAGCTTGCTGACGTTACGGGCATTGCGGCGCCAAATCTCGGCAGGGATAACGCGTTCTTCTTTGCTACCATCTCGGTAAGTGAGCTCAAGTAAGATTGGCATCACGAGTCCGCCGACATTACTAAACTTAAGCACGTAATAGTTTTTGTCTTCTTTTACTGCGCGCTCAAGGGTACGTTTTTCCCAAGATTTAAGCTCGGATAAAAACTCACGATACTCATTTCGCTCTTCATTGGTTACCGTAAACTGGTCATTGCTATCGTAAAAGTCCGTTACGTCTTGATTTTTATCAATCCAAAGGGTGCGCCCTTCTTCTTGATTGCGTTTAACGAATAGTGGCATCGGCTTGTTCTTTTCGAACTCGCGTAGGCGACCAAAGTCGATGTCTGGGTTTTTGGTGTCCAAACGCAATTGATAGATTTTATCTAGCGATATATCGACATGATCTGTGCTGTAAAACCAACCCCGCCAGAACCAATCTAAATCGACCCCAGAAGCTTCTTCCATTGTTCTAAAGAAGTCAGCAGGCGTTGGGCGTTTATATTTCCAGCGTAGGGCATATTCTTTAAATGCAAAATCAAATAACTCACGACCTAAGATAACCTCGCGCAAAATATTAAGCGCAGCAGCAGGCTTGGTGTAGGCATTTGGACCTAAGTGCAATACGCTGTCTGATTGCGTCATGATTGGAGACTGATCTTCAGATTTCATATAGGCAGCAACGTCTCTTGGTTCAACACCCCAAGGAATGCTGGGATCCCATTCGCGGCCGGCAACGCCATCTAAAAAGCTATTGAGGCCCTCGTCCATCCATGTCCATTGGCGCTCGTCTGAGTTGACTATCATGGGGAAATAGATGTGTCCTACTTCGTGAATAACAACGCCGATTAAGAAGCGTTTCTCGGCCAGTGAATAGGTACGAGAACCATCATCTTGTAATTTCGTACGAGGACCATTGAAAGTGATCATTGGATATTCCATTCCACCAACGGGACCATTTACCGATTGCGCGGTTGGATAAGGGTAATCAAACGAGAAGCGTGAATAGACTTCCATGGTATGAATAACGGCTTCGGTGGAGTACTTTTTCCACAAGTCTCCCCCTTCTTTGGGGAAAAATGACATTGCCATCACGAGAGGCTGATCGTCTCCTCCTTGTTGATAGCCTTTAGCATCCCACATAAACTTACGTGATGAAGCCCACGCAAAATCGCGCACATTTTTGGCCTTAAAGCGCCACGTTTTGGTGTCGTCAGTGCCGGCTTTTTCGTTTTCTAGCGCTTCTTCTTCTGTAACGACGAATACCGGGCGTTTCGCTATTTTTGCTTGCACTAGTCTGTCACGCTGGGTTTTACTCAGTACTTGCTTTGGGTTAGCTAACTCACCCGTTGCAGAAACGATATGATCGGCCGGCACTGTGATTTCAACGTCGTAGTCACCAAACTCGAGCGTGAATTCACCACTGCCAAGAAACGCCTTATTGGTCCAAGCTTCATAATCTGTATACGCCGTTAGACGAGGAAACCATTGCGCGAGCAAAAAGATATCATTACCATCTTTTTCAAAGTGCTCATAACCCGAACGTGCGCCAACCGCATCTTCTTCAACAATGTTAAAGGCAAAGTCCATACTAAATTGTAGATCGCTACCTGATTTGAGCGGTTCGTTTAGGTCAACACGCATCATGGTATCAACAATCGTGATCTTAAGCGGTTTACCGCGACCATCCTTGACATTATTGATAACAAAACCAAGTTCAGTGTCATCCATAAACTGCTGACGCCTGAGTTGGTTTAGTGAAATTTTTGCATGTTTTGTAACCGGGTTACTCTGTAATTCGTTCCCAAAAGTTGCAGTGCGTTCAGCGATCGAATCATTTTTGAAGATATTTTGGTCTAATTGCAACCACAAATATTTTAGCGTGTGAGGAGAGTTATTTTTATATCGTATGGTTTGCGTAGCGGTTAATCTTCTGGCTTTCTCATCCAAGTTTACATCGATATCATAATCCACCTTTTGTTGCCAATAGCGCTCTGTGGGCTCACCGGCTGCGCTGCGGTAGATATTTGGGGTCGGTAAGGTTTCGTCCAATTGGCGAAACTTATCTTCAAAATGCCCTTTGGTTTGTGAAATGGCGCTAGCGTGTGCGACACCGGATAGCGCGAGTGCAACCAATAAAGGTATGGCTGGTGTTGACTTTTTCATTATTATTTCCCGTTTTATCGTGCCAAGACATTGACCGATAAACATTTTTATTTCAGTTTTTCGCTCGGAGTGGGTAGAGGGGATTTGCATGGCGGCAAAGGAAGACAAATAAAACCTTCTACGTGTCAATAAACTGACAAATAAAAATACATAAATCAAAGTTTTGAGATAAAGTAACAAGATTTGGACACGACTGAAATTAGCGTGTTTTGAGTGCTTTTTAATCTATTGTTTTTGATAGAAAAAATACAGAGGTTCGAAAAATTAATTTGTATGCCAAAAAGGTATTTTGCTGGGTTATTGTCTACATTTTGTAAATAAATAAAGAAAACAAAATTAGTTGTTGATATTGACCCAAGTTTGTCTTTAAAATCGCGCACTTTACAATCTCTGGGTAAAACTGGCGTTAGTTTTGCTCTGTACTAAATACCCGTTTAGCGAATCGAATGTGGTGGGCAGTATGGATTTCTACATACTAAAAAAACAAGAGAAGTTTGTTGCAATTCCTGCAGACGAACAAAACTGTAAAGATTATTTAGATGACGGCTATTTTTATGTTGATAAAGTAGCTGCCTGTAACGAGAAGTCGGCGATTAAACGCGTGCAAGATAAGCATAGTCGTGTTTTCAAGTTACCTGCTAAATTCTTTTTACTGGCATTACCTGTAATCATTTTTGCTTGGTGGCAGCTGACTCACTAAGCTGTTAAAGCGTCAATATTCACAAGACGAATATTGCTTGACGATGTTATATTAGCGTTTCTACAGGAAAAGGAACGCTAAATGAAGGTTTTACATACGTCTGACTGGCACTTAGGGCAATCGTTTTACGAACATGATCGCAGTGAAGAGCATCAGCTATTTTTAGACTGGCTATGTGATGCGTTGGTTGAACAGAAAATCGATGTACTGTTGATCAGCGGTGATATTTTTCATACCGCAACACCGCCCGCGAGTGCTGAAAAACAACTGTATACCTTTATCCAAAAAGCATCTCAATTGTGCCCTCAGCTGCACATTATTCTGATTGCTGGCAACCACGATTCCGCTAATCGCATTGAAACCGCAAAGCCACTCTTAACCCTATTCAACACCCATGTTATTGGTCGCTTTAACAAGCAAGCGCCTGAACACGTTGTTATCGATTTGCCCGTCAAAGCGCAGCATATGCATGTTGTGGCAATGCCATTTTTGCGCAGTGCCGATTTACCAAAACCGCTAGATGACGAGTTTGACTATCAAGCAGGGGTGCAATTAGCTTATCAGCATGCGCTGAGTACGATAGAAGAAGTGAAAGGCCCTATTGTGCTAATGGGGCATCTGCACGCCAAGGGGGGAACGATTTCTGAAGATTCTGAGCGTAACCTCAATATTGGCGGTTTTGATGCAGTATCTGCAGGCGTGTTTGGCGAACAGTTTGACTATGTTGCGCTAGGTCATTTACATAAAGCGCAAACTGTAGCTAAGCAGAGTGCTATCAGATACTGCGGCACACCTTTGCCGATGTCATTTTCCGAACGCAATTATAAACATCAGGTATTGCTCGTTGAATTTAATGAACAAGGTCTTGTCGATGTAAACCCCCTTTACGTTCCTCGCTTCAAAGATGTGCTATATATCCCTGAAGATGGCGCAAAGCGCTTGACTGAATTATGCGAAGCTATCGCGGCGCAGGATTTTAGCAAGTTCGATAGCGCTCCCTATATTCGCTTAAAACTATCCGCAGCAGAGACTAATAGCCGCTTTCGTGCTGAGATTGATGAAGCGCTAAAAGGAAAGGATATTAAGTTTTGTGGTATCGAGCGGGTGTCTAAAGGCGTAGAAGCAAGCGAGCTGTTGCTTGAAGATTTGGGTAAGGTCGAATCGTTATCGCCCAACACCTTGTTGGATATTGCTTATCGCGAGATTGAACCTGAGCAGGAAAAGGCACCAGCGGCATTGCATGAAAAGTTAGCGGAAGTGATCGCGAGCATGGAGGAATAGTGCGATGAAACTTGAAAAAATATTAATTACCAACCTTGCCTCTATAGAAAGTGCCGAAGTCGACTTTACTGCGGCACCACTCAAAGACACCGGTCTCTATGCTATTACCGGCGATACAGGGGCAGGAAAAAGCACTTTACTGGATGCAGTTTGCCTTGCATTTTTTGGCAAAACCGCACGGTTAAAATCGGACGACAAAGAGAAAGTAGCCTTTAATGGCGATAACATTAAGCTAAACGATCCGCGAAACTTGTTGCGTCGGGGCTGTGTTGCGGCATCTGCGAGCGTGGTTTTTATTGCTCAAGATAGCAAGCGTTATCAAGCTACCTGGTCGGTAGAGCGTGCGAGAAAGAGCCCTAAAGGTAATTTGAAAACCGCTACAATAGAGTTATTTAGTCTACCTGATATGACGCTGGTCTGTGAGAAGAAAAAAGAAACAGAACAAAAAATCGAACAGCTAGTCGGGCTTAACTTTGAACAGTTTACTCGGGCCGTGTTACTTGCTCAGCATGAGTTCTCCGCATTTTTAAAAGCAGGCGGAGATGAGCGAGCACAGTTACTCGAATGTCTTACGGGCACTGAAAAGTTCAGTAATATCGGCAAGGCGGTTTATGAAGCGCACAAGCAAAAGAAAATCGAGCTGCAATCTCAGCAGGATAAGCTAGGTCAAATTGTGCTTTTGTCACCAGAGCAGCAAGCCGAACTTGAAGCACAAAAGTTGGGATTGCTTGATACAAGAAATCGACAACAAGAGACAAGCACAAAGCTGCAAGCTCAGCTGCAATGGCTCGCGGATGTCGAACTGAGAAAACAAAAAATAGCTGAGGTGGAACACACGCTGCAAACGCTTGAGCAGCAAATAGAAGAGGGAAAACCGCAGCAGGAATATGCGCAGCAAGTCTTAAAAGCCAACGAGATGCGTGATAACCGTGAGCAGCATGAACTGGCTGAAAAACGCGTTGCGCAGCTATCTCAAGATCGACTAGCACTGCAGCAACAAGATTTTGCATCCGCCATTACAACGCTAAAAGCAAAACAGCAGCAACTGGAACAGCAGCTCATTACGCAGCAAGCTGATTTTGTAAAGTTAGAGCCAAGCTTTAACACCATTCGTATATTGGATGAAAAGCTGAGCCTACACAAAGCACAAGCAATCGAAACTCAGCCTTATCTCGATAAACACGCGAACCTAATTGCACAACATGCGGCTGCGATACAGAAGTACCAAGTGCAACAAGGTGAAATAGATACTGAGTTACAGCAGCTGGAGCATGAGCAAGCGAGCTTGCGCTCAGTTAGCAATATTGCCGCCCAATGGAGCGTGGTTCAGCCTCAATTCGATGATCTGAAAAAGTACCAACAACAACGCAATGAGCATGAAGTCCAGTTGCAAAAATTACCGAACGAACAGCAAGCGCTAGGTATACAACTGAGCAAACATGAGACTGAGGTACAGCAACTACAAAAGGTATACGACACCGAAGCCAGCGCGCTCTCAGCGTTAAAAAAAGCACTAGCACCTTTGACTCAACAAGACCTAAATTTGGCATTGCAGAACTGGTCTCTATGCGTGCAAGCCTACCGTAGCATCGAAGAAGGTGATGCCTTGCTTCATCAGTTACGATCGCAACAAACGCAACATCATATTGGCTTGGAAAGACTTGAGATGCTGATCCGCGATACCAAACAGCAAGACGAGTTGTCTAAGCAGCGCCTAGCCCTAACTCGTGATAATTTGGAGCAAGTGCAGTTACGCGCAAGTGAGCGGATCAGCGATTTACGCTCTCAACTGCGGGCAGGGCAAGAATGCATGGTGTGTGGCTCAAAAGAACATCCTTATGGTGTGGAGCACATCGATGTCCACTGGGAACAGCTACTATCGGATTTTCGGTCTCAGTATCAAGCTGCTGAGCAAGCTCGTGAACAAGTGTTGCAGCGTTATAATCAACAAGTCGGTGAAAAAGAGCGTGAAAATGCACTATGGCAGTCCGTCAGTCAGGAGATTGCTCACTGTACTAAGCAAATAAATGAGAATCGTGCTCGACTAGATGCGTTGAGTGATGAGTATAAAGTTGGCAGCGCCGAGCAAGCTGAAATGCAACTCGTGAGTATTCAGTCACGGCTAAATGAATTATCAACGTTACGCAATAATATTGACCGTCAGTGGCAATCGGTTCAGCAAGCACAGCAACATCTTGAGCAGGCTAAACATAAAGGACAGGCACTTCAGCAGCAGCACCATGATTTAGGTAATCATATTGCCTTTTTGCGAACCGAATATGATCAGCTATCACAAACAGTGGATGCCTTACGCTGTCGACTTGAAGCGTTAATTTCCGACAAATCGTGGTGGCAAGAATTTGATTCATCTCCTCAAACTGCCATAAGCCAACTTAAAATGCGAGTGCAAACTTGGTTAAAAACCACCGAGCGTACCGATGCGTTAGCGAAGGATAAAGTTCAGCTTGAGCATCAATTACATCTTGTCAGTCAACAAAAACAAGATGAGGCGCAACGGCTTGAAGAATTAAAACATACGCTTTTACAACACCAACAGAATATTGAACACCTCAATCGCGAACGCGCCGAATACTTACCACAGCAGCATACCAGATTAGATGATTGGATTACTGAGCTTAAGCAGCAAGAGCAACAAAGCCGAGAGCAGATCACACAAACCCAGCTGGCGCTGAGCCAAACCGAAGCACAGCGTGAAAAAGCACAGCACAGCCTGACGCAGTTAGAAAAGCAAATTGCCGAGCAAACATCGCGTTTGCAACAACTAGACGAACGCTTTGAACAATGGTTGCTCGACCAGCAAGGTCAGTTAGACAAGGTAAAAGTATTAGCGCTACTTGAGGCTTCGCTGGATGAAGCTCGAGCGGATCTAGAGAAGTGTGCGCAAGTTCAACAAGCGTTTCAAAACACAAAGCTACAGCTGAGTCATCAGCGTGATGAGCTTAACCAACTTGAAAAAAAGTATCCTGATGGGGTCGATGGTGAGCAAGTTAAGCAAAGTCATACCGAAACCGAGCAAGCACTTGAGCAAACTCAAAATCAATTGCTACAAGTACAAAGCGCATTAGAGGTAGATGCTCAGAATAAAAAACAGTTCTCTTTGCAAGCGGCAAACCTCGCTCAGCTGCAACAAGACTACGAGCAATGGCATTTGCTAGATAAGCTGTTAGGTGATGCAACAGGCAAGAAGCTGCGTAATTGGGCGCAAACGCAAACGTTAAAAATCTTATTGCAGTATGCTAATCAGCAATTGCATACGCTTTCTAGACGCTATCTGCTTACTAATATTGAGCAGTCTTTAGAAATTGCGGTCATAGATAAAGACATGGCGGACGAACAACGCAGCGTCAACACCTTATCTGGAGGGGAGTCCTTCTTAGTATCATTATCTTTAGCGCTTGGACTTGCCGCGCTTTCATCAAATAAAGTGCAAATACATTCATTATTCATTGATGAAGGCTTTGGTACGTTAGACCCCGAGACGCTGGGTGTCGCGATTGATGCTTTGGACGCGTTGCAATCACAAGGCCGCAAGGTTGGAGTTATCTCACATGTCGCTCAGATGAGCGAGCGGATCGCCACCCGTATCCATGTGAATAAACAGCCGGGAGGCTACTCATCTTTAAATTTAGTACCACAAACATGAGGAAATTTGGATGCCGACTTTTACGGGCGAAGAAGCCCAAAACTATGACTCAAGAATCACAAAGCTTGTACCAGGATATGCGTTAATTCACCAACTTACCGGGGCACAACTTTTAGCACTTTACCCAGATAGCGCGACCATTTTGGTTGTGGGGGCAGGGACAGGCAAGGAAATTGTAGAGCTTGCTCAGCTAAACCCGAGTTGGCGGTTTATAGCGCAAGATGTATCTGCTGATATGTTGGCAATTGCAGATCAGCATTTTACTAAGTTAGGCCTACAGGAGCGTGTGCAGATCCATCATGGCGCGATTTCACCTCAGGCCTATCAAGCGGATGCAGTACTGTGCTTGCTGGTGATGCACTTTGTAAAAGATAACGGCGATAAAGCAAGCTTGTTTAAACAAATGAGTGAGCAGCTAAAGTCGGATGGGCGTCTTTTTATTGCTGACTTAGAGAAACCTGCGACAAACTTTGAACGTGAAGCGCAGTTAATCGTTTGCAAACAACTTGGGCTGACTGATGTTGGTGAGCAGCGTATGAGGGTGAATTTAGAGCATGAGTTTTACCCCGTGGATAAAATCCGCCTTGCAGAGCTGCTAGACAGCGCAGGTTTTGGCATTGCTAAACCTTTCTTTAAAGCCCTTGGATTTGCGGGCTTTGTGGTAGATAAGTAATAGCTTTTATCTAAATAACCTGAGCTTCGGATAAATAAGCCAGACCATATTCGGGTTTGGCTTTTCCTTTCTTACTCTTTCAAAGTAGCTTGCATTAAGTTAGTAAAATAGCGATCTATACCAAGTCAATTGCTGCTCCGCCGCTGGCGTCACCAAGCTTTATCTAAATCTCAAATCAATTACTTCTAAAAAGTTAGTAAAATTCTGATCTCAAAGACTATACAGCGGGCAGTAGATCAGTATTTTACTTAGTAAAATACTGATCTATCTATGAACTGGCATACAGTTCAGTTGCTACTTAGGATCTACTCATTGTCTTATTATATCCACTAACTTATTGATTTTTATATTACTAAGTTGGCGATAATCCAAAAATGGGGAAATGACAAGGCGTAAGTTAAAGTCAACGGCAAACTCATTATCCAGCCAGATTAGATTGTTAGTAAAAATCTGATCTCTAAGTAATGATTTTGCGTATGTTCGCCCTGCGATAATATGCCAATCGTATGTTTTTGCTGAAAAATCAGGCGTTGAGAAGAGCAGAGCTTCTTGACTTGAAGCTTGAAGTAACGCGCTATCACGATATGACTGCCAAGTTGGATAGTTAGTAATATCGTGATCTGGCAGCTTTGCCGCAAATAAAAACTTGGCAAAAACATTGAAGATTTTCCGCCAACCGTTTCCGCAGTGAGTATTAATATGTTCGATCTCTCCATTGGCTAACGCACTGACTTGCATCAAATTGTTATAAGGTTCTAAGCTTGGTGGGTGCTCAATATAAAACGCAACTTTGCCCGCTGTTGCACCCAAACCATGAGTTAGTATTTTTTTGCTCTGTGCTGTGTTCATCGCGCTTTGCTTCGATCTACTTATATAATTAGCATTACACGTAAGTCTAAAATAAATAAGGTGAAATTGGCATGGTAAGGGCCTGAATTTATTTTTATTCTTACTACTTGAACTATTGTTAATCTTAGCGCTTGGTTACTACGTATGACACTAAGATGGAACATGGAGAACTTATATGAAAGTACGACAGTTATTTTACACGGTGATTTTAGTGCTTGCAGTTTCAGCATGCACAGGTCTTCCTGATGGCATTAAACCGGTTAAAGATTTTAATGTAGAGCGCTATACAGGCACTTGGTATGAAATCGCAAGATTAGATCATTCATTTGAAAGAGGGATGCAAAACGTTACCGCGACTTATAGCCAAAATCCCGACGGTTCAATTAAAGTCGTAAATAAGGGATATGTAACAGAGGAAGGTGAGTGGAAAGAAGCGGTTGGCAAAGCCAAGTTTGTTGCAAACGACGAAATAGCGCATTTAAAAGTGTCATTTTTTGGTCCGTTTTATGGCAGTTATGTGGTATTCGAGTTGGATGAAGATTACCAGTATGCATTTGTTACCAGCTACAATCGTGATTACCTTTGGTTGCTTTCTAGAGTGCCTAAAGTGTCCGATACCGTAATGAACAAGTTTAAAACCATGTCTGAACAATATGGTTTTAACACCAATGAACTTATCTATATGAGGCACGAAACCGTTCAAAAAGAATAGTGTAAACCCCCTTTACACTTAAGTTCCTTTCATGGGTACTTTAACATATTAACAGAAGGGAGGCTGTATGTGAGTTGAGTATAAGTGTCTTATTCCTGTAGGAAATGGTTAATAAATCATTCAGTCAACTGTAACAGGAACACTTCACACTGTTGCACGCTTTACAAAAAACAATACTTAGGAACTGGAGTAACTTATGAAGCGTGTAGCATATTCTTTAATTGCAGCGGCAGTTGCAATGGCACTTACAGCCTGTGATGGTGACGATGGAGAACAAGGTCCTGCGGGTCCTCAAGGTGAGCAGGGCACTGCTGGCCAAAATGGTACTAATGGAACAAACGGCACTGATGGTGCTGACGGTACAAACGGACAAAATGGCACTGACGGGCAGGATGGTCAGAATGGACAAGACGGTCAAAATGGTCGAGATGGTAGTTACAGTGTACCTGGCCTTGTTCGCATCGCAACAGTACCAGCTGGCGCTGAGGTAACTGGTCTATTTCTCTCTGAAGGGGGGACTTGTTCTTCAATGTTCAGCACCCTAATGACACAAACACAGCGACTGATAAGTTTAACAGCAAGCCTTTCAATACAGGTACTGTCGGTGTACTAACGGGTGTGAACTTCAATAATCTACCTGCAAATATTCCAAGCGCGCCAGTTCCTGCTTCGACCATGGAACAACAAACCGTGATTTCTGCGATTGGTCAATATCAAATTCTGGGCCAAACAGGCGATACATTTGCAAACCTAGGCGCTAAAGGTTTAGCAGGTGGTTTGGGTGTGCACTACAGCATCTCAACCGGCGAAGAAATTATTAAAAATGATAACCCTGATTTCAATGGTTATATCCCTGTAGACGCAGACACAGGTTACCTATTCACAAACTGGGAAGCGTACCCAGGTGGTGTAAGTCGTTTGAAAATGAGCAAAGCGGCAACGGGTAAATGGTCAATTGAAGAAGCAATGATGGTAGACTTCGACGGTGTTAAAGGCACCGCAGCTAACTGTTTTGGTTCAGTATCGCCGTGGGGCACACCGCTGACTTCGGAAGAATGGATTGTCTGGTCGGCAGTTGATACTACACAAGATCCAGAGTGGAATAACCCTGCTGAAACAGGTAACGACACAATGGAAGCGCTAATGGCACCTGATTTCCCTAACCCTTATCGCTACGGTTACATTGCAGAAATCAAAAATCCTACGACCGAAACGCCTGATGTTGTGAAACACTTCACAATTGGTCGTTATGAGCATGAAAACTCAGTTGTAATGCCGGACCGTCGTACTGTTTATTCATCACAAGATGATACCGGTGGCGTACTATTTAAATTTGTTGCAGATCAACCGGAAGACCTGAGTGCAGGTACCTTGTACGCAGCAAAACTAACTCAAGATGCAGGTCTTACCGATCCGGCTGTAACTGGCTTTGACATTAGCTGGGTTGAGCTTGGTCGTGGCAGTAATGCACAGATTGAAACTTGGGTGGCTGAATATGATGGCATCAATGAAACTGACTATGTTGAAGGTCAAACAAGCTATCTATCAGTTGCTGACGTAAAAGCATGGGCTGAAGGCGCTGCGACTTACCCAACGGTTGAAAACGGCGGTGGTAAGGTAACAGCCGGCAAGCCTATGGACAACCGTGCAATTTTCCTAGAGTCTCGTCAAGCAGCGCGTCAAAAAGGGGCAACAGCTGAATGGCGTAAACTGGAAGGCTTAAGCATCAACCATAACCGCGTACTTGAAGCAGTAACTGGTCAAGACGTTGTTGCGGGTGAGGTGGTAGACAAAGCCTATATGTATATTGGTATCTCTGATATCGACAACACCATGATTGATGGCAAAGGTGACATGCAGCTTTCTGCGCGTGTTAAAGATTGTGGTGGTGTATACCGTGCACATATCGATAACAACTATAACCTAACTCGCATTGAGCCAGTTGTTATGGGTGCAACTTACCGCTCTTCACTGACTGGCGCTGAGCGTTGTGACGTCAATCAGCTTTCACAGCCTGATAACGTAATCGTTATGGAAGATGGTCGCATCATTATTGGTGAAGATGGTTTCCAAGAAAACAACACGCTTTGGCTTTATGACCCTAAAGCAAAATAATTAAGCAAGTAGCAGCGCACTTCATGGTGCGCTGCTTTTTTTTAGCAAAATTTTGGAGTCATAAAAATGAAATACGTTAGCCTAACTCTAGTGGCATTGACGAGCGTAGCCTTGTTTGGTTGTAATGATGAACAGACTCAAGGGCTAACCAATACCGCACTTATGTCGGCGCAAACTACAGCACCTTATAAACAGGGTGATGACATTCCTGCGACCGCGTTTATGCAGCACAATGAAGTCTATAACCCCGAGTCAGTGATCCCACCTCAGTGTTACACCAAAACGGATGGCGTGAATAACCCTTGCTATGCTTGCCATCAGTCATATGATGAAAAAAACCGACCAAATATGATGCGCGATGCCAATTTACAAGGCGCCTATGAGTTTTCCGATCTTGGATTTAAAAACCACTGGAAAAATTTATTTAAAGATCGTTCTGAGCTTATCAAAGGTATCTCAGATCAAGATATTACTAACTGGATCAACCAAGATAATTACAGCCCTTTCATCGAAAAACTAAAAAATAACCCTGATTGGAAAGGTGAGATCACCCCGCTTAACAACTTGGCATATCCAGAAAAAGCCTTCGATGACCTGGGTATAGCAAAAGACGGCAGTGGCTGGGTGGCATTCAATTATAAGCCTTTTCCTAGTACTTTTTGGCCAACCAATGGCTCGACGGGGGATGTCATGATCCGCCTTGCTGACGCCTTCAGAGAAAAGGGCGAAACGTATAATCAGGACGTCTATCTTGCCAACTTAAGTCTGGTTGAAATGGCTGTAAAGGGGCTTGACGAAATATCAACGCCAGTGATTTCTGAATCGCGAGTTGGCGTAGATTTAAATGGTGATGGCAAACTCACACAGATCACCAGCATGCTGCGCAGTGAACGTTACCTTGGTGATGCCAATACTATCGAGCTTGCTCATCAGTTATATCCACAAGACACTGAATTCTTACACACCGTTCGGTATATTGGAGTGGATGATAATGGCCAAGTATTTAATGCGCCAAGAATGAAAGAAGTGCGCTACATGAAGAAGCACAACTTTAAATCCAAGCAATCACTCGGTGCTGCTTATTACAGAGAAGCGAAAGAAAAGTCATTCGAAAATTACCCACAAACGCTTTATTTGGGCGACCAAGGGATCAATAACAACTTCGGTTGGACGATTAACGGTTATATTGAAGACAAAAATGGTGCACTTCGTCCGCAACATGAGCAAGAGCTTGCTTTCTGTAATGGTTGTCACAAAACCATTGGCTCAACCTATGACCAAACCTTCTCGTTTGCGCGTAAAGTTGAAGGCAAACTGGGTTGGGGTTATATCAATTTAAAAGAGATGCAAGACGTACCTAACAAAGGCGAAGAGCGGGGCGAATTCTTGACCTATATGATGCGTGTTGGCGGCGGTGATGAGTTTAGGCAAAACCAAGAGATGCTTATGCGCTGGTTTAACGAAGATGGCACGGTAAACAGCAAAAAAGTGCAGTCTGCGAAAAACCTTTATGAATTGATCACACCATCAAAACCACGTGCGCTGGCACTGAATAAAGCCTACTTGACCATTGTCAAAGAGCAAAGTTACCTATTCGGTCGTGACGCCACCATAGTAAAAGCGCGTAATGTGCTTGAACAAGTCGATGATTCTCAACAGCCTCTAGAGCCAGAGCACCGATATGTATGGGATATGCAGCTGGATTGGAATAAAGGTGAGTAAAATGGTAGGAGCTCAATGAGCTCCTACCTTAGAGTTAACCTCTTTTAAAGATTAACAAGCGCTTTGGGGATCTCAGGACGAAGGTCCCTAGGAGAAAAATAAGTAAAAGCATATTCATGTTGCCAGAATCTTTCTCTGGTGGTGTTTTTGGCTGATTTTTCACACTGATTTCAACCATCTTAGTTTCTGAGTTCGCGAAACCATCAGATACAAAGTACTCAAAGTGGAATTTTTGTGGTGTACTTTCATTCGCTGTAAATTTTACAACCCCTGTTTGGCTATCAAGAATGAAATTTGCAAGCTTATTTGGGTTACTCACAGTGTAAATGAGTAGGTCTGAGTCAGCATCGTTACCATCAAGTTTAATTGTTGTCAGCTCATTTAGTACAGCATCAAACGCCAAGTTCTCGGCGGTTGGTGTGCTGTTGGTGAGTTTAATCGATACAATGCCAGTTTCAGAGTCCACATAACCATCATTTACTTTGTATTGTATATGGACGTCACCGCAACAAGATGTGGGTGTAAATAGTAAAATCCCGGCTTCTCTATCAAGCCATGTGAGCCCTTCGATATTTTCTTTATTTAGCAAGGAATAGCTTAAAGATGTTGAATCTTCGTCTTTTGCAGGTAATGTAATCTTTAAAGGCTTATTCCAGTGAGTAGCCACTTCAATATTGTTTACTTGTGGTTGGGCATTGTAGACTTCAATGTTGATGTCCCCTTTTGCGACTTCCCACTCTCCTTGCGTTGCACTATATTCTAAGTATTCATGGCCAAGAGACTGTGGCTGATATAAAAAGCGCTGGCTAGGTGCAGGATCTATTGAGCTTAGCTCCCCATGACGGGTGTAATTTGTGAAAGCGTAGGAGGTATTTTCATGTTTTTCTGGTAGCGTAATAGATAATTGTTCACTAATATGAACTCTATAGTCGAGTGGCGGTATTACTTCCTGATTTGGCAGGCCTTTTGCGATTTCAAACACTTGGGGAGCGGATCCAGATGTCACCAAAAACTTACTATCGTTCACTACCGAAGTATTAACATAGCCGTTATTGGCAACCCCATTGATTTCCCAATCTATTTGCTGAGAAAATGTATCAAGCTGGCCGAACTTTGTACTGCAAGAATAGATCAGTGAATGTGGGCCACTTTGGTGTAACCCGACCGGCACATCACCTTCACACACTGTTGTGATTGGAAGTGGAGTTTCGCTTGTATTGATCACAAGAATGGCACCATCTTTCGTTAAGGCATAAGTGCCAATTTCTTCATGGTATGCTGCAGATGCTATGTCGACATATGACCCGTCACCAATTTGCTGAAATTCTGAATCAAATTGGTAATACCATGTAGAATCCTGCACTTGAACATATAACCCATGCAATAGATGGCTCTCTATCGTTCTTGCGTAGACAAGCTTTTTAAGTGGTTCGACATGAAATTCTAGAGGGAGAGTAGCACTATCTAGACTGTTTTCATTGGCTTCTTCTTGAGTGGTAACAATGAAGCGATGAGGATATTTGTCGAGTAGCAAATACGTATAGAAGAGTTTATCTAGCTTTCCATCGTTGTTGAAGTCATCATAAAATTCAAACTTTTTGCTTGTGAGGTACTCGGCAAATTCAGAATCATACGTATACCTTGAGAGTGTATCGCTGTTTTGTAAGCTGATTTTGGTTCTCATGTTCTTGGTGTAAGTTCCCCCGCTCATTGCACTTTCAAAAAGCGTTTTGGAGTGGCAAGATAATTGCGCTTGATCGTTGTTGACATCCTCAACCATATTCTGCTGAGAATGCATACAGCGAACATCATATTCTGGTAACATGGCTTGCTGTGAAGCGACATGAGTATCAAAAATAATGTTTTGACGGTTAAATTCAGTAGTATAAATCAAATCTACTTTACCATCGAAAGTGATGTCTCCATAGTAGGTTATAAAACGATGGACGTATGTAAGGTCATGATCGAAGCGATAGCATTTTGCTGCGGGAGCATTTCTTTTTAAGTCTCTAACACAGTATCGGTATCGCTCAAACTGCCGTTCGAGGCCTCTTGTGTGCGATGACCAAGTTATCAACTTATCAGTTTCTGTTTGATTTATTGGATGGACTATTCGGTGCTCATCTGGCAGTCCGAAAATAGCTTCAACTCGTTGAGAAATACTATCAAAGATCTCAACTTGAGAATCAGCGTCATTTTGCATTAAGATTTCGTGAATACCGTCCTTATTTTCATCTAAAGTCTTTAAGAAGTTTTTGCCAGATAATACATTTGCATTGGCATTACCCACCACCGTTAACTGTTCCGCGATGAGCTCATAGATAGATCCTGTGGACAGCAATATCTGTTTACGATTATCAGCAGTAAAGCTACCTGCGAGCATGCTACCACCAACATCAGATAGTTTTCGAACTTCGGTATTACTGTCGATGGATACTGCGTATATTGAACTTGCTGTTGTAATCAACACCTCGCTTTGTTTCCAAGGCGATTTTTGCAAAGAAACAATGGGAGATGTTGATATTTCAGTCGAATTAACAAGAGTTTTACTATTAGTATCAATAACTAATAATCGATTTTCTGCTGCCAAGACTAAAAACTGAGACGCAGTGTTATTTACAGTAACAAGTGCATGTTTACTTGTAGCTGCACCAAGTAACATTCTTTGATTAACGATAAAACGATCATCTTTTTTGACTAAGAAAGTCACATAATTAGAATTGTCGATTGTGTCGGCTAATACTATTTCATGCTCTCCATTTGGTTTTTTCTCTGCATGTAAAACTTTTTCAAATTGTCCAATTTCAGAGAGGTTGAAATAAGACTGTGGTAATTCATTTTGAGCTTGAGCAAATGAAGCTGTAAGAAGAAGTGCTAGAGCAAAGCTATTACTTACTTTTAAAGGTACACTCTGCATACATAATCCTTTTGTTTTATAAGAACTTTATATTTAATGGGGTATCATGAGTTACTTACATTGTTTATTATCAGTAACTTAGTTTGGCTGTTTTTTTATGAAAAGCTTTTTGTCGAAAGAATATAGCACGAGTTATTGTTGGATAGCAGTAAGTAGTTAATTCTGGTTCACCTAATTATATCTCTGTGTAAATCATGAAGAGTTGGGAGTGGTTGTTGATTGAAAAAGTTAGCTGTAATAGTCATTTTTATTAGCCTTTGCATTCTATTTTCTCTGAGCTTGTACGAAAATACTCATAAAATACCGGCAAGTAACGATATTAATGTCGTTAAAAAACCTTCCATAATAGAAGCTTATGCGAGCAAGAAAACTGTATGTAATGAAGTCATAACCCAATCGGATCATTTAGATCGTGAGCGTCTATTTCAAAATGCAAACAACATAAGAATATGCAGAAGAGTGCCTAAAACGCAGAGCGAACTCGATACTTGGGCTGAGCGAGCGCATGCTAATGATGAGTACTATGAAATCATAGATAGTATGCATAGAAAATTTAAAATGTGCTTAGGCATCGCAGATCGCGATGGCCCTTATGTTGACATGTTGATAGAAGCTGCTGAAAAGGGCTCAGATAAAGCGGTGTCTTTGCTTTGGCTACTGGGCGACGTTGAGCTGGTTGATGAGCTGAAGTTAAAAGATGTCCCAAGAGATGAACAAGTTTCGCGTCGACAAGCATTTATCACGACTAAGTATCGCTTAGCGCACAAGGTCGCACTTCAAGGTGGTGAGAGTTCGATGCTAAAGCTTATCTCTGGCTTTCAACACTTAGATCCACAAACTGGTGGGCAGGATTATGTTAAGTCTCTCGCTTTTGCTTACTTTTTTGTAGAAGTGGTGAGTAACAGTGAGGTATTTGGCAGAGTTGAGTGGACTATCAGAGATCTCGAGGGAAAAATGTCACCAGAAGAAATTATTCAAGCCAACGAACTGACCCGTGACTTTTTAGCGCAGCATAGAGCGCTATAGACCTTGAAGGTAAGATAAAACTTAAGCTCGGAGCAGAGCTGAGTTACTCTTCTCGTTTTCTGGATCAGAATTTAACTAACCAATAGTATTCCTTTGGCGCTTAGATCAGGATTTTACTAAGCTAGTCCGAAAACAAGACTATCAGATCATATTTTTACTAACTGATTAAGCTAATTGGGCTCATTAGATCACGGTTTTACTAACTTATCTTAGTTTGAGTTAGTAAATTTGCGGTGTATTGCGTCATTATTGCTGATATTTTATGCTAAATGATGTGGTTTCAAAGAGTTAACAAAGGAATGTTAGTAAAATTGTGATCTAAAAAAGGCGCCATTAGTGGCGCCTTAGTTAAAATATGATCCAATACAGCGTACTGAGTAGCAAACCGGTAATGACTAGGTAAAATAGTGATCTGAAATAACTTGGTTTAGTTGCAAAGGTAACGACAAGGAGTAGTACCGCTAAGGTCATATAACCAATAAACTCTAAGCTACCATAGGTTCCTTGAGTCTTAAGAGCCAGTGCTAAACTGCTGCCAAGGCAAAGCCAGCCGGCAATGGTTAATTGACTTGTTACGTTACCTTTTGGGCGTGTACCAAATACTTCTTTATAGTGATTGGGTTTTGCTACTGCAAAACCCATAAACGCAAGCAGACAAAGTAAAAACGTTAGCCATTCCATTAGGCATTTACCTCGCGTTTTGCTTGGCGACGTGGTGTCACTGGCGCTGCTTTGGTACTGCCGAGCTTTTTGGCTTGAACCAAGAAACCGAACGCGATACCAATAGCCATCACATCAAAACCAAATAATACCCACTGACCATTAATGAAATAGCTCACAAGGCTGCCATCAGTGGTTAGCATGTTTACGACAGGCAGTAAGCCCCACACGATTGCATTTACTCTTGCAGATAGCAGCCACGCCAGCCTATCCGACTTAAATAGAGCGGCTAGGGTGAATACTCCCCAAGTGACAAAGAACGCTAGAACTTCTTTGTCTGCACGTCCCGCTAATTCCATTGGAAGCAACCGGTTTGCATAAAAGAACATCGCCGTTGCGGCTGGCAGACCCATAATGGTGCCTAAATTGAGCGACTCCACAAGCCTAAGGCCTACACCCGGCTTGTCATCACCTTTGAGCTTTTGGCGCAGTCTTTTTGCCCACATAACCGCACCCGTTGCAATCATGGCACATCCTGCTAATCCAGCAACAAAGTATAACCAACGCAAAAGCGGCTCTGCTAACCGCCCTGTGTGTAGTGCTATCATTCCGCCGTAAAGATTTTCAGCGCCAGAAAGTGTCACATTGTGTGTTTTTAACAACTCTCCTGATGCCGCGCTGTACATCCAGCTAGGCGGATCATCTTGTATAGCACGTTGCGCATTGGCATAAAGCTTAATCGTTGCGCTTGTATCCCCTGGCGATGAGATCACAATGCGGCGAAGCGGTGCGTCACCAGAGTTAGTAAAATAATGATCTAACGCTGTATTTAATGCTAGATCCGTTAGTGGCTGTGCTGTTTCAGGGATCGCAGCAAGAAATGGGTAGCGTTCAGCTCTAAGCGTTTTTGTATCTTCAAAGCGCTGCTCGGCAGGTTGTGGTAACAACATAAAGATAAGCGTTACTAAGCCAGTATAAGTGATCATAATATGAAACGGTAAAGCCACCACTGACGAGAGATTGTGGGCGTCTAGCCAACTTCTCAGCCCCTTCCCGTTTCTAAATTGGAATAGGTCTTTGAAAATGCGCTTATGGATCACCACGCCAGAGATAAGTGCAATCAGCATAAACAGAGTTGCAAAACAGACAATCCAACGCGCGGTGATTGCGTTCATGTAATGCAAGTCAAAATGCAGACGGTAAAAAAAGTTACCGCCTCTAGTCTCCCTAAACTCAGGAAGTGCCTCCAGCGTTACTGGGTCAAGATACTCAGAGTGACGTTTTCCGCGCCTTTCTCCTTCGGCTGGCTTTTCGGAATACATTAATAGCAGGCTTGGGCGACGCTCCGTCGGCATTTCAATACGCCAAGACTCTGCGTTTGGCGCTATATCTTGAAATCGTTCGATACTCTTTTTGACTGTTTCATTTTGTTGAGTACTATCGTAATGAGGAAGATGGTGCGTTGCAGGTTGCGCCCACAGACTGATCTCATGTCTGAAAAAGCTCGCAGTACCGGCAAAAAAGATTAAAAACAGCAACCAACAAACGAGTAAACCAACCCAAGTGTGTAGCCAAGTCATACTACGGAAAAATGACTCTCTCACAGGGAGCCTCCAAAATGCGTCAAAGTACCGTAAAGAATACAAAGTAGTCCGATCATGCCAAGAAATACCTTTTTAAAAGAGCGGCATCCAAACACCCAAATAAAGACAATGGCGTAAAAGACGATGCCAGTTGTTAATGCATATAACAGCGCATCTAGGCGCGGAGTAGGTAAAATTAAAGCCAATAAAGATGAAGCTAAAACAGTCACGTAATAGCCGCCGAAAATAGCGATAAAAAAGCGTGCTAGCACTTCAGTTCTATATAAAATAGCCTTATTATTTGTGTTATCCCGACTAGGCATAGCACCCCTTCAAAAGACAGCAAACGTAATAGAATATTATCCAATAATTTGCATCTAAATGATAGTGATTCGCACTTGTTTTAAGTTGAGTGGAGTCGGTTTAACGACTAAGCACTTTAAGTTCTGTTGGTTAAATGGGGTTTTGAATGTGGCTATGCCATAATGACCCTCGGTGTCGTTGGGCAAAATAAGTAAGGGAAGATGGATATTTTTGAACGTGTTAGGCAGTGCAAGCTTTGCGATAAAGCGCTTCCCATGGAGGCAAAACCTATCATTCAAGGCAGTTATAGGGCTAAAGTCTTAATTATAGGTCAAGCGCCGGGTTTAAAAGCACATCAAACCTGCCAGCCGTTTAATGACCCAAGTGGAGAAAGATTGCGAGACTGGCTGGGTGTAAGTCGAATACAGTTTTATAACCCTGAACTATTTGCCATTATGCCAATGGCGTTTTGTTACCCTGGTAAAGGGAAATCTGGAGATTTACCACCACCTAAAATCTGCGCGCCAACGTGGCATTCTCAGGTGCTAGCTACACTCAGCCACGTATCGCTGACACTACTTATTGGGCAATACGCGCAAAAATGCTACTTAACGCAATATTCATCAGTAACTGAGATGGTAAAAAATGCTGACTTTTCCAGTCAAAGTCATTTGCCATTACCTCATCCAAGCCCTCGTAATCAGATCTGGTTAAAAAAGCACGATTGGTTTGAAAAAGACGTAGTACCGCAGTTAAAGACAAGAGTTTCAGCTGCGCTATCATCTTGAGAATGCATTAATTAAATTTTCACTTAATGCTTTAGACTTAGGTTTAAAATCAAAGGCAATCTGATAGGTTTAAAACTAAGGAATAAAGGTCATATCAGCCAATATTTATCACCATTTAGTTGCGTAATTACGAGTATTACCTCATACTCCAGCCTGTTTACATAACAAACACTTTTTAACATTTTCAAAGGACTTGATAATGATATACAAAACTACCGGTTGGGCTGCGGTACTCCTTTCTCTCGTCGCATTTTATCCAAGTATGCAACCTGGTGCGTTTTCCGTTATAGGCTTCTACTTATGCCTGTTTTCCCTCATTATCGCAGCATTTGCGAGCCATATGGATAAACCGATTTATTTTCGCAGCGTGATCACACTGTCTCTTGTTAACATCTTATTAGTGAATGATGGTACTCGTGCAAGCCTTTGGTTTGGCCAAAGCGACTGGGTGTATATCGGCTCTATGTACGGTATCTTTTTAGTCGTGGTGAGTATTTGTGGCTTTCTAGTGAGCCGAAACTTATTGATATCAACCTTAGAAGGTAAGATTGAGTGAAAAAAGTACACAAGCCAGAGCTCGTGTACTACGTCAGCGGTGAAATATGCTTAATTTGCTGCTAGCGAATGGGTCACCGTTGTGGTCGGGCGACCAATCAACCGACTGAGTGCATTACTCTGGATCGCAAAAAATTCTTTTTGCGCTTGTGCCTCAGCGTCAACCAATAATGCGGCAAAAGCTGTTGGCACACCTAGAGCAACCAAGTAGATCATATACGCTTCGTCAGATACAAACTTTGCTTTTACTTCAACTTGCGTGTGCTTTGACACCGCTTGTGCCAAACCTTCAATTGTAAATGTATTATCGCCAGCCAGCTCATAAACCGAGTTGTTATGGCCTGAGCTACTTAATACGGTTGCAGCAGCCAGCGCGTAGTCTGTACGAGCAGCACCGTTGATCTGAACTTGTGGCGCGATTGAGGTAATAGCATGAACCGCTGTAAATACAAGGCACTAAATCAGTGTGGTTTTCGTTATACCATCCATTTCTCAGCATGCTATTTTGGATGATGTTGAGGTATTGCTCGATAACAAAGAGCCTCATGGTATGGTCTCAATAACCATGACACACGACACCGCACATAAATTTTTGTTACCAACACAGCCTGAGCTCACGGCGCGATATCCGAAGATCCAATTAAATATCATCGTTGATGATGACAAGCGCGATATTATTAACGACCAAATAGATCTCGCCATCAGGGTTGGCTTTCCTAAAGACAGCGCACTGGTTGCAAGGCAATTACATCAAGAATGTTTTAAGCTCTATGCAAGTCCTAAACTGATAGCACTCCATGGTTTATCCATCACGTAAACAAATTCCATCTAGGACACGGGCTGTTATTGACTATCTATTGGAAGCGAACTTATTTGGATAGGTTTTGCTCTTTTTAATAGAATGATATGTGATATTTTTACTTATTTGGTTATTTTAAAGCGAACGTATACTTTCTTTCAACGGCTCATCACCTAGAGCGAATCCAGTCTTGATTTGGTCGAGTAGGGTTATCAGTCATTTTTATATTGGCTGCGATAAAATTCAGTATTGATAGTAAGTGAAATGATGGTAGGTAATAACTTACTGATAAAAATAAAGCGCACAGGGTTGGGACTGTGCGCTTGTGGTTGTGGTGCTATACCAACTGTATTAAGCCTTCTTAAATTTAATTTGCGCGACAAAGAATAATGCAAGCGTTTGTGTAATTAGGACGGCCACATGGAGGTAAATTGGAAAGCCCAAGGTGGCATCAATGGTCGAAAGCGCCAACTGGGAAATATGGAAAGTTGGCAACAGCCAAGCAAACCATTGCATTGCTTCAGGAAATAGCGTGATAGGTAGCCACAGGCCAGAAAGCAATGAGAGTGGTAGGTAAACTAAATTAACCACTGCAGGTGCCGCTTTTGCAGACACTGACAGCCCAACTAACAGCCCTAACATACACAAAGGCAAGGTGCCGAGCAGGGCAATTGCAATCACGAGTAACCATTGACCTAAGCTTAAAGATACGCCGGAAAATAATGCCAGCAAGCTCATTAGACAGGCTACGAGCAATGAAAAAGCCGTCGCACTCACACATTTTGCGAGCAAATACTGATAGGGAGAAACGGGAGAGAGCTGCTTGAGTATCAGCCAACCATTTTGTTTTTCAAGGGCGACGTTAACGCCAAAGGAAAATAGCGCAGGCCCTATCATGCCAAATATCAGATAATTGATATACATATAGTTATGGGAGTCATGATGACTGAACAACACGCCGAAGAAAAGATAAAACAAGCAAGGAAATAGCGTTGCTGGGATCACAAACCCCTTACTTCTAAATGTGCTCAAGAGTTCAGTTTTGCTTTCAAGTATAAAAGATGCAGTGTTTATCATGGCTAAGCGCTCCTAACATTCATCAGGGATAAATAAGCTTCTTCGAGGCTCATTGGGGCTACATATAAATTGCGGATAGAAAATTTCTCTAATAACTGCTTCAAAATATGGTTTGGCTCGTCCGTCAAGATAGTGAACTGATCGCCTTTAACATTCAGGTCTATCATGGGAAGTGCGTTAACCAGTGCAGCTGCAGACAGGTTGCTGGTGAACTTGATTTGTGAGCGACGATAGGTGTTGGCAAGCTCAGGTATGTCGTTAAGCTTGGTACATTTTCCTTCTTTTAAAACTAACAATTCATCTGCTAATGCTTCTGCCTCGTGAAGATAATGTGTAGTAAGGAGTACCGTTTTATTTTGTTGTTTTAACGTGCGTATGGCCTGCCACAATTGCTGTCTTGACTCTACATCCATACCAACACTGGGTTCATCCAAAAAAACAATATCGGGGTTGCCTGCTAGCGCAATTGCCATAAACAGTCGTTGCTTCTGGCCTCCAGATAACGTATCAAAGGTTTGTTCTAAAAATGGTGCTAATTGGCAGAGTGAAATTAACTTCTCCAATGGAATTGGGGTTTGATGGTAACTTGCAAATAACGCCAGAAACTCTCTCACTTTGGTTTGCAGAGGTAGCCCGCCTAACTGCATCATGGCACCCACGCGCTGGCGGCAAAAGTCAGACTCTGGCTGATGGCCAAGAACGGAAACTCGTCCTGAAGTGGGTCTTAGTCTGCCAAGCATTATATTGATCAGGGTGGTTTTTCCTGCGCCATTTGGACCAAGAATGGAATATATCTTACCCTGTTCAAGCGTAAGATTTAGGTCTGCTAATATTGGCTTAGTATTGTTGTATGCAAAACTGATATTTGATAACTCAATGGCGTTGCTCAAGGTCTTCGCTCCTACTGAACTGTACGAGTTGCAGTATGCGCGGCTTTAAGGTGAAGCGTGAGTGAGGGTTGTCAGGAAATAAAATGACAAATGTCAGGACTTGAAAAGATAACTCACAGGTGTAGCAACACCTGTGAGTATTCAAGCATTACAGCCCTGTCATTTTCGATAAATGCGTAGAGAGGGCAAGTTGGATCTTAGTGTCAGGGGCCTTTACAGTAAACAAAGCCTCTTCAAAATCGCCTTTTGAAAAGCTATCGTGAATGTTATTCGACAGTGCGTAAGGCTCACTTGGCATGCCGGTAAATGGGAAGATCATTCTATCCATGCCACCATCACCATCTTCGTCATGAATTACGTGGATCGCATACTGTCCCGCAGGCACGCCTTCAAAAGTGACCGTAGTGGTAGGAGTTTGCGGTGTGACAATCAGCTTGCGAAAAAAGTGAGCGTCAGGATCATTCACATTTTTATCGCTGTGGTAGTCCGCGCTGTTGTCAAATAACAGTACTAACATTTGACCGTCGGTATTGGTCACATCTGTGATCTCAACCGTAAGATTCGTTGGGGGACCTGCAACCGTATTTACGCTTACCGGACTTGTTGAACTACACGCCGCAAGTAGTGCCAGCGCAAACAATAAACTTAGGGACCTCATCCTTTGCTCCTATTAAGGGTTAGTTTGTAGCTCCACAAGCTTGTCAGATAATTGTGTAAATACTGTTAAAAATTGTTAGATGCAGGAAATAATAAAGACTATTCTGACCAGTGTGACTAAGCACTGTAATAGAACGGAATAATCATTCGATTTAATCGAACGAAATGGACAAGTTTGACTAATTTTATTCTCGCATAGGTTTGGTAGGCTATCCATTAAATAATTGAGCTGAACTTATTATCCCAAGTTCAAGCTAAACCGAGAGGCATTATGAAAATTATTCGAATTAACAAAGCACAGGCAACACAAGATGGTGCTGGCGTAAATATTAACCGCATCGCTGGATTTGACGGCAAGAGTTTAGATCCTTATCTCATGATTGATGAATTGAAATCAGATAATCGCAGTGACTTTATGGCTGGCTTCCCGCCGCACCCACACCGAGGCATTGAAACCTTTACCTATATTCGTAAAGGCGGCTTTGAGCATAGAGATCAAATGGGTAATGTCAAAGCCATTCGCAGCGGTGATGTGCAGTGGATGAGTACCGGGCGTGGTGTAGTGCATTCAGAAATGCCGCTTAGCGACGCCGAGGGCATGCATGGCTTTCAAATTTGGTTAAATATGCCAGCAAAAGACAAAATGCGTGCGCCTAGATATCAAGATACAACCGAGCATCCTGCGCCACAAATAGTGATAGGAAAGGTCGGTTATTTCAAGGCATTGGCTGGCACGTGGCAAGTGGCAGGCGAAGTACTTACATCGTCATTACAGTCACTTGCGGGCGAGGGCGCACTTGCAGATGTGACTTTAACTGCGGGAAGTCGATTGCATCTTGAACTGGAGCAGTTTGGCAAGGTGATGATCTACATTCATTCGGGCCGGCTTGAAAACTATGGGGAGCAAACGTTGCTTGAGCTTGACCCAAGCCAAGACCTTGATCTCTTAGCGACGGATGATGTCGGCTTTTTGGTCCTTGCAGGGCAGCCAATTAATGAAAAAATAGCGCATATGGGGCCATTTGTGATGAATACTCAAGAGGAGCTTCATCAAGCGGTAAGAGATTATCAACAAGGCCGCTTCGGCGATATTGTATAGGGGGTTTACATGGGGTTATTAATAGATGGTCAATGGCACGATAAGTGGTATGACACAAAAAGCAGCCAAGGCAAATTTGAGCGTGAGTCTGCAAAATTAAGAAACTGGGTAACAGAAGACGGCAGTGCGGGGCCAACGGGTAAAGCGGGTTTTAAAGCCGAGTCCGGACGCTATCATTTATATGTTTCCCTTGCATGTCCTTGGGCACATAGAACGCTCATTTTCCGAAAGCTCAAACAATTGGAGGCGCATATCGACGTGTCGATAGTTGACCCGGATATGTTAGATCAAGGTTGGCGCTTTACAAGTCAGCGTCCAGAAGTCGGTGATGGCCTGTATCAGCTAAGCTTTATGCATCAGCTGTATACTAAAAACGACCCAAGTTATTCGGGCCGAGTTACGGTCCCCGTCCTTTGGGATAAACAAACGGAGCAAATCGTTAGCAACGAATCGAGTGAAATCATTCGTATGTTTAATAGTGCGTTTAACCAGGTAACGGGAAACGAGACTGACTATTATCCAGAGGTACTACAGCATGAAATCGATGAAATAAACGAATTTGTTTATCACAATATTAACAATGGCGTATATAAGGCCGGATTTGCGACAACGCAAGATGCTTATCATAGTGCGGTAACCGCGTTATTTAAAGCGTTGGATAAGCTCGAAACCAGACTGGCTGCGCAACGTTATCTTGTGAAAGGACAATTAACGGAAGCCGACTGGCGATTATTTACGACTCTCATCCGTTTCGACAGCGTGTATCATGGCCACTTTAAGTGCAACATTAAGCAAATCGAAGATTACCGCAATATTTCTGCGTATGTGCGTGACTTATATCAACATCAAGGTATTGCAGATACGGTTGATTTTTATCACATTAAAAGGCACTACTACTTTAGCCATACGATGATCAATCCCACCCAAGTCGTACCAGAAGGGCCAAGCATTGACTATCAGCGTTTTCATAACCGGAGCGGCATCACGTTATAAGTAACCTAACTTCTTATCCTGAGTTCAGGTTAAGTAATCTTTGTCTTTGTCTTTGTTTCTATTTGGACTAGATTTAATAATGCGTTTGCTGGTAGTTGTCATTTGTACTTAAGTGCAAACGCATTTTAGGTCTTTATGCCTAACAGTCAGGCCACTGTCCAAGGAGAAAATGTGTCTTCTTCCAATATTGCTAAGGGCGCTATTGTACTTATGCTCGCTGTGATGGTGAGTGCTATCTTATATTTTGAAAATAGTATCCATCGCGACCTTAACGAGAGCTTTTACCAGCGGTTAGAGCAGGTTTATACGGCACAAAATAGTATTTATTTGGGAGAGATCGACGACAATCGCCGGTTTCTTTATTTTCTACTAGACACCCCACCAATTCAGGGCATCGCCAGAGCCGAAAAAAACGATGGTATTGACCCTCAAGAAAACACTCAGCTTGATGTCTGGCGGGCACGACTAAGCACGATTTTTAGGTCAATACTATATTCCTATGATGGCATTAATCAGATCCGCCTAATTGATGCCCATACAGGGATGGAAATGGTTAGAGTTGAGCGGCAGTTAGGCCAAGTGATCACGGTTCCTGATAGCAAATTACAAGACAAAAGTAAGCACGACTATTACGTTCGAGCACTGCAACTTCCAGAGCGCACTATCTATTCCACAACCATTAATTTGAATCGAGAACACGGACAAATTGTCACGCCTTTTCAACCAACCAAACGTTTTACTTTACCGACTTACGATATAGATAACGACCTTTTTGGTATACTGATCATCAATACTGATGCCGAAAAAATGATGGACAGAATCGTCTCTCGAGCGCCGGATATACAAAAAGTGATGTTCTTAGGTGCAGATGATTCGTTTATTTATCATCCAGAGTTTTCGCTACGATATAGCAAGGATCTAAACCCAGAAATCAGCTTTAATACTCTGTATCGCGTTACTCCATGGTCCAGTAAAATCCAGCTGGTAGAAGATAAGCAAACGGGTGAACAGTTTTTAGCGTTAATTAGTAAGGTTGAAGGGGCCAACTTTAATAACTTAGAGGCTAAGCTGGTTAATCTCATTCCCTTTACTGCTTATCAGCAAAGCCTTAATGAAAAACGATTAACGACCTATGTTTTGCTAGCCGTTGCTAGTAGTGTCTTTGCCTTAATCTTTTTTGCGTTTTGGCAATATACTAGTAGCTTGCGCACCCTTGATTCTACGCGAGCAGAGTTCAAAGCAATTTTGGATGGTGCGTCTGACGGCGTATTGGGTTTTGATGATAATTTAAAGCTCACCAGCTTTAATGAGTCAGCACAGCGCTTTTTTAAGCAATTAAATAACAGTCGCTTAGGTAGCAACCCACAGTTTCTGCCAGAAGCTGTGCATCAGTTTTTATTTCACTACGCCAATATGGTTTTACAGGGCGAAGTGGTGGAATCTAAGCCATTACAACTAGACTTGAATGCACGTGAAAATATTTGGCTTTCACTTAGCTTATCGCCAATTTACGCACGAAGTGGACGCATTCAGGGGGTGGCATTATTTGTTGAAGACATCACAGCCAAGAAAGAAGCGGAAGCGCAGTTAGTTGGTGCCAATGAGCGACTCGAGCAAGAAGTGAAAGAGCGTACTAAAGAGCTGGTGGATGCGCGAGATAAAGCCGCTAAAGCGTCAGAAGTAAAAAGCGCGTTTATATCCACTATTAGCCATGAAATGAGAACGCCTCTCAATGGGATTTTAGGGTCACTTAATTTGGTGAGAAAAGAGCCAGTTTCTAAGCTCCAGCATAAGTACTTAGAAATGATGGAAACGAGCTCGACTACGCTCTTGTCGTTAATTAACGATGTACTGGATCTGTCGAAGATAGAAGCGGGCAAGCTAGACATTGATAATGAACCATTCAACCCGCTCTCTGTCATTGAGCATGTCGCGCTTTCTATGTCGGCAAAGGCCAAGGAACAGGATATCACTTATATTTTAGACCAAACCGGTTTAGAACACATTGAACTGTGCGGTGATGCGGCGCGCGTTAAACAAATAATTTATAACCTTCTCAGTAACGCGATTAAATTTACCAAAAAAGGACATGTGAAATTGACTGTCACTACTGAGCAACTTGACGACACGGTATGGCTTAAAGTTATTGTGGAGGACACTGGAGTGGGAATTGAAAAGGCTAATCAAAACAAGCTATTTCAATCGTTTAGCCAAGAATCCATTAACACCTCAAACGAGTTTGGTGGTACAGGCCTTGGACTCTCCATTTGCAAGCAGTTAGTTGAAAAAATGCTCGGCCATATTCATTTTGAGAGTGAAAAGTTTAAAGGCAGCAAGTTTTGGTTTGAATTACCATTTTCCAGTGTGCAAACTAAGCCTATCAACGTGCCTGAAGTGTTGGCAGGTAAAACAGTCTCTGTGTTCAGCAAAACAAAACTAGAGTCAGACACTATCGCCAAACTCATTGTCAAATGTGGTGGTGAATACGTTGATAAAGGAGCAAAGAGTGATATATGCATCATTACAAACAAGCAAGATTATATGCAAGTGAAATCGGCTCAAAATCAGTTTGAGAAACTAATTTTGGTAGGGGATGAGCTTCAGCATATTAACGACTCCGATAACATTGTGCATATCTCTTCACCTCTTCGGATTGGAGAGTTTGTCGCGCTATTTGACTTAAACAAAGCAATTAGATTACAGCCTAGCTTGAAGAAATCGGGTGAGACAGTCGCGTTAAGCGGTAACTTGGTCGCAGGCTGTCACTTCTTGGTTGTGGACGATAATCAAATCAACCGGATTGTGGCAAAAGGCATTTTGGAAGGACAAGGGGCTAAGGTGAGTTTTGCCGTTGATGGCCAAGACGCGGTGAATAAACTACTGTTATTTGAGCATCAAGAGGTTGATTTTGATGCTATCTTTATGGACTGTAATATGCCAGGAATGGATGGTTATCAAGCCACAAGAGCAATTCGTCAGGGTCAAGGTGGTGATAAGTACAAAGATGTGATCGTTATTGCGATGACAGCCAGCGCTCTTGCTGGTGAAAAAGAGCGTTGCCTAAATGTGGGAATGGATGAGTTTGTAACTAAACCTGTGGTCATCGAGCGGTTATTTGAAGTGCTAGATACGCTAGGTGTGCATGCTAAAGATGATGATTCTGTGCTTATTCACCCGTTTGAGAGCGTGGCAGAAGTACAAACGAGCCTGCCGATAAATGAAGCTGATGTACTCGAGCGCCTTTCTGGAAATGAAGAATTACTTAAAAAGATGTACACCTTGTTCTTGAATGACTCTGAAAATCAAATGCAACAGCTCAGATTAAGTATTAAAAATAGTAATTGTGACGCATCAGCAAGATATAGCCATGCACTTAAAGGTCAAGCTGGGGATTTAGCTGCAGAAGGACTCTTTGATTTGTTCGATAAAATAGAGACTTATGCGCGAGAACACCAAGCTGGGCAATGTAAATCATACTTGGAGCAGGCGCAAAGTGAATACGATAAAGTCGTAGTATTTGCGAAAAAGCGCGTGAGTGAGCTAGAGTTCGCAGATATCAACAACGGCTAAAGTGAGTGAGGTCTTAGTTCAACAATGACCTTATTTACCATTATTAAATTCTGGGCCAGTCATAATCCATTTGGGTTGCTGTTTTTCCTGCAACAGATTGCCCAAAGCGTTTTTTCACCAGCTCTAAACTCATATCGATACCTGCTGAAATACCCGCTGAGCTAGTAAAATTTTGATCCATAATAAACCTTACGTCTTCAACGACTTCTAGAGAGGGATATTGCTCTCTCAAATCGTCGATATCCTGCCAATGGGTGGTAACTCGCTTGCCATCAATGAGGCCTGCTTCGGCATATAAGAACACACCTGTACAAACTGATGCGCACTGAGAGGTATGATTCGCTGTTTCTGCAAGCCAATTAAGTACGTTGTGATCATTGCAAATTTGGTGATGAATTCCGCCGACAACGATGAGCAAATCAAATTTTGGATGTGAGTAGATACTGTAATGGGGGTTTACACTCATGCCGCCACGCGAGGTTACTGGCACATGACTTGGTGCGACAAGGCTGACGTTAATCGGGGTTTCGATAAATCGCTTTGCGGTGTTGAATACCTCAAACGGACCACAAAAATCTAAACACTCCGCACCGTCATAGATGAAAATGCCAACTTCCATTATTTTCCCCACAGATCAGTTTTTTACTAACTTGGCTGATTTTAGTTAAATTTTCAAGGTAAATTGTAACAACCCATGAAAAAACTCCACATACTGTAGTCTTAGTATCTTTAAGCTACTATGAACTCAAGCTTTTCTGCTCTATCGCAGAGAACCTAGTTTCTCCCGCAAAGCGATTGCACTTTTAGAGACGATCCGTAATATCTTACCCACGATAACAACAAGCGATGAAACAATATGTTCAAACCTTCCATTACATTATTAAGCGCTGCTGTATGTTTAGCCCTTGCGGGTTGTGCTGGCACTGCAGAGCAAATTCAAGAACCAGTAAAATCACTTCAAAGTAAGCAATATGATAACGTGCTTTTGCAGGAGTTTTCAGGACCATATCAAGGCGTTCCTCACTTTGACAAGATGAAACTTGAGGATTTAGAAGCCGCTCTTGAAATCGGTATGGCTGATAATTTGAAAGAAATTGAAGCAATTGCCAATAACCCCGCGAAGCCAACTTTTGAGAATACAATTGTTGCTTTAGAAAGAGCTGGGGCTGCTTTGGATCGTGTTTTTACCTACTACGGCCTTTGGAGTGCAAACATTTCAAGCCCAGAGTTTAGAGAAATCCAATCGCGAGTTGTGCCTAAGTTTTCAGAGTTCAGTTCTAAAATCACCCAAAACCAACCACTTTTTGAACGAGTAAAAGCAGTATACGAAGGTGCTGAATATAAAAAGCTAACGGCGGAAGAGCAGCGCATTACTTGGATGCGTTATAACAGCTTTGCCCGCAATGGTGCGACGTTAAAAGGTGATGACGCTAAGCGCTACGCAGACATTAATCTTGAGCTATCGAAGCTACATACTAAATTTGCAAACAACGTACTTGCGGATGAAGAAAACTATGTGGTTTACCTCACTAAAGACCAGTTGTCAGGTTTGCCTGAGTCGTTTGTTGCGTCGGCAGCGGCCGCTGCAAAAGCACGCGGCAAGGCGGATATGTACGCGATCACCAACTCTCGCTCGTCAATGGATCCATTTTTAACCTACTCAACAGAGCGTGAGTTACGCGAGAAAGTATGGAACAACTACTATAACCGCGGCAACAACGGCGATGAGTACGACAACAAAGCGATTATCTCTGACATCCTAAAGCTTAGACATGAGCGCGTTAACTTACTAGGCTACGATAATTACGCGCAGTGGCGTCTTGAAGATCGAATGGCGAAGAAGCCTGAAAACGCGATGGCGCTGATGAAGAAAGTGTGGCCAGCTGCAATTGCGCGCGTGAAAGAAGAAGTTGCTGACATGCAAGCGATTGCCGATAAAGAAGGCGCTAATATCACCATTAAGCCGTGGGACTACCGTTTCTACGCCGAGAAGGTTCGCCAAGCAAAATATCAATTGGATTCAAACGAAGTTAAAGCCTATTTACAGCTAGACAATTTGCGTGAAGCGATGTTCTATGTTGCAGGCCGTTTGTTTAACTTTGAGTTCACCGAAGTGCCTAAGGGCTCAGTACCAGTGTTCCACCCTGACGTTCGTGTATGGGAAGTAACAGACAAAACCACCGGTGATAATATCGGCCTTTGGTATTTAGACCCGTTCGCACGTAAAGGTAAACGCTCTGGTGCGTGGGCCTTATCATATCGTAGCCATACAACATTTGATGGTAAAACAAATGTGCTTAGCTCAAACAACTCCAACTTTGTGAAAGCACCAGAAGGTGAAGCGACCTTAATTTCTTGGTCAGATGCAGAAACCTATTTCCACGAGTTTGGTCACGCGCTGCATGCGCTTTCATCAAACGTGAAGTATCCAAGTTCAAACTCTGGCGTGCGCGACTACACTGAGTTTCAATCTCAGTTATTGGAGCGTTGGTTGGCGACTGATGAAGTGATCAATCGTTACCTAGTTCACTATAAAACAGGCAAACCTATGCCTAAAGCACTAGTCGAGAAAATCAAGAAGTCAGCAACCTTTAACCAAGGGTTCGCGACGACTGAGTACCTTGGATCGGCTATCATGGATATGCTTTTCCATACCACAGATCCAGACAAAATTGGTGACCCTGTTGCATTCGAAAAGTCTCAGTTAGGTGCGCTAGGCATGCCGGACGAGGTCGTGATGCGTCATCGCACTACTCACTTTGGACATGTATTCTCAGGTGAAGGTTATTCAGCGGGTTACTACGGTTACCTATGGGCTGAGGTATTGACCTCTGATGCAGCAGAAGCGTTTGCTGAAGCGCCAGGTGGCTTCTACGACAAAGACGTAGCACAGCGTTTGGTAGATTACCTATTCTCAGTTCGCAACTCAATGGATCCTGCTGAAGCATATCGCAAGTTTAGAGGCCGTGACGCTGAAGTTGAGGCGCTAATGCGTGATAGAGGCTTTCCGGTAGAGAAGTAAAAAGTTTACTCTGCTATTCGGATAATAAAAAACCCCTGAACTTGATGCCAGGGGTTTTTTATAAAGCTTTAGCTTTTGGATTTCGTGCCGTCACCAAATAGGGATTTAAGGCCGTCGGCAAATTGCTTTATTTGCGCTTTCATCGAGCGTTTTACACTAACTTCAATGCTACCCAAAATCATTCTGCCGTGAATATAAATTCGTGGACGCTGTTTCACCTGTCCTGCAGATGCAAGCGTATTTCTTGTGTTTTCTACTGAACCCATAATATTACGAATATCGGTGACGACGTCGACTGTGTCTGGTACAAAGATTTCGTCACTGCCTAAAATGCAATCTATATAAATATGTACTTCAGGGTGACTAAAAATTGCGTTGCTAAAATCTAATTCCAAGCTGCCAAGGTAGTTTTTTAGGTGGATCTCTTTAGGTACGACCCACTCGCCACTGCGATGGTTGGAACTAAGTATAGAGGTAATGCTTATTACCTCAGAGCCATCTACGTTTGAGGTAAATTTTGGACCCAAACGAGCGGCTTTTTCGCTGTGATATCTTGCATCCGACTTGAGCGGTAAATCAGCACTAAGTGCTGCAATTTGTTCTTGCTCGTTCAGGTTATATGCTTGATCTAGTCGTCTCTCGAATGCATCTGCTGAAAGCTCACCGTGGCTGTAATTTAGAATTAACTGGTCAATCACCTCTTCCCTGACGGATTCGAGAGGTCTATCTTTTAATGGTACAGACATATGGTTGGTTCCGTTCTCTTGATTTGTGGTTAGGGGTGCAACAACCAAGCCAATATTAAATATTATATAAAACAAATGGTTAGTATTTTATAATATCAACTTACTCTATTTATTTACTAATATTTAGTTATACAAAATAGTATTTGGTCAAAATTACCACTCTTAGATGGCTGGCAACGCAGTAGCGCAGGTTCAGTTTGATATTGTCAGTCACTTTGCTATGGTAGTAGGTGTTCGCAAAACAACCAAAGGAGATCAGTTATGGCGAAGAAAAGTGATGTTAAAGCGCTTAAAAAAGAGCTGAAAGCGCGTAAAGCAAAGATTGAAAAGCATGAAGCGAAAATCAAAAAGCTGAAAAAAGCGATTAAAAAGGCTTAAAAGCCATTAGCCCTAACGTAAAGGGATAAGTAAGCGAGCGGTAAATATACCGCTCTTCTTGCGGGTTAGATTAAATCGAAAGGTGGCTATATAGCAACCAAGTTCCCACACAGATTAAGATCACCCCACCAAAGGTTTCAGCTCGACTACCAAGAAACTTTCCTGCCGAGTGCCCAATCATCACACCAATCGTTACCATCATGGTGGTGGCAAGGCCGATGAGCGCAGCGGCGAGCCATATATTCACATCAACAAATGCGAGACTGACACCGACAGCCATTGCATCAATACTGGTGCCAAACGCTGTGATAATGGTTTTTAACCAAGGTTGTTTAGCGTGTTGAGTTGGCGCATCGTCATCACCCTTAAGGCTCTCATAAATCATATGAGCGCCAAGCCCTAACAGTAAGATAAAGGCAATCCAGTGATCCCAAGCCTCGACATAGTCTGCAGCAGATTGTCCTATTAACCAGCCAATCAGCGGTGTACTGGCTTCAATAATCCCAAAAATAAGGCCGATTTTTATGGCTTCGGTAAGCCGAGGTGATTTTAGGCTGGCGCCTTTACCGATTGCCGCGGCAAACGCATCGGTAGACATGGCGTATGCTAACAGTAGCAGGGTGACGAAATTCATTTACATTGCTCCGGTCGGGCGATTTGAGTCCACGACATATCCACACGCCCGACCACAGGTATGGATATATCGATGGTCTCGCCAACCGAGAGGTGTCCGCACCATGGCGTGTGGCCAATTATGTTGATACGGACTCTTCCGAGCATTGGAAGCAGGCTACTCCCCAACGAGTTGCGATAATATCAAGAATTGTTCTAAATAGAAATCTAAGTTTATAGCTAGTTCAACACGATATGGTGAATGAGTTGGCTCCATTTTTTAGTTATTTATCTTACAGCAATACACTAAAGCAGCTCCCTTTTCCTGCTTCAGAAGTCGCGCTGATCCGCCCTTTGTGGTGATGGATAATTTGTTGGCTGAGTGCAAGTCCAATTCTTGAACCATGAGGTTTTGTGGTAAAAAATGGTACGAATATTTTATCAAGTGTGCTGAGCCGTCTTTATACAGACATCGCCAGTCAACAGCGTAGCGCATTAAAAACACAGTTGCTCTCTCACCCAAATATTGTTAGCGTGACGGCAAGTTCGGCGGTACCAACAGAGACCATTGTCGATGCATTTGGGATGGTTAATCCAAAAACACAATTGTCGCAAACCATGCCGACATTGGCAGTAGATGAAGATTATTTTAGCAGCTACAACATTAAGCTACTGAGTGGCCGAGGGTTTAGTCGCGATTTTCCTGCCGATAAGTTCGCGATGCCGAGTGCGGCTGAGCCAAATCCGCGTTTTTCGGTTGTGATTAATGAAAAGGCGGCGCAGAGTTTAGGATTTAGTGCTGATGAGGCTGTTGGTAAAACATTTGAAGTACGATTAACTCGGCATTCAAGCGCTATGGCGACTATTATCGGGGTGACGCAAAACTACTATTTTTCTTCACTTAAAACAGAGATAAGCCCAACGTATCACTTGCTAAGAGAGCATGAAGGCAATTCGATGGCGATTAAATTCCAAGGTGATACAGCGCAAACTCGCGACTTTATAGAGGCCACTTGGCGCAAGCTAGTACCAGAACAAGAAATGGAACTGACTTATCTACAAACTAAATTTGAGCAGATGTATCGCCAGGAAGACAAAGAAATCATTGTGTTTAATTTGTTTTCTATGCTGGCGATTTTCATTGCTTGTTTAGGCTTATTTGGTCTTGCTTCTTTTACCACAAAAAGGCGCACCAAAGAGATTGGGGTACGTAAAGTGCTTGGTGCTTCCGTGATGGATATCGTGATATTGATCAACAAGGAATTCTCAAAGCAAGTGCTGATTGCAAACCTGATAGCGTGGCCGCTTGCGTACTTTGTGATGCAGCAGTGGTTAAACAACTTTGTCTATCGTATTGACCTTTCAATCGTACCATTTTTGATTGCAGCAAGTTTAGCGTTTGTAATTGCTTGGCTAACGGTCGGCTCGTTAACGCTAGTAGCCGCACAAGCGCGACCTGTAAAATCATTAAGATACGAGTAACTGCAACAAAACAGGCCTCATAATGAGGCCTGAACAGAGATAAGTTAAGCGCCAGGACCACATTCCAAGCAGTGCTTGATAATATCTGGGCCAAACTTCAAGTTTGCATTTAGATTCCGCAGTGCCGTTCTTAAGCCTTCTTCTATCACTGGGTGATAGAAAGGCATTTCGAGCATTTGTGGCACGGTCATCTTGCTTTGCAGCGCCCAAGCAAGTAAATGCGCCATGTGCTCAGCAGCAGGGCCGACAAATTCGGCGCCTAAGAATAATCCGGAGCCTTGCTCAGCGTAGACTCGCATATGGCCTTTGTTTTTTAACATCACGCGGCTGCGGCCTTGGTTTTCAAAGCTCACCTCTCCGATGGCGAAGCAGCCGCAATTGCCATATTGCTTTTCCAGTTCTTTATAACTTGCTCCAACCATAGCAATTTGTGGGTCGCTAAATACAGCCGCAAGCTTTGCGCGGCGCAGTCCCACTCTCACATCCGGGTAACGACCGGCATTTTCACCTGCAATTGTGCCCTGATCTGCGGCTTCATGTAGAAGCGGGATCTGGTTACTGGCATCACCCGCAATAAAAATAGGGGCGTTACCAGAGCCATCAAGACATTGCATGGTATGTGGGTCGGCTAGCGGTACGCCTCGGTCATCAAGCTCAAGCGTGGTATTTTCTAGCCCAAGGTTATCAACATTGGGCACACGGCCTGTAGCTGCCAACACATAGTCAAACTGCTCGGTTTGTGGTTTCCCTTGTTTGTCAATGTAGGTAAGCTCGGCTTTGTCACCGACCTGTTTCATGTCTGATACTTTGGCATCAGTGTCGAGGTAAAACTCATCACTGAACACGGTGATTGCGTAGTCTTTGACGATTGGGTCGGTGAGTGGCCCAAGGCCACCGCCGACACCAAATACTTTGACCTTAACGCCAAGTCTGTGTAGCGCTTGACCTAGTTCTAAGCCAATCACGCCGGGGCCAAATACGGCGACAGAGTCAGGTAAATCGTCCCAGTCAAAAACGTTATCGTTAATGACTAAGCGGTCGCCAAAATTATTAAAGGCGCCGGGGTAGCTAGGTCTTGAACCCGTGGCGATAACAAAACGTTTTGCTGTGATCAGGGTATGATCGTCCAACTGTAGCGTATGGCTGTCGATAAATTTTGCACTGCCGCGTAGTTTATCCTGCAGAGGCAATTCGTCGACAGCTTCGACGACAAAGCCAACGAAACGATCTCGCTCACTTTTGACTCTCGCCATAACCGCTTTACCGTCAATTTCAGCGGGTTTTACATTAATACCAAATTTAGGCGCGACTTCAATTTGGTGTGCGGCTTCAGCTGCGGCAATCAGTAACTTACTCGGCATGCAGCCAACCCGTGCGCATGTTGTGCCGTATACGCCAGACTCAATCATCAGTACTTCTGAGGTATATTTTTTGGCATTTCTATAGGCGCTGAGACCCGCTGTTCCCGCACCAATCACGACTACATCGGTGTTTATCTTTTTCATTTTTTGCTCCGAAATCAGAAAGTGGAATACCAATTTACTTAATTAAGAGGTCTATTTGAGGCGAGAAAATCTTGTCGATAACCAGGCAAAAATTTTGCTATTTAGTTGTTCTAAATGAGAAATTTTTAACGCAGTTAGCGTCAGATTTGCTCCTTCAAATTGAGCAAGTATTAAGATAAATTGGTATACTCCCCCATGACAGTCAGTTATTAGCCATCGTGTTGTGTTGAGGGGGAACATTTTGACTTGGTGAGCAAATTCACCAAGTCATGTTGTGGGGGATGAGTGATTAAGCGAAATATTCAGCTAAATCGTCTGAGCCACCGATGTGTTTACCGCCGATAAATACTTGCGGAACGGTTTCGCGCCCAGACAGCGCTTTAAGGCTGGTTAGCGATGCTTGTTGACCAAGTACTAGCTCTTCATATGCCAGTCCTTTTTCTTTTAGCAAGGCTTTGGCTTTTTCACAGAATGGACAGCCAATCTTGCTAATAACGGTAACCGGCTCTGGTTTGATTTGGCGCGGGTTAATGTACTCCAACATAGTATCAGCGTCTGACACTTCAAATGGGTCGCCAGGCTTTTCTGGTTCGATAAACATTTTGTCAATCACACCATCTTTTACCAGCATTGAATAACGCCAGCTGCGTTTGCCAAAACCTAAATCGTTTTTATCAACTAACATGCCCATGCCGTCAGTGAATTCGCCGTTACCGTCAGGTAGTAGTGTAATATTCTGCGCTTCTTGGTACTGTGCCCATGCGTTCATTACAAACGTATCATTAACGGATAAACACGCGATTTCGTCGACACCATTTTGTTTAAATACGCTAGCAAGCTCGTTATAGCGAGGTAAGTGCGTAGACGAACAAGTTGGTGTAAAGGCACCAGGCAAAGAAAATACAACTACAGTTTTACCTTTAAAAATTTCATCGGTGGTGACGTGCTTCCACTCTTCATTTTCTCTAATTGGGAATGTAACCTGTGGTACGCGTTGACCTTCAATATTCTTTAACATTTTGCTTTCCTTCTTAAGTTGATGTAGCCATTATGCCGTG
This sequence comes from Pseudoalteromonas piscicida, assembly GCF_002208135.1. Lineage (NCBI taxonomy): Bacteria > Pseudomonadati > Pseudomonadota > Gammaproteobacteria > Alteromonadales > Pseudoalteromonadaceae > Pseudoalteromonas > Pseudoalteromonas piscicida. The sequence goes on from NZ_CP021647.1 coordinate 624,142, forward strand.
CGCATTTTGATTTGTATAATTGATAGTTAAGGTTAAAGTGTTCAATAAAATTGATTGTTTTCGACTTCAAGTATTTGTATTTTTTAACCTAGCCAATGCCGCTAAGTTGAGATTAGTCAATTTTTATAAGAGCAGGGAATATTTAGATGAAAGCAAATTTTGAATTAATGGCGGATTACAATCGCTGGATGAACGAAAGATTATTTGAAGCTGTTTCGGGATTGAACGCCACGGAATTACACCAAGATCGAGGGGCTTTTTTTGGATCTATTATGGGGTCATTAAACCATATTCTTGTTGCCGATATTATTTGGCTTAAGCGCTATACAGAGCATAGCCATCATGTTGAAGCACTGAACGCTGTTGCAACGATGCCGCTGCCGACAAAACTTGATGCGATGCTGTATGAAGATTTTGCAGCGTTGAGACAGGCAAGGGCGGAAATGGATAGGGTGATTATTGAATTTGCGAATGAAGTCACTGAGGAGGCGCTTGCAGCCGATTTACACTACAAAAACACACAAGGTAAAACCTTTTCTCGCAAGTTTGGTTTTTTAGTGCATCATTTATTTAATCATCAGACACACCATAGAGGGCAAATAACGACATTACTCAGCCAGATTGGTATTGATATGGGAGAAACCGACCTATTAGCTCGGATCCCCACATCATTTGGTTAGTGCTCTGGCTGGTTTTACCGCTTCAGTTATGTCTAGTGTTTTGTGCTAGTGGCTATGAGAAGGGTTGTAAAGCTAGACATTAGCTCTACAGGCCTTTAGAAACCGTGGTCGGTAAAGCCTGCTAAGAAGAATTTCACTCGCTAACTTTTACAATAACTCTGAATAGAGCTCCTCTAGCCATTCATGAAGGTCCTCTATGGAGTCAAAATCTTCGTCTGTTAATTCTTCATACTCTGTTAGTGAAATAAGATTTAAGTCTATAGCCTCCCGAAGTTGGGCTCTGACTTTAATCAAGTCATAAGGGTAGTTTTCTCCAATGCCGACAGCTCTTCTCAAAATACTGGGGTCATAGCTTTCGACATGACAATAAGTTTTTAAAATGGTTCTTAAAGGATCTTCAAGTTTATTCATCGTATATTTACTTCTTTAGTTCAGGGTATAATGTGTGCAATTTAATGTTACCATCTTCTATTAGATATATAGCTTTGGCGTTTCCGTTTGAAAAATCTGTAACCTCGTATCCAGTGGGGGTTTTTCTTGGAAGCTAGTCTAGTTATTCCCCGTACCGCATTTCTGTAGTTATAGCCAAAAATATCTTCAAGCGGTATTTATGCGCTCCTCGTTTATGCCTTCAAAACGACGTTATTGAGCGAATCAAGAAAACCTCGTCCCACATCACACCTGCTCTTCATACCACAAGCCGAATATCGTTGTGGGAGGCGGTTTACCCGCCGAGAAGTTATGCTTTTCTGGTGTGGTGTTGAAGTCGTCTAGGCGTTTAACCGTGGCTTGCATGCCTTCGATGGCGGCGTCAGGGAGTAGTAGGTCGTAGTGCCAACTGGTAGACATATCATCGAGTGAATCGCGCAGACCTTTGACGATGTTTTTAACTTTCGTGGCGGATTGTTTTCCTAGGTCTTGCCAGTTGATGTCTCTTAGGTATTTAACTGGGTCGCCTTTACCGACTTTTCTTTGGGTAAAAAGCCGCAGTACTGCAAGCGCAGCGGAGAGTGATTCTCCGGTATTTTTTTAAGATAACTTTGACTATGGTTGTGGTATGTCTTGGGCTTCTATTTGTGACTTTGTCTTACCACTGCATATCATCTCAACAAAACAGTTGAAAGTTAGCTACCGTGGTTTCTCTAATTAAACATGTAAACGAAAGCAGCAAAAGAAATTTGGTGAGAAGTGTAGGCTAGGAGGATGATTGAACCTAGCCTCACAACATCTATGCATTTAAAGGACTTAAAAAAGTGCTATTGGTTATGGGGTAATTGGTTAGATAGCGCAACGATATCAGCCATAACACGTTTCTCTCCAAGGTCAGCTAGGAAAGCTAAATGTTCCGTGGCTTTAACCTTTTGGAGATTCTCAAGCTTAGGTTCGCCACCAAGGGCAAGAGCTGGCACGAAGCCATAGATCTCTCCATTTTCAAGAGGACCTAGTTTTTCGACAGCACGTTCAAAAAGAGGCTGATCATTGATATCGTCTAAATCAATTTCTGAAGTTGTTTTTATAGAAAAGAAAAGGTCTAGGCTTCTAGTTTCACCTCTACTAACATATTTTTCATTATCAAAGGTCGGGAAAATCATGCCATAACTACTTGTTATTGAAATGCTATTCCCTGAATTCTTTCCCCAGACATAGATCTCACCGAATGCATCTAGTGCAATTACATGGAAGCTGTCTATACCGTCATTTTGCATTTTTTCAAACTTCGTGCCTCTTAACCATTCAGTCAAGATATCTTGATAATCCTTTGGGTTGACCATCCACAAGCGACCACTCCCCCAACCACAAAAGCCGTACTCCTTCCAATACTCTAGTAAATTATTAGGTAAAATACCTTGGTAATACTGGAGTTGCTCATCTGTTGGTTGAATCGCTTCTATCGCTGGGCCAAACCCACCAAAGTTATAAAAATTGTCAAAAAACTTGTTCATTATTTGCACCTATGTAGATTCATATTCAATTTTGCATCTGGGCCCAATGCTTTTAGTGCTTTCTCTGCCTCATTATCCATTAGCTCAACACGACTTAACGTAGTCTTTTTACCTGAGTTATCAAAACCTTTTTTATTCCATCGCGCGCCAATAGATTGGTTAACACTAGCGTCACCTAAATCAACCACCTCATCTAACCCCCCTGCAATCATATCAGGGTTATGTAAAGCATTGAGGGTTTTCATGTCCCTTTTTGCTAATTCTTCAGCTTTTCTAACAGCTTCTTCGCCGAAGTACTCTCCACTTTCTTGGAGCTCTAATTTGTATTTGTCAATTAACTTTTTCTTAAACTTTTCTCTAGCCGCCTTCTGCGCCTTACCAGTTCCTTTTCGTCCAATCTTTTTATAAGCATCGCGATTTTCAAGATACTGTTTTACAGTCATGCTATTTAGCCCATCCATTTGTCCTTTTAATTGGCGGTCATATTCAACTGCGGTTCCTTTGGCATTCTTTTTAAAACAAGGCACGTTGTATTGCGGCATACGTTTTATTGCCGCCCCCGGCAACTCATTCCCTTTTGGCGGCTCCAACTCATCGGCTTTGGCTTTGGTGGGCTTGTCGGTGACGCCTCGAATTGGTGATTGGCCTTGATACTCATCCAGTGCTTTATTAACTCGCTGTCCGATTTCTTGGGCGGCTTGTTGTATATGCTGGTCGATTTTGGGGGTGACGTCGTCTAGGCGTTTTACCGTGGCTTGCATGCCTTCGATAGCGGCGTCTGGAAGTAGTAGGTCGTAGTGCCAACTGGTAGACATGTCATCAAGTGAATCGCGTAGGCCTTTGACGATGTTTTTAACTTCCGTAGCGGATTGTTTTCCTAGGTCTTGCCAGTTGATGTCTCTTAGGTATTTAACTGGGTCGCCTTTACCGAGCTTGCGTAAAACGGCAAGCGCAGCGGAGAGTGATTCTCCGGTATTTTTTAAGATAACCTTGCCCACGCCTTTGACTGCTGAGCCCACAACTGGCACTAAACCAATACCGGTGAGGGTAAAGGCAAGCCAAGCGTCGGTGTCGTTGGCTTCATCATCGTCAGTTAGTAGCATGACATTGGCGGTGATATCTCGTAAATCCATGACTTGGTCGATAATTGGTATCATGGAAATCAAGGTACCTACCACGATTTGTGACGTGGAGGGGTTTTGATTAAAGTCGCCTTGTAGTGTGCCCCACAACCAATCCCCTGCTTGGGTTGCAATGCCATTGGCTTCTATCAGTGGTGCGGTATTGCCGCTGCGTACCATTTCAGCCGCTTGCGCTGGAGTGATTTGTCCATACAGTGGGTTTTTAGGGCGATTATCTTCTGGCAGGTAATCGCGTTTGTCCTCACCATATTGCACGGTGTATTGACCAGGCGGGGCATTCTCAATTTTTGCTTTACCGCTGTCATCTAAGTTACCAGTCAACTCTGTGCCGTTTGCAAATCGAATGGTATAAGGCGCGCCCATAATTGGGCTGCCATCTTGATAGGTATAAGACAGCTCAATGGTACTACTCGCCATGGTGGCAATGCCATCGGCGGCCAGTGAGAGTCGAGCATTTTCAGACAGCGCTTGAATTTGCGGCACACTCGGCATCGTGGCGCTTTGTTTACCACCAATATCTTGCTCCATGCTACCGTCAAACACGGTCATGGCTTTGCCTTTTAAGGTCAGTAACTTGTCTGCAAAGATGTTGACGTTACCACTTGAGTCAATACTGATTTCACTGCCGCCATTGGCAAGGGTGAGGTTGCCAGAGCCACTGCCTTTTACTGCGATATTGCCTTGACTTTGGATGATTTGACTTCCCGCGGGAGCGGTAATGGTAAGGTTGTTATCTGCCTTGAGGTTTATATCACTTTGGATAACACTGCGATGGCTGCGACCCGCCTTAAGGGTCAAATTTTGTTTGGCGCTGACGTCAATTTGATTGGCGGTGACGTCTAGGTTGGTTGCTGCATCAATAATCACCGACTTTTTACTCTCCAGTGCCAGTTGTTGTTTGGCGCTGGCAATAAAGGTTTTATTGGTGAGTAGTCGAATTGCGCTTTTAACACTGCCAAGTTGTATGTCTTTGGCCGCAAAAATATTCATCGCACCAAGTTGCGCAAGCCAGTGAATATAGGGCTGCTTTTTATCCCCATGTAAGACTAAGTACTGATTGCTCGCTAGGGTTTGCAACACAATATGCGGGGTATTTGGGGTGTCATCAAACATCAATAGGTTTTGGCCGCGAGAGCACAACACGTTTTGGGCGTTATTGGCGCTAGTAACAACCGATGGTTGGGTGTCGTTAAGCGCAAACCCTAACAGGTAACTTTGGTCAGGGTCGTTGTTCATACAACCGATGAGCACATTACTGTCTGGCAGCAGTGGAAAGTGTAATCCCGTTGGTTGCTTTTGACCGCGACAGGCATATTGTGTGAGGCGCTTTACTGATTCAGTCACCTGACTATCAAAATGTACTTGCGTGGCATATTGCCCTTGGGTATCTAGATGAGGATTGGCCTTTGACCCTGACAGCGAGCGCACTGTGGCGGTAAACACCATCGGTTTAGGGCTATGCTCTGGGGGCGCGATACGTATTGGCTCACCCCGTGGTACACACACCGACTCGCTATGATATGCAACTTGCTTAGGGTCATTAGCACTGCCTTGCTTATACACCTGTTTACTGCGAATACAGGTATAATCGCCACCTTTCGCTGTGCCCAATTTACCATTTAACGAAAACGAATAACCGGCATTGGCTTCGGCTACGTTCCCTACCAGCGTGACTTCATTTTTACCTTGTTGATAGGCAAGCTCAAGATTGCCGGTGCGCTCAAATTGCTCAGCGGGATTGTGTGCAGCAGGCTCAAAATAGCTGCGCTGCGCCGAGCTGACCGAGGTTGGTGGATGGGCATTCATATGCACTTGGGAGCCACCCATTCTAAAACGATGGCGACTTTGGCACTGCGTAAACCCAACAAAGCCAGTTTCATGTTCGTGAACCAGACCATCTTTATCCGTCACCGACAGTAAGCCTCGCTCAATATACGGGCTTGCAAGATTCCCCTCGGCAATCACTATCGACTCAATAAAATCATGGCATTCAAACCAATAAATTAAGCCGTACTTTGCTAATAGTCGGGTGAAAAAGGTGTAGTCGTTTTCTAGCGCTTGTACGCACTGCGGTAGCGTGGGTAAGTCTTTAGTGACTCGCCATTTTATCCGGTCTTGTGAATAGCCGGCTTTTTGTATCAACTTATTGAGGACAGTCTGGACATTGGCTTGTACAAAGATTTGGCTTTTTTCTGTTTGCTTAAGTAACTCAAGGCGAGGCTTTAAAACCACCTCTGCACTACAGGTGTGCTCAGACACAAAACCAGATTGGATATCAAACAAAGTCCCAGTGAAATACGTTGATATTGCATCTGGTGACTCAATTTCAAACGTGAGCATATTGCCGACGAGTAACTCATCAGCCAGGTCAAATTGGGATTCTAGGTTCGCTTTGAGTAAAAAGCCGCTATTGATACAGGTCGTGAGTTCAAAATCGACGACATGTACAGGATGGTTAGTACCATACACCACAATCCTTGTTTGCATTTTTTATGTCCACTGTTGTTGGTTAAAGCTGTTCCACCAATACGCGGTACTACTTCCTAGTGTGCTGCGATTGGTTTTTATTTGCGCGCTATTGTTACATAAAAGGTAAGCATTTTTAACTGATTTTTTTATTCAGCATTAGAATGCTTATTGGGTGTGCTGGAGAGAGGAAAGTAGCGCTGATTGTTAATTCTGATTTTATCTCCTGAAGCAGTTAAGTCGCTTACAAGCACCACAAGAACTTATCAGCGCCTTGTGTCTCCCTCATCACACCCGAAAGTAAATTGCCAATGCGTCATTTCAACGCATGGATGCGTGAACCAAGGATGGCCCTTACACTGCGGTGACGTTCATATTGGCAATTTACTTGAGGAGTCAGTGTGATGTTGGGAGTGCCTTTTCTTTTGCGCAACGATTCTTTGGGCATCAAAGAAAAGTAAGTCGTAGCCCATGGATGGGCGTCGAAGTCAGTCAGGAGGACATATTAGCCTTACCCTCCATGGCTCGTATCAAAGCGCATCCATGCGCTTCTCGTTCATTCTTTTGAAACGACGCGATCGAGCGAACCAAGACAACGTCGCCCAGCATCACACTTAACCCTCAAACCCTAAGCCGATATAGTGCAACCGTCTTGTAAGGCACGTCCCTGTGCCAGACAAGACTTAGCCGACATTCTGTCGGCACATTGCATATCGGCTTATGCTTTTCGGGTGTGATGGAGGGGAATAAGTTGGTTGTGAGATCTTCTACGATTTTTACGATTAAGCTGCTCTAAAGCATTGCAAAAGCTATCAGCGTAGCCTCCTAACTCACAGTCTAAATAGTGTTGTGGGAGGCGGTTCACCCGCCGAGAAGTATGTTTTTCGGGTGATGAGAGAGTGCTCTTTCTTTTGCTATCTTTTCTTTGGGTATCAAAGAAAGGTAGTCGTAGCCCATGGATGGGCGTCGAAACCTGTCAGGAAGACGGGCTGACTTAACTCATAGTGTCGAGTTAATGTTGAACTTTACTGACTGTGGAGCAATCGCATATTGCTCCACACTAAAGTTATTCAGCTAGTCATCTAGCTTTACGGCTCCAGCTATCCTATCTATTTTCACCGAGCCTGAACCTGATTCGGTAATGGTCAAGGAACCGGCATTTACCACACGGATATTTCCAGCGCCGTCTTCTATTTGAACGTGGCCCTTAACTGCTTCGATATCCGTATTGCCCGAACCATCAACGATAGTGACATCGCCTTGGGCGTGACGAACTTGAATATTACCGGACTCGTCATCGATTTTAATATTGCGTCCACCTTCAATAATCAGTGAGCCAGAGCCATCGATGATATCTGCGTTGCCGCTAAAACCGCGAAGGGTTAGATCGCCCGACTCATCTTCTATTTTGATATCTGTGCCGCCAGTCACATCAATATTACCCGAGCCATCCTCCAACTCGAGTGTATCGATCAACCCCTTTATGGTTATGTCGCCAGAACCATCGTCGATAACAAGTTGCTGGACGTTAGTGATATGGATATTGCCACTGCCGTCATCAATTTCAGCACCTTGAATATCTTCCAACGTTATATTGCCAGAGCCATCATCTAGTTTGATAAAACCTTTGATACTTTTGATGGCTATATCGCCCGAACTGTCATCAAGTGTTAGCGCAAGTTGGCTTGGCATGGTGATGGTTAAGTCAATTCTAGGGCTATTATTGCGATACCATTGTACACCAGAACTTGTATCTGAGTCGGCCACCAACATGGCGGTGTCACCGGATTTTTCCAGTGTAAGTTGGTAGTTCTCTGCTTCTGTGGTTAACACTGAAGCTTCCACTTGGATCTCTTGTTGGTTATCGTATCCAATGATCTGGATATTACCCGAGGTGGTATTTGCATCAAGTTTGCTGATGTCTGCAGCGTTGAGTTGCAGAGATTTATGGAGTGTTTTGGTAGCGGCTGCGCTTGGAGAGATATGTACGACACAGCCAGATAAAAGACTAAGAGCAGCTAAACTGGTGAAGAGCTTTTTCATCGTTGTTATTTTCCATAGTGGTGATGACATAAGGTTACCATTAAGCAATAGTTATACCAGAATGAAGTTATAAAAAATCAATAGATTAAGCAGGTAGCGAACTTTAGGGTGGTCAAAATAGCGAAATCAAATAGTGAGCTGAACCAAAAGTTTGCAGATGTGACTGTCATATGGCTGTAAATCCGACAATGTAGTCTGGCGCTATTGTTTGTTGATTTCTTTGGCTGTGCAATGAAAGACATAACGAAGACAACCGAGCTACACGCTGTCAATCCGAAATCATTCGTTGACAGTCACTGTAAACCAGATGCTGCTGTTTTTTTGGGAGTCGGAAGTGCCGCCAGTGCTGCAACTCTCGGGTGCTCTGCCTGTGTATTGACCCATAAAGGCCTACCTTGGTTATTGATAGATTGTGGTTTTGATACGGTGTCGCGTTATAAAAAGCACTTTTCGTCATTACCCGATGCTGTGTTTATCACCCACCTTCATTATGACCATGTTAGTGGATTGGAGCAGCTTTACTTTCAGGCTGCATTGAGTCAGCACCAAGTCACGTTATACGCCCCTGCAGAGCTAGTTGTTGGGTTGTGTAATATGCTCGCGTACACCGGCTTAAGCGAAGGGAATTGCGGTCTATGGCAGGTTTTTCGTTTATTTCCAATCTCAGAAAGCTTTCTTCATCGTGGGCAACGTATACATAGTTATGCCGTTCGTCATCATGAGCCCAATAGCGCTTTTTCGTTACATCTCCCAGGGAGCCTGTTTTATAGCGGTGATACTAAAGCGATTCCTGAGCTGCTCCATCACCACGTCAGTAACGGTGAGGTTATTTTTCATGACTGCGGTCTTGCAACTAATCCCAGCCACTGCTCTCTAGATGAGTTGTTGATGAGCTATCGTGAAGACATCATTAAAAATATTTGGATCTACCATTACCAGTATCAAGAAGATGTTATGAAGTTCGAACGCGCAGGGCTCAAAGCGGTGCTTGCTGAGCAGTCGATTGCGCTTTAATTTTGCGACTGAGAAGTTAAGTAGGCTTTTAATTCTCTAACAAACTCGCTGCCGATCTCGTGGTGTATCGCTTTTATTCTTTCGGCACACTCAGCGGTGTTGTTATCAAGTGCTGAATATTCTAACGCCTGTAGATGTTCAGATAATACCTCCGCACCCACTGCTTTGGCGGAGGTTTTGAGGTAATGCGCTTCGTCTTTTAAGGCTTGAAAAGCACGAGTTTGGTAAGCCGCTTTAATCTTTGCGCAGCTAGATTTCGATTGCACTAGAAAGTCGGTGTAAAACTTTTTCGCCGTGGCAAAATCATCACCGATTAAGTCGATAAGCACCTGAGGATTGAGGGTTTTGCTCATTGTGTAAAGTCCATATCTAACCATTTACCTAAGGTGTTTTTAAGCTCTTGTAGTCGCACAGGTTTGCTAACATAGTCATTCATGCCGCTATCTAAACAAAGCTCTTTATCCCCTTTCATAGCGGCGCCTGTGACGGCAATAATAGGAATAGCATTTCGTTCTTCTCTGGACTCAAATGCGCGAATTAACTTAGTTAATTCATAGCCATCTATCTCTGGCATATGACAATCCGTCAACAAAAGCTGATATTGCTGGCTTTTATACATCGCCAAGGCTTCTTTGCCATTGTTGGCAATATCACAGGAAACTCCAAGTCTAGAAAGCTGTTTGACGATGAGTTTTTGGTTAAAGGGATTGTCCTCGGCAAGGAGTATATGCTGCTTACCATTAGTGTCCGTTTTATCATCGGTTGGACTGGATGCTTTATCCTCAAGTGAAAGTAGCGCATCTAGTTCACTGAGATCGGTTAATTCACCTAAGTCAGCCTCGCCATCTTGTTGACTTGCTTTAAGTTTTCTCAAAAGTTGACCTATTGAGTATTGAGTCTGCGGAGCAATTGGTTTTGGTGTCGTTAACACTGTACTGTTCAAGTTGGCAAATGCTTTTTCATCAAGAAATACTAATTCTGGAATAGGCGAGAGTATTTGCTTTGTAGAGGCTTCGGCTTGAGTCGTGACAACACGAATAAGTGCAGCATCGTCTGTCTCTTTGATTTCACTGGGCGACTCGATGATAGTGAGCTCATTACAAAAATGTGGGCAGGCATTGTACAGCTGTGTCAGCCCCAATGAGCTTTGCCAAGGGGTATCACTTAACCAATAGAGTGTGTTAAAGAGAGCGTCGGGCTGTTGTTGCGTCCTTGGGCGCCAAACAGGAATGGTGATGGTAAATGTTGACCCCTCACCTGATTTACTTTTTAAGACGACTTTGCCGCCCATTAGGTCGATGAGCTTGCCACATATTGCAAGTCCTAACCCTGTACCACCGTATTTCCTAGTGGTAGAGCGTTCGGCTTGTGTAAAGGGGGTAAACAGTTTCTTTTGTACTTCTGGTGCAATGCCAATACCATTGTCTTCTATCTTAAATATCAAGTGAGATAAGGCTACGCCCTCACATGCCCAGTGCACATTAATGGTCACTTTTGCTCCGCCTTCGCGCTCAGCAACGCTGAATTTGATGGCATTGCTGACAACGTTAAAGATAATTTGCCGCACTCTATTTTCATCGCCAATCACTTCTAGCGGTAATTTTATGTCCTCATGCACTGTTAATTTTACCGATTTGTCTCGTGCATGGGCTTCGAAGGTTTTGATGATGTTATTGAGCATTTTAGAAGGGGAAAATGGGTAACTTTCAAGCTCCATTTTCCCTTGTTCAACTTTGGCTAAGTCTAAAATGTCATTCAATATTGAGACTAAATTATTGGCTGAAATAGACGCAGTTTCTAAGAGTTCTTGGTTGTCTTCATCAAGCTCTGATAGTGCCATGAGATCTAAGGAGCCGATAATGCCATTCATGGGAGTTCTGAGTTCATGGCTCATCATGGACAAAAAGTCTGATTTAGTGCGATTGGCCTGCTCGGCTTTAATAATCGCGGCTTCAAGATCGGCGGTGCGCTCTGCGACGCGTTGTTCTAACTCTTGATTAATGTGCTGGAGCTTTTTCTGGGCAATATATACATCGGTTTGATCGATAACAACACCATCAATCCGTGCCGGTTGGCCCTGTTCATCAAGTCCCACAACACCCTTGGCATACACCACAACAATATCTTTGTCGTTGAGTAGGCCACGATATCGCTGCTCAAAGATCTCGCCTGAATTGAGTGATGTCTCTAGCGCTTGAGTAACCCGTACTTTATCGTCAGGGTGAAGGCTTTCTTCCCAAAGATGCAAATTACCAATATCATCTTCCGAAAGCTTAAAGATGTCATTGGCCTGATGATCCCAATTCCAGATCCATTGATTCGCCACTCGTATTGCTCGCCAAGTGCCTATTTTTCCAGCTTGCATGGCAAGCTCTTTGCTTTCCTCTGCATCATGCAAAGCGACTAACATGTCTTTTTCGTGAGTACAGTCAGCCAATATCCCATAAACACTGTGAGTGCGAATACAATACTTAACTTGCTCTCCTTTGAATTCAAACCAATGAATTGTTCCCCTCACCTCAAGCCGGAACTCAAAATGCAGCATAAGCCCTTGTTCAATATGGTGAGCGAGTAGCTCGGCAAATAGCGGCTGATCTTCGTGGTAAATCATGCTTTTTAAGGTGTCCCAGTCAAGTTCTGCTGAGGCTGGGAGACCTATTAATGATTTGAATTTAGGAGAAAAATACGCCGTCTTGTTAAGGAGGTCGTAACACCAAACACCTAGATTTGCGCTGTTCACGGCGTGACGCAAAATTCGAGTTTGTTCGTCTTCCAAAGGATTTTGACAATAATACGTAGAGAGCTCGGCAATATGTACAAATATTTCGTTGCTGCGGACATCATAAAATGACAGTAAAAATTGTACATTCGGCGAGGTACGTAATGACACTTGTACTAAGGAGCCGTCAGCAATCGTCTTTTGCTGTTCTTCCACGCATAAAGGAAAGATAAATAGGTCTTCAAGGTGTTTATTGATGACGATATCGACAGGTGCGAACAGTTTTTCCGCAACGGCGGTTGTATGACTGACATACCATTCAGATGTAACAATTAAAATTGGCATACTGTCTTTAAGCGCTGTTAGCATCGTATCCCCCATAATCTCTTCTTAAGACAATATAGCAGTTCATGATTAACTTGCTGGATTTATGGTCAATCTAGTGAGGTTTAAGGGGATGTGTAAAGGTTGTAAATTGTAGATACTGAGGTTATAGAGTTTTGTCTAATGCGGATGGTGAGGAATATAAATTAAAGTAGAAAGCCATCGCGATCTATGAAGTCGTCGATGGATTGATTAAGAGAGTCTTATTCTTAAAAGAAAAATAGTTAGCAGTGTAAGGCAATATTTTGCTTTCCTCTAACCGTACGAGTACCACATTACTCGGTGGTTTACACCGCCTCTACATTGAGCCTTTCTGCGAGTAGCTGGCGCTCAGTATTTAATCCTCTGTAGTCTCGAAGTCCTGCGAGAAGTGCCCTGATTAATACTGTATCAGGGCTTTCACCTTGTAGTTGAGCTTCCAACAGAGCGATTGTATGGTCAACGATCTCACGCTTTTGTGGTGCAAGCTTTAGCTTTTGAGATTTTTCTTGGAGCTGTAAAAAAGCTTGTTGGACCTTTTGTTCGTGGAGTTGTCGTTTTTTGGCTTCGATCTCTTTTTGGGACGGGAAATCCTGCTCGGTTAACACCGGCAACAGTGCTTGATTTGGTAGCGCTGTACAAATTGAGTCCATGCATGACACCACCCAATTAACCAGCTTTTCAGTGTCGAAATTAATACCTTCAATCACGGGAAGCGAAAGATAGTTAGCTATAATGCCATCAAGTGTCATTGCAAGATCGGTTTTCCATGGCCGGACTTGCTTGCCATAGTTTTCAAGTAAAAAACCTTCCTGTAGCGTAAGCCACGTTAAGCGAAATTCTTGATAGAACATGATCAAATTATTTGAAAAGCTCAGTGACTCCTCCTGCAATAAGAGCTGAAACATCGCTTGGTACTGCTGTAAATCTTCGTGCTGGAAGCGGATTTGTTGTTTTAGCTTGGCAATTGGAGTCAATTTATCACTTTCTAGTATTGCTCTTATTTTATCCAGCAGATCCGCTGTTTGACGCTCAAAAACGGCTAATAGTAGTTCGTCTTTTGACTTAAAGTGTAGGTAAATAGCACCTTTCGAAATGCCCACTTTATTGGCGATGGTTTGCATGCTAAAGGCACTATCGCCCTCAGCTAAAAGTAACTGCTCCGCGCATGCCAGTATTAATTTCCGCTTATCAGACATAGCTCCTCCTGTTCACATTGCAGTATACAGTCAATTTAAAAATGACCAATAGGTCAGGTTTAAATTGACTAAATTTAAAATATGGTCAATTATTGTGTTATCTATTCAACGGGGACATCATAATTATGAGCAATACATCATCTTTAATACAGCTAGTCAGGCGCACGCGGCCAAGCCGCCTATTACTATCAATTCTGGTTTTTTTTACGCTTATTTCTAGTATTTTAGGTTTGTTGGTGCCATTGCAAACAAAAAGATTGCTGGAAGAACTCGGAGAAAAAGGTCATTTTTCAAATGAACAGGTAGTCATATTAATCATGGTATTAGTACTTTCCGCTGTGCTAACAGGGTTGATGACTTATATCATGGGTAAAATTGGCAATGAGCAAAAGCTTAAATTACGCGGAGACCTTTTTCAGCACCTCATTCGTTTGCCTGTTTCCTTCTTTGATAATACAAGGGCTGGGGAACCCGCGAATCGTATCGTAAAAGACACTGAAATTATTGAAAACCTCGTGAGCGAGCAGTCTGTATCTTTTATATCTGGCGTGGTTTCATTATTTGGTTCTTTTATTATTCTATGGTTTTTAGACTGGCAAATGACACTCGTGATGCTCAGTGCAGTTATGGTTAGTTTTCTGATTATCTTACCGTTTTCTGTCAGGCTGACGGATCTGTCTAAGTCATTACAAGATACTGAAGCCTCTATGCTTGGAAGGTTAACCGAACTGTTTGCCAATATCCGCTTACTAAGAGCACAAGGTGCAGAGAAAATAGAAGCTAAAAAGAATAATAATGAATTGAAGTCACTCTATAAAACCGCAATGTCAGAACATACACTTTTAGCTACCATGGGCGCATTGGTGAATTTAGTGATCATGGCTTCGATAGTGTTGGTACTAGGATTTGGCGCATCAAGGGTTGCCAACAGTGCGATGACGCTAGGCGCTTTTGTAGCGTTTATTATGTTTTTACTGAACATTGTGTTGCCGATGGGGCAGTTAAGCATGGTCGTAGCCGCCTTTAATAAAGCAAAAGGAGCTGCCGTTCGTATTAATGAGATCTTAGCAGCGACACCACAAAATGACAGTGGTCATATGATTAGCCTGACTGATAAGTCAATTTATGTTCGCAATTTATCTTTTAGTTATGCTGATGATAAACCGGTTTTTAAAAGCTTGAGCTGTGAATTCTTAAGTGGAAAAAAGACCGCTATTGTTGGGCCATCAGGAGTTGGTAAGTCTACACTCTTTGCTTTGTTGCAGGGTTTTTATCAGGCGCAGCGTGGTTGCATTGAAATTGCTGGGCTTAATGTTGAAGAGCTAGACCGAGCCAATTTAAGAGCGCAAATTGGTTACGCTGCGCAAGAGAGCCCGCTGTTGTGCGGCACCTTATATGAAAACTTGCTCTACGGTGCTTATGAGACAATAGACGATGAACAATTACAGCATGCCATTGCCTCGGCCGATTTAGCTGAGTTCATCGCGACACTATCTGATGGATTGAATACTCAAATTGGTGAACGTGGCATTACTCTGTCTGGCGGGCAAAGACAACGAGTAGCATTAGCGCGAGCACTATTAAAAGATCCAGCATTGCTGCTGTTGGATGAAGCAACGGCAAGCCTTGATTCACAAAGTGAAGCTGCCATTCAAATTGCCCTGAAAAATGCAAAAAAAGGTCGTACTACAATTATCGCCGCACATCGACTCAGTACGGTTATGGATGCTGATAATATTATCGTCATTAACAAAGGTGAGATTGAGTCACAGGGAGATCATCAGTATTTGATGCAACACTCTTCGCTTTACCAAAGCCTAGTGAATAAACAGTTCAGCCTTCAAGCTGCAAGCTAATAACTTTGGTTGGGGTCCGCCAGTCGGATAGGTGTCAAGTGAATGAACAGCAACGTCATTGGTAAACGATTAAATTAATACTTTTTGATGTTTTTTTTAAGTGATATAGCACTAAATGCATAGGTGTGATAAAAAGTAATTATATTTAACTAAGTGCTATATTGGTTTTTGGTTAAAAAGGATTGGTTCTGAGGGAAGACAGATTCATTTGAGTAGGTTTGTTTATGCCCCATAGAGCATCACATACAAGTTCGCATACCTCTATCCCTCTTATTGTCGTGCTAACAGGCGTGTTGTTGTTACTGACTTTACTGAGCTTTCCAAGCAAGAGCAAAGAGCCTGTAGAAATCAAAGTAACAATACATAAGAATGGCGCGATAAAGCATGATGTTCGCCCGACAGAATAAGAATGAAAAATTCTTAGTTACCTTGAAATATCTAATTCACCTCTTCACCTTACACTTTGTAACAGTTCGGGTTTACTAATTTTTATTTATTAAAAACAGATGGTTATTTTATTGGACTAGTATCATCATAAAGTTTCCGTAGGCATTCAGCCTATCATCTTACCTCTATAATTTGCTTATTATTTCTAACTCGGTATAGTTTGACGTCGGCCAGAATAGTAATAATATTGCTCAGTTTATGGACGCAGGACAAATTGGCTTTACTTCTCAGAGGCAGGTATGCAATTAATTCAGTTAAAGTCAGATGACCCACAAGTAGTCGCGGTGTTTTCTGAAATCGATAAGCTTATGAACAGCTTATATCCAATCGCGAGCGCACAGTCTTTATCAATAGAAGAAATCAATCAACCTAACGTGTATGCCGTTGGCTTACAAAATGAAGAGGGGATTGTGGCGTGTGGTGCAATTGTAAAGCAGTTTGATAAAACCTTATACGGTGAAATTAAACGCCTATACGTGAAACCTAGCTATCGAGGTAAAGGGCTTTCTAAACGTATTATGCAAATTTTGCTTCACTACGCGGGTGAAGCGCAGATCCCTCTTATTCGGCTGGAAACAGGCTCTAAGCAAGCCAATGCGATAAGTCTTTATGAGAGTTTGGGATTTGAGCGATGTGAACGTTTTGGTATGTATCGTGACAACCCGCTAAGTGTCTTTATGGCGTTATCACTAAAATCTTAATGTAGTAAAATAGGGGTTGTCGGTATCGACAGAGATACTGGCAATTGCTGTAAGCACCGTAGTTGCAGTTTGGCTTTCTTGTTCTAAAAATAAACACTCCTGAGCGTCGACTATGGCCGTGTTTTCGCAGCTGCCACGCACAACTTCACCATCTTTCATCTCAATAGTTACCGCCAGGCGTTTAAGGCACGTAAGTTCGATATAATCATATTGTTGGCAACTGATCATAGATACGTCCTTATTGAGTAATACCAATTAGCTTAATTAAGTGATCTATTTTGAGGCGAGAAAATCTTGTCGATAACTAGGCGAAAATTTTGCTATTTAGTTGTTCTAAATGAGAAATTTTTAACGCAGTTAGCGTCAGATTTGTTCCTTCAAATTGAGCAAGTATTAAGACTAATTGGTATAAAGCCATCTGCTTGTACAGATGGCTTTTGAAGTTTGGCTTATGCCTAAAGAGATTTAATTCCCATATTGTAAAGCGTAAAGCCATAAATATCGGCATACTGCTCAATCGTCTTGCTTATTGGTGTACCTGCGCCGTGTCCAGCATTGGTTTCGATACGAATAAGCGTCGGATTAGCACCGGTGTGTTTGCTTTGTAGCTCAGCTGCGAACTTGTAAGAGTGCGCAGGTACTACGCGGTCGTCATGATCACCTGTTGTGATCATGGTTGCTGGATAATTTACGCCAGCTTTCACGTTATGTACTGGTGAATAACTTTTCAGATATTCAAACATCTCTTTGTTGTCTTCTGCTGTACCGTAGTCGTAAGCCCAGCCAGCTCCTGCAGTAAACGTGTGGTAACGCAGCATATCAAGTACCCCAACCGCAGGTACAGCCACTTTGAATAAGTCTGGGCGTTGCAACATCGTTGCGCCTACTAATAAGCCACCGTTCGAACCGCCGTTAATCGCGAGTTTTTCACTTGAAGTATAGTTTTCAGATACTAAATATTCGCCTGCAGCAATAAAGTCATCAAAGACGTTTTGTTTCTGCATTTGAGTACCTGCTTTGTGCCATTTTTTGCCATACTCACCGCCGCCACGTAAGTTTGCTACAGCATAAACCCCACCCAGTTCCAACCAAGCTGCACGTGTAGGGCTAAAGTAAGGCTTAAGACTGACATTAAATCCACCATAACCGTACAACAGAGTTGGGTTGTTACCATCCAATTTCAACCCTTTTTTATGGGTGATGATCATCGGTACGCGGGTACCGTCTTTTGAGGTGTAGAAAACTTGTTTTGATACGTAAGCATCTGAATCAAAATCTACTTTATCTGAGCTGTATAATTCGCTGGTGCCAGACTTTGCATTGAAAGCAAAGATAGATCTTGGCGTTTTGTAATTAGTGAATGAGTAATAAAGTACCTCGTCTTCTTCCTCACCGCTAAACCCGCTCGCTGTGCCTACGCCTGGAAGGGTAATGTCACGGATCAATTTACCTGTGAAGTCGTATTGTTTTACCAATGAAATTGCATCTTTGATGTAAGTCGCAAATAGGTAACCAGAGCCCGTAGATACCGATAGTACATTGTCGGTTTCTGGGATCACATCTTGCCAGTTTTCTGGTTGTGGCTGTTTCGCATTGACTTTAACGATACGACGGTTCGGCGCATCTAAGTTAGTGCTTAGGAACAATGTGTCGCCTTCACTGTGGATCACGCTGGTATCAGAGTTGGTATGGTCTAAAATCGTTACCCAGTCACTATTTGGTTTGCTTAAGTCACGAATAAATAGCTTATTACCAGATGTTGATACCGCAGCAGAGATCACCAAGTATTTTTTATCGTCTGTCACACCACCATAAACATAACGGTGTTTTTGCGCATCAGTAGCACCAAAAATGACCTTGTCTTGATCTTGAGGTGTGCCAATCTTGTGGTAATACACTTTATGTTGGTCAGTTTTTGCAGAAAGTTCGCTGCCCTTAGGTTTATCATAGCTTGAGTAGTAAAAACCTTCATTACCAAACCAAGAGATACCACTAAACTTCACGTCGACTAGCGTTTCACCGACCTGCTCTTTAGTCTCGGCGTTTAGCACAATTACTTTACGCCAGTCACTCCCACCTTCGGAAATTTGATAAGCCACTAATGAAGCGTCTTTACTAAAACTTAATCCTGCAAGTGATGTTGTACCATCGTCACTCATGGTATTTGGGTCTAAAAATACCTCAGCCTCTCCACCTTCTTTTTGGCGGTACAAAACACTTTGGTTTTGTAACCCATCATTTTTGTAAAAATAGGTATAGTTGCCGTGCTTAAACGGTTGAGAAACACGTTCGTAATCAAGTAGTTCAGTGAGGCGCTTTTCGATATCTTTACGATACGGAATTTGCGATAAATATGCTTGGGTGGTCTCGTTTTGTGCTTTTACCCATGCAGCGGTTTCTGCGCTTTTATCGTCTTCTAACCAGCGATATGGATCTGCCACTTGAGTACCAAAATAACTGTCTACAACAGTGCCCGTTTTAGTGATTGGGTATTTTACAGACTGTGCCAATGTTGCATTTTTAGATTGTTCATTTTCGGTATTAACACATCCGACAAGCGCAAGAGCTATGGCTCCAGCTAGTATCTTCTTTATCATTGTAGGGATTCCTATTGGTTTTTATGAGCTACAATATCGCCGCAGTTTCTTGCGCTTTACTCAGTAATGAAACGCTTCGATACGGCATTTCTGTTAAGTATTTATCAGTGTTGGGCACTGATTGCGCTACTAGAATAGTTGTGGATTGTAGTGAAACCGGTGTATTTGTCTACAAATTGTAGACAAATACACGAGTAAGAAGGTTAAACTGAAGTCAATTTGGCGTACTTATTATTGCCTTTGCATAAATATTGTCACTTCAGCCATTACAATACCGAACTTTTCAATATAAGACCGGTTCATGAGAGTGGTTTGGTCAAAAGACCACATCCAATCATCAAAGTGTACTTCGTAGCTGGTGTCGTCAACGGGTAAGTCCATTCTATACTGCCAATTCATGGCATTGCCGTAGGTTTGACCAGATGCTGAATCGAGAATATCGCCAGCACGACCAGAATACTGATTATCAGCTGTTTGTGTGATCGTCCATACTCGGGTCTTGACGCCATCACCGAGCAAATAGTTGAAGGATTCATCTAAAACAAGCTCTGACTGGTTATTGATTGAGCCTTTGATATCGACGGTAAACTGTTGCACTAAGTTACCATCTCTGTCTTGGACTATTCCCCATGCTTTTACATCACCAACAAAAAACTCATAGGGGTCAAATTGCGGTTTGAGTGTAGAGTACTTTTTACCATCAATGCCGGAGCTGCAAGCCGACAATAAAAATAAAGTAAGTATTACGAGGGTAACGCGCATTGTTTTCTCCTTAAGCTTGAAATGTGGTTGAGTGTTATCGCTTCTGGTATGTCTCGTTGAACTAAATAGCGACGTTGTAACTGTGGGAAAAAGAGTCATATACTATTTCCGCTCTAGACCGAGAAGCTCGGCTCGCATGGTCGGTTCGGACGTTTTTTCACCAAGCCAAATGTTGAAAAACCGGGTAGTAAATTCCGGATCATTCACTTCGCCAATAAGCTTTTCATCTTCATAAAATTGGGTATAGCCGTCAGGTGTTCTTACGCCAAATAGTAGGGTACCTTTCGAGACGTCAGGAAATATTTGCACCATTTTTGTTAGCCATCGCTCACCTTTACTCGAATTATTAAATCCTTGCTTTTCCATCTCTTTAAGAGATCGTTTTGCTATCTCTTTGCCGTCAAGCGCGCGTAAATAATGTAGTGCCAATACAAAAGGCTGGTCTTGAGAGTACGCTCCTTGGGGGCATAAAGGCTGGCATCATAAACATCCCAAAACAAATAGGTCATTCGACTTGTTTTGCCGACTTGTTGAGGGTTCTCTATAAATTGATTTACAAGATCACTGGTGCTTGCGAAACCCTGAGTGCTGAATAGCAACATCAAAAAGGCAAAGATCGTCCTTTGCATATTAACCTCTTCCTGTATAAAAACGGTTAACTTCTTATACGAACGAGTTGGAGAGTTTGTTCACTTTGATGCTGCCTGAAAGGTGCTGTCATCCCCCTTTACAATTTGTTAAGCTGACTAAAACCTACATACAGGAGCCATTATGAGCCTTTCAATTCGCCCAGCAGAAGTAGCTGATGCCGCGACAATACTGCACTTTATTAACGAACTTGCAATTTATGAGAAAGAGCCAGATGCAGTGCTCAATACCGTGGAAGAAATAGAACAGAAATTGTTTGGTAAAGAAGCCAGAGCACACAGCGTTATTTGTGAACTAGATGGTGAAGCAATCGGGTTCGCAGTGTATTTCTTTAATTATTCTACTTGGCTTGGCAAGCACGGACTTTATCTTGAAGACCTATATGTGTCACAAGACAAACGCGGTGTTGGCGCAGGTAAAGGGATCATGAAGTACCTAGCAAGACTTGCACTACAAAAGGACTGCGGTCGCTTTGAGTGGGTAGTACTTGACTGGAACAAACCATCAATCGACTTTTATGAAAGCATCGGCGCTAAAGCACAAAACGAATGGATTATTTATCGCCTTACAGGACAAGAACTCATCGATTTTGCTGAGTAAGCATGGTGGATTGAGCGGGCTATTTCGCTCGCTCTCTTTTTTATTTAATTTGGGTGTGGGCTATTTGTCTACATGACCTAAATCACGTTCTGGATCTAATAGATCCCTCACTCTTCTTTTTAGTACCTTGGCTTCAGGAAACCCTTCATCCATTTTTCGGCACCAAATTAACGTATCGTTATAGTAAATTTCGAATATGCCTTTACTTGCTGGCGCTAGCGCAACTTGTTTTAAATCATCAGAGAAAGTTGAAAGCAGCTCCTGTGCAAGCCAAGCGGCTCGCAACATCCATTGGCAAAGCACACAATAATGGATAGTGATAATGGGTTTTTGCATGAATTTACATTAGTTTGAGGATTGTTACTGGATTCTAGCACTGCGATTTATCACGTGGCTAGCATAAAAAAAAACGGGGGTTGCCCCCGAAATTATCCAGGGAGACCTTAATCATAAGGTCAGTCTTTAAGTTACGGGTTCTTTACCTAGTAACAACCCCTTTTGTGGTAAGTTGGGGGTTAACAGTGACGAAAATTGAGATTTTAGTGATCGTTTTTATATTGATCCAAAGTTGTACTTAAATTATCAATCCAGTGTTGTCTATTCTTAAATTCTGATTGGATTGCTTGGCGTTGAGTCAATGATAGATCAGGGTGCCAAATGGAGAAAATAAGCACAATCCGATCTCGGTCACTGCCGTTGTGCGCTAAATGTAAATAAGAGTCGTCGAATATGGTGAGTTGATGTTCTTGCCATAAAACGCGGTTACCATCGACCTCCAAGTAGCAGTCGTAGGGAATATCTATAGCCAAATGTACTGTTAGACTGTGATTGGAAAGGCCGTAATGGGGAGTAATAGTTTGGCCTTTGGCTAATTTAGAGTAAAACACTTCGTATGGGGATGTCGTCAAGCCATAGTACGGCACTTTCTCTAAAGCTTTTTTTAGAATAGGGAAGTGCTTTGACACTGAAACGTCTTCCACGCCCTCCTTAAAAAGGGATAATGCCTGCCAGTTGTTGCTGTTTGCAAGCGATGGAAATGCACTTTCATACACCTTACCCGACAAATAGGGGGTAAGGTGCGAAGATGCTGTATCAAAAGCCGTGTGAAACTCTTTGATTATGTCGGGGATCGCGGCGTTAAAGCTTTCATACCATGAAAATTGCTCTGCGGGCCAAATTGGATGCGCACTAAGATTTGCCACGTAAAACAGGTGTGGTGCTTGGGCTGTTTCGAAGGGTTTACTACTGTATTGAACCCAACGACCGGACTCAATGCTTGATGCTGTACCAAGGTTCTTCTCCATACACTGCCAAGCTTTTTGGAAGCGCTCAAGTGTTTGGGGGGCGGTGCTATTGGCGAGTTGAAGCCGCTTAAAGCTACCTGTGAGCGCTTCACATAGGGTGTAACATATGAGTGCTGTACTGTCTTCTCCCTTCTTCTCTAATAAATGTCCAAGGTACAGATACACTAAGTAGTTTTTGGGTGCCAGAGTAAGGCAGTGAAAGTAGGCTGTTTCACTTTCAATTAACGCTCCAATTTGCTCTAAAATTACAGCAACTCGATAGCTTAGTTCAGCACTTTGAGGATAGCTATCGATTAGCTTTGATAACAATAATGGCCAACTATTTTGCGATTCGCATTCGAGAATTGGTTGTAAAAGTGAGTCTATATTGAGAGGTTGTGTCTCTTCGTTTGTCATTAAAGTGATGTCTCTTTCTAATTATTGATAACGCCAATATCGAGTGGCAAAGTCATTCGATAGCTATTGTCTGTAGCGCTAAATGGCTGTGTTCCATGCCAAAAATAAGAGGGGAAGATCACGATTTGCCCTCGTTGAGGTTTTACAGTTTTGAATGGTGGAAAATCGTAGGGTGGTGCCAGTGGCGGCCTCCCAAATTCAATTACACCATTGTTGCTATCGTCATTTGGTGTGTTGATATATAACACTACACTAATCCAACCTGCGGGGTGAATATGGCTCACGTGGAAGCCTTGCTCCGTCAGTTTGACAGACCACGAGCCCGTAATGCATATATCTTTGTGTAAATGAGCCAAAAAAGGGTGTTCTGGTTCTAACGTCAATTTACTGAGGCATTTTCCTATATCTTGCAGTAATTGAGTTCGAGCTTTGGTGATGACTTCAATATCTCTATTGAGTAAGCCTCCTGAAATTTGTGAGCCATTAACTAAGGTTTGCTCACTGGGCGCTTGTTTCCCTTGGTGAAGTGTTAGCAAGCAAGACTCTAACTCTTTAAGAAAGTCTTCACTGCTTTGATAGCCACTCGGTGCGCCTAAGGTTGCAGTCAGAATAAAATCAGGGTTGCATAGGGCTTGGTGCTTCTGTTTATCTGTGGCTTGATACACTACGCTTAGCCAAGCCAATGCAAGTTGTGAGTTGGGCTGCGCTTGCAACACTTTTTCGAGCAGAAATTGTGCGGTACTGAACTCACCAAGCTGAATTGCGAATTTTGCTTGCTCACAGATCCTATCGTAATTAACGGCTATCTTATTGGCATTATCGAAATGCTTATAGGCGGTGTTTAGTTCATTATTCGTGGCCGCCAGACGCCCTCTTAACGCGAGTAATATAGCTGAAGTATCGGCGTAACCCGACGTCTGTATACATTCCTCACATAGCCTGTACTGATTGGTATTCCAGTAAAGCTCAGCGAGGCACTCTATGAGTTCCTGCTGATTATCTGCTGACTCCAGCGCGGTTAATAAACTGGTCGCAAAAAGCTGATGTTGCCCACTTTGCCAGTAAAGCTCGTTAATTGCTTTATGTATGGTTGGATTGTATGGGGCTTGCTTCAATGCCAGATTGTAGGCTTGTTGTGCTGGTTCAAATTGACCACTTGCAAAAAAGCAGTCCCCGAGGTTGTAAAGCGGTTCATAGTGCTCAGGTGCTTTTTGATGCACAAATTTAAAGCATTGAATTGCGCAATCAAATTTAGCCTGTAATTTATAACAAAGGCCTAAATTGTGTATTGCCCGAAAGACAATCGGAGAGTGTTGGGGGACTTGTTGATAGTAACTGATCGCCTCACTAAGGTTTCCTCTCGTTTTTTCTACGTCCCCGAGTATTTTGGTGAGTTGTCCAGAATTATCGAGTGATTGTCCTTTGAGAGCCCATTGACTGGCCATGTCGAGCTGGTTTTGTTCAAGATATAGAAGCGACAAGTTTTTAAGTAAATCTAGATTTTTTGGCTCAGCTTCATAAAGCGCAAGGTAATGGCACTCTGCTTGGTGTAAATCACCCGATAGCCAATAACATTTGGCTAGATGAGTTAAGATTTCAGTTTTAAGTGGAGCGAGTTTAGCTGCATAAATTAATGAGGTTATTGCGCTTTGCCACTCGGCTAGTGATTTATAGCAAATTCCCAAAAGGTAATGCAGATCGGGGTGAGGCGAGCCAGAAAAAGGTTGTAGCTTAGTTAACGCTTGTTGGTATTGTTTTTGTTGGATCAATTGGAAGGCATCTTGAACTGCAATAGTAATTTCTGGCGCTTGCTTCATGTTACTTTTCTTAAACGGTTAATTAGGCTGAGCTGCATACTTTTTATTTTAGCTAAACTTGACTTAGTTGCGAGTAAAGTGTTGTTATTTTGAAGTTTTGTTGGTCTAGGTCAATCTTTCAGTAGACTCGATGAAAAAGCCAGTAACTTACTGTAAATAAGGGAGCTATTACGCTAACAACAGAAAAGGGAGCCGCAGCTCCCTAGTCTTTCAATATCACAGATTAGAACGTGTACACAGCACTCACGAAGTAACGTGGGCCAATTACGTCATACAGCTCTGGGAATGTATTTGCTTGTTGCTGAGCGTCACCTAGTGGTGTTGGCTCAGTGTCTAGCACATTTTTAACACCAAATGTTGCTTGTACATGATCTGTGAAGTGATAGCTTGCGCTAAGATCAAGGTACCATACAGCTTTAGATGTAGGCACAATTTCGTTTTCGCCAGTGTCATCATCAACTTCGCTCATATATCGCACTAGTGCTGACACGCTTAAGTCACCTGAAGTCCAAGTGAAGCGGTTATTACTCTGAAACTCTGGTCGAGGAGTAAGACATGTGTTACCGAATTTACCTTCACAGTAATTAGTTTCTGTAAAGCCAACACTTGCTGTTTTAAAGTACTCATCAAGAATGGTGTTCTTTGAATTAATACTCAATGTTGATCCATTTTCGCCGATACCAAAGTCAAGCTCAGTTCTCCAATTGAAGTTAACATCATAACCCTTAGTACCTAGTTCAGCTATGTTAGCATTGAGTGCCGTTACAAGGTCTACGTTGCCATCAGGACGACGAGTAATCGCTTGACAGAACTCAGAGCTTGGATCTTTAAGCTGGTTGTAACAAACATCCAGAATATTGTTTACGCCACCACCTAGTACATCGATAGCATCATCAATTTGAATATCGAAGTAATCGATAGTCACGTCAAAGTTTTCGGTAGGTGTAATAACAAGGCCTAGTGTAACTGTCTCCGATGTTTCTTCCTTCAGATCTGGGTTACCGCCAAAACTCCCCTCGATTTGCGCGTTTGCTTGCTCGAATACACCGACTTGAGAAGATGCAACACCGTGAGCTTCACAAAGAGCTCTATCTGTTTTTCCTTCTACAAAACCGTCTACGCTACATGGATCGGTTGCGCTAGGGAAACCATTTGCTGCGCCTTGGAATAGTTCTGAGATGTTAGGTGCACGTACAGATTCTTGATAACCCGCGCGGAACGAAACGTATTCATTCACTTTCCAGTTTAGCGTTGTTGCAAATGAAGAGACGTTACCAATGTTTGAATAGTCAGAAAGACGCCCTGCAAACCATAGTGTAATGTCTTCAGCAAATGCCGCATCTGTCACTAATGGAATGTCGATTTCTGTGAAGATTTCATCAACACTATAGCTACCAACGGTTGGCTCACCAGCGTTAAAGCCCAAAACATCACCAGATGCTAAGAATTCATCAGGACGGAAGCTCGAATCATCAAAGCGGCTTTCGTAGCCAATTACGAAACCTACCGGTAAATCAGCAGATGGCACGGTAAATGGTAATTCACCAGCAAAATCGACGTGGAAGATCTCTTGTTTGATATTTGTTACGTTAGATGCACCAACGTTGATAAAATCAATCGCCGCTTGTGAAATATTACCTTCACCGAATATGTTCAATGGTGCACAACCGCCAGATGTATCTTGACATGCGCTACCGTCATCAGTAACTAAAATTGCTTGTCTGAAGCGCGTTTCAGAAACGTCATTATTAAGTAGATTAGAGCGATCTAGTTCAGAGCGGCTGTAGTATGCGTTGTAAGCCCAATCACCAATAAAACCATCAACACCTACTAACACTCGCATAGCGTTACGTGTATCAATTGATTGACGTGGCCCGTTTTCAACCATACGGCGACCAATTGTAGCGAATGTAAAGTTACCATTAGCGTCAAGTTGACTAACCATGTTACCTGTTGGTTCACCTTCAGCATCAAGTTCAGGTACTAACGCTTTCATTGCGGCTTGAACATCTGCACCAAAGAATGGGCTGTCAGGGTTAACCACCAAGCCATTTACGAACGCTGGAGTTGGCGCTAGCTGTGATGGTACTTCGTTGCGAATAAATGATAATTCACTATATAAGCGAGTTTCATCATTGATGTAATAGTGTGCAAAAGAGTTAAGCGTTAAGCGCTCTTGTGGAAGTTGTAGGTAGTTATCAGGGGCATAGTTAAATGCATCGGCTGATGTATACGGTAAGCCTTCACCATTAGGACCAAAGCGGCCTAGAGTTGTACCGTTAGGAAGCGTAGGGCCGGAAAATATACGAGTGCCAGGAATACCTGATGAGCCACCAGGCACTAAACCTGTATCGCCTTCCGTGAGTGTTACGTTAGTAAAGTCTCTATCACCTTGGAAGATTGACTCACGTTTGGCGTAACCAATATAAACAGTTGCATTACCTTTACCGTCGGCAAAGTTTCCACCTAAGGTAAGGTCAGTGTTGAACTTTTCACCATCGCCTTCCTCTGTGATGTCGTATAACGCAGAAATTTCTGCACCTTCAAAGTCATCTTTCAAACGGAAGTTTACAACACCAGCCAGAGCATCAGAACCATATACCGCACCTGCACCACCAGTAATGATGTCTACGCCTTCAATAAGAGACGCAGGGATAGTGTTTAAGTCGACAACACCTGTTTGTGTTGCAGGTACCCAGCGGCGACCATTAACAAGAACAAGAGTACGCTCATCGTTTAAACCGCGTAAGTCAACACGAGCAGTACCATCCCCCGGGTTATTTGAGCTTGGGCCAAACGAAGGAACTGTCAATGGTAGCTCGGCAAGCTTTTGCTCAACGTTTAAGTTACCCGACATGGCAAATTCAGAACCGTCTAGTTCGATAACCGGTGTTTTTGCCGTTAAAGCAACACGTTGAATACGAGAACCTGTAATAGAAATTCTTTCGACTTCTTCATTGGCACCATCAGCTGCTTCTTCGGCTGATGCTTGGATGCTTAAACTTCCGCCGATTAGGCACGCAGAAGTGATAAGCATACTTAACTTAGAACGCTTGAATTGTTTCATGATATCCCCTGATAGGTTTGTTTTAGATACCCTCGGCAAGTTTAATAACTCATCACAAAGGCTTATTAGTATCACGACGAAGTTATGACGGAAGCTTGGAATATGCCAGTTGAGATACGTAAGGCGATGGGAATCAGTGACGACAGGCGAGAAAAAAAAGATCAAATTTAATTTGCAGATTACATAGTGACAATCTATAACAATAATATGTTAACTATTGTGAAATAGGATACAAAGTATTAGTATCCTTGTTAACCTGTTGATGTGTTTAAGGTGATGAATGAAAAGAGTGACGATCTCTATTCCTAGCTATTTGTCTGAGCTTGGAGTCGAAATAAGTACAAAATTAAAAGAAGTCGCAGTTTGTTCCCAGTTTGTTTATTATCAATCTATTGTTGATGTTTTGGAAACTATTTCGGCGGGTGAAATCGACTGTTTGTTAATTGATATTTCACATGATATTGACCTGGGAAAGCAAGAATCAATCATAAAAAATTTTGACTCTGTGCCAACTATTAAAATAACGACAGATGTTAAATTAAATGCTTCTACAACAATGAGTGTTGATGGGAAAGATACAGAAGGTGCTCTGATCACCAATATTCTTCAGCTAGCATTCTTGGATTCTAAAGAAGCTTCATCGGAATATGTCCCGAATCAAAGATTGATTGTAAAAGACTCGGGGCATATTCATGTGATAAAAGTGGAAGACTTAGCTTGGGTTGGTGGTGCGGGAAACTATGTTGAACTTCATATGATCAATCGGCAGCGTTCAATCTTGCATAGGGACACGATGTCATCAATGGAAAAAAGTCTTAAAACCTTTGGCTTTTCTAGGATCCATAAGTCTTCACTCGTTAATTTAAATGCTATCAGTGAACTTAAGACAAGAGATAATGGAGATTACGACGTTATTCTAGAAAACGGAGATTCACTCCACCTTTCGAGACGTTATAAACAAAACTTGTCCTCTCTTTTGCAGCCAACATAAGCTGACTGTAGTGTCAGCTTACTCCTTTGGCAAAATTGACGAACTCACTAAAAATTGAGTCTTTAATAAGTCGATCGGGTGTGAAAGCGTAGTAATTTTGATACGTACTTTCGATAGTGCCTATGAGACAGACGTCGTAGTGCCGTTGCAATTCTGATTTTATTGAAAGTGGGGCTGGAAAGATACCGAATCCTTGTTGGCCTAATGCTTTCATTAAAGCACTATCATCTACATGACCAGCCACTTTAATTTCTATATTTTGCTCTTGTAGCCAAAATTGAATCGAGTTAGTTACAGGGCTGTGCTTTGCTGGAAGAATGAGCGACTGATTTTGTAACGATTTTGGATAATTTGCACTGAGTTGCTCACTGTTTGAAGCTGAACCATATAAGCCAATTTGACTTTTTCCAATCTCGTGGCAAAAAACATTAAAAGGAAGGTGACTATCAAGTGGCTTATCTGCAAGCACGATATCGAGCTTATGCATGGCCATCTGAGCTAGCAATTCTGATTGTTGACCGTCAATACAATGTAAATTGGCAACTTGCTCATTTTCTATCAAAGGCGCAAGCCACTTTGATACTAACGATTTTGGAATAGCATCTGAGATACCTACTTTTAATGTGCGATGTATGGCTGTTGCACCATCTTGTGTTGTTTCTAACCATTCTTTGGCAATCGAAAACATATCGTCCGCATACTGCTTGGTCAAAATGCCGAAGTCAGTCAACCTGAGTCCTCTTCCTTCTCTTATAAATAAAGGTTTCCCTAGCCGATCTTCTAAGCTTGATAGTTGCGCGCTGATGGTTTGAGGCGTCAAATGAAGGACTTTGCTTGCACCAGCAATACTGCCTTCATTACTTACCTGCCAAAAATAGTAAAGGTGATTGAAGTTTATGTTCATATTGTTCGTAAAAACCTTACTTTAAGTTAGATATAATCAGCTTTTATCTTTTATTGAACATTAGTAGATTTGATCTCATAGCGCAAGTAGAAGTTGAGATAATGTACCGGATAGAGCAAGCGCTTTGATATTCGAGTCATTCTAAGTTTTCGACACAGTTATATGTGATGGGATTGTCTGAGGTAATGATGAAATTGAACCTTGTTGGTGTAAATGAGCCGATAGCGGTGTCTAGTAAAGTGACTTTTGCTAAAGCAATAAATGAAGCGTTGTACGGCTATGCAAACAATATTCGAAAAATAAATGTACGAATTGAAAAACAGGTGGACAAGCAGGCTGGCAGGCTTACGTTATGCCAAGTTGAGCTTTTATTACCCGGATTACCTACATTAAAGGTCAAGGCAAAAGGTAAAACGTTGTTGCAGGCGTTAAATCGGGCATTAAGCAATTGCAAGCAAATCTTAAAACAGAATTATTTTAAACTCGGTTAGTCTTCAGTACTGAGTGATTCCATTCCCAAGCACTTGCAGCGGCAAGGAAGCCGCGCAATTTTTCTTAAAGATCCTTGATAAATTACCGATATGTAGGTCAAAGGAAATCATGTTGGCCAAAGACAATGAACGTGAACTTCTTAATTCACTCACCAGCTAAATCAACCACGAGTCAGATGGAGCAGAAAACCAAAGTTGAAGAGACGAGCTCGTCCAAACCTCTTAGGTTATCTGAAGAAGATATGTCTAAATTGTCTGGAGAAGAGGTAAAGGAAGAGCAAGAAGAGGCCGCATTGCCTCCGCATATTCAAAAAATGGTTGAAAAGCTAGAAGAACTCAGAGAAAAAATAAAGGAAGAGCAAAAATTACTCGAAGAGCTAAAAGCAAATGACGCATACTCAGATGAAATGAAAGCGGAGCTAGTTACACAAAAGCTTGAATATATTTTACGTATGCAGAGTCAAGTTATTGGACTAACCAAAAATATCCAAGAAGCTTTAAAAGAAGCTGGGATAACCGATCCTGGTATCTTGCTTAAAGCACTAGCTTAAAAACCCAACCAACAATATTTTACCTTGCGCCATATTTGGACGTTGGCAACATAAATCTATGCGCATGTTTGCGGCGGATTTATACAAGCGTTTTAACTTAGGAAAAGGCTTAGTGACCAACTGTAGGGTTTTTACTCTTAGACTTCTTCTTGTTATGCCGTCTAGAAATGCATAAGACGTAGAGTTTAATGCTGAGTGGCAGGCGGTTAACATGTCGTCTGTGATCTGATGTTGATGAATCGCTTCAAACCCCGCCTGATCCGATAAGCTCCCAGTAGATGCGGCAAGCACGCAGACCGAATACACATCAAATATTCCGATTGCGCGAACCTTCTGGCTGCTCGGATCTTCGTATGCGACCATAACGCAAGGAAGGTTATCGGGATCATATTCCATTTGATGCACCTGATAGAGCCTAAGTTCAGTATCAATATGTTTGTTCATTAGTTTTTCAAGTTGCCCGACTTGAGGTAAAGGCACGCCTTTATGCAGCGTATGAATTTCTCTTGTTTTGCTGCTTTCTTCCGCGGCTTTGACCAACGGCATGATTTTGTTATGAAGGTCGTCGTCAGCAAATGGCTTCGACAATACAAATGCCGCACCATAATCAAGGGCGAGCTTAATTTGTTCACGATCGTCGACAGTCGTTACCATCGCCATAGTGACATCCAACTGTTTTTGTTTGATTGCTTTGACGAGAGCGAGTCCTGAAATATCGGGCATATGCCAGTCGGTCAATACAATATCTGGATGCCAAGAACCGATAATCTTCAGTGCTTCTTTTGCACTTTGTGCTTTCTTTATCAACAGCTTACGATATCTAAAACGCACTAAACCGCGACGAATGATCTCAAGTGTTGCCGCACTGTCATCCACGAGCAATATCTTCACACATTACCACTTTATTGAAAAATATAGATTTATTATAGGCACGATTTTTAACCAATACTAAAATGAAAGTAAGAAAATAATGAGTGCGTAATATGTTTCTAGGCAAACTACCAGTTGATGTATTTATCTATATGGCGGTGAATATCGGGCTGCTGATATTAGCTTTTTGGTTTTATATCTTATTGTCAATCCTACGAGAGTTTAGATTGTTTGCAAAGACCGCTGGTGGAGCTGGTACATCTAACCCAGATCAACAGTATCTACTTCAGCATTGTCGCGATGCAATTAACAAGTCAATGAAGTTTGTCGAAGATAACCAACACACCATTCAAGAATTGGCTAATTTACAAGTCCATTTAGAGCAGCAGTTAGCTGAGGTTAAACGCTCAACGCAGGACCATATCTCGTCAGAAGAGCAAACTCGCATGGATGATTTAAACACTAAGCTCCTTAAATCGCATCGGCTAATAAAAAAGCTTCGAGGAGATTTGTCAAAGAGTTTAGAGCGACTTAAGCAAACGAGAAGAAAGCTATATGATCAATATGAATCTACAGAGGAATTACAAAAAGAAAATGACACACTAAAGCAGCAGCTGGAAGCTTCTAAAACGATGGGAGGTACGTCCGAACAAGAGCTGGAGCAACTGGTCGCAACCTTTGAAAAGGAACGTCAAGATATGTCTCAAACTATCAATGAATACAAAAGACAAATTGCCGAACAAAGTCAGGCTCTGCAACAGCTAATGGTTCAAGAACAAGAGGTTGAAGATGGTCCAAAGCTTCAGGCTATTCAAAAAGAGTTGGAGCAAACCAGAGAAGCACTTGAGCATTTGTCTAAAGAGAAGAAGTTTATAGAAAGCCGATATCTGGAAGTCGTCAAAAATCAAACCAAATAGTTAACAAAGTGTTTTATTTTTCGTGACATTAGTCTTGAGTTTGTGTAAGGTTTAGGCACTTACATTACCTGTTTTGCCTTTAGCTTTTGAGATTTGCTTCGCCTGAAAAGTGACGAGAAAGATGAACTGACTCGGTTTCAATCTCTATCAAGTGACGCGAGCGCTAGTTGAGCGAATAGCGGTTAAAAACGCTTGTAAGGTGCATTATTCTCAATAACAAAGGCAGTGGTAAAAGGATTATTTCATGGCCTATATTCCAGATACGAGTGCTCAAGACTCTGCGGTTGAGAGACCTAAAAAAAATAAAATACTGATAGCGGTAGCTAGCATTCTCATATTAATTACTATTTTCTTTTTTGCACCAATTATTGGCCAGTGGGTAAGTGGCCAAACAGCAGTTTCAAGCGATAAAATTCATATTTCAGCAGTTAAACAAGGTGACTTTATTCGCGATATTTCTGTTCAGGGAAAAGTCGTCGCAGCAAGGCGTCCTACAATATATAGCCCTGCTCAGGGGACGGTGACTTATTTGGTCGAATCGGGAGATAGCGTTATTGAAGGGCAAACCCTTGCTGTTATAGATAGTCCGGAGCTAAAGAGCGAGTTTGCCCAGCATCAAGCAAAGTTAAATCAGTTAGATACTGAACTTCAGCGACAAATCATACAAGCTAAAAAGCAAGACCTAGCACAGGAAAACTATTTAGGTAAGGCTACCGTTATATTGAATGCAGCTAAGCGTGAAATGCGCCGTTTTGAAGATGGTTTAAAAACTCAAGTTGTCAGCGATATCGATTATCAAAAAGCCAAAGATGACCTCGAAAATGCGCTACGGGAGTATCGCCTAGCAATTAAAGAAGTTGAGTTGCAAAAAGAAAGCCAGAAGTTTGAGATTCGGACCAAAGAACTTGAACTTGAAGCACAAAAAGTCAAAGTGGCAGAGCTTGAAAGGCAAGTCGATGCACTTAAAGTTGTCTCGCCAGTAGGGGGACTTGTTGGTAATTTAGTGGTCGAGCAAAAAAATTCAGTTGCTAAAAACCAGCCACTATTAAACGTAGTCGATCTCTCCAAATATGAGATAGAAGTACAAATACCTGAGAGCTATTCAGATGATTTAGCTTTGGGAATGTTAGCCGAGGTGAATCTCAATGGTGATGTTTATAGTGGCGAAATCGTTGCCATTTCACCTGAAATTGAAAATGGCCGCGTTGCTGGAAAGATTAGATTTAAAGACGGATCAATTCAGGGTCTTAGACAGAATCAAAGGCTTACCAGTCGGATTGTGCTAGAGCAAAAACAGAATATTGCATACCTACCACATGGACAGTACTTAGAAGCTTACAACGGGCAGTTTGCTTATGTGGTAAGAGAAGACACGGCTATCAAAACGCCAATAAAGATTGGATTGAGAAGTATTGGACAAGTAGAAGTACTATCGGGGCTTAATGTCGGCGATCAGGTTATCACCTCTGACGCACGAATCTTTAAAGATGCTCCCAGTGTGAAAATAATTCAATAAAGGAGCTGCAACATGCTAACCATGCGTCATCTATCAAAAGCTTACTATACAGAAACAATAAAAACTCAAGCTTTGCAGCCATTTGACTTGAGTATCGAGCAAGGAGAGTTTGTCGCCGTCATTGGCCCTTCAGGTTCTGGCAAAACGACCTTTCTGAACATCACCGGTTTATTAGAAGATTTCTGCGATGGCAGCTATGAGCTTGATGGTGTCAATGTTGAAAAGTTAAGTGATAAAGCCAAGTCAAAGCTGCGTAATGAAAAAGTAGGCTTTATTTTCCAAAGCTTTAATTTAATTCCTGAGCTAAACCTCTACGATAATGTCGACATGCCCTTACGCTATCGTAAGTTATCATCAAAAGATCGCCACGAGCGGATCATGGATGCGTTGAATAAAGTGGGTCTTGCATCACGCAAAGCGCATTACCCATCGCAACTGTCTGGAGGTCAACAGCAAAGGGTAGCGATCGCTCGGGCGATAGCTGGTAAACCGTCTTTTCTACTTGCCGATGAGCCAACGGGCAACTTAGATAGCAAAATGGCCGATGGCATTATGGAGCTTCTCAAAGATATCAATGCGCAAGGAACAAGTATTGTCATGGTGACTCATGACGCTCAACAAGCGGCAAAAGCTCAGCGTATTATCGAAATCCGCGATGGTATGTTGAGTGAAAGAAAGAACTACGATAAGGCCATTGCTTAAGGATAAGTTATGTTTAGTTACTATCTTAAATTAGCGCTTATCTCATTACGGAAAACGCCTTTTTTATCATTGTTAATGATTATGACAATCGCGATTGGAATTGGCGCAGCAATGACAACTTATACAGTGAGTTATCTGCTACAAAAAGATCCGATCCCTACAAAAAGCGACCGCTTGTTTAATGTTCGATTGAATAGCTACGGCCCAGATAAGCCGTTCAATATCTCTCAAGGAAAAGAAGTTCCACCTTTTATTCTTACTTATCAAGATGCAATAAACTTGCAAAATGCGAAACAGGGCGTTAATCAAACGCCTCTTGGTAGTTTCAAAATGATGATTCGCACCACGGACCAGCCAATCACTGAAGCAAAAATGACCCTAATCAGAAGTGCATACCGTGACATGTTCAATATGTTTGAAGTGCCGTTTAAGTTTGGTGGTGCATGGGATGAGATTGCCGATCAGGATGGGCTGCAAGTTGCAGTGATCAGTCGCGAGCTAAATGATAAGTTATTTGGTGGCGAAAACTCCGTCGGTAAATCGCTGCTTTTAGGTGATTTACAATATCGAGTGGTTGGTGTTACCGACGATTGGTATCCCATCCCCAAGTTCTTTGATTATAGAACTCGTGCATTCAACAAACCCAGAGATATTATTGTGCCATTCCAAACGCAAATCAATAATGAGTTGTGGACTGGCTCCGACGTGTCTTATCAGTGCTGGAAAGAACCTGCTGATGACTCATTTTCGGCAATTTTAGCTTCGGAATGTGTATGGGTTTCGTATTGGGTTGAACTAAGCTCCGCGGAAGAGCGCGAAAATTACATGGACTTCTTGGTCAATTACTCAATGGAACAAAGAGAGTATGGTCGCTTTTTACGAGAGCCACTACACCAATTATTCAATGTTAAAGAACAGCTCATTGAAAGAAAAATTATCAAAGATGATGGCAACGTAGCAGTGTGGCTTGCATTCGCATTTCTTGCGGTTTGTCTGCTGAACTGTATGGCAATGATGGTCGCAAAGTTTCATGGCAAGGCTGGTGAGGTTGGGCTTCGCAGAGCGGTTGGTGCTTCTAAGCAAGATATTATCGCTCAGTTTACTGTTGAGACTTGTATTATAGGACTATTGGGCGGGATTATCGGGTTGTTACTTGCGCAAATTGGCTTGAGTGTAACCGCGCAACTTTACAGTCACCTTTATGCTGAGATGCTTGAGATGACCGTGGGTATCGTCATCATGACGATTGCGTTGGCAGTAGCGAGTGCTGTGACTTTTGGTTTGCTACCGACTTTACATGCGGCAAAAGTTCAACCATCTAGTCAGCTAAAAAGTCTGTAGGAGCATGACAATGAGAGATTTATTGCCAATTTTGAAAACCTTAAACAAAAATAAGGCTTCCCCGCTGCTACTGGTGTTGCAAATTGCGCTGACATTTACGATTTTGGTTAATGCCATTTATATGATGGTGCTTAAAGAGCAAGAGTTGGTGCAACCGACAGGGTTGGCTGAGAGTCAGCTGTTCAGTTTCAGAACTAACTTAGACGGCAGCGATGAAGAAAAAAATGCAGCCCTTGATACCGACCTTGCCGATATCCGTGCACTAGCTAGTGTTGAAAGTGCAAGTACGATAACCAGTTTACCACTCATTAATTGGGGACGTTCACTTAATGTGGCGCTGACGCCTGAAAAAGAAGCTCGGATAACCCATGCAGGCTACTATGGTTCTGACGACACCATTGTCGATACGCTGGGACTGAGGGTGGTTGCGGGTAGAAACCTGCAACACAACGATGTAGTTCACACGTACTTTGATGGCCATACGGAATCAGCCAGCGTGTTAATTTCGCAGGATTTGGCTCATAAAATCCGTCCTAACGATTGGCGCAGTGTTGTTGGAGAAACCATTTACGTTGCATTTGTCCCGCAGAAAGTGGTGGGAATAGTAGAGACAATGAAGTCACCTTGGCGGTTTTGGTACGCTTACGATATGACGGTAATAAGTTCGGTTAGAGAACATTATGAAGAAAGCATCATAGTAGTAAAAGCTAAGCCTGGCCAAAGAGATATCGCAATGGAAGAAGTTCAAGCCTTAATGCTTAAAAAGCCTGGCCGTCAACTTGATGCCTTTAAATCCTTCGAGCAAATAAAAACGGAAAACTTACAAGCTGATTATGCGGTGAGCCAAACGCTAAAAGCGGTGATCGCAGCTCTGGCGTGTGTAACTATGCTGGGTATATTTGGTCAGGCAAGATATACAGTCTATAAACGTCGTAAGCAAATCGGTACTCGTCGTGCACTTGGAGCAACTCAGGCCGATATTCTACGTTACTTTATGATTGAAAATGCGGTGGTGTCTTTATTTGGCATTACACTGGGTATAATCATCGCAATCACTGCGAATATTTATTTGGTTAACTACTTTGGGCTTACTAGTGTACCCGGTGATTATTTGATTGCAGGTGCGATAGTAATGCTGCTCGCAGGTCAGTTGGCGGTTACTTACCCTGCTATGGTTGCTGCAAGAGTATCTCCAGCTATCGCAACTCGAACAGCATAGCTACACACTCCGCGCTTACCGCTGCTATTTCAAGCCTTCTGTTACTTTGCTAAAATGGCAAACGGAGGCTTGAAATTACTATGCTTAAAATCTCAAATAATGTCACACTAGCAGAGTGGGAAATCGATATTTCCGCTATTCGCGCCCAAGGTGCGGGTGGGCAAAACGTCAATAAAGTCTCCAGCGCCATTCATCTTAGGTTCGATATCAATCGCTCAACACTGCCAGACTTTTACAAAGCGCGTCTACTTGCACTTAAAGACTCTAGAGTGACCAAAGAGGGTGTCATTGTGCTTAAAGCACAGAGCTTTCGTACCCAAGAGCAAAATAAGGAAGATGCCTTGGAGCGGCTAAAAACACTGATCCTCGCGGCCACCAAAGTTGAAAAAGCACGCAGAGCAACCAAGCCAACAAAAAGCTCGCAAAAGAAACGCCTGAATCAAAAGACCAAACGCGGCCAAACGAAATCATTAAGGGGCTCGGTCAATTGGTAATGGGTTTAATCAAACCTAGCCTAGCTGTTGATGATGGTTTCGTTTTTCTTGTATCTAATAAAAGCAAGGTTGGCCATCAAAATTAAAAACCCAATACTTAAATAACCCAAAAACAATATGAAAGTAAATGAGGTGATTTTTAAATCAACACTGGATGCTACTAGTAGAAGTATATTGGAAAGAATACTCGACACAAAGATGGTTACAGCTACTGTATTAGCATGTTTAAGTCGCTCAGAAGAAGCTGACAGTGATATTAGCGCTACTATAAACCAATGATAATTTGAAAAAGTTTCCTCTTTCACAACAATGGTGTAAATCATTGTTACGATGAAACCAAGCATCGGTAACAACGCAACAGAATTTAAAAATTTACTCATAATGTCCTTCGCTAAGCAGATTGCTCCTCCCCAAAAGTAACACCATTTGGCGCTTTTTACCGGGATCCTAAATCTAAGAATAATACTACAATTATTAGTGCTAATTTGGCAAAACATGTTTTGCCAGCAGACCATCTCAATAAATAGATTCATAGTTATTTGTCTCGAAGGGGGTACTGATTTACTTTGTAGTCGCTCTGAGTGGTCCTCAAGCTCGTTACTTGCCTCCAAAGAAAAATCTATTTTAATGCTTTTTATTTCAATGCAATAGCATATTTCGTCAATGTTTTCATAAAAAGTGTTTGCTTTTTAGTCTGTAATGTTAAAAAGTAACAATGTAATCTTGCTTTTTTGTTAGTAAGTAACATTTGATGTGTTGGGGGCGTTTAGAGCACGTCACTGTGTGGTAGGTTTTTGGGCTGTGGTGCTAGTGATGGCATTGCTGTCTTTTTCACTGGTTTTTAAAAAGAAGAAAGGAACAATAAAATGTCAAAACTAGTCACCGATATTGGTAAACATAACCCTAAACGAAGCAAACTGAGCCTTGCGGTTTCGTCTGTACTTTTTGGGCTTTCTCCACTTTGGGTTGCGGCTGAAACTGTGGGTCAAAATGACAGCGATGTCAAAGGTTCGGCGCAGAACGAAGAAGTTGAAGTCATTGAAGTTCGCGGGATCCGAGGCAGTATCAATAGCGCCCAAAATATTAAGCGCTTCGCTGATACCGTCAAAGACGTGATCACAGCGTCAGATATCGGAGCATTACCAGACAAATCGGTGACTGAAGCGCTGCAGCGTGTGCCGGGTGTTACGATTGAGCGATTTGCATCATCCGATGACCCTAAACATTATGCTGATGAAGGTACCGGCGTGCTGGTTCGTGGCCTAGACAGGGTTCGCTCTGAGGTGAATGGTAGAGACGCCTTTAGTGCAAATCCGTCAGGCGGTCTGAGCTATGAAGACTTTCCTGCTGAATTACTAGGTGCGGTGGAAGTGGTTAAAAACCAAACAGCGGATCTTATATCAGGCGGTATATCTGGCACGGTAAATCTTATTACCCGCAA
The DNA here is from genome assembly GCF_002208135.1 of Pseudoalteromonas piscicida. Classification (NCBI taxonomy): domain Bacteria; kingdom Pseudomonadati; phylum Pseudomonadota; class Gammaproteobacteria; order Alteromonadales; family Pseudoalteromonadaceae; genus Pseudoalteromonas; species Pseudoalteromonas piscicida. The sequence goes on from NZ_CP021647.1 coordinate 663,343, forward strand.
ACCATTCGACTCTGACGAACGGCTTATTTCGTTCAATGCAAAGGCCAACTATGGCGACTTTAGAGAAGAAGTGACGCCTTCGTTTTCTGCGTTGTTTTCCGACAGTTGGGAAACCAGTGCTGGTAAGTTCGGATTTTTAATTGCGGCTTCTTCATCAGAATATCAGACTCGAGGAGATGGCGTTGGCCTTGGCAATTTTCACTCTCGAGGCGATTCCTTTATTCCTACCTTGGATCAATGGGGTGGTATAACCGGTGTTGATCCGTCATCGCCTGTGGATGGCCCCGCTTTACCAGGGCAGCCAACTGGCAGTGTATGGCATGTGCCTGTCGCTATCCATATGAGTACAGCAACCAATGACCGCGAACGTACCGGCTTAACCTCTTCACTGCAGTGGGCAAATGCCGATGAGACCATAGTTGCGACTTTAGAGCACATTCGCTCAGAAGCGTCTCTTGAGTGGAACGAGCGCCAAATAGGACAAGCTGCTCAAGGCTTTAAAGGTTTTATGGGATCTTCACAAAATTGGACTGAAAATACGGAAAGTGGCCATCCACTAACTACAGATGATGGTTTTGTGACTTCCGGCATCGCACTTGGCGTGAGCCCCGAAACACCGTTCTTTTATCGTAGCCGCTGGAATTACAACGAAAATACCGTGAAGGACACTTCATTTAAGCTAACGTTAAAACCAATAGATAGGTTGACGGTTGATTTTGATTACCAACGGATCGACTCCGACAAAGAAGTGCAAAACTACAGTATGTCGGGTCAAACACGGGGAAACCATGTCCACGTTGTCTCGCCTTATTTCCTCGATATGCGTGGCTCAAGGCCGACAGTAGAGTTTCTCAGTGACAATATTCTAACGGCAGGTTGGTCCCCCAATGAAGATTGGAATGGACCTGTGCCTAACCTGTTTTTGGGCAGCGGTATGGAGCAGGTTGAGCGCAATACGGCAGAATCAGACAGCGTTAAACTGGATGTTAAGTATGAACTAGATGGCCATTTTACGAGTGTCAGTTCCGGTTTTTATATGTCAGATAAAGACTTAACCGTACGAGATACCGCTTACGAGGGCTGGTCTGCAATTGGCACCCCTTGGATCCAAGATGACCGAAATGCCGCCGCGGCGGTAAATCGTCCAGAATTATTTGAGCACGTTGATTTTTCAGATTATTACAATGGTCAGGTGTTGCAGGGGCCAGTCAATAACTTCTTGTTCCCAAATATGGAACTGGTGAAAAACTACGCCGAGTCTTTGCGCCAAGGTTGTCGTGATGGTTGGCACAATGCCACCAATAGTGCGGCAAACAACGGCACATGCTCTGGCACGTATGTACCTTATGAAGACAAACCCAATCGCGTTGAAGGCCCATTCGCCGCACACAATATAAGTTCGACCAACGAGAAGCGTACTGAATTTTACATTCGCGGTGATTTTGACTTCGAGTTTCAAGACATTCCTGTGGTGGGCAACGTTGGCCTGCGCTACGTAAATTATCAACTTGAGTCTACGGGCGCTTTGGTGCAACCCGCTCTCATCAAACGTGGTGAAGAGGGGACATCACTTAATAGTGTAATGCAGCAGGCAGAATATAAGCGATATTACGACATTGCAGGGGGTGAGTCCGAACTCAGTACCGTTGAAGGCACAGATTACAGCACTTTACTTCCGAGCTTAAATTTGAGTTTTGGTGTATCAGAAGACGTAGTGGTGCGATTTGGTGCATCAAAAGCGCTGTATTACCCAAGTTTAGTTGATGCCAGAAATATCAGTATTCTTAACTTGGATTACACTCGCGTGCTACAAACTCCCGGCGCTGATTACGACGAGGCAACTAACCCCGTTGTTGGGCTAGACGATATCAGTCTAACCGCGCTTTCTGGCAATCCATATTTAGAGCCTGAAGAAGCAATCAATACCGATTTAACTACCGAATGGTATTTCGCGTCCGCAGGTTATGTGACGGTAGGGCTATTCCACAAAAAGCTAGATAATATAATCCGTAGCCGCGCCTTTGATCTTGATATTTCTTATGGCGGTGAAGATTATGATGTCTCTGCTTATGGCCCTGCTAACACGGGCTCTGGCACCATTCGTGGGATGGAGTTTTCCTACTCACAATTCTACGACATGTTACCGGGGGCATGGAGCGGTTTAGGTTTGCAACTTAACTTTACCTATATCGATCAAGATGGACTTGAAGATCCAAATGAAGTCTCTAAAGGCACGCTTGGTTTCGATGAAAATGGTAATCCGCTGACCGATAATCGTAATACCTTCCGAGTGTTTGGAGGTTTGCCGCTACAAGGTTACTCTGACCAAAACTTTAATATCATCGGTATGTATGAGTACGAGGATATTTCTTTTCGCCTTGCATACACTTGGCGCTCTGAGTATTTGCTCACACTTAGGGAATCTGAAGAGTATGTCCCTGCCTATGCAGAGGCGTCAGGTATGATGGACGCAAGTCTGTATTACACCATCAACGACCATTGGAAAGTAGGTTTTGAAGCCAGCAATTTATTGGATACGGAAACCAAAACCAAGTATCAAATGGACCAAGCAGGGACAAAAACGCAGGCACTCAACTTTACCACGGATAGACGTTTTGCATTGAGCGTCCGTGCGACTTTCTAATGTCAGCAAAGGCCAAGTGCAGCTTGGCCTTATACCAATCGCAGTAAGTCAATGTACTATTTTGACGTGGGGAACTAATGTTTAAACTCAAGGGTTTGAATAAACAATGACAATATTAGCGAAAGGCACTGGCGACCCACTGCAACTAGAAGATAGCGGCTGGGATATTCTCGCAGAGCAGGTAAGTTTGCCAGTTGCAGTGATAAAGCAAGACGCCATCAGCCACAACGCGAATTGGATGGCGAATTTTGCAAAGGAAAGCCAAGTATTATTGGCACCCCACGGCAAGACGACGATGTCACCAGCGTTATTTAAACTACAGCTTGAACATGGCGCGTGGGCCGTCACGGTAGCGACCGTGCCGCAAGTTTCCGTGGCGATTGCCGCGGGCGCAAAACGAGTGATCTTAGCGAACCAACTTGTTGGCGAATATCATATGAGGCAAGTTGCAAACATGCTTACTGATACTGACGTTGAGCTCTATTGTTTTGTTGACTCTATTGCAAATGCCCATGCTTTAGGCACATTTTTTACCCGGTATTCGCTGCGTATTTCCATTTTACTCGAGGTGGGAGTTGAAGGCGGTCGCGCTGGTTGGCGCAATCTTGCAACGTTATTGCAGCTGGTTAATGTATGCCAACGCTATTCTAGTTTAGAGATCGCAGGTATTGGATTTTATGAAGGCGTGATCCACGGTGATAATGCCGAGCAAAGGATCGCCACATTCGTTAGCTCAGTAATAAAAACGGCGGCAGATTTACGACAAAAAAATGTGTTTTCAAAGGCGTTACCTATTATCACGGGGGCGGGTTCTGCTTGGTACGATGTTGTGACAAAGGAACTAAACAAAAATGAACAGGCTCAGCAATTTCGTTTTGTGATCCGTCCCGGATGCTACCTTATTCACGATACCGGGATCTATCAGGATGCGCAGCAAGCCGTGTTATCACGGAGCAACCTCGCTTGCGATTTGGGGGAAAGTTTGGTGTCGAGCTTAAACATATGGGCTTACGTGCTTTCGACTCCAGAGCCGGGCGTCGCGATAGTTGGCATGGGTAAAAGGGATGTCGCATTTGATGCTGGCGTGCCCACACCAGAGCTGCTTTACTCTCCGCCGTCAAAGCAGCTGTGCTCATTAGGCGGCGCGGTAAAGGTCGAAACAATCATGGATCAACATGCTATGGTAAGTATTGCATCTGGGTGCGAGGTACAGGTTGGCGATATGATCTGTTTTTCGACTTCTCATCCTTGCTTAACCTTTGATAAGTGGCGACAAATTGGTGTTGTCGAGCGAGATTGGGTGATCACTCGAACCATTTCTACCTATTTTTAATTGAGGCGACGCTGTGGACATTATTAGCAAAATTAAGGAAGGTTTGGGGCACTTTAGCCCAGCGGAAGAAAAAGTCGCTCGGCTTATTTTGGCTGAGCTTAACTTTGCCGCAAGCGCATCTATTAGCGAGTTAGCTGAAAAAGCACAGGTCAGTCACGCCAGCATTACGCGGTTAGCGCGTAGCTTAGGCTGCACCAATGTGCGCGACCTTAAGTTCCAGCTGACACAATCAGCCGCAATTGGTGAGCGTTTTACAAATCCTGAGCCAATTGAAAAAGAGAAGATTTCTCATGTTTATACCTCTATTCAGGAGATCCTCACGCTCAATGCGGGACTCATCGATGAAGCGGTGGTGGAGCAGGCGAGTGAAGTGATTTGCGCCACGCGTCATTGCTTAATTTTTGGGGTTGGTGGTGGTAGCAGCCTGATGGCACAAGAATGCCAAAATCGCTTATTTCGCTTGGACGTACTTAGTAATGCTCACTCCGATCCCATGATGATGCGCATGGTTGCCGCAACGGTGAATAAAGGGGATGTGGTGATTTGTCTCTCGCTTAGTGGTGTTTCTCCTGATGTGAAAGCGGCGGCGCTTATCGGCAAAGAGTATGGTGCAGAGGTTATTGCTATTTGCCCAGTGAGTGACTTGGCGGACATCGCCGATCATCATTTGCCCATCAAAACTCAAGAAAGTGATTACATATTTAAGCCCAGCGCTGCACGCTATGCCATGATGGCAGCGGTGGACATTTTGTCGAGCGAGGTTGCCATCCGTAATCAAAAGCGCTCAAGAGAAAAACTCAGACGTCTTAAAACCCAGTTAGATCAGCATCGAGATAAAAACAGTAATATGCCACCTGCCGATAAACGCTTTCCGCTGGGGGATTAATGCAGAGCACATCTCTTTATGTTGATACCCTCATTCAAAGCGCGACGGTGTATTTTGAATCAGATTCTGAAGCGCAAGTGGTGGATGTCGCCATTAGCAAAGACAGAATTGTTGCGCTTGGCAACTGCAGCCATTTGCAAGCACAGCAATGCATCGATGCCACAGGCTTAGTGCTCGCGCCCGGCTTTATTGACGTTCATACCCATGATGACCTTGAAGTACTGCGAGGTCCACATATGCTGAGCAAGGTCAGCCAAGGAGTCACCACCGTCATTGCGGGTAATTGTGGTATTAGCGCAGTGCCTTACTGTGCAGATCAAGCGCTGCTCGACCCCATTAACTTACTTGGGGAGCAATCAGAGTTCGTCTATCGTGAACTCCAAGATTATCAACACGCCTTTAGTAACGCCGCTCCGAGTGTGAATTTAGCCATGTTAGTTGGTCATACAACGCTCAGAGCACAGGTCATGAAGGATCTATCTCAAGCCGCCAACGCGCAAGAACTCGAACAGATGAAATCCTTGCTGCACCAAGCGATGGCGCAGGGGGCGATAGGGTTTAGTACTGGCCTTGCTTATTACAATGCGAAGGGGGCAAGTCAAGCAGAAGTGCATGCGTTGGCCCAGGTTGTTACACCATTTGATGGTATCTATACCACGCATTTACGCACGGAATTTCAAGGAGTCATCCGAGCCATGGACGAAGCCTTTGCGACGGCAGAGCATGCCAAACTGCCGCTGGTTATCTCACATATAAAATGTGCAGGTAGAGAGAATTGGGGCAGATCGCCTGAGGTATTAGCGCATTTTGAACAACATAGAAAAACGCATCCAGTGAGTTGCGATTGCTACCCTTACGCTGCGAGTTCAAGCACCTTAGATCTTAATCAAGTGACGGAGGAGACGGATATTTTTATTACTTGGTCGGAGTCTCATCCAGAACTTGCACAGCAAAGCTTGGCAGACATTGCTACGCAATGGCAAGTGTCTCAGCGTGAAGCAGCAAAGCGCTTGCAGCCAGCGGGCGCTGTGTATCACTGTATGCTAGAAGATGATGTGCAGCGGTTTTTAAGTTATGAATACAGCATGGTAGGGTCTGATGGCTTACCGTGCGACCCGCATCCGCATCCGAGACTGTGGGGGACATTTCCGCGGGTGCTTGGACATTACTGTAGAGAACAACAATCGCTGCCGTTGGCGTTGGCTATCCATAAAATGACAGCGCTGCCAGCAGCGCGCTTTAAGCTACAGCAACGTGGCAATATTCAAATTGGTTATTTCGCCGATCTGGTGTTATTCGACCCCAACCGAGTGTTAGACCAAGCAAGTTACAGCAATCCAAAACAACTTGCCTCAGGCATTGTGAAGGTTTGGGTGAATGGCAAGCTCAGCTATGTTGAAGGCGCGAATGCAGACACCATTGTCGATTTCGGCCGGGCAGGACGATTTTTAACGCATCAAAACTAATAAAAATCAAAATCATCAAGAGGTTAACATGACAATAAGAAGAATAGGTGCTGAGGGCGGCACGGGCACTGGTGGACAACACTTACCCTTTGCACGAGCAGTTGAAGCTGGCGTTTGGTTAAAGGTCTCGGGACAAACGCCAATGCGAGATGGTGAAGTGGTTGAGGGTGGCATTGTAGAGCAGTCGCGTCTGGCCATCGAAAACTGTATTGCGATTATGAGCGAGGCGGGTTATGGCCTTGAGCATGTTACGCATGTCTCCGTGGTATTAACTGACGCAAGATATTTTCAGTCTTTTAATAAGGTTTTTGCAGAGTATTTTTCAGCACATCCTCCTGCGCGAATTTGTATGGTGGCCGACTTAGTCGTGGACTGTAAAGTTGAGGTTGATGTCACCTGTTACAAAGGCGAATAGACGTTATACGAACAACAATGTTCACAGGAGGGGAAGCATGACGGATAGCCAGCAAATGTATTTGCTTATTTTTCTGTTGTATTTGTCTGCCATGATAATCGTGAGTTGGCTGGCATCTCGGTGGCAACGGTCAAATTGCGACTATTTATTAGCTGGGCGTAAAGTACCACTGATGCTGACGCTAGGCACCACCGTTGCCACTATGGTTGGCACCGGCTCGTCGATGGGAGCGGTCGGTTTTGCCTATCAACATGGTTGGGCGGGCACGCTTTATGGTATCGGTGGCGCGCTAGGTATTTTATTGCTGGCTTGGCTGTTTGCGCCGGTTAGGGCTGAGCGCTTTGGGACGATGAGTGAGGAACTAGCGAGCTATGTTGGCAATCATCAAATCGTTAAAAAGCTCTTAGCGATATTGATTTACGCGGCAAGTGTCGGCTGGCTTGGCGCACATTTGATTGGCGGGGGCATGTATTTAGCTTGGCTCACTGGGCTAGATGAGACCAGTGCAAAACTGCTCATTGGACTGGGGCTTGCGCTATATGTGACCTTAGGTGGATATTCGGCGGTAGTCTGGACGGATGCAATTCAGGCCGTTATTTTGTTTTCGGGTTTTTTGTTGATGACCTACTTTGTAGTCGAGGTGAGCGGTGGTTGGCAAACGCTAACCAGTGCTTCGGTTGCAGCGGGAGCGGGGCTCTTTTCATATCATAATATTGGTTTGTTGCCTGCTATTTCAATGGCGCTGGCGGTGCTGGTGGGCGTATTGGCAACACCATCGTTTAGGCAGCGGATCTACTCCGCCAAAAGCATAAGCAGTATTCGTACTTCGTTTATTATCTCGGGATTACTTTATTTAGGGTTTTCATTTATTCCTGCGGTGATTGGTATCGGTGCTTATGCAGTTAACTCGAGTTTAGACAATCCTTCATTTGCTTTTCCCTATTTGGCGTTAACGGCGATGCCGGTGTTGATTGGTGGCTTTATTTTATTGGCGGGTATTTCCGCAACGCTTTCTAGTGCCAGCTCCGACGCCATTGCTGGAGTCAGTGTGTTGGTTGCTGATATTTACCTGACTTGGTGTAAGGGAAATACTGTGCCACACAATCCACTTTTGGTCTCTCGTATTGCCATGTTGACTACCGTATCGCTGGCATTATTTATGGCGCTGTTGTCGAGCGATATTATCAGCTATATCACCAAAATGATTTCCGTTGTATTAGCTGGGCTTTGTGTGATGGGGTTATTGGGGCGCTTTTGGCAAGGTTATACATGGCAAGGCAGTTTAGTCACCCTGATGGCAGGTTCAGTTGCCGCTCTACTCGTTGGTATGAACGACGGTTGGCTGGCTTATTTTGGTAACCCGGTTATTCCTGCGTTGCTCAGTGCTTTGGTGTTTGGCGTATTGACGAGTATCGTGACAAAGCCCAATGAAACCGTGTCGTCCGAAAAAACGGAAGTGGCATCATGAAAGGCGCATTAAAACAGCTGGTGTGCTTTGGTGAATGCATGGTGGAGCATAGAGCAGATGGCACAAGCTCGTTTGGCGGTGATACTTTTAACACGGCTTGGTACTTGGCTCAGTTACTCAAGCAAAGCAACGATAACCACATAGAAGTCAGTTTTGCCAGCGCCATTGGCACGGACAAGGCCAGTACAAACTTGCTTGATATGTTGTCAAACACCAACGTCAAACAAGACTATATTGTGCTTGAATCACATAGCGCACTTGGCGAGTACTGGATCACGCTCGATAAGAAAGGGGAGCGACGCTTTACCTTTGCCCGTGAGCACACCCCCGTAAGGCAGTATTTTAAGCGTGATGAGACCTTAACTCAGGCACTTCACAACAAGCTTATTGATGCAATTTATCTCTCTGGAATAAGCCTTGCCATCCTAGATGAGCCGCAGAGAAAACACCTATTTAAGGCATTAGCCGCGTTTAAAAACCGAGGTGGACTCATCTTTTTTGATAACAACTATCGCCAAGCTCTTTGGTGTAGCGATAACCCAGAATTGAGTTATCAGGCTGTAATGGCGCTGGCGGACATCGCATTTTTAACCGACGAGGACGAATATGCAGTGTATGGTAGCGCGAATGTGGATGAAATAATTGCGCAGCATCAACAGCAAAGCTCACAACTCTTAGTTATTCGCCAAGGCGCTCAGCCATGCATGCTCGTGCCACCAGATAATTCTTCACCCATTTATATCGCGGCGCAAAACATAGCGCCACAGCTTATCTTAGATACCTGTGGTGCAGGAGATGCGTTTGCGGCAGGGTTTTTGGCGCATTGGCTGATAGGTTGCGATTTGCAAACGGCTGCTTTTTTTGCACACCAAGTTGCCGCCGAGGTAATCCAGCATCACGGCGCGCTGATATCCGCCGACTTTCTACCAAAGCTTGTTACTCAGGAATAGTGCCATTATGAGAATGTACTTTAGTCTTTTTTTGTTCATCGTGTTGTTGCCGATTTCAATTGCAAAGGCCACGCCACTGTCACTTATGCCTATGCCACAACAAGTGAGTATGAGCGAAGGCTCGCTGGTGTTTGATAACGAAATCAAGGTTGCGATACACGGCTTTAGTGCGCAAAGGCAGGCTTTTCTGCTCGCCAGAACGCAGCAATACATTGAGCGCATTACTGGAAAACCTATCCCTTTACGGATAGTAAAAGATGGCAAAGCGGACTTAACCATTCGCGTGGAAAATATCGAAACCGAGTTACAGTTTCCTCAGCTGAATATGCCAGAAGACTACCAGCTTCAAATTGAAAAGGGTGGAATAGTGCTTAGCGCAACCTCCGTTTTCGGCGCGCAGCATGGTCTTGCTAGCCTATTACAACTAGCTCAGAGCAAGGTCTTGGGTCAGTTAACATTCCCTTACACGGCTATCAGCGATAGTCCCCGTTTCCCTTGGCGTGGGCTACTTATTGATAGTGTTCGCCACTTTATGCCAATTGCGACAATAAAGCGCCAACTCGATGGTATGGCCGCGGCAAAGCTAAACGTTTTGCACTGGCACTTAACTGATGACCAAGGCTGGCGAATGGAAAGTAAGGTGTTTCCTAAGCTGACTCAACTGGCCTCAGACGGATTGTATTATCGTCAATCAGAAGTGAAAGAAGTGATTGAGTATGCAAGCCTTTTAGGGATCCGCGTGGTGCCTGAATTTGGTATGCCGGGGCATGCAAGCGCGATTGCCGTCGCTTACCCAGAGCTGATGACTAAAGCGCAACCTTATGAGATGGAGCGCCATTGGGGAGTATTTAAGCCTCTGCTCAATATCGCAAGTCCTGATGTGTACGCCTTTATCGACGATTTACTGGCTGAGATGACGAGTTTATTTCCAGACGGCTACCTGCATATTGGGGGTGACGAGGTAGAGCCTGAGCATTGGTTGGAAAGCCCTGAAATACAGGAGCTAATGGCAAAACATGCGTTGAAAGACGGTCATGACCTGCAAAATTACTTTAATACTCGTGTACAAAAGATTATCGCTAAGCACCAACGTGTGATGATGGGGTGGGATGAAATTTTTCATCCGGCGTTGCCTACGGATACTGTCGTGCAGTCTTGGCGTGGTCATGATTCGTTAAATGCAATTGCAGAAGCAGGTTATCAAGGCATTTTATCAACCGGGTTTTATATTGATCAGCCGCAGTATTCATCATTTCATTACCGTAACGACCCACATCCGGTGCTACCGACAGTGGATCTTACTCAACCGCGAGTATTAAGCTTAGCCTTTACGATCCCACGCTTAAAAGGCAGCGCAGTCAAAGGGGAGCTTGTGGTGTTGGGTGAACAAGTGTTTATAAAGCTTAATAACAACCGCCATCAGCTAGTACAAACAGATAAGCTTATTACTAGCAATACTCAACAATTTACAGCAGCTATGGATAGTTGGATGGGACCGTTACAGTTTGAGTTTAATACAGCGCAGCAACAAGGCGCGGCAATGATTGGTAATAGCCGTTATCCGCTCACACTTGAGGCGCTTGAAAAACCTCAGCCTGTCGAGGTTTCAACACCGTTAAGCCAAGCAAGTGATGCACGTATTTTAGGTGGTGAGGCGACCATTTGGAGCGAAATGGTCACCGAACATAATCTTGATGTCAGAATATGGCCGCGACTTTTTGTGATTGCCGAGCGCTTATGGTCTGCTAAAACGCTTACGGATAGCAAGCAGATGTATGCGCGGTTGGATCATATTAGCGATTTTGCACATAACGTGATTGGCTTAGGTCATAAAACGCAGCAACAAGCGGGTTTTAATAGGCTTATCAGCACAACCTTAGGTGACCCAAAGCGCAAGGCTACGCTTGCATTACTCACTCATTTTGCAGAGCTTGTAGAGCCAAGTCACTATTACACGCGTCACCATATTAAGTTCTTAAACGACGGGTATCACCAGTTTGCAGCGCTTGATAAATTTGTTGACTATGTTGCGGTTGAAAGCCGTCAGGTGAGGCTGCTTGAGGAGCGAGTCGCAAGCTATATCGCTGGTGATAACACTGCCTTAGCGCACATTGACGCGATATTGCAACGTTGGCAAGCGGGGCTTGAGGCGTTAACACTGTTACAGCAAAGTCCAAAACTTACAGAAGCACACTCAACGGCGTTAAAGGTGACGCAGTTTATTGAATTGAGTCAGCAAGTGCTTGAGGTTTGTAAAGGGGCTTTACAGACTCCGCACCTCGATAGCAAGCTGTTAGCGCTGCAAAATTTAACGGATGAAGTGGTCATAACTGGAATATATCCAGTTCGAGCGCTTTATCTTCATTGCAAATAGGAAAGACATGAGAAAAGTCATATTCAGTTTATTCTTGCTACAGAGCAGTGGTTATGTAGCTGCCAACACGGCTGTAGATACACAAGATTGGATACCGGATGGTGTTTTCACGCAAGGTATTGAGGGACCTGCGGTGGATGACGCTGGCGTGTTATATGCGGTTAACCATCAGCAGCAAGGCACCATTGGTAAAGTGACAGCACAAGGCAAAGCCGAAACCCTACTGACGTTAAAAAATGGCTCTATTGGTAACGGTATTCGCTTCGATATGCAAGGAAATATGTATATAGCCGATTACGTCAATCATAACGTGCTCAAAGTCACCAAAGCAGCACTTGCACAAGGTGGTGATTTGTCGCAATCCGTGACGGTATTTGCTCACGATAATCGCATGGATCAGCCTAATGACCTTGCGATCATGGACAACGGAATTCTTTTCGCCAGCGATCCTAATTGGCAAGCCAGCAGCGGTAACCTTTGGCGTATAAATACAAACGGAGCAGTAACCCTATTGGAAGCGGATATGGGCACCACCAATGGCATAGAAGTTAGCCCTGACAATAAAACGCTTTATGTGAATGAAAGCGTGCAGCGTAAAGTATGGCGCTATGAGTTAGATGAACAAGGCAATATTAGTAACAAACAATTATTTATCTCGTTTACCGATTTTGGCTTAGATGGTATGCGCACGGATAACCAAGGCAATCTTTATATCGCCCGTTATGGCGCTGGTGTGGTCGCTGTGGTTTCACCTCAGGGCAAGCTAATTAAAGAAATTAAGCTTAAAGGCAAGTACCCGACCAACGTGGCTTTTGGCGGAGAGGAGGGTAAACGCTTATTTATTACCTTGCAAAAACGCGGCGCTATCGAGATGGCTGAGGTAGAGTTTGCTGGACGTGAGAAGTAGTTCGGCTTGGTTTAAATTAGCCATCAGCAATTAAAAATAGGTAGCTGGCAGCTCGAAGCTGAGCTGCCACATCTAACACGTTGCTAAATCTGCTTAGTCGACTTTCCTGCAAAATAAGCTGCTTTTAGCTTGGTAATGACCTCGGTGCTTACCCAATAAATGTTTGATACATCACCGGGTTCATTATATCTGCCAAAAAATAGGTATTTACCATCGGGTGTAATTCTTGGGACGGTTTCTGAATAAGGGGTATTGACCCCTTCACCTAAATTTATAGGGCTAGACCAAGTGCCATCCTGCTCCTTAAAATAGACATATAGATCGTTATCTTTTCGACTTTTATCGCCTCTGTGACGACTATTAACCAATAGGTAATCGTTAGCGGGCGAAATAAAACCATGAAATCCAAACTCAATATCAATGGCTTTGGGATTCGTAAGCGCGCCGTTTTTATTTTCAGCGGTATACATTTTGCGTTCTGACATATTGGAGAAAACAGCTTCGCCATTTGCGCTTTGGTTGAAGTCTGAAAACTTACCCGTATTTATTGCTGAATCGAATCTTTTAGCCTCACTCCAGCCATTTTTGCTACGGGTAACGTACCAAATTCCAGACGCTTTGGGGTCATCTGAACGCGCGGTAAAGTAAATTCGGTTGTCGTTCAGGCTTACATGGGGGACCAGTTCATAACTCATTCTTCCATCAGTAAAACTTGCCGCTTGAGGTTGAGTCCACTGTGCATTTTCCATCTTTGAATACATGATCTGTGGGCTTGAATCCACATTTTCTTGCTCTTCAAAGGCAGTGAAATACACTTCTGTAAGGTCGGGAGAGAACGACACGCCGAATTCATAACGGCCATCAATCGAGATGATATCGGGGGCAAAAAGCTGCGCGGTTAACCCAGGCGGTGTCTGGCCAAGCCAAGGTCCTTTTAGCCTAGGAAAGGCTTCGTTAGCATGGACATGATTGGTGAGCATGACGGCTGCAAAAAGTAAGGGGGCGGTGGATTTTATAATATTCATGCTGTTCTCCTTAAGCGCTAGGTAAACCTGCATACAGTAGCAGGGCGTAAGCGATCTACATTATTCTTTTAAACAGAGAACACTGTATCATCTTTGAACTAATTCCGTGTCTAACCTTGTGTAAAAAATAGCTAAGTTGGTTAAAGGACCTCAGAGCTTTTTTGCAATGGTTATAACAGTCATTGTGTTTGTCGTTAGATTATTGCATTTTCAACCACAAACTATCTAAGTCCAGCGTGAGTGCACCAGACTTTTTGCTAGATTTTCAATCAGTAAAAATTGTTTTGCGATATCTTCAGCCCAGCTGGGATCATATTCATTTTGCAGTTTTTTTGGGCTAAATAAATTGGCACCATAATCAAGAGAGATCAGTATATCGCTACCTTCTATAAACATTTGTGCCTTTACTTTTGGAATTTTTAGTCCTTTAGGTAGGTTCTCTGAGGAGAAAAAGGATTTAACCTGTGATAATTGTTTTAGGTACTTAGGGGTAAGAACTTTACGACAACTCGCTTCATCTTTGGCGTATACTTGATACTCTTTTTCAAAGTCTTCTTGTTCAAATTTAACTCGCTGTAATCCTTTTAGAGATTGACGTCGATTTATCAGCATGTTCCAAAGTCCCGCATCTTGTAACACCACAATTGGAGTATCTACAGGTTCAGGCATACTCAGTTTTATAACTGCACCATTAAACAAACGTTTACTGTCATTATTCTGATGAAGCGTGCGTATATGCACTTCAGTAAAGTAAAAATGAATGCCATTTACTTCGCCGTTAAATCCATCTTCAGCTACAGCTCGTCCTCCTTTGGCTAATATACCTGCACTAATAGCTTCCTCGCAGATAAGTAAATTACCGCCGACTGAATATTCTAAGTTAAGTGCTGAAGCAATTGGCGCCATCATATAAGCTCTAGTTAACACACCCTTAGTAAAAGACTTAAGCGAGTGTTTTAACAAAAAGTAGATAGGAATTATTGAGATTAAGAGAAAAGGCGCAAGAAATAGTAAGGGGATTGCAATACCAATTGCCCACCACTTATAGCGTTTAAGCGGCTTCAATTTATTGTCAAGATCGCTATCAAAGCTGGATGTGGTTTTATCTAAATTGTAATAGGCCTCTTTTAATTGCATCTCAATACCAGCTAAGCGTGGATCAATATGATGGAGAGACCTTTGGTCTAATAAAGCCATAAACTTTCCTTGTAAGTCATGTTTAAATACAACTGGTATAAAATTTTACCCAAATAAAATGGTAAAGGTAAAATTTTTGTTTTATGCGGTATTCACCGCTATACCTATCCCTACTTTGCCAGTGGCAAAGTCAGAATAAACTTAGCACCGCCAAGTTCGGAGAACCCAACATGGCAACTGCCGCGATGCCAAGTGGCGATTTTGCGTACGATAGCCAGTCCTAGGCCATAACCACCGTTATCTTTGCTGCGACTTTCATCTAAGCGTGAGAAGGGAATAAAAACCGACTCCCACTGAGATTTAGGAATTCCATCACCGTCATCCTCAATATGGATATAGGCATTGCTTTTGTCACACTCAATATTAATCGCTATGGTTGAGCGACCATATTTATCAGCGTTTTGTACAATATTTTGCAAAGCCCGAGAAAGATAATGTAGGTTGCCAGAGATGATGACTGTATTACTCATTTTCTTGAACGTTATTTTTTTAACGGTAAGCTTATTGAGTTTGCTTATCTGATCGCTGACAAGTTCACAAAGGTCAATTGGCGTTATCTCAAGTTTCTCTACTTCAAATTCAAGCCGTGCGTAAGCTAGCATTTCATCAATCATCGCTTCCATTTCGACTACATCGTCCGCCATATCATTTGCCTGCTCACGGCTTTGCTCCGGTAACATGGCTAAAGCAAATTTGAGTCTGGCAAGTGGGGTGCGCAGGTCGTGAGAAACGGCATTAACGAGTAGTTTTTGGTTTTCAATTAGCCTTGCGACTTGAGATGCCAAATCACGGATCTGCTCGGTTAAATTTGAAATGGCAGAAAATTGGGAACGTCGGGTCGCTTTGGGCAGCCGACCTTGAGTGAGATTTTCGGTGATATACCTCAGTTGCAATAAATCAAGCCACAAGGGTCTTATCCACAGCATAAGTAAAAACGCGAGCACGGCATAAGAAAGCAATTTGATGATCCACTGTTTATTGGCAGCTGAATCGGCTGGTGCTAATGGCCCTAATTGCAGCAGCAATGTTGAATCAGGTACTTTGAAAGTCAGCCAAGCGCGGCCTTCATCGTCAAAACTCGTTAAAATACCTCCTTGTATTAATGTACCAGCTTGCTCAGGCAGCCAAGCGACATCGTCCATGTCGAGTACTTTCACGGTTTCTGACTCTTGGGGTAACTTGTTTGGGGAAATAGTGGATTTCAGTGTGTTGGCAACCGCTTTTGCGTGCCGCAATTCATCGGGCGCGGAGTGCACCCAATGAGACCAAATCGCTTCGCTTACTTGATTGATAACGACAATACTGGTAAACACAGCCAAATAGAGGCTGAGCAATAGTTTTAGCACGAATACACTAGCCCCAAGCAGACTTAGAGCAGAGGTAGCCCTTACCCCACACGGTAATGAGCCTTGCGGGTTGCTCTAGATTGTCGCCAAGCTTTTTACGCAACCGGCTAATCCGTACGTCAACGCTTCTATCTAATCCGTCATATTCGCGGCCAACAACATGTTTATAGATATAGTCTCGACTCAGCGTTTCGCCGGCATGGCCTGCCAATGTCTTTAGTAAATCAAATTCATAACTTGTGAGCTCAACCTCATCTCCAGCCAAATAGACCTTACGGTCCGATTTATCTATCTGTAATTCGCCTAAGGTAATGGAGTCAGACTGAACTTCATCATTTTGTGTACGTCTTAATAGCGCATTCAAACGGGCAAGTAGTACGTATGGCTCAACAGGCTTGATAATGTAATCATCAGCACCGATTTCAAGCCCTTTTACATGGTCGAAGTCGCTGTCTTTGGCGGTAAGAAATAAAACCGGCCCTTTAAACTCACCGCGCGCAGC
The DNA here is from genome assembly GCF_002208135.1 of Pseudoalteromonas piscicida. Classification (NCBI taxonomy): domain Bacteria; kingdom Pseudomonadati; phylum Pseudomonadota; class Gammaproteobacteria; order Alteromonadales; family Pseudoalteromonadaceae; genus Pseudoalteromonas; species Pseudoalteromonas piscicida. The sequence continues at coordinate 679,856 of NZ_CP021647.1, forward strand.
TTTGCAAATAGAAAAACCATCAAGTCCCGGTAGCATAATATCTAAAATGAGAATGTCGGGTTTTTCTGCTTCAATGGCTTTGATTGCGTTAATACCATTGTGTAATTGAACGACTTCAAAGCCATTATGGATTAAGAACTTTGCGGTTAACTCCGCTAGTTTTACATCATCTTCGACAAGTAATACCTTGGCCATTAAAACACACTCCAATCGCTTCTGAGTTTGCGTCTATATTGTTGGTTGACGCTTGTGTGTACTTCAATATTTTGTTTTGCAACAACGTTATTTTTAGCATCTTTTAGGGTAAAGAGCATGGACTTTGAGAGTTGGATAATTTGTGTTGATTTTGCCTCCTTGGCCTGCTCCCAGCATTGTAATTTTTGTTTTTCCTGAAATAAACATAAGTTCATTTTTGAGGGCGATTGCCAAGCAATTTTTGCCGTCATTTCGCAGCGTTGCCCCGCTTGTTTCACCATGCAGGTAATCGGTTTTATTTCTAATTTAATGCCACTGTTGGGTTTGGTTAAAGCTTTACTTGGTGCGCTGAAAATTATAATTATGATTAAGTACAGCCTAAAATTCATATTTTCCCCCGACAAAGACCGTCGCGGTATAGCTATCCTCGACTATCGGGCTATCTGTCATTGTGCTATCAAGTTGCTGATATTTTGCGTTAAATTTAAAGGTCCAAGACTCACTTACGGGATAAGAGTAAGCAAAGCTAACATAAGGCTGGAAGCTTGAGCTGCCTTTATACCATAGCTCACTATTCGGTGTATCTGCTTTGTCTATGCCATAGTAATAGTCCACCAGTTGTCGACTTTTCCATTTTAGGCCCGCTTTAATAAACACATAAGTGTTCGGTAAATTATCGAATCTAAAACGATAGCTAACCCCAATATCTGCATTGTAACCTTGGTAAGTATTGGTGATGTCCGTAAGCCATGATGCGCTGATTTTTACACTATCACTCATTACCCAATGGGCTAAAACGCCGCCATCTATGGCCCATTTTCGCGACTCGATATCGTCTAAGGAAATGGCGGTTTGCTCTGCGGCAAATTCACCGCCAGGTAGCTCATTGCTGGCATCAAACCCCATTTTTTGCACGAATATATTACTGGGGTGAAATTTCTCGAAATAGGCCTGCTCGGTATTAAATGTGCCGATCAAGCTAAGATCAAACTTATCAGTGTAGTGAAAGGTATAGCCCAAAGTTCCATTATCAAGAAAGAGGTGTTCACCGTAATAACTAATATAGGGCACAACAACCAAGGGAATATTTTCACCGTCATGGAGTGGGTTGGAGATCACGCCGCCGCCAAGCGCAACGCCAAATCGCCATTCATCGACCGGCGTACACTCGCTGTCATTGGCGTCACATGGCACCGCCGTGGCATTTACCTGAGTGGTAACCAGCAAGGTTAAGGCCATTAATAACTTATTCAACTTGGAGCTCCAGTTCAGAATTTGGGCTTTGCACAGGCTTTTTAGAGGTGTCAATCAAAGCGCATTATTACTACCAGTGTAATTTACCAGTCGCTGTACAAATTACCAGAAAGGGTAACATTAAATAACAAAACAAGTAGCGAAGATAACAGAAATTTTAGTGTGAAAGTTTAGGCTTACGTTGGCACTTAACTTACAAGGAAACATATCATGAGATGCAAAATTTGGCTCAGTCTTCCGCTTGCCGCTAGCCTTTGCGCATGTGGTGGTAGTAGCGATAATGGTGAAGATAAATTACCAGAACTTAACGCGCTTAATAACAGCGCTGCGCCGTTGAAGGCAGCTTCATCAGCTCAGTTTAGTCAGTTTATCAAAAACGGTATTTTCGTTGCCAGCGGTGGGTTGAATAATGGCGATGATTTGGAAAACCCCTCAACAACGGATAGCGCGCCTTATTCAGGTACGAATCAACTGGTTGATGGGGTATCAGAAAGCGACCGGATTAAATTCGATGGCCGTTACTTATTTATCGGCGGATCGACCAGCGTTGCATACACGGATACAGACAGCAAAACCTTCGTCAGGATCTTAGATACAGAAGCTACGGATGTCCCTACACAAGTTAATGAATTAACGGTATCAGATTCAGAGTTTGCAAGCCAAAATCTTTACCTTAAAAACAATCAACTCATTAGCGTATTAATGGACTATGAGTATGATTTTGCTGATGATATGTCATCGCAAGAGGTTCAACCTGAGGTCAATTATCAAGGCGTGATTGAGCTTGCTTTTAGTAACGTATCCCTACCCGCACAGGCTGAGGTCGAAAAACGCTTTCAAATTGATGGTTCACTAGTTGGCAGCAGATTAATCGGTGACAAACTCTATGTTATCGCCGACCATACTATACGCTACAGTGGTTTTAATAGCGCTGACAAAGTAGCAAGCTACAATCGCTTAATGGACACTAACATTAACGATTTATTACCTCAATTTAGAAATTTAAAGCAAGGAAGTGTAGCGCCACTGGTTGCCGCAGATGGCTGTTATTTGCCAGCAGATGCTACCGCGCAAGATGGATATAATGGCTTAACAACAGTGACTGAGATTGACATTCGCAATCCTGATGAGGTGAAAACAACTTGCGTCAGTACGCGCACCTTTGGCTTTTATATGTCTGCAACAGCTGTGTATCTTTACAATTACTCATTTAATGGCAGTGATGGCGATTTCAACACATCAATCTGGGAGCCATCAGGCATAGTATTACATAAGTTATTGTTAACGGATGAAGGGGTGACATACCAAGCAACCGGTGAGGTGGAAGGTCAACTTGCTCGTGTCAGCGATACGATGGCTGCGACTCGATTTGATGAAAAAGATGGCATTCTGCGCGTAGTAACGAGTCAGTATGATACAGATATCGGTAATAGTCATAAGTTGTATATGCTCAAACCACAAGGGAATGAACTTAACACCGTAGCGACGCTACCAAATAGCCAAAATCCAACCCCTATTGGCAAAATTAATCCGGATACGGGGCTTGTGGATGAAGACATTTATGCGGTTAGATATTTTAACGATACCGCCTATATCGTGACCTTTAGACAAATAGACCCTCTCTACGTTCTGGATTTATCTGACACATCACAGCCTAAAATCGCGGGAAGTTTAGAGATCCCCGGTTTCTCTTCTTATTTGCACCCTGTTGGTGACGGTTTGCTTCTTGGGGTAGGTCAGCACCTTGGAAACGTGCAGCCTAGCACCAAAGTGAGCTTGTTTGATGTCGCAGATCCTGCTGAACCCAAGCTATTAAAAGATCATACATTTGCAGGGGGATTTACACCGCTGGAATATGATTATCGCGCTTTGGCCATGCTAAAAGACAATGCCTCAGTAACCCGGTTCACTTTGCCGATTGTTTACTGGAATACAGAGCAAGTGAATGAAAGTAGTTATAACTGGTATAGCCAAAACGATCTCGCCGCATTTGAAATTATCCACGGCGTGGACTCAACACTCACTTATCGCGGTAGTAGCCGTGCACAGGTATTAACGCCCATAGCGAGTGACAAAGCACTCGGGTATACCGAAGCCGATAGAGGTCTTATTCAGGCTGATAAACTGCTTTATATCCATGGCAACTACGTGTGGCAGAGTAATTGGCAAACGCCTGCTGACAACAGTGGACCACATTAACCTAACTCCCTTTGAATATTAGGTTGTTGTACACTGTTTCGTTGCCAAGCGGTGAACTGTAGCACTGCTTACCACAGCTTCAGAGTTAACGTTACTTTTGCTGAGTCTGTATCAGCGAAACAGTGATTTTGGCCCCGCCCAGCGCGGGGCTTTTTTGAATTACAATGGTACCGCCAAAACGAGTGACTATACGTTGCACAAAGGCCAAGCCAATGCCATACCCTGATTGCGATTGAGAATCGTCGCGATAAAACGGTAGTAGCACTTTGTCTCGAACCTCGTTACTTATACCTATCCCGTCGTCTTCAATAATAAGCTTAACCTTGTCATTATCGACTCGGGTTTCTAGTGATATTTTACCGTTGGCATATTTTATCGCGTTAGATAATAAGTTATTGATTAGCATGCGTAAGTACTGACCTTCACCGATTATCCAGCAAGGTTTTGACGAAAGTTTTAGTGTTAAGTCATGATGGTGGGCGTTATTGGCTAACAGGCGAACCATAGCATTCAAGTCAACAGGCTGAAGTTCCACGTCGTCAAGGCGGTGCTGCAATCTTGCGTAATCTAAAATAGCATCAATTACTTGCTCCATTTCATCAAGGTTTTGGTTGATCCTATCTTCGTACTGTGTACGCAGCTCATCATCATGAGTTTCAACCAGTGTGTCTAGCCCCATTCTTACCCTTGCAAGAGGCGTACGTAATTCATGAGAAAGTCCGCTGCTTAATAGCTTCATGTCAGTCATTAACCCGGCTATTTGTCGTGCCATTTGATTAAACGCTTGCTCAATATCCTTTAAGTACCATACCGTACCGACTTGCACGCGGGCGTTGAGTTCGCCCTTGCCCAGCTGATGTGCGGCATTTTTGAGCTTTAACAGTCTAGCAATAAATGGGGTTAAAAAGGCGACGACAACAACGATAACGATAGCGTAAAATAACAAGGTCATGAGCAGACCATATTTAGTCTGCAATTGCTTCTGCATAGTTAAAATATAGACACTTTCTTGGTTTATAAGTATGCAGGCACTTACTGATGATTCGCTTTCGAGGTAAATAAACCGCTGTTGAGAGAGTTTACGGCTTAAGCTCACAGGAAGTGGATAGTCGGCTCTTGGTACAAGTTGAGCGGTTAGTGTTTGGTGCAGTGGGATCGCAATAATTTGTGATTCTGGTATGTTGTCTTTAGCCATTGCGGCAATAATTGGTGCGGTTGTGCTCAGTGGATCGTAGTGGGCTTCATTATTCTCTGAGGATGAGGCGATAAGCGAGTCAAATATCAGCCCTGTGATAACGCTTGCGAGCGTTAAGATGGTAAGCAAAGCAAACACGAAGCGCCACATTACCACACGTCCTTCGCCAACTGATATCCTTTACCCCATACCGTCTTTATTTTAAATGGGTTTTGGCCATCATCACCGAGCTTCTTTCTCAGTCGCGAAACACGCAAATCTATAGAGCGGTCAAACCCATCATAATCAAATCCTCTGAGTGCTTTAGTAAGCTCATCTCGGGTAACAATTTTTCCGGCTTTACTGGCAAGTACCCAAAGCGCATCAAACTCATTGCTGGATAAGTTAACTGGCTGCCCAGCAAGAGTAATGCTTCTGTCTTCTTTATTGATATAGAGAGCACCAAACTCAAGTGTTTGTTTGGGAACGGTATCTTGAGGATGATGGCGCCTTAATAGCGCTTTTATGCGAGTTTCTAATAACCTGCCTCTTACTGGCTTTTTGAGATAGTCGTCAGCACCCATCTCTAAACCGATAATTTCATCAATTTCCTCATCCCTTGCTGTTAGCATTAATATTGGGATGCTTAGCGACTGACGAAGTTGCTTGCAGACTTCAAAGCCATCTAAACTTGGCAGCATACCATCTAAAATCACTAGGTCAGGAGGAGAGGCTAAAACGTGCTCCAGCCCGTCTTGACCATCATGATATAGCCGCACTGAAAACCCCTTGGTAGAGAGGTAATCACTCAGCCACTGGGCCAATTCTTTATCGTCTTCTATTAGGACTAACTCGGCTACCACAACTACTCCTAGAAAAGTCGCCAACGCACGGCGTTACTTTTTTGTTGTTTAAACACCCAAGCATATTGCAGCGCATGGCTTGCGAGAATATCCTTGTGATCTTCTAAGGTAATGAGCAAATCTTTCTCAACTAAAATCTCGCCTTGCCAACTCGCGGTTTTTTGCTGCTGCCAACAAACCAGCTCTTTTTCATCGGCATGGAGACAAAAGTTACCGGCCACAGAGGTTTGCCAGGTCACTGAGAGGTCGATAAAACATTGCTGACCTTGTTCGAGCGCAACACATTGCCCTGGTTTTACGGTCCATACGGGGACGTTAATTTCTTCTTTCGCTTGAGTTTGCATTGCCAGTAGCGCTAAGCCAAATAGTCGTTTTTTCATATTTAGCTCCTCAAAAAACGTAGCTAAGTGACAAGCCAATGCTTTCACCATGCTCAATTCTATCGTTAAAACTGACAATTGCTTTGGTGATAGGACTATCCATAATACCTGATGCATATTTGGTGTAGCTGACGTGGCCATCGACTATCCAATTTTCTGTTAAAGCGCGTGAAAATCCGAGCTTTACCCCAAGATTAGCCCCGCCTTTGGCATCGTAACCTTTAAATGGTGCGCCACCGTAGTAATAATCTAACATGGCCGAGTTTCGGTATTGTGCACCGACTGCGCTATAAAAGTGCCAGTTTTTGTATTGCCAGGGTTTAGAGATCCATAATGAAGCGTAGCTACCATCTGAATAATCAGAGTTAATCACTTTTGGTGCAAAAATAGCTCTAATTTGTAAGCCAAATACATCCCCTGTAGCTCTTACCCCAAGATAAGACGAAGTGTTTAGCTCATAGCGAGTCCCGCCAAAACGGTAATTTATTCGCCATGAGCGGTTGAGAGTAGGGCATCAAATTCCCAATTTTCTGTTTCATAAAACTGATAACCGAGTGCAAGTGCTGGGTCAAACTTCTCAGCGCGGCCCGGAAACTCGATAAATAGACCATTACTAAAATAGTAGGCACCATGTACAGTGGGCGAAAGCGAGGTCTCGGCATTATTGTAAATATCGCTGTTGTAATTTATCCCGTAACCAATGGCCAAATAGCCGTGACCTTCTTTTTTTGCGTCAGTGCTTTTGGCCTGCGCTGTACTTGCGGCCATAAGTGAGGCTGCAATCAATAAATGTGTTTTCATAGCAATTACTATTAGTTATTAATTTGCTAGTTACTGTAGTGAGTGTAAGCGAGTATAGCTGTATCGACTTTCTGCAAGTTGTATCGAATTGTATCAAGCTTGTTCTGGCTTTCCATAATGGTCTGACATTATGCATGAAAATAAAGGAAGTCGTTACTGTTTGATACATTTTGAAAAAGTCAGAGACAGCATGGCGTACATACCTTAGTTATTGTTTTATTACTTAAACGAAACGAGGTATTTCTCATGAGAACACTAAAACTGGTCACATTATTGTGTGGTGGACTGTCGTTATTTGGCTGTAATGATAGTCAGTCGACGTCGAATGATAACCCGAACCCTGTATCTCCTTCTGTTGCGGTAGTTGATTTTCAAGGAATGCTTGAACAAAGTGTTGAAGCGGGTATTCCTGGTATTGTGCTTTATATCGATTCACCTTCAATTCAATTTCAAGGTGCTGCAGGGTTAGCAGATAAAGAAAACACGATACCCATGACCACGGACGCAAGGATCCCAAATGGCAGTGCGGGGAAAAAAGTAACTGCGCTCTTAATGGCGATGTTACATGAACAACAGTTATTAGATCTAGATGCACCGATAAGTGATTATTTGTCTGACGAACTTTTACAACAGATAGAAAACAGTGACGAAATGTATGTTCGACAGTTACTCAATCATACGGCTGGATTATATGATTATCTCAATGATGCTAACGGTGAATTTTTTGCTGCAGTATTACAACAGCCAGACTTAATAAAAACGGATAGCTTTGCACTGCAGTTTGCCCTCAATCAAGAAGCCAATTTCAAACCCGGAGCTGCGTGGAAATATTCTAATACCGGGTATTTATTGGCGGGCCTAATTATGGATAAAGTTTTGGGGGAGCATCACTCAAAGGCGATGCGTGAGTATATCTTTGAACCATTTGGCTTAAGTAGTATGAGTTATGGAGGAATCGAAAAGGCGTTTGGTGAAATTGCATCAGGGTACTTTGTTGATGATGAGGGCAATGAAATTAATACGCAGCCTTACTATGCCAATATTGGTGTGGCTGATGCACCGATTGTATCGACGGCTAAGGACCTTGGTGACTTATTTAAAATCATGATAACGAGCCCAGATATTCCCGCTAAGGTGCGTGAGCAATTGCTAGGAGAATCTGTATGGGTGGATACTGATGTCACCGGACAGCAATACAGCATGGGTATCTTTAGTGAGCAAGTCGGAAATAAACCTGTTTATCATCATAACGGTGCAGAGCTTGGGTATGCGACGTTAAATTGGTATCTGCCGTCAGAAAACATGGTTATGAGCGCAATTATTAATTGCCAAGGCTACAATCAATGCAATACAGAGATTGATAAAATCTCGGATAAGTTACGCGATACACTTTTTGGTTTGTAAAGATAAGGGGCTACTCAGTGGTAGCCCCTCGAATCAATGCATAAGTCTAAAACTGGTATTTTGCTCCAATAAACGCAAAACGGCCAACACCTGAGCCATAGGCGCTATCAAAATTACCTGTACCGCCGACGATGAACGGACCTTTTTCGTCGAACAGGTTATTCACACCACCATAAACAGAGAGAGTGCGATTATCGCCTAGCTCCATGCTGTAGTTTACCGTTAAGCTATGAGTCGTTACTGATGGCAGTGCACCTTGCCATAGCGGCTCAGGATTTGCGATACAGGTTGTCTCACCTGTAGCACAGCGCTCGTTATTTTTCTCGATAGCAGTTTGCCAGTCTTCATATCTAGAGCGGCTTGCTTCCACTGCGCCTTTATATTTTGTGCTCCAACGTACACGCCAATCATTCTTATACCAAGTCAGTGAAATAGCGCCTTTGTCTTCAAAGATATCCGTGCTGAGGTAGCCTTCGTATAGGTCTTCGTATTGTCCATCAGGACCCGTACTGGTGATTGAGTATTCGATCACGTGTGTCCAATCGGCTTTTACCTTAAAGCTACCGTAATCGCTAGCGTCATACACATATTCTAATGCGATATCGTAACCTTTAGTACGGATCTCATCGGTATTGATAACACGTTGATTGACTTCATAAATCTGCCCTTCTTCATCGCGTTTAATATCACGACAAAACTCGTTATTGTCACCGAATTCCATAGATGAAGCGTAACAGAACTTAATGATGTCTTCGTTAGCCAGTGAGCTCACCGCATCATCAATTTGAATGTCGTAGTAATCAAGCGCAATTCTAAAATCCGGTGCAAAGGAAGGCGCTAAAGATAAACCAATAGTAATGGTATCTGCTGTTTCCTCAAACAGCTCGCTATTCCCTGAGTTGGGTGAATAGCCGTTATTTTCGTCTTCAAAAGTGCCTTCTGCGGCAATAGCGGCTTGTATTCCCGCATCTTTACGGCAGTTGTCGTGGCCAGCACCTGTTGACGTTGCAGTAACACCATCACAGATATCATCAAAGCTATCATAGTCACCACGAGGTGGAGACATCAGCTCCGTTATTGTCGGTGCTCTCATGGCTCGAGCCCAGTTAGCGCGAATGGAGTAACCTTCTATTGGTTCGTAAATAAAGCCAGCCTTGTAGCTTTGGATTAACCCCGTATTTGCCCAGCTGTAATCTGCGATACGAGCAGAGACCTCGGCGCTAAGCAATTTTGCCATCGGCGCGTCTTTTAATAGTGGTAACGACAGCTCACCGAAGATTTCACGAACGCTTACATCGCCTTCAAATGTGGGCACATAGTTAAACGTTACGCCGCCATTTGGCACGTTGGTCGATACGCTCTGTGTGTCTTTTCTGTATTCAAAACCAAAGGCTGAAGCAACGGCACCTGCCGGGAGCTCAAATAAATCACCGGTAACAAATCCAGATACCGTTACCTGATCAATATCAGTTGTGATGGAAGGATTAGCGCGAATATAGTCTGCCGCTTCAGATGTGATTGAGCCTTCGCCGAACAAATTAATTGGTACACAGCCTTCGGCACGGGCTTGCTCGTCTTTACATTGAATCGTACCATCAGCTAGGCGCTCAGCATTTAGCGCCTGTTTGACTCGAGCAACGTAAATTTCGTTACTGCGGGTTTGTTCTTGCTTAAATTTGCCGTAGCCAACAGAAACATCCCACTCCCAGTCATCCCAAATATAACCACGTAGACCACCCCAAGATCTGATAGTGGTTCTTTCATTGCTATTGATGATATTACCTACTTCGGTAAAGAGTCTATCCCACTTTACGCCTTTTGAGCTTGCCTCTGCACGAATCGCCTCCGGCATATATGGGTTGTCGTAGGGTATACGACCCATACAGTCTGAACCAAATTGGTTGGTGCTTGGGTCATAGGTAACAATCGCATCGCATTCATCTTCGCTTTCAGGTGACTTTACATTACGAGAGGTATTACGGCTGTATTGCAGTTGGAAGTAAGCTTCTGTACCAGAATCAAATTCGTACTCTGTTTTTACTGCCGCGGAGAGATCTTTGTCAGGCACCTTAAGCATAGTAAACTGGTTGAAATCGATACCGTGAAGTTCTTCTTGCCAATCATCTCTTAAGGTGGTGCCGTCATACCAAAAGCCCGAATTTGGTTTGGCACTGCTCGTCTCATCAAATACACCACCAGGAATTGAGTCGCTCAGACTAGTCCACTGCGATTTATCAATGTCTCTCATGCAATGAAAGGCACTTTTTGTATCAGGATCGTAGTTTGCTGTGAGCATCACGTTACACATACGTTCGTCATCATAGTCCCAGCTATCTTGTTGCTGTGCACGCTTTCTATCCCAATAGCTTAGTCCTTTTTCTTCGTCGTAAGTAGCACTGACAAATAAGTAGCCTTTACCATTATCGTAAGTCGTACCATAATCAGCATTTACCGTATATTCACGAGCACCACCTTCAGTACTTTCACCACCTCGGGCACTAAATGTTGCCCCTTCTTGGTCTTGCTGAGTAATGATGTTCACAACACCTGCAACTGCATCAGAGCCATAAGCCGCTGACGCACCACCGGTAATGATTTCAACTCGCTCAACCATACCTTTGGGGATGGTTGATAGGCTAACGTAGTTGCCTGAATAGCTGTTTGATACCACCCTTCTGCCATCGATCAAAGTTAGCGTCCTACTGACACCCAATTCGCGTAAGTCGATAGTTGAAAGTCCGGTATTTTGAACACTACTTTGCGAGTTACCATTGCCCGTTCCTTCGCTGACTTGAGGCATTTCTTCAAAGAGAATATCAGAAAGCGAACCGAAGCCTGCATCATTGAGCGATTCTGCTCCCATCGTGGCGATAGGAGTAGGCACCGAAAAGCTATCACGCTTGATACGAGAGCCGGTAACGACGATTTTTTCTAGTGATTTATCTTCACCTTGCGTTTTAACTACCGAATTACTTTGTTCAACTTGTTGACGGTCGATTTGTTGTTCTTCTGCAGTTGCTGTATTGCTACATGCGAGCGCAATAGACAGGGCGAGTAATTTAATATTATTGTTAGGTGACACGGGAGTCCCTCTTTATTAATTTCTGATTGTTGTTTATTTATTAGATAGTTAGGGCTTGTTGAAAGAAGCACATGTTCTGCTGCCTAATTCAGCAACAGAAGCACTGCACCTCATTTTACCCATTGTGACCGTCACTATTATTCATGCAACGAATTGGATATCTATTCTTTGACGTTTTTAACTCTATTTAATATCTATTTAAAAATAAGTTTATAATTCAATGTCTTATTGTTTATTTTTTGAAGTGTAGTATTGTTGCCATGATGTTTGTCGCGTTAGTTTTGTCTTTTGGTCGCTAATTTAGGTATGATTTACATCGTGTTTACTCATGGTTGGAAAAATGCAGCACAGTGCGACTTATCAGTTATTAGATGTCAAAATTGATCCTGTTGGACATATTCTGTCCAGTGCAGGGCAGGTGTGTTGCGTCCAGCCTAAATTTATCGAAGTGTTGACAGTATTGGCGCTTGCTTACCCAAGTGTGGTTACCCGAGAGGAAATCATTGAGCAGGTTTGGGGAGGGAATCTATTTGTTGGAGAGAAAGCGCTAACTAATGCAATTTGGCATCTTCGCAAAACTTTTAAAACCCTACTTGCAACCAACGAGGAAAAAAGTGGTATTGCAGATCTCGAAGTAATCGAAACCATAAGAAAGTCCGGATACCGATTAAAAGTACAGCCAACCTTTCTCGATACCAAGACTACGCTCAGTAAATCTAGTGAGAAAAATTTACCTTTTAAAATTAAAGTGATAGGTGCTATTGCTACACTATTAATTCTATTCAGTGTCTTGCTATATTTTCTAGTTGAACAGTCCAGTTATCAACTCGAAGGGCTGACTGATTACCCAGGACGTGAGCTCTTTCCTAGTGTCTCTCCGAATGAGGAGTACCTAGCGTTTGCGTGGCGCAAGTTTGGCAGTCATGCAGGATTATATTTAAAAAATCTAACGCGTCCCGATGAACCCCTTGAGGTATTAGTCGATGGCCCTGGGAATGTGTCGGTGTCAGTGTGGGGACGAGATAATCGCACGTTATTTTATATAGATAAGCGTTCCGAAGAATGTACGGTTAGGTCTTTGGATATAGTGACGAAAATACAATCAAATATAGCAAATTGTGTTGTAGATACGACAACCACCTTAAGCTATTCTAGTGAAAAAAATCTCCTTGGATTTATCGCGAAGCAAGGCCTCGCGGATGCTCCTAAAGTAACCTTGCTAAATTTAAACGATAAAACGGCGACAGAGTTAGGTTGTGAGCTGGACTGTGAAGGGAGCGAGCTGGAAAGTATTGCGCTTTCTCCCGATGCCAAGCAAATCGCGATTAGTCGCAACCTATCAAACGGACTAGAAAATCTCTACTTGAAAAATCTTGATACCGGAAAGGAAGTTAAAATATTAAGTGGGCATGATGATTTACGCGGTGTGAGTTGGCATCCCACAGATGATTATTTGGTTGTATCAATGATTGAGCATGGCGCACGCAGTGCGTATAGACTTTCACTTGAAGGTAAGATGTTAGGGGCACTGCCGTTTGATGGGTTAAGTTACCCGAGTTTTAGTCAATCAGGGCGTTTATATTTTCATGATTGGAACATTAATACTTCTATTATGAAGCTTGACCTTAACGCGCAAGTCGCCAGTTCACCCTTTCCCTTATTACAATCACAAACCAGCTTTCGTTATCCCAGTTATTCACCAGTGTCGAAGCGTTTACTGTTTGTGTCCAACCAATCAGGATTTGATGAAATTTGGATGTCTGATTTGGAAGGTGACCAGCGAATACAGTTGACGGAGCTCCAGCTGCAAGCAATGCACCCAGCCTGGTCACCCGATGGCACTAAAGTGATTTTTACTACAAAGTCGCACCAAGGAAGCCAACTTCAGCTTTTAGATACGGTCACTAAACAAGTAACTGAACTGGAAACTGGGCTAAAGTATCACGGAAAACCCAGTTGGTCTCAAGACGGTAACTCAATTTATATTTCTGATGAAAATAATGTCTTTCGCATTTTTCTTGAGTCAAGAAGTGCGCCGTTGAAGTTAACTGCGGGCACCACTGCGGTTGAATATAAGGGGAGGTTGTACGTATATAAAAGCGAATTGCAAGAGATGTGGTGTATGGAGCTGGCAACTGGAGCAGAGACGCTTTTATTTAAAAATGCCCACATGGCTTCTAGTGCAAGTTGGTCGGTGTCTGATTCTGGGCTCTATTATTTGTATGTTCAGCACGGAGATTTTCGCATTAGCTATTTTGACTTTGCCAGTAAAGCGCACAAAGATATTATCCGAGTTCCAGAGCGTAGCTTTAGCCGAAGTCGTGGGCTTGCATATATAGCAGAAAAACAATGGCTGCTATTTACCGGTTACGAAATCCCACAAGTGGATATAAAACGAATCGAAATGTAGTCATGAGTCACAATTTCTCGACTATCATAACCATAGGTTTGGATAAGAGATTAGCTATCCCAAGCTCAGGTTATATAACAAACTCAAGGCAGTTAGCCCTTAGATGAAGGATTTAAATAATGATTGAAGTTGGACAAAAATTACCACAAGCCGAATTGAGTGAACTTACCGCTGACGGCATGGTTAATCACGAAGTAACAGCGTTATTCGCTGGTAAGAAAGTAGTGCTTTTTGCTGTTCCTGGTGCCTTCACACCAACTTGCTCTGCGTCTCATTTACCCGGTTTTGTCGTGAATGCAGATAAATTTGCAGAAAAAGGTGTTGATATCATCGCTTGTGTATCGGTAAACGATGCCTTTGTAATGAAAGCTTGGGGTGATGCGCAAAACGCAGAGGCAATTATGATGCTTGGAGATGGCGATGCAAGCTTTACCAAAGCGCTAGGACTTGAAATGGATACTGGCGCATTTGGCGGTGTGCGCTCGCAGCGTTACGCTATGATTATTGAAGACGGTGTCGTTACCACACTCAATGTAGAACAACCTAAGCAATTTGAAGTCAGTAAAGCTGATGTTATTTTAGATGCTCTATGATTGTAAAATTAAGTGACCTGAAGTGCAGGTAAATAATACAAGTTCGCTTTGACTGGCCTAAAGGAGCTTGTCTGAGCGAATTGGTATGCAAAAGAACTACTATTTTTAATTTTAGAGACTAAGTCCTGGTAAGTGACGATAAATATGCGCTCTGTTTGGACCGAATGCCTCTTAGCTTTTTTAAGGTTGCATGGGGCTAATTGATTTACAGGAATTTTTTCAGCGATGTCAGATGTCAATATGTGATGGTAAAATCAGCCAATCATTTTGACGAGTGTGGCTACGTTATAAAACACAATTTTATATCGTCCGCCGAACTTAACAAAATAAAGCGAGTCGTTTTAGCTTTTCATCGAGCGTAGTAGGCTGACAATAGTGACTTTGATCAAAACAGAGCAGTAAATTCTGCCTTTACGGCACCAAAGTATCTAGGTGAGAAGCAACGGCTCGTTCTTTTTCAGTGTATTGCTTCTACTTCACTCGTGCCTCTAACTTCATCACTATTTGTGCATGTGTTCATGGATTTTTGAAAAGGCCTCACTTCAGAAGCTAAGCCTTTTTACATGATGATATTGCAAATCTTACGTGTTGTGAATGCTTAAAATGGATTGCTCTGTGGTTTGGAGTAATGCCCGTTAGCACAATGATTTGTATTTTCCCACGTCCCATCTTTATATAGCACTTTTGTTACGCAGGCCGAAGCGTTGTAGAAGAAATCATTATTTTGTCTGCCATTGTCTCGGAAACTACAGTTTGTACTGCTACCACAATTCCAACTCCCCGAAGCTGAAGCACTATACGACCAAACTACTTCTGCTACTTCTCTATCTGCAACAAATCTAAATGCAACCGAAGGACGATCAGTATTAGTCATGGCAGAACAAAAATCAGGTTTAAAAAATTGTTGCGTACTTGTTCCTCCTATTAGGCACTCGACATGAGCAGCCTCTGCCTGATGTGAGTATGTGGTAGTCGCGAGTGTGAGTAAAGCGCTCAAGATTATTGCTTGTTTCATTTCTATGTTCCTTATTTAAGTTATTTTTCCAACATCACAGAAAGTAATGACTTTTCCAAAGGCGCTGTGCTGTCCCCCTAGCACCGGTAAGGACAAGCTGCAAGCTAAATTCTCTGCTCCTTTGACTGCAGATATAGCGATGGCCTATGAAAAGTTAATTGCTGGGCACCTTGCTACAGGTCTTTATTTCTCTAAGAGCACTGATTCGAGCGAGCGCTCGTGGTACTGCATCAACAAAAGCTCTAAACAAACAAGTTACCAAGTAGCAGTTTCTCAATTTGCTCTTCTTTGTTATATTTATTTCATTTTATGATCTATTGTCAACTTTGCTTTTGATTTAAAGTTTCCATTAGGTTGTATTTTATGCTGAAAAATAGGACCTTTAGTTTGAAAAACATACACTTTTTTTGGGGGGGATGTTTTTTTTGTTCCTTTTTTTGAAATGGTAAATAATTGTAAACGGTGGGGCATTTTCTTGCAGAGGATTAAGTAAGCTTTATCTATTTAACTTAAACTTTGAATCGCTAATGCCTTATTGGCTGCTAGTTTTGGCGCTAATCGAGTTGAATTTCTAACTATTGGTATAAGTTTTACCTACAAGACGTAAGTGCCTTTGCTAGAACAGGGTAGAGAGGTGATGCTATCTCTAAAACTGATTGGCTATTCAATAATGTGATTAAAGTTGAGATTTAGCGACAAAGAGTTAATTGGTTTCTGGCCTAATCCTCAGGTGAATTAATACCGCTCGGAGATAGAGAAAATAGGCCATACTTTGGGCCTAATATAAGCTAAATGGATTTATAAAGTTGCATTCGCAGGATTGGAAAAGGCTTTCTCATATCGTCAGTTGGTGAGCGCTCACATTCCTCAAGGCCTTTAGCTTCATAAAGCCAACGGCTTCTGGGTTTTACTCATTGACATCAATAAACTGCACGTTTTGTGTTTCAAGTGCAAAGCGAAGCAGCTCAGTACCGACACCTTGTTCTTTGCTGTTCGCGAGTACAAATAACATCTCGATTTTTTGGTCATATACACCGATAAAACCGACAACCTTCGCGTCGTCATTTTTTACACAATACAGCATAGCGTTTGGAAACGCCTGTTCAATAATAATTGGTTTAAAATAAGCGATATCCGCCTCAGTGATAAAATCATAAGTGGCTCGCACGGAGTCTTCCCAAACGGCCAGTAGTTCCTGGTAATCGCTTGATGTAACTGGACTTATCATTATTTCCTTTTGTCTAATAAAACTGTCCAAATGGGGTTAAGCGATAAACAAAAGGGAGACTAGCCAGCTGGACGCGCATAACATACCCGATGCGTTAAGGGTACAACGGGTATTAAGGTAAATGACTTGTATGTGGTCTAGATTGGGCATTATTAACTATTCATCATAGTTGAAAAAACGAAACTTGATCGGTAAGTAGTTTAGCTTGATTTTCCATATTTTTACCTGAGCGAGATGTTGTTTCAACTAAGGTGACGTTTTGCTGAGTAATATTATCCATTTGTGCGATGGTGGTGGAAACAGCAGCTATGCCCTCAGCTTGCTCTTTCCCCGCGTTATCTATGTCTGCCACCATTTTGCTCACCTCGGCAATTGATTGCATTAGCTCATCGAAAGTCGTGCCAGACTCGTATACAAGTTTACTGCCTTGCGCCACCGCATCAACGCTATTTTTGATCAGAGCTTTGATTTCACGTGCTGCTGATGCACTACGTTGAGCAAGGTTTCTCACTTCTCCGGCAACCACGGCAAACCCACGACCAGCTTCACCAGCCCTTGCTGCTTCAACGGAAGCATTGAGTGCTAAGAGGTTCGTTTGGAAAGCGATTTCGTCAATGACGCTGATAATGTCAGAGATTTTTGTGCTGTAGGATTCAATTTTGCCCACTGCGGTAATTGCATCATCAATAGATACCTTACCTGCGTGTGCTTTTTCCCTGACAAAGGTAGTTTTCTCTGCAGCGTAGCTTGCGCTATTAGCATTCTTTTTGACGGTTGCGGTCAGCTCTTCCATTGTGGCGGCGGTTTCTTCTAAGCTTGCAGCTTGGTTCTCAATACGGCTATTAAGTTCTTCGTTGTTATTTGCTATTTGTTTCGCCACATCGAACACTTGCTCTGCGCCGTGGTTTATGGTGTTTACTAAGTCGCTCAATTTATCGAATAAGCCATTCATCGCTTGTTGCAGTATTGAAAACTCGCCACCTAAGTGATGGGTGATCCTATGTCTTAAATCGCCTTGTTCCATTGCCAAGATGGCATTTTTGATATGTTCAATAGCTTGCTTTTGTTCTGTGATGTCCGTTGCATATTTAACAACTTTAAAGGGGCGGCCTTGTTGATCGAGGATAGGGTTATAGGACGCTTGGATCCATACCTCTTTACCTTGTTTTGCAAGTCTTAAGTATTGCCCCGAGTCGAACTCTCCCCGATTGAGCTTCTGCCAAAATTGCAGGTATTCAGGACTAGTGGCTTGTTCGTGTGTGGCAAAAATACGATGATGTTTACCTTTGATTTCGTCAAGTGTGTACCCCATCGTATCTAGGAACGAGTCATTAGCCCATAAAATGGTACCATCCATTGCAAACTCAATAACCGCTTGTGATTTGCGAATAGCCTGAAGCTGACCATCAAAATCAGCAGCAATGGTCTTTTGTTCAGTAATGTCCGTCGCAAACTTAACAACTTTTAGAGGCTTGCCTTGCTCATCTAAAATTGGGTTGTAGGTAGCACTAATCCAGATTGCTTTACCACCTTTCCCTAAACGGTGAAACTCTCCGGATTCAAACTGGCCCTGCTTTAAACGCTGCCAGAATGCTTTGTATTCACTGCTTTGCGCGTAAAAGCTGTCGACGAACATACTGTGATGCTTGCCAATGATTTCTTCTTTCTTGTAGCCCATGACAGACAGGAAGTTTTCATTTGCTTTTAAAATATTACCTTGCAAATCAAACTCGATAACAGCTTGCGAGCGATTGATGGCTTTGAGTTGTCCAGCAAAGTCGAAAGACGCCTGCTTTGCTTGAGTAATATCCGAGGCATATTTGACGATTTTTTCCAACTGGCCATTTTCGTCATAGATGGGAGTATACGTAGCTTGGATCCACAGAGTGTTTCCTGATTTGGTTAGGCGTTTAAACTCACCTGATTGATGTTTACCTTGTCGTAAAGCGTGCCAAAAGTCTTGATATTCGCTACTCTCAGCGTCTTCTTCTGCCACAAATAGTCGATGGTGTTGGCCTTGTATTTCACTTAATGTGTAACCAACTGCATTTAAAAATAGCGTGTTTGCAGTCTTAATGTTGCCGTAAGGGTCAAATTCAATAACGGCTTGAGTGTGTTTGATGGCATCAATTTGCCCTTGAAAAGCTGCTGCTCTTGATTTTTGTGCTGTGATGTCTGAGGCATATTTTACGACTTTAATAGGCCGATTCAGTTCATCGAAAATAGGATTATAAGTGGCTTGGATCCATATAGTTTCGCCTGATTTTGTTTGCCTTGCGAATTCACCTTCAAAAAACTCGCCATTATTTAGGTGTTGCCAAAATGCTTGATATTCTTCACTGGCAGCGTAGTCATCTTTTACAAACAGGCTGTGATGCTTGCCTTGTATTTCTTCTAAGCTGTAACCCATAACGGATAAAAAGTTATCATTAGCGCTCAGCACCTTGCCGTGCATGTCGAACTCGATAATTGCGAAGGACGCTGATAAAGCACGTAAATTTGCACTCATGTTGGCGATGACTGTGAGATAATCACTGATGTCAGTCGCAACGACTAAAATTCTGCCTTCTTGAGTAGGTGATAGCGCCAGTTGTAGTTTTTTTGGCTTGTCGCTCGCAGCATTGAGAGAGAGCTCAACCTTTACATGTGCTTGATGTTCAAGTTGAGCTAGCCCGCGCTTAAGTGCAGCAGAATCCTCAGAGGTGTGACATATAGAGCTGAGTGATTTCAGTGTGTGGTTAACTGGATATCCGAGTAAGTGGTTGAAAGCCGAACTAAGCTGAAAAATATCTGTTTGATAATCCACTTCTAAGTAAGGGGTTGTTGCCTTAAAGTGTTGAAACAGCGCGGCATCTTGTCCATCTTGCTTTTTTGCTTTTCCCAAACCAAACGTGATCATATAAGCCACCCGTAGCGATAAATTTTGACAATATTAACTATAGTAAAGTTACCTAGGTCCGCCATAAAATAGTGGTAAAACAAGTATATAATCTTGTCGCTTTAAGCAAATTACCATCACGGATAATAAGGGTATAGCCGTAACACAAATGTCTTGGTAAAATCTTCGCCAATTTTTATAAAAACGAGCATTAAGATGGGCAGAGCATTTGAAGTCCGCAAAAACGCCATGGCAAAAACGGCGGCGGCAAAAACAAAAGTAAACTCAAAATACGGAAAAGAGATTTACGTTGTTGCTAAAAATGGCGGCGCAGATCCTGAAACGAACTTGTCACTACGTCGTTTAATCGACAAAGCAAAGAAAGATCAAGTTCCTGCACACGTTATTGATAAAGCAATCGAAAAAGCGGCAGGCGGTGCAGGTGAGGATTACACGCCAGCACGTTACGAAGGTTACGGTCCTGGCAATAGCATGATTATCGTTGACTGTTTAACAGACAACATGAACCGTACTATCAAAGATGTTCGCTTACCGTTTACCAAAACTGGTTCAAACTTAGGTAACCCAGGCTGTGTGGCACATATGTTTGACCACTTTGCAATCTTAGGATTTGCAGGTGATGACGACGAGTCAGTTTTGGAAGCGCTAATGATGGCTGATGTTGATGTTACTGACGTAGAAGTTGAAGACGGCCAAGTTTCTGTTTTCGCACCTCACACTGAATACTTCAAGGCGAAAACAGCACTGACAGAAGCGTTTGAGGGGATCACGTTTGAGGTAGACGAAATCACTTGGGTTCCGCAAACTCACGTAGAAATCGAAGATCCAGAAGCAATCGAGACATTCGAAAAGCTAATCAATATGCTTGAAGATGTGGATGACGTACAAAACGTTTATCACAATGCGATTGTAAAAAGATAATCCGCTTATCGAAATATGACGCAGCACATTGCGTACAAACAGTTAAGGCCGACATAGTTCGGCCTTTTTCTTGTCTATTCTTTATACCTCGCAACATTGGTTTTTATCATGGCAATAGGAAATAATAATAGTAACGTTTGCGAGCCAATATAGATGACCCAATTAACGTGTCTAGCAATAGGGAAGTAACCATCGCCTTGGTTTGCGAACAGCCAAAATTGACCGATAATAGCATCCGCTAGCATTGCTAGGATAAAACCACAAGCAACCGCGTAGTTGGTTTTTTCATTGAGTTTGAGGTTTTGAACGAGAAGCCAGAAACCAAAAACCCGAGCAAGGTCACTAATACACTATAACATGCGCTCAACAGTAGGGAGTATTGGCTAATCGTGGGTAGGTACATCATTTGGTAGCTAACCGACGATAACATAACGGACAAAACAACCAATACAGTCGCTGTTGGTAACTTTAATGCGAACTCTCGTCGTAAAAACTTGATGAGTAGCCATAGTAAAAGCCCATAGCCAAGGGCAAAAAACCAAATAGAGTCGATTAAGTAGTCATGCTTTATGGTTTGATCTTGACGATGATACAGCTCAAAGAGGTTGAAGTTGACGATATCTCCGCCAGTGCATAAGAGCAGAGCAATCCAACAGAGTTTTATGTCTTTGTGCAAAGTGCTAGGGCTAACAGCCAAGCTTATTTGGCGAACATGCCACCCTAATCGCAACACAAGAAGTAGTGAGGCTGATGGTAATATCCATTGAAATAAGGCTTGGTGAGTTTGCCAAAGTAGACTGTTGCCAAGCAAGGACGTAACTGTCGCAATGACAAGTAAAAACAATGTGATAGGTTTATAGTGGACGGTTTGCAGTATATTATTCACGGACATTCCTTGTTGGCGAAAACGGCTCGCTTTTTAGAGACTCATTTTTATCACTTATTTTAAGTGTAATAATTGTTTGGGTATTCGTCTTTCGCTGTATCAATTTACAGTACAATCATTTACAGTATTTGTCTTGCAGATCTATTACATTGCTACTTTTAATAAAGGTAACCCGTTCATGTCTAATCTTAAACTCAATATAGCGCTTTCATGCTCAGTTCTCGCATTGGCTTTTTCTGGGTTTAATGTCATACAAACCAAATTAGCAACCTCTCCTGTGGCAACGCACGTATATCAGAGTCCCGCTCAACAGCCTCACTACAATGCAACTCAGCATACGCAGGGCACTCAGATTTCAGCTGACGAGTCTGAACAAGTTGCTAGGTTAATGGCTCGGATCAATAAACTTGAAACGAGATTACAGGCATTGTCGATGGAAAAGTCTGATTTACTCTCTGAGCAGGCACCAGATGAGTTTGAGTCTTTGATCTTTTCTTTAATCGAAAAGCGTGAGCAGCAGAAAATCGACGAGATGAAAGCTGAAAATCCGATTTATGGCTTTTACGAAGACTTACCCGAAGACTACGAAATGCGCATCAAAACCGATCCTGAGTATGCAAGTCAAGTCAGCAACGATTTAAAACAGAAAATTCTGAATAGCAGTTTACCGGCGGCGGAGCGTCTAGCAGCGATGAGTCAGCTGCAAATGAACATGTTTATGCTAAATCGCAATGATTTAGAGCAATATGATTATCAAACCGTGGAATCTATCCTCAATATGACGCATAGCATGAGCGATGAAAAGTTGAGATTACAGGCGCTTGAGCTAGTGTCGCGCACACCTATCGTTGATGAGCGTTTGTCGCAGTCGTTTGTGAAAATGTTAGAGCAAGAGCCTAATGATTACGTGAAAAGTCTCGCGGCAGAAGGGTTGATGTCGCAGTACTTCCAGTCAGGCGCTGATCCAAAGCAGCAACAAAGGATCGCGCAAGATTTGCTGTCTCTTTATGAAAATGCGTCAGATCCTAAAGTTAAAGCTATCCTCAAAAATTTGATGGGTGATGAGCGTATGCTAGAAGAGCTAAAACGCCAGTCTAACGGCTGATGTACATGGAGTTAAACTTGGAAACTAAGCAGTTAGATATCGAATACGAAGTAATCAAGGAACATATCAATGAGTTTCCGACCCCCATCACGTTTAAACAAGGTGCCAGATTGACCGTTGGTGAAGAATATGAAGGCGAAGAGGGATGGGAAAATTGGTTTTTCTGTAAAACTGAGGAGCAAGTGTCTGGTTGGGTACCTGCTCAAGTGTTTCACTTAGTCAATCCCAAACAGGGTGTCGCATTAATGGACTATACCGCTCAGGAACTATCAGTAGTTCAAGGTGAACAGCTGTTGGGTCATAACCAACTCAATGGTTGGGCGTGGTGCGCAAGTAAAAAGTCAGAGCTGCAAGGTGGGTACCGCTTCGTAATCTAACACAAATCTAGTGTGTTGCTTTTTAGCAACACATTCCCTTTTTTCTTCTATTTTTCTTAAAGTACTTTTATTTTCGCAAGTCTCTCGCCCACGTTATCGCTTCTCAATCAATATTTTAAAGATTAAGTTAAATTTTAATATATTGATTTGTATCGCCTTTTTGTTGTATCTGGATTATTTGAAAAGATAAGTAAAAATTTTCGATATTTTTATAAAAATTTTTTCTGGCGGCTCTGCTCAATACCGAATATGAATGATTGTCGCATGAAACTTAACCGCTTTAGGCTAGGTTTACATCCTAATTTTTTAGGGTGTTGCTTTTATGCAACAGATTAACCCATTGAAAATAAAGGTTTTTAATTTAATCTCGACATCACCTGTTGCTAAATGGCAACAATCTCACTGAATCCATCCTTAATGAAAATCCACCTTTATTTTTAAATTATTGATTTTTAATTACTTTTAAACTTTGGCATCAAAGTTGGAATAGTTATCTCGAAAGCAAAAAACATTCGCTTCAACACAAACCAACGTAGAGAAGCAGAAACGACAAGTTTAGAAATATGAGAGGAACTGATTATGAAAACTTTAGCAATCGCACTATCAGCAGCTGTACTTTCTTTCGCATCAGTAGGTGCTCACGCAGACTCTGAGTTTGATAAATACGATGTTGATGGAGATGGTTACATCTCACTAGGCGAATCAAAAGCAAATCCAAATTTGATGGCGCAGTTTAAAGATCTTGATGCCGACCAAGACGGCCAGCTAAGCCAGTCTGAGTTTGATAACTTTGAAGGCTAATCACAAGCCGACGACATAATAGCGAAGTTTAAAATATACCCCAATTTAAGGAAAAGATTATGAAAAACGTACTAGCAGCACTATCTATCGCAGGTTTATCAATGGTTTCAGCATCAGCATTTGCTGGTGGCGATTTCGAAAAACTAGATACCGATGACAACGGTTCAATCAGTGTAACGGAAGCGAGCGTAAGCACTTCGTTAACTGAGCAGTTTGCTGACTTAGACACGAACGCCGATGGCGAGCTAAGCAAATCTGAGTACGCGAACTACGAAGGTTAATTGCTAGGTGGGCTTAGCGCCCACGACCTTTAACTCCATTACGAAAACGACAGAAGGATTGGACTATCATGAAAAACGTATTAGCAGCACTTTCAATTGCAGGTTTAACATTCGCTTCAGCTTCTGCATTAGCTGGTGAAGATTTCACTAAATATGATACTGACGGTAATGGCACCATCAGCATGACTGAGGCAAAAGTAAATCAGTCCCTTGCAGAGCAATTTACGCAACTAGACAGCAATGCCGACGGCGAGTTAAGCGAGTCTGAATTCGCAAACTATCAAGGTTAATCGAGCCGCCCAAAAGTAAATCATATTTAGGAAATTTTAGGAGCAGATTTATGAAAAATGTACTTATCGCACTATCATTCACAGGGCTAACAATGGCTTCAGCAAATACTATCGCTGGTGAAGATTTCGCAAGCTATGACACAGACGGCAACGGTGCTATTAGCATGAGCGAAGCAAAAGTAAATACAGCGCTTATCGAACAGTTTAAAGACTTAGATGTAAACGCTGACGGAGAACTAAACGAAACTGAGTTCTCTAACTTTAAAGGTTAATTTGCGACTAGAGCCGCAATGAGAGACGGGCATAGTGAGGAGAATGGCTATGAAACTTAGAACGGTATGTGCAACGACCATAGGTGTATTAGTGAGCACGATGGCTTTGGCAGCAACCTTGTCATTTCAAGATGTAGACAAGGATAAAGACGGGCAGATCAGCCAGCAGGAAGCGTCGGTATCATCAACACTACTTGGTCAGTTCGAGAAGCTAGATGCAGACAAAAATGGTCAGTTAAGCGCTTCTGAATTCTCTAACTTTAAAGGCTAGGAGGTCACAATGAAAAAGTTAGCAACAGCAATTACAGCCGCCACAGTACTTTTTGCCGGCTCAGCAATGGCAGCAGAATTTAACGATTTTGATTTAGACAAAGACGGTTTTATCTCTAAAAGCGAAGCGTCACTGTCAGAGTCTCTTGCTTCAATTTTTGATAAGCTAGACAGCGACGGAGATGGCAAACTGTCCGAGAAAGAATTTAATCAGTAAGCAAGTGGCAATCCAAAGCGCCACGCCTCCCCAAGCTCGACTTTGTAGTCGGGCTTTTTTATTACCAGATAACTTAAGGTCTGGATAGGGAATGGATTAACTTAATTCCTCGATCCAGCGATGCTCTCTAATCCACTTTTGCATTTTAGGGAAACCTTCTTTTGGACAAGTCATATCCCAGGTAGTGAGTAGTGGGTATCCGAGCCCGTTTCCTTGTGTAAATGCCGCTACTAAATTAGTGCTAGCCCCCTTATACCCTTGTTGGTGTAACACGACTTCGAGGGGTAAGCCAATATATTGAATAGCAGCGACTGACCAAGCAATGGCAGCCATTTCTTCCCCATGCATTGCTTGTTTCTCACGGCCATTTTTTAGGCCATTTTTATACACATCTTCATGAAGTTGATCGCGGAATATTGGCTCACATACGGCGATATGACCGGCTTCGTGCAATATATCACCTGAATATAGCAATTTCTCATTATCAATATAGAGCGTGCCCATTACCGTTTTTAGACCCGGTAAAAACGTATTTCCCTCGACTTCATGAAATCGAAAAGGCAGCTGGATTTCGGTGAGAAAATCACAAATGCGCTTTGTATGCTCGTGCATGGTAATTCCTTTAATCGGTCAACTTACATTTTTAAGTGAGTTTAACCTAAGGTTTTATTTGCGCAAATTACTGTTGATTACAGTTATTTATAAAGGAAGCTTGATCACCGCTAGCATTTCACCATCATCTTCACTGATTCCGACCTCTTCAAAGCCAAAGCTCGCGTAAAACGGTTTGGCAACGGGATTGCTCGGTACATAACAGATTTCTATGGTGGTAAGGTTTGGTGTCTGTTTGATTTCTTCGAGTGCGAGGGCGAGTGCCTTACGTCCAATCCCTTGTTGCTGAAATTGCTGATCAACCATAAAGCGCCAAATGGAGATGCGCTCTATACTTTCTTGTACCCACATTAGCATCCCAACAGCTTCATCATCGTGATAAATTGCGCGTGTGGTATAGCCATCATTAAATTTTGATTCCACGATGGAAAACATGTTGCAGGCAACTAAATCTTGCTGCCCAGGGCTGACATCTAAATCGCAAATGGCTTCGTAGTTTTGTTTATCAATGGCTCTTAGAGAGATATTCATCACGGCGTCCTTGTATTGTTATAGAAACAATATTCCAAATAGGCATGTTTTAACAAGAGAAAGTTTGCTTTATTGAGCGCACAATCATTGACCGTTAAGCACTTGTTCCTCACACTGGAAAACACCTTCGGCTTTATGTCGTTTTGCCTAAAACAAGGACCCTGTGATGCAGCTTACTACATTACTTAATATCTCCATCCCTATGATCCAAGCGCCAATGGCAGGCGTGCAAAATTGGCGCTTAGCGGCCGCAGCGACAAATGCCGGAATACTCGGTTCAATCCCTTGTGGTATGCTGAGTAAAGAGCAGGTCGTTGCAGAAATTGAGCATTTCAAAGCGCATGCTTCTGGCCCATATAACCTTAACTTTTTTTGCCATGAAATGCCGGAACTTGACCCTTATCAGCAAGACACGTGGAAGAAAAAACTAGCTTCATATTACGATGAGCTTGAGTTAACACCTAGCGATGAAATGGGGATCTTAAGACGCCCATTTGATAGGGAAATGGCTGAGGCCATTGCGCCTTATGAGCCTCCCGTGATCAGTTTTCATTTTGGTCTTCCAGATGCCGAATTGGTCGAGTTCGTAAAATCGTGGGGGACGACTATTTTATCTTCCGCAACGACCTTGGAAGAGGGAATATGGTTAGCTGAAAATGGTGCAGACATCGTGATAGCGCAAGGGATTGAAGCGGGTGGGCATAGGGCAACCTTCACCGAGACAAAACTTGAGTCTCAACTGCATACTCGGCAATTGGTCACTATCCTTAGTGATGCGCTGTCTGTGCCTGTAGTGGCTGCCGGGGGATTGCTTCTCATCATGATGTTACGATGATGCACGAATTGGGTGCCTGTGGAACACAAATCGGCACCTGCTTCTTACTGTGTGATGAAGCAAGCACCTCTTTGGTACATCGAGATGCACTTAAGTCACTGGCTGAACCATCTGCCGTGACCAATGTGTTCTCTGGTCGCCCTGCGCGTGGGATTGAAAATCGATTAATGATAGATCTTAATTTCATGAATGAAGACGTACCGACTTTTCCATATGCATCAGCTGCTTTGACGCCATTACGCGCCGCCGCTGAAAAGCAAGGAAGTGGCGATTTTAGCCCACTCTGGGCAGGGGTTAACCGCCAAGGCTGTATGGAAGTGAGCACACAAGAGATGGTAGAACATCTATGGAATGTTAAATAACCTGAGCTGCGGATAATTAATGCCTTTCTAGCAGCCAGTTTTAGCGCTAACTGCGTTGAATTCACTTCCAATAGCCAGCTATTGGTGCGTAAATTCGCCTTGCCTACAGGATGTAGGTACCTTAGCGAGAGCAGGACGCGGAAGCGGTGTTTTCCCTAAAACTCTCTGGCTAGACAAGGAGAAAACTAAGTTGTGCTTTAGCAACAATGAGTTGGAACATTCCTTATCCAAACCTCAGGTTAAATAAGAAACTTTAGTTAACAAATTTGACACATTTCGAGTTTATGCTCTAGCGTTTTATGACAAGGCCAGTTCGTTGTGCCTTGTCCCTTGTTGCCTGAACAAGCTCATTTTTATGTTTAGGTGACGTATTCGTTATGACAATAATAAACACGGAGTCGTGCATGAGACATTCTATTTTGGCTGCAGCGTTATTCGCTTCTTTTTATTCGCTGGCAACCCCTACTTGCCCAAGTATTACCGCATTAGAAACCCATTATGCAGCACCTAATATGGTCAAGCGTAGCTTTTCTAGCTCGTTTAACAAATACTTATCTTGGTTGCCGAGTTACCATATGGTACATGATCAAGTAACCGCTGGCGGTGTTGCAACTCAGATCACTGCTAAATTTGACTACGGTAGCATCACTCATAAAGACTTGGAATTCGAGTCGGTGGAGTTTTACTACCGTGCTGAGTCGGACACAAATTGGCAGTATCTTGGTGAGCAAACAACCAATGGCGATGGCAAGGCGTTTATCACCTTGCCCGAATTACCGGCTGGTCAGTATCGTATATACGCAGGCGTACCAGCTGATGGCACCGGTGCACAAGGTTATGTCACGGTTGTTGAGCCAGGTACTCAAGCGGTCCTGTTTGACATTGATGGCACATTGACCGAATCCGATGCCGAGCAAATTGGCGACTATACCGGAATAGATCATGCCGACCCCAAAGATGGTGCCTATGATTTAGTTCGTCACTATCTTGATTTGGGCTACCAACCCGTATTTTTAACAGCTCGAGTGTATTGGTATGCCAAAGGGACGCGTGGTTGGTTAAATTGGATGGGCTTACCGCAAGGCTTTTTAAGGACATCACTTAGTAATGAAACCAGCTTGTTTAAAACGGCAGAGTATAAAACTGCGGAAATTAACCGTCTAAAAGCCCAGGGTATCGATGTCGTTCGTGCTTATGGTAATGCCAAAACAGATGCTGAAGCCTTTATCAAAGCGGGGATCCCAGCTTCAGAGGCGTTTACCATTGGTTCTGATGCCGGTCACTATGGCACCACAGCGATTATTGGCAATAGTTATCGAGTGCATTTAGGTGAGCTGGCCACTTACCCGCACGCTGATTGCTTGTAGACCTTACCCTTTTTAGAAATGCACAAAAGAAGCTGTATTTTGGCTTCTTTTGGGTCATCCTGTGTTTATACCAATTAGTCTTAATACTTGCTCAATTTGAAGGAGCAAATCTGACGCTAACTGTGTTAAAAATTTTTCATTTAGAAAAACTAAATAGCAAAATTTTCTCGCCTCAAAATAGATCACTTAATTAAGCTAATTGGTATTACTAACCTCTGGGCCTAGGTACTAACTTACACTCCCATTATTTACTTTTTTTTACGTAACATTCATCAAAATTTCATTTTTCACACTATTCCGGCTTGACCTCTGACCATTGTAATCTAAAGTTTATTTGTTACTAAATTGTAATAATTGGAGCAAGTACATGAAAAGGTTAATTCTCAGCGCCCTGCTTGGGTTGCTGTCGGTCGTTACCTCTCCCGCCCACAGCGGTGAGGAATTAGAGTACCCCGTGGTGTTAGTTCACGGTCTGTTTGGTTTTGATAATCTGCTCGGAGTAGATTATTTTTATCGCGTACCACAAGTGATCCATGATGAAGGTGGGCAGGTTTATGTTGCAGAAGTATCATCAGCCCATAATTCAGAATTGCGTGGTGAGCAACTACTAGAGCAAGTTGCGTTGGTTCGAGCATTAACAGGCAAAGACAAAGTTAATTTAATTGGCCACAGCCAAGGCGCGCAAACGATTCGCTACGTCGCCTCAGTTAAACCTGAGTGGGTGGCCTCAGCGACGAGTATTGGTGGCGTAAATTGGGGCAGCCGCTTTGCTGATGTTGTTCGCGGTGGAGTAGACAGTGGCTCATTTTCGGAGCAGTTTTTAGCGTCGCTTGCTAACGGCCTTGCGGGATTGATTGATTTGTTATCTGGTAAAGCAACCGCACCAAAAGACGCACTCGAAGCGCTAGGCGCTTTGACCACGGCTGGCACATTAGCATTTAACCAAAAATACCCTGAGGGTGTGCCAAGTCATTATTGTGGCGAAACGCAAAGTCTAGCGAGCAATGGCGTGCATTATTTTTCATGGAGTGGCAGCAAAGCATGGACCAACGTATTTGACCCTGCTGACAACGCCCTTGCACTGTTCTCTCAAGTTTTTGATGAGGCCAACGACGGCCTAGTATCAACTTGTTCTAGTAATTTAGGTCAGGTGATCAACAACCAATTCAAAATGAACCATTTAGATCAGGTAAACCACACCATTGGTATTCATCACTTGTTCGAAACAGACCCATTAACCGTTTATCGCCAGCATATTCGCCGCTTAAAAGGTCTGGCGCTATGAAAAAGTGGGGCCTTTTGCTAATCATTTTGACTATGCTGTCGCTGGTTTATATCGAGAGTGAACAGCAAGAGACGCCGCGTCATGTTCCCCGGTTCGCGGTGATATCTGAGCAGCAAAATGATGCGCATAAGGTCCCACAACCCACAAAGAATGTATCTGCAAGCGTACATTGTGAGCCGATTAATAAACAGCATAAGAACCAAATCGACGATTGGCTTTTTGAGCTACAAAACAATAACCAAGCCGAGCAGTGGCAAGCTTATCTGGAATTCTTACCACAATGCCTTCACGAAGTTGCTGGTCTCTACGTGCAATTTAAGCAGGCCTTAATTGACGTGGATACGCATCTTAATCTACAAGAACGCGTTGAGCTGCTACACGCACTGCAGCGGCAATTTTTTACGGATGAAGTGATCGCAGTTTGGTTTGAAGATGATAATGCTTGGGATACGCAAGCTTTGACCCGCTGGCAAATTTTGTCAGATGCATCTATATCTGAGTCGCAAAAGCAACAATTAATTGAAACGCATATCAGTGGGCTCCCAAAGCGCGAACAAGTGTTATTTCATACCTCAGCCCAGTTACACACCCTAAACGCAAATTGGCAGCAAAAACACTATAACGAACTAAGTGCTGAATACGGCGATGAAGCCGCAACTCGTATACTTGAAGTCCAGAAGCAGCAAAAGCATTGGCAGCAAAAACTACAAAGTTTTATGCTGCAAAAGCAAAATATTCTAGCCGAGCTTGGTGATAGCCAAATCGCAAAAGAAAAAGTCGAGTCACTACTCAAACAAACCTTTACGGAGAACGAGCAAAAGCGAGTTGCTGTATTGGTTGAGTGATAATTTTTTAGTTATTGATAAGATGGATAGGCCGACTAAGGGGCAACCAAACCTTAAGTTGTGACCCCATTTTGGTTGCAGATAAATACAATCAAACAAGCAGTAAAACATGAAAATTGAACCAAACCTGTGGCAGCTTTATTTACAAGTATATTTTCAACCATTACAGCCAATCCGCCTTGATACACGGGCGCTATCTTGAGTCTCTGGAATCCACATGGAAAGGTACTTTGTAAAGATAAAAATCAGCGCTTATCACGATTTTGGCAAGGGGCTTTACAGCGTGCAAATGTGCCTTATCAGTTGCTGTGGGGCGGTGATAAGCAAATGCAATATCGAGAGTTAAGTGCTTATATAAAGTGTGACTTAGCATCGGGATTCCGATGGGCGGCACGATTAAATCAACTGGGGTTTTATTTTGTCGAAGATAATCAATTGCACCTCTATAACAGCAGCGATAAAGCGCAAAGCGATATGGTGACGGATAAGTTCGTATATCGGATTATCTTTGCTGCACTGCCTAAAAAGAACTCTGGGTGTCTAGCTGTGCGAAGCGCTGTGCAATAACAGAACTGTCGAAAGAGCTAATGCTCAGTTAGGAGACCGAGTGAAAAGGAGATTCAATTGAGTGGACTTACACCGCTTCACCGATTTCTTCATCCACCAAGCTTTTTATTTCCTGCCTCACCCACTGGTGGATTGGACTATTGTGATGAATGAGATGCCAAAATTGTTCAACTTGAAAATCGGCAGTGTGAAACGGTAAATCGGCCACCGTGATGTCATAACGTCTACTTAAATGAGTGACCAGACGTTTTGGTAATGTGGCAATCAGATCCGTGTTAATCAATAACTCCGGCACCATCGAAAAATGTGGTAAAGATGCCACTACTTCCCGCTGAGCATCCAACCTTTTTAGCTCATGATCCATATCCGTTTTGCACAAGCCATTACCAGAAATGATGAGATGTCGGCTCTGGCAATAGCGCGCTAACGTCATAGGCTGATGAGCCCATTTATGCTGACAACACATTACTATGGCATAATTTTCATTAAATAGGCGTTGTTTAAATACGTTAGTGGGTGTCTCATCTGTGGAGTACAGTAATAAATCCGCCACCTTTTCCAAGTAGTCATGAAGCGGTATAAACGAGTTGTAAGACACAATTTGTAATTTCAAATTTGGAGCACGCTGTTGAAAACGCGCCAACAATTTCGGCACAATCATCATCATTTCGAAATCCAGTGCCCCTATAGTGAACACGCCTGAGTATTGCATGGGGTCAAACTCGTCATCTACCAACATGTGACGAATAGTAGTGAGTGATAGTTCTAGTTCGCTACGAAGGCGCTCGCCTTTTGCAGTTAAACGGTACTCATTTTTCACCTTTACCAACAATGGATCAGCAAATTGCTTTCGCAAGCGCATCAGGGCTCGGCTCACTGCAGGCTGGCTCATGTTTAATGCTTGAGCGGCTTGACTAATATGCTTGTGGATCAACACCTTCTCTAAGATCGTTAACAGATTTAGGTCAATACTACGTAGATTCAACTCAGGTACACCCATACCATCACCGTATAAAATTATGCGCAAATGATCTACATACTATAACAAACATGCATTTTTGATATGTTTGTTTTTGTTTTATCTTTTTTTCATCTTATTGAGGAGAGAAAAATGAAACTATCCAACTTAGCTTTAACCCCTATTGCTGCTGCAGTGTTTGCTTTTAATGTCAGTGCGTTAGGCCATGGCCATAATAACCAACACGCGATTTTATTCCCTGGTGAAACGGCTCAAATCGAAGTCGAACCATCAGCAAAGCACTCGCTGAAAATAGGCCAAAAATCAATAATCTTTATGAACGCCAGTTTGATGACAGTAAATTCACGGTGCAAAAGTTGGGCAGGAACACCTACTGGATTGGAGTAAATTACTACAATGCTACCGTTGTGGTGTCCAAAGACTCGGTGTTGCTGATTGACCCTCTTGGTGATGGCCGTATTGATGCACTTTTTCGAGGAATTCAATCCATCACCAATAAGCCGATCACTGCCATTATGTATTCTCATTATCACCTAGATCATGTAGGTGGAGGTAATCAACTTATTGACTTAATTAAGAAAAATTACCCAAGGGTGGGGCGTGTCCGTGTTATCGCTAGTCAAACCGTTGCTGACAAGATCAACCTTCACGCTGAATTGAACGAAAACGGTGTGATAACCCCTAAAGTTCCAGCACCAAATGAAGTGTACGATTTGAAAAAGGCTAGAACGGTCAAATTTGGCTCAATAAGGCTGAAGATGATGGCACCAGAAGGTTCTGGTCACACACCGGATAACACGATGATTCTAATTCCAAGCGATCGCGTGCTGCATTTCGCTGACATGATTAACCCTGATCAGCTGCCGTTTTACAATTTTGCGGGAGCGGAAGATTTCCATGGTTACGAAGTGGATCTACAAAATCTTCTGAGGAAACCGCTCAGTAAGCACTGGAACTTTATTAATGGCGGTCATGGCAATATAGGTTCAAAAAAGGACGTAAAAGATCTGCTGGAGTACATTGCTGATGTTAGAACTGAAGTCGGTAAACAATTAGAAGTTGCACCCTACACCCCAATTTTTAGTGACGGCAACCACTTCATTTGGTTCAAACGCTGGCAAGAAGAGATCGTCAACAATGTGCATACCGAACTAGCGAATAAATATGGGCATATGTATGGTTTCGATTCAGGTGTGGTGGAAACCCACGCAGCCATCATTTTGGCTGATATGATTGACCATTAAGTTACTCGGCGCGCTAAGCGCCGATTTTTTGTGCATAAACTAAATTGAAGAATCGGCTCTCTACCTATTGCATAAAGCCAACTACCCATGGCCAGTCAGATAAATTATCAACCATATTTGTCTACTCGTGGGTCT
Organism: Pseudoalteromonas piscicida; assembly: GCF_002208135.1. Taxonomy (NCBI): domain Bacteria; kingdom Pseudomonadati; phylum Pseudomonadota; class Gammaproteobacteria; order Alteromonadales; family Pseudoalteromonadaceae; genus Pseudoalteromonas; species Pseudoalteromonas piscicida. The sequence goes on from NZ_CP021647.1 coordinate 713,535, forward strand.
CGAATACCTGAAACTAATTCACAAATTGTCTGGTGAAAACACTGCGGGCATGTGGTGCGAAAACGCATATAGGCAATATTTGACCTTGGTAGGTTTTTAGCACAATAAAAAACAGGGCCTAAATTAGGCCCTGTTTGCTCTACTTAATTGGTTTATTTTAAGTCAAAGCGGTCTAGTTGCATTACCTTCACCCAAGCAGCGATAAAATCGTCTACAAACTTCTGTTTGGCATCGTCCGATGCATAGACTTCGGTAATTGCGCGAAGCTCAGAGTTAGAACCAAAGATTAAATCAACTGGTGTTGCCGTCCATTTTATCTCTCCAGTTTTACGGTCACGGCCTTCATATAGGCCTTCTTGACCTTCTACCTTTGACCATTTAGTCGACATATCTAGCAGGTTAACAAAGAAGTCGTTACTTAACTGACCTGGCTTGTCAGTAAATACACCGTGTTCTACACCTTTGTAGTTTGCGTCTAAGCTACGTAGACCACCTAATAGTACTGTCATTTCTGGTACAGACAGGTCCAGCATATTGGCTTTGTCTACTAACATTTCTGTTGGTGACATAAATGCCTCATCACTGTAGTAGTTACGGAATGCGTCTGCCTTTGGCTCCAGATAGCTAAATGATAAGACATCCGTTTGTGCTTGTGAGGCATCGGTACGGCCCGGTTTAAACGCTACATTTACTTTGTAGCCCGCGTCGTTTGCGGCTTTTTCAACTGCCGCAGAACCACCTAACACAATCAAGTCGGCTATAGAGACTGCTTTTTTGCCAGCGCGCTTATTAAAGCGGGTTTGAATGTCCGTCAATGTAGCTAGCACTTTGTTTACTTCGTCAGGGTTGTTTATCTCCCAACTTATCTGAGGCTCAAGGCGTAAACGGCCACCGTTTGCACCACCACGCATATCAGTAACACGGTGGCTAGATGCTGCCGACCATGCCGTTCTGATCAGTTCTTGCTTTGTTAGACCTGAGTTCAAGATTGATTTTTTCAGGGCGTTTATGTCCTTGTTATCAATCATCTTATAATCCGCTTTTGGAATTGGATCTTGCCAAGTCAGTACTTCGCTCGGTACTTCTGAACCTACATAACGGGCTCTTGGACCCATATCACGGTGGGTCAATTTGAACCAAGCTTTCGCGAACGCCAACTCATATTGCTTTGGATCTTTGCGGAAGCGTTCAATGACCTTACGATATTCAGGGTCAAATTTTAATGCCAAATCCGTGGTGAACATTATTGGTGCGTGGCGTTTACCTTCAATGTGGGCGTCTGGCACTAGGTTTGCCGCAGCTTTGTTGTCAGGGATCCATTGGGTCGCGCCTGCTGGGCTTTTTGTCATTACCCAGTTGAAGTTCATTAGGTTGTCGAGATAATTGGTTGACCATTGAGTTGGTGTGACCGTCCAAGCCCCTTCTAAACCGCTTGTTGTGGTGTCTGCACCTTTACCCGTGCCGCATTTATTTTTCCAGCCTAGGCCCTGCGCTTCAATCTCTGCAGCGGCTGGTTCTTTACCCACACAATCAGATGGCTTTTTCGCGCCATGTGCTTTACCAAAGGTGTGACCACCCGCGATAAGTGCGACCACTTCTTCGTCGTTCATGGCCATGCGACCAAATGACATGCGAATATCTTTTGCGGCAAGTAATGGATCTGGTTTACCGTGTGGACCTTCAGGGTTGACATAAATAAGTCCCATTTCAACTGCTGCCAATGGGCCCTTTAGTTTGCCCTTTTTGTCACGACGCTCGTCTTTTAAGAAAGCATCTTCTGGACCCCAATAAACTAAATCAGGTTCCCAATCGTCTTGACGGCCACCGGCGAAACCAAAGGTCTTAAAGCCCATTGACTCGAGCGCAACATTGCCCGCTAAGACCATTAAGTCTGCCCACGATAGGCTACGACCGTACTTTTGTTTAATCGGCCATAATAATCGTCTTGCTTTGTCTAAGTTCGCGTTATCAGGCCAGCTGTTTAACGGATCGAAACGTTGTTGGCCACCTGCCGAGCCACCACGGCCATCGTGTACACGATAGACCCCGGCGCTATGCCATGCCATACGGATCATAAACGGACCATAATGTCCCCAGTCGGCAGGCCACCAGTCTTGTGAATCGGTGAGTGTTTGCTCAATGTCTTTTTTGACTTGCTTGAGATCTAGTTTGCTAAATTCAGCGGCATAATCAAAATTTGCGCCGTAAGGGTTGGATTCTGGACTGTGTTGTCTTAATGGGCTTAGGTTTAGTTGTTCTGGCCACCAAAATTGGTTGGTTTTTGCTTCGCTCATTGCAGCAAAGCTCGGGGCTGATAGCGTTGTTGTTACTGCGAGCGCTACGGCAGACAACATCGTTCTAGATTTTCTATTCATGGGGTTTTCCCTCGTAATTAAAGTGTGTCTCAAACTGCGTGTTAAACTTTAGTTCACAAATTAAAAAGAGAAAATCCAGAAAAACAAATTGGTATGTTCGGAAAAATAAATCGATAAAAAATAATATTTATCAAAGTGTTATATTTATTTTCTATAGCGGGAATATTTTTGAAGTAAAACTTTAATTTAGTCTTTTGCAATAATTAACTTAAAACAGAAAGCTTGTAAGATCATATTGAGTTTTGGTAGTTAGCTAGGTGCGCAAGGGTTGTGCAAAAAAAGTCTCGTGATTGTATTGGATATGAAAAAATATATGGCGGAGTAGTGAGTTCTACTCCGCTTTATTCGCCAATATTGAAAATAGCAATGGCACATGATGCCTGATATCTCGCTAAAGGGGGGGAATAACTTGTTAGATTGTGGATTGATTGCTATCTGAGTCAAGGGGGGTGATACGCAAACCTCCTTAGAGCCATAAAGAGCGAAGCTAAGGGCAGGGGCCTAAAAACGAAAACATCGGCTCTCCATTTAAATTGTGGTAAGTGTGTGCACAACTATCACCACCACCGGTATTACCATGGCCTTGACTCAGCGGAATATTTCCCCAATTTGGACTTGAACTACTTCCACCGCCTATACTACCAGAGCTACTTACCGTTTTAGGAAATGTTTTATCTATCGCGTCGGCTAAACACTTAGATATTTGACTCGCCTTTATTGTTCCGACGCTACTGCCACTCCTCTGAATATCAAGCAAGCTCACACCTCCAATTACAGTTCTTGGAGCATTGACCTCAGCATCCACGGTGCCATCAAGCATTTTTAAATCGAATACGACTTGATTTTGCATATCTGTACCAAAGTATTTTGAGTGAACGGTAAAGTCGGTAACAATCTGCTTGGTTGTATCAAAATACTCCACAGTACCATCGATCCCAACAGAGTAGATAGCGGCTTGAAAGTTGGCACCTGTTATCCTTATATCTTGGAATGAGCCTTTATAATTGCTATCACGATCCGCCCTATTATTAGCTTCAATTCCTAATTTACCTCTTGCTAAAAGATTATGAGCTAAATCCATAGCCTTCGTCTCTGGGCTATTACTACAGTCTGTGGCTAACGTATTGGCCGATGTAGCTCGACTGTTGAGCGATGGACTTGACTGGGTAGAGCCAGAAACTAAAGAATCAAAACTAAAGTCCTGCCTTAAACTACGAGTGACATTCGTCATCACTTTGTAGCCATTGACGATATTTTTATGAAGCGTTATCACATCAGCGGGGATCTGTTGCATATCGGCGATTTCAATAGTTAGATCTAGGGATATACCGCCTTGATTTTTATGCCTAATATAAAAGCCATATGCGCTTTCTCGTGCGATGTCATAAACCACTAATTTGTTGGCAGCTGAATAGCAAGCTTCATCTTCTGGTCCACCAGAACTACCGACGACGCATTGCATGGTAGGGACGTATTTAGATCTTGATGCGATACTTCTTGCCTCACTATAACCACAGTTATCACAAATGAGAGACTCGTAGAAGTCTCTTGAACTAGTTGATGCCTCATTTGAACTTGCGCTACTGCTGTTGGAGTTAAAAAGTAAAATAAAAAACAGTAATGTAATTACCTTCATATTATTTCCTTATATATTGGTCAATTCACGCACTGAGTTTACATTTATTTCTTTAAGTGTAAGCATTTATTTATCATAACTCTGCTTGTTGCGCGCATTTAGGTTTTGGCTTCTTAACATTTTTAAAATGTAGTCCCCGCTTTACTCGCCAATATTGAAAATAGCAATGGCACTTGATGCCCTTTATTCAATAACTGAAAGCCGTGTCCAGACACCGCCTCTAAACCTTCAAAGCAGTTATATGGACTAAAAGGGTGCTCATCAAAGTGAGTGATTGTAAGACCAGCGTGTATTAATGACTGCATCACTTCGGCGATTGAGTGCGGCCAAGTCGCAATGGTTTGTTTGCTATCTTGATGGTTTTCGGTATAGGTTGATTCCTCGCTAATATCAGGCTGAGTTTGTGGGAAGTAAGGGTAGCCTAAATGAAGATCAATACTTGGGTGAAACTCCACGAAACAAAACTGACCGCCAGATTTCAATGCGCAGGCAATAGTGGCAGCCCACTGAGATAAATCTTGTAACCAGCAAATGGTGCCATAGGATGCAAAGACAATGTCGAATTGCGTGGTATTCTCAAGCCCAAATTGCGCGATATCCTGACAGATAAAACTGGTATCAAGTCCAGTTTGTTGAGCCAATGTATTTGCTCGGGTAATGGCTTCTGTCGAAAAGTCGACACCAGTTACCTTAGCCCCCAACCTTGCGAATGATAGGCTATCTAAGCCGAAGTGACATTGTAGGTGAAGCAGACTCTTGCCTGATACATCACCAAGTAGCTCACATTCAATGGGATTGAGGGAAGAGGTACCTTGCAAAAAGCGATTGACGTCATAAAACTCAGAGTCAAAATGTGCCTTGGCTCGTTCTTCCCATGCCGCACGATTGAGAGAGACATAATCCATATTGAATTCCCTATTTTTGTGGATTTTCTTTAACAATAACGAGTAAATAAACCGAGGCAAGACTGCCTCGGCTTGGTTGGGATCCCGTTTATTTCTTCGGATCGTGTTTGTCGAACCACCACTGAATATAAGCCACTTTGTTTAGCAGGTTGGATGGTCTTTTGGTTATTCCGTGTGAGGCATCTGGAATTCTGACCATAGCTGTTTCTACACCTTGTAGCTTAAGCGCTTGATAATACTGCTCAGTTTCTGAGATTGGCGTACGATAATCCGCTTCACCTGTCAGTAGCATGGTTGGGGTTTTTACATTCCCCACATAGCTAATGGGCGAGCGTTTCATATAATGTTCCATGTGCTCCCATGGTTTTCCTGGGAACCAGTAATCCGCAAAAAATGGATAGAAATCTGCTGTTAATACAAAGCTATACCAGTTGATCACCGGTTTTGCTACGACCGCTGCTGCGAATCTATCCGTGTGACCGACCGTCCACGCGGTGAGTACGCCACCACCTGAACCGCCCGTAACAAACAAGCGGTCTTTGTCTATATAGCCTTCACCGATCAGATGATCCACACCTGTCATTAGGTCATCAAAGTCATGGCTTGGGTAGTTGTGATGGATGGTTTGGGCAAACTCTTTGCCGTAGGAGTCGCTGCCTCGTGGGTTCATGTAAAGTACCACGTTGCCTTGGGCAGCGAAAAGTTGTACTTCGGCGCTAAAATGTGGGCCGTAGTTTGCAACGGGGCCACCGTGGATCTCAAGCACGAGTGGGTACTTTTTAGATTTATCGAACCCAGGAGGGTAGGCGACCCAAGCTTGAATTGGCAATTGATCATGTTTCGACTTTAGCCAAACTTCTTCAACTTTTGCCAGTGTTTTATCGCCAAGGGCATCTTCGTTAAGCTTTGTAATTGGTCTTGGCTCGCCGCGTTTCACAATCGCAACATCGGCAGGACGCTGGGTATCTGCGAGGGTAAAAGCCACTAATCCACGGTCGCTGATGGCGTAGTCTCCACCTGAATAGGGGCGACCAAAACTAACACTACCAATGGCATCCGTTATCTGCTCAAAACGCCCTTTTAACGGCTGATAACCGAGAGTGGTTTTCCCTTCACTGTCGTAACTTACATAGACGCCACGGCTATTGGCGGCCCAAGTAACAGAAGAAAGGCTTCTATCTAAATCGGCTGCATAGGTTTGAGTCTCGCCTGATTTGAGATCTTTGACATAGAGTAGGCTATTCTCGTAATTGGTTTTTTTATCATCATAACCAAGGTAGGCCAGATAACGGCCATTAGGTGACACCTCTGGGTGATTATCTGGGCCTACACGGTCAGTTACTGCTGTGATTTCAAGCGAGTTTAGGTCTAGCTTATAGACTTCGCTGTTGGTTGGGTTTAACTGATTATCCTTGTGGCGATTAGCCGAAAAATAGAGTGTCTTTCCGTCATCAGCAAAACTCAGTTCGCCGCCATGATCAAAGTCGCCTGAGGTTAATTGTTTTGCGTTGCCACCGTTGGCGTCAATTTTGAAAATATGATTAAAGCCCGCTTCGGTATAACCAGCACCGTCGGCGCGATAATATACCTCATCGATAAATACGGGGGGCTTTGCCCATTCTGCTCCCTTGGGTTTCCCTGCAACAGATACCGGTGGTGCCTTTTGGCTGGGAACAAACTGGCTAAAGTATAAGCTTTTACCATCTGGGAACCAATGTAGTCCTGATGGTCCGTGGGCTAAATTGCTGATCTTGGCAATGGCACCAGTTGCCAACCATTTCACATAAATTTGGCTGCTACCGTCGCGAGTAGAAACAAAAGCGATACGATCATTACTAGGCGACAGCACAGGAGAATAATCCATGTGCAGTCCAGAGGTAACTGGCTGCATTGCGTTGGTAGCAAGGTCGACAGACCAGATATTACCGACTTTTCTATCACTTTTGATATCCATGCGGTTTCGCACGAAGAAGACTTTGTCACCGCCATTGGTGATGTCAATTTGATTAGCATATTCAAGATTAAATATATCGGTTGGCTGAAGCGATGCGGCTTGCACTGCGCAAGCTGAGCTTGCAATGGCGACGGCTGCTAGAAAGTATTTCATGACTCATCCTGTTTCTAATTATCATTTCCACTATGCGCCATATTGCAGGTTAATCAACTCTTTGCGGTGAACAAATTAAAAATCCATAAAAAAGGGCTTTACCTCAACTTAGCTTGCGGTTTTATCGTTATCACCAGTTAGCGGAACTTATAAAGAAGAGGATGATATGTACTTAGAACACGTCAATTTAGTAGTTAGCGACCTAGAAGAAGTGCTTCACTTTTATCGCGCCGCATTTCCTCACTGGAAAGTTAGAAGCAAAGGGCAAGGCGAGTGGTACGGCAAAGCACGAACATGGCTGCACTTTGGTGATGACTATCATTATATAGCGTTTAGCGATCACGGTGAGGGTCAAAACAGAGCACTTGAAGGTCACCAAGTTGGCTTGGCACATTTTGCTTATGTGGTTCAAAATATCGAGCGTGTCGTCAACAGGCTAACCGAAGCGGGTTATGCAGTCGATAAAGTTGGGGTGCAGCACCCGCATCGCAAAAACGTTTACTTTATTGATCCAGCCGGATACGAAATTGAATTTGTGGAATATATGAGTGATCTGCCTTCTGAGCGCAATAGTGATTAACTTACTAAGAAGCGTGAGTGTTACCCATGTTATAGCTATCGTGAGTGGTTAGAATGAGGGAGATCTAGCGTTTTTAAAAACAAATGATCCGCCCTCATTTGGTGAGTACAGCTCTGCTATTACTTAACCTGAGGTTTGGATAAGGAATGAGCTAACTCATTGTTTTTTAATCACCTTAAACTATCTTCTTATCTAGCCAGAGAGTTTTAGGGATAACTCCGCTCTCGCGTCCTGCTACCGCCCAGGTACCTACATCCTTGTAGGCAAGGCAAATTTGCGCACCAATAGCTGGCTATTGGAAGTGAATTCAACGCAGTTAGCGCTAAAACTGGCTGATAGAAAGGCATTAATTATCCGAAGCTCAGGTTACTTAAGCAACCCAAACTTCTCGTCATTTACCCACTCGCCGTTAATTTGGAAGTTATGTTTTAGCGTGCCTTCAAGGTCAAACCCTAGTTTTTTGAGTAAATGGTGAGAGGCATGATTTCCTTGGGTAACGGTGGCGATGAGCTTGTGGTAATTACATTCGCGCAAGGCAAAGTCAATGACGGCTCTAGAAGCTTCAAAGGCGTAACCCTTTCCTTGAAATTCGGGGGAAAGCATGAAGCCTAACTCAGCCTGTTGAAACGGTGTCCACATACTTAAAAATCCGTGTAGCCCGATTGGGGTCGCTGTGGCCGTTTCTTCAATCACTAAGGTGAGCCAAGTGTTATCTTCTTTGTACCACTGCCCAAGTCCGGCGCTTAAACCATGGTTAAACTTTTCACGCAGCGTAGCTTCATCGGTAATTTCACCGACGAAACGCATGACATCTGGTTGTTGATGAAGTTCTAACCAAAGCGGCCAATCTGTATTAAGTATGGGTCTTAAGGTAAGTCTTGCTGTTGTGAGCTGCATGTAAAGTCCTTTCGCTTTGTTAACTTTCACTTATTAAACATGTACGGCCAGACTATCACAAATTATTGATTTATCACGTTTCTTATTTCTTCGATTAAGGCAATGCTCGCCTCGTTATCACCGTGAACGCATAAGGTGTCGGCGCGTAAGGTAAGTGATTTTCCACTTGCTGTCGTGACACTGCCTTGCTGATGTAATTGCTTAACTTGCGCAAGTAGCGCTGACTTGTCGTGTACTGCGCCCGCTTCAGAGCGGGCAGTCAGTAAGCCTTCATCGGTGTACAACCTATCGGCAAAGGCTTCAAAAATCAGTGATACATTATAGTCGTCAGCGAGTTGTTGATGTTTTGCTTGTTGCGCAGTGGCTAACACCATCAACTTTAGCTCACTTGGGTAGTGTGAAATGGCCTTGATAACACAGCTTAACAACGTTTGTGACTTCATCATATCGTTATAAAGTGCACCGTGTGGTTTTACATAACTTAGCGTCAAGCCTTGCACCTTTGCCATCCCGTCAATTGCGGCAATTTGGTAATGTAAGGTGTTGATGATCTCTTGCTCTGAGAGCTGCATTGAGCGGCGGCCAAACCCTTGGCGGTCTGGATAACTTGGATGTGCACCAAGCGTCACTTGGTGTGTGTTGACCAGTTGTAGTGTCTGCGCGAGTACATCAGGATCTCCTGCGTGAAAGCCGCAAGCGACGTTGGCCATATCGATATGTGGCATTACGTATTCGTCTAACCCCATTTTCCAAGCGCCAAAGCTCTCACCCAAATCGCAATTTAATAACATGTTTATTTCCTACTTTGTTACTGCAAGCTCTAAATCTTGTCTATCTGTCACCAATAAATGGTGTGGACTATTCATAATGCAAAACTCTGGTGCAGCTTTTGCGATGGCTAACTGGGCAGTCAGACTGGAACTCCAAAAAACCGGCAACTGTCCCTCTTTACAAGTCAGTGGATCGCCAAAATTAGGCTTGCTGAGATCTTTTATCCCGACCTCATTTGGCTCACCAAAATGAAGTGGTAACGCATAGGGGAGTCGGCTGAGTGTGGCCGCTTGAATTGCATTAATAAGGTTTTGCTTTGTTAATGGGCGCATCGCCAGTATTTGATTCGCCTCGTACTTATCTACTGAGTTGCAAGGCAAGTTACTGATGTAGAGTGGTAAAGGCGTGGTTGGGTTCGCCGATGGCGGGTTTATTCCATACTGCGCGAGTAAGTTATCAAAAGAAAGGTAACTGGCAAAAGCAAAGGTAACTAAGTCGTCGCGCCAGTGCTCCTCAATATTGTGACACTCTTGGACGAGCTGGCCATGTTTTAACATCTGATACTTGGGGAGGTGGTAGCGAATGTCTATATCTTTACCCAAAGCTTCAAAGTTGAAATTACCCGGCTCACTAGGTGGAATAATAAGTTTGCAAACAGATTGATTACTCTCACAAAAGCGAAAGAACGAATATGCTTCGCTTTGTGGCAAAATAATCACATTACATTGTGTGAACCCAGGCACGAACCCTTTAGTAGGGCCCGTATAATCACCATCTTTGATCATTTTTCTAATTGCATGTGGTGCACTTAACGAAGCACTGGGATCCATAGATTCCTCCAATTAGTGGTTTACTGTAACAGGCAGTGAACCTTCCGCTTTTGCTATTCCTAAAATCACCTTGGCTAGCGCCGTGTAGGCAGGCCCTGCCACTTTTGTATCATGATTTATGTCTACATTATAGGCGTAACTTGCTAACACTGCGTTACTAAAAGGACTAAAGGTACTAATTTCGTATGGTGCTCTTAGGCTGATAAATAATTGCTTTTTACCCTGCTGTTGACCGTATTGCAGTAACGCTTTCAGCGCTTCAGGTTGCGCATTACGTGCAACGCCATGCACTCGTAACTTTTTCACATCGTCCATGCCACCAATCTCGACCGCACTTTGCGGTGGTGAGGCATGTGCGGCGATTATGACGTCGGCCTGTTTAATTGCATCATGCGCAATGTTTGGATCGTAGGCTTGTAGGCTTGTGCAAGAGAGTATAAGCGAGTTATTGCTGAATGTTTGTAGTGCTTGCTCGAGTGCAAAACATTTTTGCCTATCTGGCATGATAAGGTGGATAACTTGTGTGTTATCTCTGAGCGGCAATACACCATCGTTTTTTACTTCGGTGATAGCCGCTAGTGCAAGCTCTGCTTCTAAGCGACGATGGCTCGGATTGCCCAGCGTTGAATTGGCAATGGCCAAAGAAGCGCTTGATTGCGGCAGTTTTGTCTTAAGCTTAGCGATACGCGTCATAGAATCACTGAGTTGCGCTTTATCTAGTTTATTCTTATCAAGTGCTTCAGTTAACTGAGCCATATACTGCTCAAAGCGTTTGATGTCTGTACGATTGCGAATAGCAATAGGCATTAGCGCGATATCCACTCCGGCATTGAACGTTTCAATCGTCGCATCGACTGGATTAAAAAAATCGCTGATCCCGGCCATATCTAGCGCATCGGTGACCGTTACGCCTCGGTATCCCAACTCGTGTCTGAGTAGTTGCGTCATGATCTGATAGGACATAGTCGCAGGCCTTATCATGCTCTCACCTTGAGAGTTTACGACTTTACTGTTATCGAGCGCAGGATATTGAATATGGGCGGTCATTATCATGCCAGGAGGCGATGCTTTGATTATCTCGGCAAAGGGCAATAAATCTTGCTGATTAATTTTGTCGCGGTCGTGATCAACACGAGGCAATCCTGTGTGGCTATCAACATGTGTATCACCGTGGCCAGGAAAATGCTTCAGCGCAGATAGAACATCTGCGGCCTCAAATGCTTTTACCTGAGCAAGACCTAACTTGGCGACCACTTTGGGATTTTCCGAGAATGAACGCACATTGATCACTGGATTGTTCGGGTTGCTGTTCACATCTACCGTTGGGGCGAAGTTTACGTTGATCCCTAAGCTATTTAGCTCTTTTCCAATTGCGCTTGCCACTTTGGTTGCGTAAGTATCGCCCTGTTTTGGATAGGTTGCCCCAATACTCATATTGCCGGTAAATGACGTTGCTTGTTCACGATTTATTCGCGCAACACGGCCACCTTCTTGATCGATTGCAATAAATAAAGGAAGTTGACTCTTACTTTGCCGTGCCGCATGTTGCAGAGCATTGGTGAGGCTAACGATTTGCGCGGTGTTTTGCACATTTTCGGCAAACAAAATAGCGCCGCCGATGTCGTATTTACTAATCAATTCGGACAGCTCAGGCGGTAAAGTTGTCATCGCTGCTCTACAATCTCCACTTGGCTTTTTGCTTTCACCGCAGTAATAGCGAAAATCGAGCATAAGCTTTTGTCCAAGCATTTGCGAAGTGGTCAGTGGCACTTGTGCTGCTGTTGCGTGAGCTGAAGTGATGAAACTCATGAATGTGATAGTTCCTAAAGTAGTGAGCAGAGATAATAATCGCACAATCAATAATAAACGCTGAATAAAATTGTCTACACTTTAACATTGATTTAGAAGCGACTACAAAATGCTTTCTGTTAGGCGATAACTGCATAAATGAAGCACAGATTTTAAAAGGAATAAAAAATGAACAACCATATAAACTATGTAGAATTAGCAGCAAAAGACTTAGTAGCAACACAAGCTTTCTTCGAGCAAGTGTTTGATTGGCAATTTGAATCTTACGGGCCAGATTATATTGCGTTTGCAAATTCAGGCCTTGACGGCGGCTTTTTCCGAGCCGATGTGTGTTCTAAGCAAGCACAAGGAGGCGCATTGGTGGTGTTATACAGCGATGAATTGGAAGCCGTGCAAAGCAAAGTAGAGCAAGCGGGCGGAGAGATAAGCAAGGCTATATTTGAATTTCCTGGCGGTCGTCGCTTTCACTTTATTGAGCCCAGCGGCAATGAATTTGCGGTATGGGCTAAATAACCAAACCTTGCGTTGTAAAGGGGCTTTACAACGCATGTGAACACTCAGTTATTGCAGCAGTAACCTCTAATTTTCATATCAGATAAAAACTTGAATTCGTTGTTATTGTGAACAATAGTTATTAAACATTGGTGCAAACATCACTTTGTATTTGATACCTGCTTACTGCCTAATCGGCTGACTGGCTTATCTCACGGGTTCAGCTTTAGCGTAGAAGTGCCGGTGGCAAGGGCAACCATTGTGCGAAACACCGCTAAACGCATCATCACCACACTTAGGTTTGATTAGGCAATGAGACGGATATTCTTAGTTGTTGGTATTTTACTCTCCTTAACCATGCTTATGGCCGATAAATTGGGCCTTTTCTTATTGTTGCCTGTTACTTTTATTGCCATCAGCGCTGTGGTTTTTTTACTTGTATCATTGCTCTGGTGGCAAGCCCGAGGTGCTAAAGAAGTTACAGTTGATGATGGCTCTAAAGTGCCACAAATGGTGTTAGACAGTGATGGCGTCATCTTGCAAGCCAATGAACAAATGCAAGCCATACTGGTGGGTTGTGGCAGTACAGTAATAGGGTTAGAACTTGAAAGTTTAATCACCGTGAGCGGTAACATCAATAGTGAGGGGAAGGCTGGTGCAACGAATATGATCGAAGCGCTGGTTACACAAAGCTATGGCAATTGCACGACCAAAAAGAATGGCAAAGTTATTAGTCCTGTTGCTTTACCAATCAAAGTCGCCGATACCGTTACTGGATACCTCTGTTATTTTAATACTAGTAACAGAGAGAATCGCCTCGCTCAGGCATTGGAAGAAGAAAAGGAATTGCTCGAAGTGACGTTGAGCTCTATTGGTGATGGCGTGATCTGTACAGATGTAAACGGCGTGATCACTTATATTAATCCAGTCACAGAGGCCATTCTCGCGATGTTAAATGAAGAAGTGGTCGGGCGGCGATTTGATGATGTTATGTCTATGTATCACGAAGAAACCAAAGCTTCGGTTAATAAATTCCCTGAGCTTTGCCTAAAACAAGGTCATACTATTTGTTTACCTGAGCTCACTTCCATTACCAATCATCTTGGCCTTACCTTTGCGATCCAAGATTCCTTCTCTCCTATTATTGCTAAAGATGGCAGCTATCTTGGCACAGTGATGGTCTTTCAGGATGTGACTGAGTCGAGATTGATGGCGAAAAGAATGAATCACCTTGCCCATCACGATGCGTTAACTGGGTTACCTAATCGCTTGTTGCTTCATGACCGCTTAGTACAGGCTTGTAAACGGGCCAAGCGCTTGAATCACCAGTTTGCTTTGGTCTTTGTAGACGTCAACAAGTTCAAAAAAATCAACGACTCATTGGGACACGATTATGGCGACTTATTACTCAGAGAGATTGCGAGCCGGCTAACTCAGCAAATTAGAGGATGCGACACCGTTGCCAGAATGGGGGGCGATGAATTTGTGTTACTCATTGATGGCATCCAAGATAAAAAATATGTACGTAAGGTGGTGAGTAAAGTACTGAGTAGCGTTAACGGGC